>NZ_JBFAXA010000003.1:0-461763 GCF_040689265.1 Streptomyces sp. NPDC052012
AAGACGTTCACCACGATCGAGACGGTCACCAACGCCACCTCGGCACGCGGCTGGCTGCTGGGCGCCCTCGGCGATGAGAAGGCGGTGGCCAGGCACTTTGTCGCCTTGTCGACGAACGCGGAGAAGGTCGCCGAGTTCGGGATCGACACGGCGAACATGTTCGAGTTCTGGGACTGGGTGGGGGGCCGGTACTCCTACGACTCGGCGATCGGCCTGTCCCTGATGATCGCGATCGGGCCGGAGCGGTTCCGTCAGATGCTCGACGGGTTCCATCTGGTCGACGAGCACTTCCGCACCGCGCCGGCGGAGGCCAACGCGCCGCTGCTGCTGGGCCTGCTGGGCGTCTGGTACAACAACTTCCTCGACGCGCAGTCGCATGCGGTGCTGCCGTACTCGCACTATCTGTCGAAGTTCACCGCCTATCTGCAGCAGCTGGACATGGAGTCCAACGGCAAGTCGGTGGACCGGCAGGGCCGCCCGGTCGGCTGGCAGACCGGGCCGGTGGTGTGGGGGACCCCGGGCACCAACGGGCAGCACGCCTACTACCAGTTGATCCACCAGGGCACCAAGCTGATCCCGGCCGACTTCATCGGCTTCGCCGAGCCGGTCGCCGAGCTGAGCGGTGAGCTCACGGCGCAGCACGACCTGCTGATGGCGAACTTCTTCGCCCAGACCCAGGCGCTGGCGTTCGGCAAGACGCCGGATGAGGTGCGGGCGGAGGGCGTACCCGAGGAGCTCGTGCCCCACAAGACCTTCCGCGGCAACCACCCCACCACCACCATCCTGGCCCGGGAGCTGACCCCGTCGGTGCTGGGCCAGCTGGTCGCGCTGTACGAGCACAAGGTGTTCGTGCAGGGCGCGGTGTGGGACATCGACTCCTTCGACCAGTGGGGCGTCGAACTCGGCAAGGTCCTCGCCAAGCGCATCGAACCCGCCCTCACCGAAGGCACCGACGTACCCGGCCTCGATCCGTCCACGGCCGCGCTGGTGGCCGCCTACCGCGAAATCAGGAAGTGAACTGACATGCAGATCGGTCTTGTTGGTCTCGGCAAGATGGGCGGCAACATGCGCGAGCGCCTCCGCAACGCCGGCCACACCGTCGTCGGATACGACACCAATCCCGAACTCTCCGATGTGCCCAGCCTGGCCGACCTCGTGGACCGGCTCGACAGGCCGCGCGCCGTCTGGGTGATGGTCCCCGCCGGCGGCCCCACCCAGCAGGTGGTGGACCGGCTGGCGAGTCTCCTCAAGCACGACGACATCGTGGTCGACGGCGGCAACTCCCGGTGGACGGACGACGAGAAGCACGCCAAGGAGCTGGCGGCGCGGGGCATCGGCTTCGTCGACGCCGGTGTCTCCGGCGGCGTCTGGGGGCTGGAGCACGGCTACGCCCTCATGGTCGGCGGCGACAAGGAGCACGTGGACCGGCTCAAGCCGATCTTCGACGCCCTCAAGCCGGAGGGACCGTACGGCTACGTCCACGCCGGGAAGGTCGGTGCCGGGCACTTCGCGAAGATGGTCCACAACGGCATCGAGTACGCCATGATGCAGGCCTACGCCGAGGGCTGGGAGCTGCTGGAGAAGGTGGACTCGGTGGACAACGTCCGCGAGGTGTTCCGCTCCTGGCAGGACGGCACCGTCATCCGGTCCTGGCTGCTGGACCTCGCGGTGAACGCGCTCGACGAGGACGAGCACCTGGAGAAGCTGCGCGGCTACGCCGAGGACTCCGGTGAAGGCCGCTGGACGGTGGAGGCCGCGATCGGCAACGCCGTGCCGCTGCCGGCGATCACCGCGTCCCTCTTCGCCCGGTTCGCCTCCCGCCAGGACGACTCGCCGCAGATGAAGATGGTCGCGGCGCTGCGCAATCAGTTCGGCGGGCACGCCGTCGAAGCGGCGAAGAAGGCGTAACGGGCCGTGGGGGACCTGTTGCTGGCCCGTCACGGGGAGACGGAGTGGAGCAGATCGGGCCGGCACACCGGCCGGACCGATCTGCCGCTCACGGCCGCCGGGGAGGACCAGGCCACGTCCCTCACCCCGCTGCTGGCGGGCCGGCGTCTCGCGCTCGTGCTGACCAGCCCGCTGCTGCGCGCCCGCCGCACCGCCGAACTGGCCGGCCTGCCCGACGCCGTGACCGACCCGGACCTGCGCGAGTGGGACTACGGCGCGTACGAGGGCGTCACCACCGCCGAGATCCAGCGCACCCGGCCGGGCTGGGACCTGTGGACCGACGGGGTGCCGCCCGGTCCGGAGCTGCCCGGTGAGTCCCCGCAGCAGGTGGGCGAGCGGGCCGACCGGGTGCTGTCGCGGGTGACGGGCGCCCTGGAAGAGGGCGACGTGCTGCTCGTGGCCCACGGCCATCTGCTGCGCGTCCTCACCGCCCGCCGCCTGGGCCTGCCGCCGCGGGAGGGCAGGCTGTTCCGTCTGGAGACGGGCACGCTGTGCCGCCTGTCACTGGAACACGGCCGACCGGTGATCGCGGAGTGGAACACCCGGCCCTGACCCCGGCCTCACACCGCTGCGGCGCTCAACCCCCCGCACTCATCTGCACCGCGTGCTGCGCCGCCAGGCGCACCGGCGCGTTGCGGGCGCCGTAACCGCGGTGGCCGCCGTCGCGCTGGAGGAGTTCGAAGAAGACGCGGCCGACGGTGAGGGTGTAGCAGTGGAGCAGGACGCCGTGGGCGTCCCGGTCGTAGAGGATGCCCAGCTCCCGGTAGGTCTCCAGCTCGCCGTCGGGGAGTTCGTGCCGGGCGGCCAGGTCGTCGTAATAGTTCGCCGGGACGGGCAGGAGCCGGCCGCCCGCGTCGCGGAAGCGGCGGGCCGCGGTGACCACGTCGTCGGTGGCGAGGGCGATGTGCTGGGCGTGCACGGTGCCGTCGGTGGGGGCGGCGGCCACGCTGAGGGCGATCCGGACGGTGCCGTCGGTGTTGCTGACGGCGCGGCTGCGGCGCAGGCCGTAGGGGTCGGCGACATCGACGCTGTCCTCGGCGCGCAGTCCGAGCACAGTGCGGTGGAAGAGGGCCGCCTCGTCGAAGTGGTGCCAGGGCTGGGTGAGTGCCAGATGGTCGATGCCGCACACCAAGGGGCTGGCGGGAGGGTGCTCGGTGTCGTCGAAGTCGGCGCGCCAGTCGGCGGGCGGCGGTCCGCAGAAGAACAGTTCCGTGCCGTCGGGGGCGGCGACCGCGTCCAGCGGGACGTCCCCGGGGGCGCGGCGGCGCGGCAGGACGGGCGCGAGCAGGGCCTCGGCGCGGCGGGCGGCTCCGGCCGGGTCGGGTGACGTGAGGCCGACGGCGGCGAGCCGGGCGCCGTCACGGCCTGCGGCCGCACCGGTGTTGACGAGGATCCGGGCCTCGCCCTGCTCCCACAGGTCGACGGGCTTGCCGCGGTGGCGGGCGGCGCGGGTGAAGCCCAGCGCGCCCAGCAGTCCCGCGAGGGGTTCGGCGTCCGGGGTGACCAGTTCGGCGAAGGCGACACCGGTGGGGACGACGGGCGGGGGCGGTGCGGCGAGCCCCGCCTCCTCCTGGAGGGCCAGCAGTGAGCGGCGGGCGTCCACCGCGGTCGGGCCGGCCTCGGCCTGCCGGAAGACGTCGTTGAACACCTCCAGGGACAGCGGCCCCGTGTAGCCGGCGCGCAGCACGTGCCGGACCAGCCCGGCGACGTCGAAGCCGCCCTGGCCGGGGAAGCAGCGGTGGTGGCGGCTCCACTGCAACACGTCCATCGCGGGCAGCGGGGCGTCGGCGAGCTGCAGGAAGAAGATCTTCTCGCCGGGGATGTCCTCGATTCCTTCGAGGTCCTCGGGTTCAGAGCCGCGGGAGAGGATGTGGAAGCTGTCCAGGCAGGTGCCGAGCGCCGGGTGGTCCGCGGCCTCGACGATCCGCCAGGCGTGGTCGTACGTGTTCACGTGGCGGCCCCAGGCCAGCGCCTCGTAGGCGACCCGGATACCGAAGTCCTGTGCCAGGTCGGCGAGTTCGGCGAGCTGTGCGGCGGCGAGGGTGTCGTCGTCGACGGCCGCCGGATCGACGCTGGAGCAGACCAGGACGGTGTCGGCGCCGAGGGCGCGCATGAGCTCGAACTTGTGGCGGGCGCGCCGCAGGTTGGCGGCGAACAGCTCACCGGGCACCGCCTCCATGTCCCTCAGCGGCTGGTAGAGGTCGACGGTGAGGCCGAGGTCGGCGCAGCGGGCGCGGATCTCGGCCGGGCCGAGGGGGCTGGCGAGGAGATCGTTCTCGAAGATCTCCACCCCGTCGAAGCCGGCCCGGGCGGCGGCCGTGAGCTTCTCGGTGAGGGTGCCGCTGAGGGAGACGGTGGCGATGGACGTGCGCACGTCGGTACCTGCCTTGGAGTTCGGTGCCCGGTCGGCTACTTGACGGCGCCGACGGGGCCGGTGAGTGCGGTGAGGTCGGCGAGCATCCGGGCGCTGTCGGGTTCCCGCCCGGTGAACAGGCGGAACGCGTCCACGGCCTGGAAGGCGGCCATGCCGCCGCCGTCCAGGACGGCGCAGCCGGCCGCGCGGGCGGCGCGCAGCAGCTCGGTCTCCAGCGGCCGGTAGACGACCTCGGCGACCCACAGCCCGGGACGCAGCAGCTCCACGGGCAGGGGCATCCCGGGGTGGGCGGCCATGCCGGTGGGAGTGGCGTGCACCAGGCCGCCGCTGCCCTCGGCGTCGGCGAGGAGCCGTGGCAGCCGGTCCGGGTCCGCGGCGGCGGCGCGCCCCGCTCCGAAGGCGCGGTTCAACGAGGCGGCGAGGTCGGCCGCCCGCTCGGGCAGGGCGTCGACGACGGTGACGCGTTCGGCGCCGAGGGTGAGCGTGGCGTGGGCGACGGCCGCACCGGCACCGCCCGCACCGAGCTGCACCACTCGCTCCAGGGGCGCGTCGGGCAGTCCGCGGGCGAAGGAGGCAGCGAAGCCGGTGACGTCGGTGTTGTGCCCGACGGCCCGGCGGCCCCCGTCCTCGAGGACGACGGTGTTGACCGCGCCGAGCGCCTCGGCCTGCGGGTCGAGGGCGTCGAGATGCTCCAGGACGAGCCGCTTGCACGGGTGGGTGATGTTGAGCCCGTCGAAGCCGAGCAGCCGGGCGGCGCGCAGCAGCTCGCCCACCGACTCGGGCGGCAGGCCGAGGGTGTCGAGGTCGAGGAGCCGGTACAGCAGGCGCAGGCCCTGGCGGTCGGCCTCCCGCTGGTGCAGGGCGGGGCTGAGCGACGGGCCGATGCCGGAGCCGATCAGCCCTACGAGATACGAGTCCTTGAGCACCGCGGACCTCCAGAACGGGCAACTAATGTACGAACTAGTACGTTAGCTATATCAGCCGTCGGCCGGTACCGGAAGCCCCGCCGGTCCGGGGACGCGCTGCTTCTACAATCACCGGCACCGGCCCCTCGCCCGAAGGAACTCCATGACCAGCGTCGAAGAACCCGCGCGGCCCGGCGAGCGCATCCGTGACGCCGCCCGCACCAGGGCCGAGATCCTCGACGTGGCCACGCAGGAGTTCGCCCGGGCCGGCTACGACGGGGCCCGCGTCGACGAGATCGCCGCCCGCACCCGCACCACGAAGCGGATGATCTACTACTACTTCGGCGGCAAGGAGCAGCTGTTCACGGCCGTCCTGGAGCGGGCGTACGGCGTGATCCGCGAAGCCGAGCAGCAGCTGGACGTGGACCACCTCGACCCGGTGGCGGCCATCCGCCGGCTCGCGGAGCTGACGTTCGACCATCACGAGCGCCACCCGGACTTCATCCGGCTGGTGAGCATCGAGAACATCCACGGCGCCCAGCACATCGCCGCCTCCGGGAAACTCGGCCGGATGGGCTCGCCCGCACTGGACGTGATCGGCCGGATCCTGGCCGCCGGGCGGGAGTCGGGCCTGTTCACGGCGGACGTCGACGCCGTGGATCTGCACGCGATGATCAGCTCGTTCTGTTTCTTCCGCGTGTCCAACCGGCACACCTTCGGCGCCCTGTTCGGCCGGGACCTCGTGGACCCCGCGCAGCGCGAGCACTACCGGGCGATGCTGGGCGACATGGTGATCGCGTACCTGACGGCGGAGCGCACGGCGGACTGACCGACGCCCGGCCCTTCGTCGAAACCGGGGCGACGCACCCCCTTGACACGACGAACGGTCGAGCGCAGCATCCCTACCCAGCCGCTACTAACTATCCAGTGGGTTAATTAGCGCTCCGGCTCGTTGATCAACGCTCCGGCTCGAGTTGCACGTCTCTCCCCTCCGCTCGTCCTCCGCCTACCGTGGAGTCCCCCCGAAGGAGCCCGCCGTGTCCGTCCCCGCCCCGCCCCGCGACGCCTCCCCGCCCGGACAGCCGAGGAAGGCCGCGACCGCCGCCTGGATCGGCAGCGCGCTCGAGTACTACGACTTCTTCATCTACGGCAGCGCCGCCGCGCTGATCTTCCCCGAGGTCTTCTTCGACGAGTCCGACCCGGCGACGGCGACCCTGCTGTCGCTGGCCACGTTCGGGGTGGCGTACGCGGCCCGGCCGCTCGGCGCGCTGTTCCTCGGGCACATCGGCGACCGGCTCGGCCGTAAGAAGATCATGGTCTTCACCCTGATGCTGATGGGCCTGTCGACGTTCCTGATCGGCTGTCTGCCCACCCGCGACCAGGTCGGCACGCTCGCCCCGGTACTGCTGGTGCTGTGCCGCGTGCTGCAGGGCATCTCGGCGGCCGGTGAGCAGGCCAGCGCCAACTCGATGACGCTGGAGCACGCGCCACCGCACCGGCGCGGCTTCTTCACCAGTTTCACCCTCAGCGGCACCCAGGGCGGGCAGCTGCTGGCCACGCTGGTGTTCCTCCCGGTGGCCGCGCTGCCGGAGGAGCATCTGCTCTCCTGGGGCTGGCGGGTGCCGTTCTGGCTGAGCGTCGCGGTCGCCGTCGTCGGGTACGTCATCCGCCGGAAGCTGGACGAGACGCCGGCGTTCGAGCAGCAGACGGCCACCGAGGGCGTGGTGAAGCTGCCGCTGGTGGTGCTGATGCGCGAGCACTGGGCGGACGTCCTGCGGGTGGTCGCGGGCGCCCTGATCGCCTCGGTCAGCACGATCTTCACGGTGTGGGCGCTGGCGTACGCGACCAGCGACTCGGTCGGCATGTCCCGCTCGTCGATGCTGTGGGTGGGTGCGCTGGCGAACCTGGTCGCGCTGGCCGCGATCCCGCTGTGGGCCGCCCTGTCCGACCGGATCGGCCGCCGCCCGGTCTTCCTCGTCGGCGCGGCCGGCAGCGCGGGGACGATGTTCCTGTACCTGTGGGCGATCTCCACCGGCAACTACGCCCTCACCCTGCTTCTCGGCATCGTCGCCTTCGGTGTCGTCTACAGCGCCGCGAACGGGGTGTGGCCGTCCTTCTACGGCGAGATGTTCCCGACCCGGGTCCGGCTGTCGGGCGTCGCGATCGGCACCCAGATCGGCTTCGCCGTCGCCGGTTTCGCGGTCACCTTCGCCGCGCGGATCGCCGGCCCTGACGGCGACGACTGGAGCGCGGTGGCCCTGTTCACGGCGGCCCTGTGCCTGCCGCCGGTCGTCGCCGCGATCACGGCCCGCGAGACGCACACCGTCGCGACGGAGCGCCTGGGCGAGCGCCGGGAGCGCCCGGGGAGCCCCCAGCCGGAGAAGGTGACGGCGTGAACAGCGGGACCTGAGCCCTCCGTACCCGCCCCCGGAGCTCTCCGGGGGCGGGTGCGCGTTCCCCCCGGCCGTCAGCGGGGTAGTCCGGACTCACCTCGGTGCACGTGATCGGAGGAGAGCGATGGGAGTGCTGCGGCAAGAGACCGAGCCGGGCGAGGTGGGGCTGGACCCCGGCGCGCTGGAGCGGCTGGACCGGTATGCCGAGCGCGAGGTGGACGAGGGGCGCATGCCCGGGTTCCTGGTGGCCGTCGCGCGGGGCGGGCGGATCGCTCACCTCACGACGTACGGGCTGAGGGACATCGCGGCCGGGCGGCCCGTGGAGAGCGACACGCTGTGGCGGATCTACTCCATGACCAAGCCGGTGACGTCCGTGGGCGCGCTGATGCTCATGGAGGAGGGCCGGCTGGACCTGGACGATCCGGTCGAGAGGTATCTGCCCGCCTTCGCCGAGCCACGGGTCTACGAGAGCGGGACCGGCGACGAGGTCCGCACCCGCCCGGCCGCCGGTCCCCTCCTGATCCGGCATCTCATGACGCACACGGCGGGCCTGACGTTCGGCTTCTATCACACCCACCCCGTCGACGCCCTCTACCGTGCGGCCGGCCTGGAGTCGTCGGTGCCGGCGGGCGCCTCTCTCGCCGAGACGATCGACGTGTACGCGAGCCTGCCACTGCAGTTCGATCCCGGGACGCAGTGGAACTACTCGGTCGCCTCGAACGTCCTGGGGCGCGTCGTCGAGGTGGTGTCCGGGCAGCCGCTCGACACCTACCTCGCCGAGCGGGTCTTCCGGCCGCTCGGGATGACGGACGCGGGCTTCGAGGTCACCGACGAGCAGGCGCCGCGCCTCGCCGAGATGTACGGGGAGACGGAGGACGGCGGCATCGAGCCCGTCGCCGGACTGCCGCTGCGCGGACGTCCGCGCTTCCTGTCCGGCAGCGGCGGCATGGTGGCCTCCGCGCACGACTGGCACCGCTTCATGGAGCTGCTGCGCCGGCGCGGCGAACTCGACGGCGTACGGCTGCTCGCCCCCGAGACCGTCGGCCTGATGACCCGCAACCACCTTCCCGGCGGCGCCGACCTGCGCGCCTTCGGCAGCCGCCCCGCCCACGACGAACCCGGCAACGAGGGCGTCGGCTTCGGCCTCGGCGTCTCCGTCGTCGTCGACCCGTCCCGGACCCAGGCACCGTCGGGACTCGGCACGTACGGGTGGAGCGGCGTGGCCACGACCACCTTCTGGATCGACCCGGGCCGCGACCTGACCGTGCAGTTCTACACGCAGGTGCGGCCCACGTCCTCCCACACCGTCTTCCGGGATCTCAGACGGCTGGTGCACGAGGCGGTGACCGGCTGAGTCCCGCCCCTCGCAGGCGTCAGGACAGGTGCGCCACCGCGTCCAGATGGGGCAGGTGGTGGTCGAGGCGTTCCCGCTTGGTGCGCAGGTAGGTGATGTTGTTCTCGCACGGCGGGATCAGCAGCGGCACCTGCTCGGCGACCTGGATGCCGTGCCGCACCAACGCGTCCCGCTTGCGCGGGTTGTTGGACATCAGCCGCACCGACCGCACGCCCAGGTCCTGCAGGATGCCCGCGGCGACTGCGTAGTCACGGGCGTCCACCGGCAGCCCGAGGGCCAGGTTCGCCTCCACCGTGTCCAGCCCCTCCGCCTGCAGCGCCATGGCCCGCAGCTTGGCGAGCAGACCGATGCCGCGGCCCTCGTGCCCTCTCAAGTAGACGACCACGCCCGCGCCTTCGGCGACGACCGCACGCAGCGCCGAGGCCAGCTGGTCGCCGCACTCGCAGTGCTGGGAGCCGAACGCGTCACCGGTGAGGCACTCCGAGTGCAGCCGGGTCAGCACATTGTCCGTGCCGATGTCGCCGTGGACCAGCGCGACTTGCTCGTCTCCGCGGTCGTGGTCCAGGTAACCGATCGCCTGGAATTTTCCGTACACGGTGGGCAGCGGCGCATTCACGACGCGTTCCACACCGGTCCGCTGCGGAGACTTCTTGGCGAGGACGCCTATTTTTTCTGTCATGATTCTCGAGTTCCTAAGCAGAGACGAAAGGCCGTGAGGACATGAGTGGTTCACAAAAGCGGTCGGCGGCACACGGCCCGGTGCACGGTCTGTTGCCGGCGGACACTACGGATGATGTACGGACGAGGGGCGCCGGCGTCTCACGGCAGGTGGCCGTCCTTCCGGTCGGGAGTTTCGAGCAGCACGGTCCGTATCTGCCGCTGGCCACCGACACGCTGGTGGCCTGTGCGATCGCGCGGGAGATCGCGGACGCGTATCCGGTGCACCTCCTGCCTCCGGTGACCATCTCCTGCTCGCACGAGCACGCGGCCTGGCCCGGGACCGTCTCCATCTCCTCCGTGACCCTTCACGCGGTGATACGGGACATCGCCGACTCGCTGCGCCGGTCCGGCGTGGACGCCCTGGTGCTGGTCAACGGGCACGGCGGGAACTACGTACTCGGCAACGTCGTTCAGGAATCCTCCGCGCGCGGCGAGCGGATGGCGCTCTTCCCGGCCCCGGAGGACTGGGAGGAGGCGCGGGTGCGGGCGGGCGTGGCCAGCTCGCTGCTCACCGACATGCACGCGGGGGAAATCGAGACCTCCGTCCTTCTGCACACGCATCCCGAATTGCTCCGACCCGGTTATGAGACCTCCGATTTCATCGCGGACGACCGACGCCGGCTCCTTACTCTCGGTATGTCCGCCTATACCGATTCCGGTGTCATCGGCCGCCCTTCACTGGGCTCGGCGGAAAAGGGTAAGGCACTTCTGGCGAGTCTGGCGGATTCCTTCGGCGCGTATTTCTCTTTGCTGGCGGGTGGAGTTGACGCCGGTGGGGCGGAGTCCGGTGCGGACGCGGCTGCGGCGGGGGGAGCCGGGGGCCCTGCGGGCGAGGAGCCCGAGGGTGAGGCGCGGGCGTAGCCGACGGCCGGCACGGGACGCGGCGAGCCGGCCGGGTGAGCCGCGTGCCGTGCGCCGGGAGCCTGCGGGCCGGGCGGGGGCCGGTCGGGCGCGGCGCGGAGTGTGCCGCGCGGGTGCGCCGCGCGCCGACCGACCGGGTCCGCGGGTCCGCCGAGTGCCGTGCCGGATGAGGCGAGGGTGTGTGCGGCGCCCCCGGCGCAGGGTACTGAGCGCCCATCAGGCGGCGCGGCGCTGGGCTTCGCCGCGTACTCCGCACCGGGAACCGCAGCCCGTTCACGCGCCGCATCGTGAGCGGCAGGCACGGGAGAGTCGCCCGGGTTCGCCGCCTGCCCCGGGCCGGGACCGGAGGTGGAGGTGGGCGCGGCTGCGACCGGATTCCTCGAAGGCTCCGCGTCGGGAGCCGGCGGCTCATGCGGCGCCGCATCGGGTCCGGTGCTCCAGAGGGGGGCCGTGGCTCGCGAGTCGAGGGGGGTCGCCGTGCCCTTCCCTGCGCGCAGGCCGCCGTACCAGCGGGCCATGAGGACGGCCACGCCGGGCAGGCTCGCCACCAGGCAGAGGACCCCGTAGACCACGGCGACGGCGAGACCCCGGCCCGCGCCGAGGCCGGCGGCGGCGAACGCCCAGGCGGTGACGCCCTCCCGGGGGCCCCAGCCGCCCACGTTGAGCGGCAGCCCCATCGCGAGCAGGGCCAGCACGGCGAGCGGCAGCAACTCGGTCACCGGGGCGCCCGTCCCGGCGACGCGGGCGGCGAGGACGAACATCGCGACGTACCCCGCCAGCACGACGACGGAGGAGACGAGCACGCCCGGCCCGTTGCGTCGGGAGACGAGAGCTTCGCGGGCCTCGGTGAGCGCGCCGCGCAGCGCCCTGCCCCGGCGTGACGGCGGCCGGTTCATGCGCAGCGCGAGGCCGACCGCGCAGGCCCCGAGCGCCGCGAGACCGGCGAGCGGCGCGGCGTGCCGGGCCTCGTCCCGCACCGGGGACGGCAGGGTGAGCAGCACGACCGCCCCGGCGGCGAACAGGGCGAGTTGCCCGGCGGTCCGCTCCAGGACCACCGCCCGCACCCCGCGCCCCAGGTCACCGCTGCGCTGCCCGTGCCGCACCGCGCGATGGACGTCGCCGAGGACTCCGCCGGGGAGCGCCGCGTTGAGGAACAGCGCGCGGTAGTAGTCGGCGACGGCCGCCCCGAGCGGCAGCCGGATCCCGAGGCCCCGGGCCACCAACGCCCAGCGCCAGGCACTGAACACGGTGGTCACCAGCCCGATGCCGAGCGCGGCCAGCACCGTCGGCCCGTCGATCCGGGCCAGCCCGTCCAGGAAGGCGCCGGTGCCCAGCCGCCACAGCAGCACGGCGAGGATGGCGAGCCCGGCGAGTGTGCCGAAGCGGGCGCGCACGGTACGGGTGTTGCACCGAGCGAGCAGACCGCGCACGCGCCCCGCGCCCGGCACGGCACCCGGCCGCGAGGCGTCCGGCCCCGGCCCCGGTGCCGGCCCACTGGGCTCGGCCTGCGGAACGGACACTTCCGCACTTGTCGCCGGAACCTTCGACTCGTCCCGGGCACCGAACTCCCGGGCCGGCACCTCCACCTCAGCCGTCTGAACCCGAACCACCCGCGCAGCCACCGGCACAGACACCTGCGCGCCCGTGTCCCCCGTGACCCGGCTCGTATGCACGCTCATGCCGCTCCGCCCGACGGCCGGCACAGGGCGAGCAGGTCGGTGTGGTGGACGACGACCCGCAACTCACCGGCCCAGCATGCCTCCAGGCGCTCCGTCAGATACGCCTCGGCGCGTTCCTTCAGCTCCGGGCGTTCCTCCACCGCCGCGCCGACCCAGCCCCGTAGCCACTGCTCGGTCAGCGCCGCCTGCTCGGGGCCGAGTCGCCAGGGGCTCGGATGGAGCCGTACGGTCGCGCCGTGGGCGGCGAAGGCTTCCGCGGCCACCGTCGCCGCGTCCGGGCCGAGCAGCCCGCCCCGGCGCTGGTGGGCGTTGAACGCCTCGGTGATCTCCTGGTCCATCGCGTGCGGCGCGGTCAGTTCGACGCGTCCGGCGACCGACAGCGTCAGCAGTGCCGGGCAGCCGGCCCCGGCGCAGGCCGCGGCGAGGGCGTCGACGTCCTCGCAGGTGAGGACGTCGAGCAGCGCGGAGGCCGTCACCAGGGAGGCTCCGGCCAGCGCGTCCGGGGTGAGCCGGGCCACGTCACCGCGCCGGGTCTCGACCGTGACCCGGCTGCCGTCGGCGGACGAGCGCGGGGAGGCGACGGCGGCGAAGTGCAGCAGGTAGGGATCACGGTCGTGCAGGATCCAGTGCTGGGCGCCGTCGAGGTGCGGGGCGAGCCAGCGGCCCATCGACCCGGTACCGCAGCCGATGTCGTGGACGATCAGGCCCTCGGAGCGCCGGGGCTGGTTGGCGAGCCGGATGCGCAGCGGGTCGAGCAGCTCGTGCGCACGGGCTTCGGCGTCGGCGGGCTCGCGCAGTTGCAGCCACTCGGGGGCGTACCGGGGCGGTTCCTCGGGTCCGGTCTCGCGCAGACGCAGGGTGGCGCGTTCGCCGGGGCGGGGGGCGGCAGGGCCGGCGCCGGGGATGACGGACCCCGCGGCGGCGGGGCCGGCGCCGGGAATGACGGACCCCGCGGCGCCTTGACGCTCCCGTCCTTCACGTCCCCGGGCTCCCGAGCCGGACGTCGGTGTCCCGGCTCCCCCGGTGTCCCCTTCCCGGCTCGGCACGGTGCCCTCCTCCTTCCCGGACCCGGCGGCGTCCGCGGCATCCCGGGGACCGGGCTGGGCCGGGATCGTCGCGGTGTGCTGGGTGGTCGCCGGCTCGGTCATGCGGCCCTCCGGGGGTCGGTCGGGTCGGTCGGGAGCCGGCGCAGGACCGCTGCCAGGCTCTGTGCGGTGCCGGCCCAGCCGCCGAGCGCGGCGCGCCTGCTGCGTGCGGCGGCCTTCAGCCGGCGGCGGACCTCCGGTTCGCCGAACCAGCCGCGCAGCTCGACGGCGATGGCGGCGGGGTTCTCCGGCGGAACGAGGATGCCGGGCACACCGCCGTCGGGTGCGCGGCCGACCGCCTCGGGCAGTCCGCCGACGTCCGTGGCGAGCACCGGGATGCCCCGGGCGAGCGCCTCGGTGACGGCCATGCCGTAGGTCTCGGCGTACGAGGTGAGGACCATCAGGTCGGCTGCGGCGTAGCTGGCGTCGAGTGCGGCGCCGGACTGCGGTCCCGTCAGCTCCAGCCGGTCCTGGAGGCCGTGTTCGCGGATGAGGGAGCGCAGGTGGGCGACGTACTCGGGGTCCTGGGTGAGCGAGCCGACCAGGGCGCAGCTCCACGGCAGGTCCGCCACCGCGGCCAGTGCCTCCACCAGCCGGTGCTGGCCCTTGCGCGGGGTCACGGCGGCCACGCACAGCAGCCGGGAGACGCCGTCGGTGCCGGGTGCGAGCGGCGCGATGTCGGCGCCGGGCGCGGCGACATGGACGCGGTCGGGGACGAGACCGTGGTGGGCGACGAGGCGGCGCACCGCCCAGTCGCTGGTGGCGACGACGGCCGGCACCGCCCGCAGCACCGCTCGTTCGCGGGCGTCGAGATCGGCGGCGACGGCAGGGTCGAGTCCGGTCTCGTCGCCGAGGGGGAGGTGGACGAGGACGGCCATCCGCAGCCGTTCCGTCTCGGGGACGATGATCTCCGGAACCCCGCAGGCGACGAGCCCGTCGAGCAGGACGACACTGCCGTCCGGCAGATCGCGCAGGGTGCGGGCGAGTTCGCCGCGCGCCGCCGCACCGGGCCGGGGCCAGTCACCGGGTACCGCGTGCCGGTGCACGGCCCAGCCGAACCCGGGCAGGTCCAGGCAGATCCGCCGGTCATAGGCGTTGCCGCCGCTCGGCGCGGCCGGGTCGTCGACGCCGCCCGGCAGCACGAAGTGCACCAAGCGCAGGGACATGGGGATGATCCCGTCGTTCCTCGGAAAGTCCGCCTGCAGGGGAACGTAACTCAGGCGGGCGGTCCCGGCCCGGTCGATGGTCGTGTCGGTCACAGGGCACGCTCGTAACTCGCCCAGGCGATGTGCGATTCGTGCAGGGTGACGGTGAGGCCCGCGATGCCCTTGGCGCCCTCGCCCAGCGCACCCTTGTGGATGCGTTCGGCGAGCCGGTCGGCGATGACCTTGGCCAGGTATTCCGTGGAGGTGTTGATGCCCGCGAAGTCGGGCTCGTTGTCCAGGTTGCGGTAGTTCAGCTCGCCGACGACCGCCCCCAGTTCCTGTGTGGCGAGTCCGATGTCGACGACGATGTTGTCCTCGTCCAGCTGTTCGCGCCGGAACGTGGCGTCCACGAGGAACGTGGCCCCGTGCAGGCGCTGGGCCGGTCCGAAGACCTCGCCGCGGAAGCTGTGGGCGATCATGATGTGATCGCGGACGGTGATGCTGAACAACGGGCGACCCTCCAGGTGCGGCGCGTCTGCCCCCGGCCGATCGCCGCCGGGGATGACGTGTAGTACGGCTGACAGCCTGCCCGTGTTCAGCGTCGGTCACGTCTTTTCTCAGGTCAGGCGCGCTTGTGTCGTCCGCCGGGCCGTTGGGTGGTGTCCTCCGGCTGTCATGGGGCGGCGTACCTCACCCGGTGGCACAGTGCCGGGATCTCGCCGGAGGCGAGGCGGGGCATGACGTCGGGCAGTTCCTCGAAGGGGGATTCGCCGGTGACGAGGGCGTCGAGGGCGGGGTCGGCGAGCAGGTCGAGCGCGAGGGCGAGCCGGTCGGCGTAGCTGCGGTTCGGGCGGGCCGGGGAGACGGTGCCGACCTGGCTGCTGCGGATGGCGAGCCGCCGTGAGTGGAAGGCCTCGCCCAGCGGCAGGCTCACCCTCCGGTCCCCGTACCAGCTCAGCTCGATCACCGTGCCCTCGGCGGCGAGCAGTTCCAGGGCCCGGCTCAGCCCCTGCTCGGTGGCGCTGGCGTGCACGACCAGATCGCAGTCGCCGGCGGCGTCCTCGGGCAGCGCGAAGCCGACGCCGAGCGCCTCCGCGGTCTTCGCCCGCGCCGGGTCGGCGTCGACGAGCTGCACGCGCACGCCGGGGAACCGGGCCAGCAGCGCGGCCACCGAGCACCCGACCATGCCGCCGCCGACGACCGCGATCCGGTCACCGATCAACGGCGCGGCGTCCCACAGGGCGTTGACGGCGGTCTCCACGGTGCCGGCGAGCACGGCCCGCCCGGCGGGCACGGAGTCCGGCACGGGCGTCACGGCGCTCGCGGGCACGACGTAGCGCGTCTGATGCGGGTAGAGGCAGAACACGGTCCGCCCGACGAGCGCCTCGGGCCCCTCCTCCACCACCCCCACATTGAGATAGCCGTACTTCACCGGCGCCGGGAAGTCGCCCTCCTGGAACGGTGCGCGCATCGCCGCGTGCTGGCTCTCGGGCACTCCGCCCCGGAAGACGAGCGTCTCCGTGCCGCGGCTGACCCCCGAGTACAGCGACCGCACCAGCACCTCGCCCTCGCCCGGGTCCGGCAGGGTGACATCCCGGATCTCGCCGCGTCCGGGCTCGTTGAGCCAGAACGCACGTGCGGTGCGGATCATCGAAGTCCTCCTGAACGATCGGGAAGCTGCGCGCGTACCGAGTGGTGCACAGGCCGCGCACAAGGTAGCGGCGTTGATCGACTCTGTCACACGGCCGGAGGATGTTCGGTGGCCCTGAACAACAGTTACGACGCGAGGCTCGTACAGCAGGAGACCGCCGTGGGCGCGGGTCTGCAGATCCTGCTGCTGGCCCTGATCGGTACGGCGATCGGCATGGGCCCGGCGGGCTGGCTGTCCGGCCTCGCGTTCGCGATCGCCACCTGGGCGGTGCTCTCGAGGGCCCTGCACCGCTCCCGGTTGCCCTCCTTCGGGGCGGCGAACCGGGTCACCCTCGGCCGGGCGTGCCTCGTCGGCGGCGTGACGGCGCTGGTCGCCGACTCCTTCCAGGACTCACCGCCCGTCTCCCTGTTCGTCGGCCTGACCGCCGTCGCGCTGATCCTCGACGGCGTGGACGGCAAGGTGGCCCGCAGGACCGGTACGTCGACACCGCTGGGCGCCCGCTTCGACATGGAGGTGGACGCGTTCCTGATCCTGGTGCTCAGCGTGTACGTGTCGATGGCGATGGGCCCGTGGGTGCTGCTGATCGGCGCGATGCGGTACGTCTTCGTCGCCGCGGCCCGCGTCTGGCCCTGGCTGACGGCTCCGCTGCCGCCGAGCACGGCCCGCAAGACGGTGGCCGCGCTCCAGGGCGTGCTGTTGCTCCTGGCCGGCGCGGCACTGCTGCCGCACGCGGTCAACGTCGGCGTGGTGGCCCTGGCCCTTGGCCTGCTGGTGTGGTCCTTCGGCCGCGATGTGCTGTGGCTGTGGCGGACGTCGCGGACGCAGACGGCTCCGGCCGCCGGGCGGGAGGTTCGGGAGTTGGTCGCCGGGTGACTGCCTCCGTCTTCGCCGCTCGGGGGTGCACGGGTCATCGCCGCTCGGGGGTGCGCGGGTCATCGCCGCTCGGGGGTGCGCGGGTTGGTCATCGCGGCTCGCGGGTGCGCTCTGGTCATCGCGGCTCGCGGGTGCGCTCTGGTCATCGCGGCTCGCGGGTGCGCTCTGGTCATCGCGGGATGAGGGACGGTCAGGGCGGGTCGACCCGCCTGGGCAGCAGGAACACGGCGATCGCCGGTATCGCGGCCAGCGCCAGCCACGGCACCGCCGACGGCAGGCCCGCGTCCAGGAGTGTGCCGGTCGCCGAGCTGCCGAGCAGCACGATCAGGCCGGAGACCGAGGACAACGCCCCGGTGTAGAGCCCGAGTCGGCCCTCGTCGGCGAGATCGGGCACCCAGGCTCGGGCGACCGGCGCGACGAGCATCTGGCCGAACGTGAGCAGCACGACGAACCCGCCCGCCGGGACCAGCCCGACGCCCCCCGTCCACCCGGCCGGACGCGCCAGCGCCACAACCGCGAACCCTGCCGCGACCAGCAGCAGCCCGGCCACCATGGACCGCCGCATCGCCAACCGCTCCCCCGCCCACCGCGTGACCGGCAGCTGCGCGGTCACCACCAGCAGCGAGGACACCGCGAACAGCCAGGCCAGCGCGGTCTGCGAACCGGTGGCCCGCTCCACCTCCTCGGGGAGGGCGAGATAGAGCTGGTTGTAGGCGAGCAGATAGGCACCGTAGGCGCAGCACAGGGCAAGGAACGCCCGGTTCCGCAGCACCAGCCGCACCCCGCCCCGTACCGGTGTCCGCATACGCCCGGGGATGCGCTGCGGCAGCAACCACGCGTGACCGGCGAGCACCAGGACGAACACCCCGGCGCCGGCGAGGCAGGCCGTACGGAAGTCGACCGCCAGCAGCAGTGCCCCCAGCAGCGGCCCGACGAACGCCCCCGCCTGCCCCGCCACGGTGAACAACGCCAGCACGCGCGTGCGCGACCCTCCGCCCGCCTCCTCCCACACGACCGCCTGCCGGGCCACCTCGGACTCGACGGCCGGTGAGAACAGGGCGGCGGCGAACCCGATCAGCAGCACCGAGCCGACCACGGTCCACGTCCGCTCCGCGTACCCGAGCCACACGAACCCGCCGATCCGCAGCACGCACCCGGCGAGCACCACGGGCCGGATACCGTACCGGTCGGCCAGCGCCCCGCCCACCACGAACAGCCCCTGCTGGCTGAACGTCCTGAGCCCCAGCACCAGCCCGACCAGCCACCCCGCCATCCCCATGCCCTGCCCCAGGTGCGCGGACAGGAAGGGCAGCACGGCGAAGAAGCCGATGTTGAAAGCGAGTTGGGTGAGGATCAGCAGCCGCAGCAGCGGGGAGAGCCGCGGCCGATCCGGGGCTTCGCGGGGCGGGACGGACAACGAGGTCACCGTGCGCCCACCAATTCCTTGGCGGGCGCGGCCTGTTCCCCTGCCGCCTTCGTGGCCGGCGTGGGCTGTCGCGAGGGCCGCCGCCGCTTGCTCCACCGCACCCCGCCCGTCGAGGTCACCGCCAGCGCACCGAGCAGGGCGAGGACGGCCGCCGGGGCGAGCACGGCCCAGGGGGCGCGTTCGGCGTAGGGCTGGTTCTCGGCGAGCAGCAGACCCCATTCCGGCGACGGCGGCTGCGCACCGAGCCCGAGGAAGCCGAGGGCGGCGAGGGCGAGGGCGACGCCGGGCAGCCGCAGCAGCGCGTGCCGGGTGACGGGCGGCAGCACGGCGGGCAGCAGTTCCCGGCGCAGCAGATACCAGCGGCTCGCGCCCAGCCCCTTGGTGGCCGTGAGGTGCAGGGTGGCGCGCTCCTGGTGCAGCAGCGCGGAGGTGTGCGCGGCGAGCGGCGCCCAGGCGACGGCGGTCACGGCGAGCGCGGGCGTGGTGGTCCCGCTGCCCGCGACGGCGGTGACGAGCAGCGCGCCGAGCACGGGCGGCACGGCGTTCACCGTGTCGGCCACCGGAGCCGACAGCCGGGGTACGAGCCCCAGCAGCACCCCGACACACAGGGCGGCGACGCTGATCGCGAGGGCGAGCAGCAGCGTGTCGAGGGCGCCGTGCCCGACCCGGGCGAGCAGGTCCCGGCCGAGCGCGTCGGTCCCCAAGGGGTGGGCGAGCGACGGTGCTTGCAGCCGCTCACCGGTGTTCAGCGCGAGCGGATCGCGGGGCAGGCCGAGCGCGACGACAGCGATCAGGGCAGCGCCGTAGCCCAGGGGCTGGAGCCGGCGAGCGGGCGGGCTCGGCCGGTGCAGGGTCTGCAGGGCGCCGTCGCGCAGGGCCGGTCCTACGAGCAGGTGGGCGGCGATCCGGCAGACCGCGGTGGCCAGGGCCGCGAGCAGGACCAGAGCCAGGGTGCCCGCCTGGAGGACGGGCAGGTCCTGCGCGAGCGCCGCCTGGAGGGTGGTGCGTCCGAGACCGGGGATGTCGAACACCTGCTCAACGGCGACCGCACCACCGGTGAGCCCGACGACGAACAGCGCGACGTTGGGCAGCAGCGCGGGCACACACCGGCGCACCGCCTGACCTGCGATGCGCCGGCCGGGTATGCCCCGCGCCGCCGCGCTCAGCGCCCACGGCTCGCCGAAGGCGCCGGGCAGCAGATCGTCGAGCAGCCGTCCCAGCACGGCGCCGGCGGGCAGACCGAGGGCGAGTGCGGGCAGCACCGTCCACTGCGGCCCGTACCAGCCGAGGGCGGGCAGCCAGCCCAGCTGCACCCCGACGACCGTGGCGAGCACGGACGCGACGAGGAACTCGGGCAGTGCGGCGAGCATCGCGGAGCCGGTGCCCGGGGCCCGCCGCCCGTCGAGCCGCCGCCGCGCTCCGAGCCGGAGCGTGCGGGCGCAGACGAGCGCGGCGGTGAGAGCGGCGACGACGAGCGCCACGCCCATCAGCAGCAGCGACGCTCCCAGTGCTCGCAGCACATCGGGCATGACCTCGCCGCCGGAGATCCACGACCGCCCGGCGTCCCCGCGCCACAGCCCGCTCAGCCACTGCGCCAGGAGACGCAACGGCCCGGCGTCCAGCCCGAGTTCAGCCCGGATGTCGGCGAGCACCTCGGGCGTGGGATCCCGGTCGGCCGACCGCGCCTTGAGCACGGTCAGCGCCGGATCGGTCCGTGCGAGCCAGGGCAGCAGACCGATGCCGCACACGAGGGCAGCCGCGAGCGCGGTGCGCCACAGGAGTGTGGCCACGTGCTGTCGCATGGCTCAGCGCCGCGTTCCCATGCCGACCAGGGTGCGCTCGTACGGGTCGAGCACCACTCCCCGCACCGAGGTTCCCACCCCGGTGATGACGCGCTGGTGCACCAGCGGCACCACGGCGTCGGTGCCGAGGACGGCGGCCTCGGCTGCCATGGCCGCGTCCTGCCGCTTGCCGGGGTCGGCGGTCCGCTCGGCCTCGGCGACCGCCCGGTCGACGTCCTTGTTGCACAGCTGGGCGATGTTGTAGTCGCCCTCGCAGGTGTAGTCACTCGCGAGCACGGCCACGGGGTCGCCGGTGTCGAGGAGGGTGTTGCGCGCCAGCACGACGGCGTCGAACTTCCCCTCCAGCGCATCGCTTTCGAGTCTCGAGTACTCCCGCACCGTGAGCTTCACCTTGAACCCGGCCTTCTCCAGCTGCTGTTTCAGCACCTGGGCGACCTCGGGCAGCTCGGGCCGGTTGTCGTAGGTGGCGAGGGATAGGGAGGTCCCCTTCGGGTCCTCGGCGCCGGCCCGCCCGACGGGCTCGACCCGCTTGCCGTCGGCCCAGGTCACAGCCGGACCGTAGACGCCGGCGCCAGGGTCGGCATGCCCCTCGTACACGCCCTCGGCGAGCGCGGAGGTGTCGACGGCGGCCCGCGCGGCGGCCCGCAGTCCGGGATCCTCGAAGGGTCCGGAGGCGGAGTTGAGCAGCAGGCTGGTGCTGCGCGTGGTGGCCGTGTCGCGCCGCGTCGCCTGGTCGAGAGTCGCCGCCTGCGCGACCGGCACGGCCTCGGCTATGTCGGCCTCCCCGGTGCGCAGGGCGTTGGCCCGCGCGGATCCGTCGGCGACGAACCGTGCGTCGATCCCGGAGGCCTGGGCGCGCCCGCCCCAGTAGTCGTCGAAGCGGTCCAGTCTGGCGGACGAGGCGCCGTCGACCTCGGTGAGTTCGAACGGCCCGGTCGCGGTGCCGACGGGATCCACCCGTCCGCCCTTGCCGTACGCCTTCTCGGAGAACACGGCGAGGCTGGGGCTGGACAACCGTAGCGGCAGCACGGGATCCGGCTCGGCGGTGCGCACGGTGACGGTACGGCTGCTGCTGTCGGCCTTCGCGGTCAGGTCGACACCGGCCAGGGCGGCGGGCTCGGGCTCGGCCTCGACGGCGTGGGTCAGCGCGCCGGCGACGGCTGCCGCCGTGACCTCGGTCCCGTCCTGGAACCGGGCGTCCCGCAGGGTGAACTCCCAGGTCTTGTCGTCCTTCTGCCGCCAGGACTGCGCAAGGGCGGGCGCGGCCGCACCGTTGGCGTCCAGCGCGGTCAGCCCCTCGGTGACGCCGAGCCGGCTGAGGAGGGTGGCGTCGGCACCGTAGGGCGAGAGCCGCTCGGCGGGCGGGAAGGCGAGCGCGACCCGAAGCCGGGCCCCGCTCTTGCCGTCTGCACCCTCGCCCGTATCACCGCCCCCGGAGGCGAAACACCCGGCAAGCAACGGCGTGAAGGCGAGGACGGCGATAAGCCTCGAACGAAACAGGCGCATGGAACTCACCTCCCCATCGGAATCTCGAAGTGGACGACGCCGTTGCCGCCGCCCGTGTCCTCACGTTCGTCGTGCACGACCTTGCCCAACGACCGCCAGAAGGCCTCGGCCCCCGGCACGGACGGATCCGTGTGCAGATACACGGCCCGGTAACCCCCGTCGGCGGCGGCGAAGTCGAGCAACTCCCCGACCATGCGCCGCGCCAGCCCCCGCCGGCGATGCTCCGGCCGCACATACACCCTCCGCAGCTGCGCGGTCTCCCCGGAGGGGTACCGCTCGGCGAGGTGCTGCGGGTTCGGCGGGTGAGCCGGCCCACGGGAGTCGAGCGCGGCGGTGGCGACGACGTCCTCGTTGTCGGGGTCGAGCGCGACGAGCAGGGTGTGCCGGGGCGGGGCCAGGTAGGCGGCGGCCGGATCGATGATGTCGCCGTGCCATCGGGGCACGTAGCCGGTGCCGAAGTCGCGGTACACGGTGTCGAGCATCACGGCTCGCGCACGGTCGAGGTCTGCGGGGCCGGCGGTCCTGATGCTGTAGCTACGCACTTGCGCATCATATGCATTAAGGCTCCTGGGTGGGTCACGGGGCGAAGGGGTCGGCAGGCCGAACAGTCCATGCAGGCCCAGGCGAGTCCCGGGCAACCGGCAGTCCGGGCAGGGCGATGTGACGAGAGCGGAGGCGCCGGAGGCGCGGCCGTCGACCGGAGAGAAGCTAACCACATGACATTCATTTTCAAAAAGCCGTCCTCTCTCCTTCACCCCTCTCGCCCCTGCTGGGCCGCACTCGCCCCCTACTCCGCTCCCGCCGCATCGAGGAGCCGGACGACGTCCTTGCGCCCGTAGCCGAGGGCGCGCGCCCGATGGGCGGCCATCAGCACCAGATGCGCGACGATCTTCGCCGCCGGTCCGTCCCTGTCGCCGCCGAGCCACTCCTGCGGCTTCTCGACACCCAGGCTGTTCATCACCAGCCCGTGCTCGCGACGGATCTCCGCGACGGTCCCGGCGACCGCGTCCAGCAGTGTCTTCCCCGGCCGCTCACACTCCAGGGCGAAGAACCCCCAGTCGACAGGCGCGCACCCCTGCGGCGGACGCGCCCGCAATCCCGCATAGCGCTCGTCACCGAAGCCCGTGGCCTCGAACTCCTCGTGCACCAGGGAGAACCGGTGAAATCCCGGAGGAACCGGAGGCGGTGGCGGCGTGTACTCCCACCCGGCGTCCTCGTACAACAGCCTCTTCACCTCCTCTGCGTCGGCGTTCGTGACCGTGAATCCGGTGTCGTCGTTGCGCCCGGTCGTCGTTCCGTCGGGATTGCGGTGGAAATGCAGACTCATGACCCGCTCCGGTCGTCGATGTCGTCCGTATCGTCGGTGGACGGGAAATGTCCCCGTCACCGGATCGAACGGACCGCCCGCCGCGCACGTGCCCATATCGCACAGCATCACCCGATCGCGTGACCCCCCCTCTCCGACGGCCCCACCACCGCCTCGACGGACCGCCGTTTCCACGCGGGACGGTTGTCAGGCCTGAGAGTTATCCTCACAAAGCGCTTGTGACACATGTGTCTTACGACCACGGGGGGTGTCCATGCACGGCCGTGACCAGAACTTCCCTCAGGACTGCCCGGGCGGTCACCCGGGCATGTCGACCGAGGCGGGGATCGACGTCCAGCGGCAACTGGAGTCCCTGATCCAGGACTTCCGGACCAGCGATCCCCCGATGCCGGTGATCGTGCTGCACGCAGAGGACTCGGCCGACGACGACCGGGTCACCGAGCTCGTCGACGAGCTGAGCGAAGGACAGCAGCGTCACGGCACGCGCCTGGCCGTGGCCCCGACCGAGCCGCAGCCGGGGGATCTCGATCCGACCACCCGGGCCGCGCGGCTCCTGGTCGACCTCGGCGACTCCAGGAAGTGGGGCGACCGGTCCGCCTCCTACCGGCCCTACTCCTTCCCCCGCCTCAACCTGGTGCGTGCACTCCAGGAGGCCACCGACGACCCGGAGATGCGCGCCCACTGGCCGACCGCCCCCGGCGGCACCCCGGACGGCAACGCCCAGCGGGAGCGGGCCCAGACCCATCTGCTGCGCATCCTCGCCCGGCAGCGCTGGCGTCCCCGCAGACCCTCGCGCCGGCACCGGCAGATGCTGCTCAACGACGTGCAGCAGTTCCTCCCCATGGGCGTCCTGGGTGCCTTCACCGCGCTGCTCACCCGCCCCGAGTGGTACATCGCCGTGCTGGCGGGCATCGGACTGATGATCGTCCTCGCGGGCCTGAACCACGTCCCCGGGCGCGCTCCGCTCTTTCTGTGGCTGCGCAGGGAGAGCCGGTGGTTCCTGACCACGACGTTCCTCCAGTCCGCCGCCCGGCGTCAGTCGACGAGCGTGCGGCTGCTGCGGCCCGTCCGCTCCTGGCGGGCGATAGCGGCCCGCGCCTACGACGTGGCGGAGGCCATGCGCGAGGGCGGCCCGTTCCCCCTCCAGCTGTACGTGCTGGCGCTCTTCGAGGACCTGCGGGACAACCACCGGCGTGGCAGCTGGGATCTGCGGGGCTTCAAACGGACGCGCCCGCCGGTGCTGTTCCTGCGCCGGGCGGGCCGGGAGAACGGCGGCATAGAGCTGATCAGGGCGGTCAGCGACGTCCGCAGCCGGCGCAGCGAGCTCGACCCGCTGCTGATCGTGGCGGGCGTGGCGGCGGACGACGCCGCACTGCTCGACCGGAACCCGGACGCGCCCCCTCCGGCCAACCGGCCCCAGCCCTCGTCCCCGCCGTCGCGCCTGCCTCAGCGACTGCGGCAGTGGTACGACGAATGGGCCGGGAACCTGCGGGCCGACCAGTCGCCGAGCAGGACGAACGCCCTGCCCTGGGTGCTCAGGATCCCCCTGCCCGCCGGCGAGCTGGTGCAGCTGCGGCAGGCCGACTGGCGGTGCGTCAGGGCCGGTCACCGGCCGCCCCTGGCCCGGGTGGTGTGGTCGGCGCACAGCCTGCTCCTCGTCCTCGCGCTGGTGGTCACCGCGGGCGTGGTCCACGCCCGCGAGCTGCACCGGACGTACTGCTCGGCGGGCCTGCTGACCGCCGACCGCGACACCGAGCTGCGTCCCGCGCCCGGTGGGGGCACCGAGTGCGTCGGCATAGCCACCGGGGACGTACGGTTCGGCGCCCATCTGAGGGGCGGAACCACCGGGGAGGGCGAGCGGCTGCGGGAGCTGGAGAGGCTGGTGCGCGCCGAGAACGCCGAGGTGCTGCGCGACCACCCGGACGCCTACGTCACGCTGGTGTACGCGGGACCGCTGAGTTCCTCCTCGGTGGACCCGTCCCTGGTCAAAGGTGCCGAGGAGCTGACCGGCGTGTACCTCGCGCAGCGCGTCGTCAACGAGAACTACACGGTGAAACTGCGGGTGCTGCTCGCCAACGGCGGCGCGGACATGGGACACCAGCGCGTCACGGCCGATGCCATCGCCGAGTACGCCGACCGGGATCCGACCGTCGTCGGTGTCGTCGGTTTCGGCCGTGACCTGCAGAGCAGCCCCGACGTGACGCGTCGGCTGCACGCCGTGGGGCTGCCGATCGTCTCCGGCACCAACTCGGCGACGTATCTGCCGAAGGAGTTCTCCAACTGGTTCAGCCTCGCGGCCCCCGACGAGCACCAGGCCGAGGCCCTCGGTCTCGTCGCCCGGCAGCTGCGCGACGGGGACACGGCCCCGCACGCCCTGGTGCTGGCCCGTGACACCAAGGAGTCGCAGGACCGGTACACCAGTGAACAGGCGCTGTACGGCGGCCGGATGCTGAAGCGGGAGGGCTTCCGGCTGCTGCCCGCGCAGCGCTACCGGGTGGCGAACGGCAAGCCCGAACTGCGGCTGCACGCAGAGAGCATCTGCCGGGGCGAGGACGTTCCCTCGGTGATCTACTTCGCCGGTCGGGTCGAGGACATCGGCCCGCTGATGACGCAGCTGAGCACCGAACCGGGCTGCGCGAACAGGGAGATCTCCATCCTCACGGGTGACGACCTGAGCAAGGCCAGATTCTCCGGCACGGGCGGCCGCGACGGCGTGGCCCCGCGGATCACGCTGTACCACGCGGCCCTGGCCGAGCTGGAGGAGGCCGCGTCCAGGACCGCCTTCTACGAGGACGCCGCCAACTACCTCCCCTGGCTGAAGGACGGACGGGCCACGTACGACGCCGCGGACTTCGCGAGCGGGCAGACGGCCCTCTCCCACGACGCCACGCGCGCCCTGTACTGGGCGGCCAGCCTCGGCGACGTACGCCAGAGCCGCGCCGCGACCTGGGTCAACCTCCGGGACGTCAAGCTCGACGGGATGGCCACCGGGACGATCGACTTCACCGACGCCCCCCTGTACGACGAACGGCACGGCCACAGCATCGTCCTCAAACGGGTCCGGAGAACCACCGAGGGCGTCTCCCGGGCGGAGGTCCTGTGCAGCAGGCCGGCCGGAAGCACCGAGCCGCTGAGCGTGAAGGAGTGCTCCATCGAGTGAGCGGACCGAAGGCTATTACGCTCCTGGCGTGAGGATTCCGGGACCCGAAGAGATCCGTGCGCTGCACGAGAAGCACGCACCCACCGCCGAGGCGTTCGCGCTCGTCCACACCCACTGCGAGATCGTCTGGAGCGTCGCCGAGCAGCTCATCTCGACCTCGCGTTCCGAGGTCGACGCCGAACTGGTCCGCGCGGGCTGCCTCCTCCACGACATCGGCGTCTACCGCCTCTACGGGGACGACGGCCGCCTGGACCACGAGAACTACATCCGTCACGGCCTGCTCGGCCACGAGATCCTCGCCGAGGAGGGCTTCCCGGAGCCCCTGCGTCGCTTCTGCTCCCACCACACCGGAGTCGGACTCACCCGGCAGGACATCACGACCCAGGGCCTCCCGCTCCCTCCCGCCGACTACCTCGCGGTGACACGGGAGGAGCGCCTGGTGATGTACGCGGACAAGTTCCACACCAAGTCCCGTCCGTCGGCATTCCTCACCCCTGACGAGTACGCCGCCCATGTTCGCCGCTTCGGCGAGGACAAGGTGACCGCGTTCGAGGCCCTGCGGGCGGAGTTCGGCGACCCGGACCTCGACCGGCCGGTGCCGCACGGGGGTGCGCCCGCGCCCGCCTGCCCGTGAGCGCTCAGGGCGCCGACCACATCCGCGACGCGACCTGCGCGGCGGCGCGGCCCGCGCGATGTGTGGGCCACGCGATGTGTGGCCCGCGCGATGTGTGGGCCGCGTGACGGGACCGCGAGTCGCGTGTGAATCCTTCACGGTTCCGGGTGGCGTTCACCACAGCACCGGAGCAAAGCATCACGGCCGACGAACGCAGTACACCCCCTTGTACGGCTGGGATGACGGCGGTTGACGCCAATCCGACACACGGCCAAGCCAAGCCGCGCACCGACCCCGATGGCGACCCACTCCACCCCACCTGCTCTATGATCGTTTAATAGTTGACTTCATCGCGCTTGCAACTCCTCCCCGGCGGTTCCCGGTGACCGCGTACACATCCATCGGTGCGAGTCTCGTCGCGGTGACACGCAGGAAGAAAGGTGAACCGCATGGCCCTCGGACTGCTCCGGCGTCGACGTTCCCGCAACGGTCCCGAGGCCGCACCGGACCTCTCGCTGCCCCTGCCGGCCGGTGCCGGCGCGTACGGCTGCGAGGTCGTCGATCCCATGGGACAGCCCTTGGGCGGCGCCGGGTCACGGTGACCGCCCTGGACAGCCACCGGATCGCCGCCCGCGGCACCACCGATCCGTACGGCCTGTTCATGGCGGCACTCCCGCCCGGCTCCTACAGCGTGATGGTCGCGGCGGAGGGCCTCACCCCGGCCCGCAGCAACGTCGACATAGCCGCCGGTGCCGCCCTCCCCCCGGCGCGCGTCGCACTACTGCCCGCACGCCAACTGGAACTGCCGCCCCCCGGCACCTGGCTGTTCGACCCGCCGCACACCGCGATCCGCTTCATCGCCAAGCACGTGGGCATGGCCCACGTCCACGGACGCTTCACCCGCTTCACCGGTGGCATCCGCATCGCGCCGGACATGTCCGACTCCCAGGTCTCGGTGCGCATCGACGCCGCCAGCATCACCACGGGCAACAGGACCCGTGACAACCACCTGCGTTCCGCCGACTTCCTCGACGTCGAGCGCTACCCCTACATCGACTTCACCAGCACTCGGTTCGTCTACCGGGGCGGCTCCAGGTGGACGCTGAACGGCACGCTCACCATGCACGGCACCAGCCGCTCCGTGGGACTGGACACGACGTACCTCGGCACCGTGAACGGCGGTTACGAACAGGAGCTGCGCTGCGCGGCCCTGGCGAAGGCGGAGCTGCACCGCGAGGACTTCACCCTCAACTGGCGCTCGATGCTGGCCCGCGGCATCGCGGTCGTCGGACCGACCGTGCAACTGGAGCTGGACGTCCAGGCGATGTACCGCACCCCCGAGACTCCCACGCCTCCGGAGTAGGCCGGCTCGGCCCGTCGCCGGCCGGCCGGCGACGGCCTCTCGGTTCACACGTTGGGGTCGGGGGTCATTCACCTACCAGGGCGCCCCCGATCCGCAGCGCCGGCCCCCGGTCTCCCCAGAGCCTTGGGGCGTCTTCGCCGACACGTCGACCACCGGATCGATGAGGCATACCTGCAGTACCACCGCATTCTGTGTGAGCTCAGCAGGTTGACGAAGAAATAAGGACCAGGTGCCCGTCAGGCAGGAAAGGCCTCCCTGACCGCTCCTCCCGCCAGCTCCCGCAGCTTCGCCCGCGTCTCTGGGTCGGTCGAGTAGACGACCGTGCCGACCATCCCGCGCGTCAGCAGCACCTTGTAGGTGTTGCGGATCAGGCGGTCCACGTCAGCATCCGGAGTGGACCTCTTGAACACCGGGTCCTTCGACGCCGTACGGTCCGTGACCCAGCGGTCGCCGCGCCAGAGCAGATCGGGGCCGATGATGACGCCCGACCAGTCGTACTCGAACCCCTGGGCGGTGTAGACGCATCCGACCTGACCGAAACCGGCCGGGTCGGTGGCCCACAGGGCCGCCGGGGGCGCGCCAGAGACGGAGCGGTCTCCGCGCAGGTTCCAGGGACGGGCCCAGTCGCCGATGACGACGTCAGGCGGCAGCGGCTCGCCGGGTTTGGGTTCCGGCGACCAGCGCCAGCAGTAGCCGGCGGACATACGGGCGCCGTAGCCCTGGGCGCGGCGGGCTTCGAGAAACGCCTCCATCTCCTGCGGGCTGTCGGCGACCAGCAACTGCATGCGGCCGTCGGGTTCCCAGACGACCGGGCCGCCTGGTTCGAGGCCGAGGAGCCGGACGACCCAGCGCAGGTAGGCGTCGCTGCCGCCGCAGCGGAACTGGCTGTCCAGCGGGACGACGTGGCAGGGGATGCCCCGCTTCGCCGCCGCTGCCTTGATGTCGGCCACGGTGCCCATCTCGCCGGGGCGTACCACCTGGTGCTCGTCGAGGAAGAAGACAGGCACGTAGGCGACGTCGATGAGTTCGTCGATCTGCGCCCTGCCCGTCCGATGCGCGGCACTGGTGAAGCGGTTGGCCGATGTTTCACGGATGCGGTGAGCCTCGTCGCAGATCAGGGCGCCGAGGCTGTTCTTCTCCGCCGTCATGAAGCTGTTGAAGTACTTGAAGAGGTCCTGGACTTCCCGCTTTCGGGCCCCGGCGATCTTCCGCATGGTCTTGGTGAAGGACTGGGAGCCGGTGGCATGCAGTGCCGGTACGCCGCGCCGGTACAGCTCGCCCAGCAGTTGGAGGGCAATGACGCTCTTGCCCGTCCCGGGGCCACCCGTGACGATGACGACTTCCTTGCGGTCCGCGTTCTTCGCCTTCTGCACGGCGTTGAGCACCATGCGGTACGCGACCTGCTGTTCGTCGAGGAGGACGAATTGCGTGCGCTCACGCACCTCCTCGGCTGCCACGGACATCAGCTGCTTCGAGGGCACCTTGACCCCGTCGCACAGTTCGTCCGCTGCTCGCGCGCCCGAGTGCTTGTCGCTGAGCTTCGCTCGGAGGTACTCGATGAAAGCACCGCGGCGTTCCCCGGTGAAGAGCAGGCCGTGACCGTCCCGCTCGATCTCCCGCAGTCCGGTCACCCCGAACTCGGTGGCGTTGTGCAGGAACGCCACCCCGTGCACTCGGTGACCGTGTTCCGCGACGGCGCCGTTGAAGTTGACCAGGTACTCGCAGTACCGGCGCACCTGCTCAATGGGGTTGAGGACGGGGTGGGAGTAGGCGTCCACGTGGCACAGGGTGGCGTCGTCCTCGTTGGGCAGTGCCTGGCTCCACTGCTTCAGCTCCACGACGACGTACGACGGCTCGCCCGTGGTCGGATGCACTCCGGCGAGTATGGCGTCGGCGCGCTTGCTGTTGAGGGGGAGAGCGTATTCGAGCATGACCTCGACCTCGCCGAGACCCGCGTCGTTGAGGGCCGCCGTCAAGGCGGGGATGCTCCGTTCCCAGGAGCGGACCTCCGCGGGACCGGGCCGGTAGCCGTGCATGTGGATGAATTGCTCAGTGAGGTGGAGGTACAGCGAGCTGTCGAGAATCCTCGCGGCGATCGATGTGGCGGACTCGCGGAACAGCAAGAACTTCCCCCGGGCAGCACGAAGTGACTCGTGCGGGTGGGGGCATGTCCTTCGAGACTCCACCGGGGCGGAGCGGAAGCCCGTCGGGCCGCGTTGACTATGTGTCCGAGATTACCTGGGGCTGTCAGTCGTCGCACAGGTGGTCCGCAGCGGGAACGGCTCCAGGTATCCGCGCGCCGGAAGCGGTGCCGGGTCCTGCCGGCCGCTCTAGGCATTTCCTCAGGTCGACGACCTCCAGCGCCCCATGGAGGACCGGCTCGACGCGCAGGCGACGGGTTCCGCTCCCCGCTGCCGACGCCGTGGCCGACGTGTCCGGTGTCGTCTCCCGCCTCCCGCCGCGCCGTCGGACCATCCGGACACGGCGGCCGTACGGCACCTGCCCGCCTACTTCCTGGCCCGGCAGGGCCGCCACGAGGCGGCGTTGCTGCAGTTCCGGCTGGTCGACGGGTGCGTGGGCGCCCTTCCGTGGCGGAACTGGGAGGACCCGGTCGCCGTGTACTGCCTGTGGCGGAACCGGGCGGTCAAGGGCGTACGGCACCGCTGACCGAGGAACGGGGCCGGAGTGCAGGTGGCAGGCGCACGCCAACGCGGTTGCCGCTCACGGCCGTTCAGCGCAGGAGCGCCCCCGGATCGCGCAGGGCGTGCCACAGTCCGGCCCCGAGGGGTACGACCGTCAGGGCGAAGAAGACCCAGAACAGGAACTCGGCTCCGGGGGCGAGGTCGTAGACGGTGCCGTCCTCCCACAGACAGTAGGCGCGTGGCGGAAACGGGGTGGAGACGCCCGAGACCTCTCCGTCACCGAGGACGCCCTTGCTCATCGGCTCCCTGGGGCACGGGGCGGTCTCCGGGAACAGGAAGGCGTCGTCCGCCGTCATGATCACCATCCATGTGACGGCACCGGGCGGCACCGCCCAGAACACCGCGGTCCGCACCCACAACGGCAGCAGCGGGTGCGCCAGCAGCCCGCGCAGCGCGACCAGGGCGACCACGAGCCCGAGGAAGACCGGGAGCAGCGTCATCCGACCACTGCGCTCTTCCGGGTACGCGGCCTGCCGACGCAGACCGCGCCGATGGTGAGGAGGAGGACGGTGGCCAGGGCGAGGGATGCGGTCGCCCAGTTCATCCACACGTAGTCGGGGCCACTGGAGTAGACGGTGCCGTCGTCGCGGACGCAGTCGAAGCGGAGCGGCAGGTACGAGGAGCGGTGGTGGGACAGACCCTGCGTCGTCTCCGTGTCGAAGCCGTCCCGGCAGGCCGGGGCCGGGATCGAGGCCGCGCCGTCGCCGAACTCCTGCTCCGACGCCAGGACGGCGAAGAAGCCCAGGGAGTACAGGGATGCCGCGGCCCCGGCGGTCGCTCCCGCCGCACGGTACGCCAGATGCGCCACCCAGGGCTCGGGCCGGCCGGGGAACGCCATGGCGACGACCCCCGCCGCAGCGATGAGCGCACCGATGGCACAGGCCGCGGCAAGTCCCAGACCCACCAGCACGCTCGTCACCACCCCGTCGCTCCCGTCACTCCTGGCCGTGTGAGGCACCGGTGACGGATCGGAACATCGCACAGACCCTAGCTCTGCGGAGCTCACTGACGTACACCACCCCGTTGGTGCAAGGCAGGTGGGCCGGGTTGAGTGGGCGTAGCCGTGTGAGCGCGGACGCCCCCGGCGGTCAGCCGGCGACTCGGAGCGCGCCGAGCAGCATCGGGAGCGACGCGTGCAGTTCGCGTTCCCAGTAGGGCCAGGCGTGGGTGCCCGGGCCGTAGAAGTTGGTGGTCAACTGCTTGGCGCCCACCCGCTCGAGTTCCGCGGCGAGGGCGTGGTTCTGGCGGTTGAAGTCGGCCTCGAGGGCGCTCGTCGAGCCCGGTGGGTCGAAGGGGCCGGCGGTGCCGTCGCCGCAGGACAGGTACACGGGGACCGACTTCAGGCGCTGGGCCAGGTGGAAGGGGTCGTGGTCCTGCCAGATGCGGCGTTGGGCGACCGGGTCGCCCCAGACACGCAGGGGGTCGTTGCCCTGGCCCGCGAAGAATCCCATGATGCGGTTGACCGACTCGTCGTTGAGGAGCGGGTGCGCGGAGCCGGAGTAGGCGGCGGTCGCCTTGAACATGCCGGGGTGGCGGGCGGTGTACAGCAGGGCGCCCTGGCCCCCCATCGACAGGCCGGCCACGACGCGGTTGCGGCCGGCACCCCAGTCGCGTTCCAGGAGGTGCCGCAGCTCCGCGGTGTGGAAGGTCTCCCATGCGGGGTCACCGCCCCGGCCGTGGTTCCACCAGTCGCTGTACCAGCCGTTCCAGCCGGCCTCGGGCATGACGACGAGCACCTTGCGCAGGCTGTCGATGTCCGCGACGTCCGTCCGGGCGGTCCATGACGTGTAGTCGCCGCAGCAGCCGTGCAGGAGCCAGAAGGTGGGCCAGTGCCGGTGTCGGTCGGCCGGGTTCCAGCCGTCGGGGGTGAGCAGGCGGACCTTGACGGTCCGGCCGCCGAGCGCCGTGGAGCGGACCGACAGGTCGATCTGGCGGTCCGCGACCTGCGTGACGGCGACGACCTCGGCGCCGTGCGGTCCCGGGGCGCCGGGAGCGAGCGTCGGTTCCCCGGCCGTGGTGGCCTTGGTGGCCGTCGGGGGTGAGGCGGCGGCGAGTGCCGGGGTGGTCGGCGCGAGGACCACGAGGAGGAGGGCTGCGAGGACGAGCCGGATGCGGGCTCGGAGGGTCAGGACGGCGGTCACGGCGGCTCCCTGCGGTGGGGTTCGTCGCTGCATGAACGGTTCAACCTGGCTCGGGGGCAGAGGAGTTGCCCCGAGGCAGGATCCACCACCGGGGGCGGTCCGCGCACGCCTATTGCGCGACGGTCAGGGTGAGGGACGCGGCGGCCAGTGCCAGGTAGCCGCCGGGAAAGACGATGTTGTGGTACACGCGAGCACGGATGTGCGCGGCGACGGCGCCGACGAAGAACAGGACGAGCCCGGTCGCGGCGGCGGCGCCGATGACCGGGACGCCCGCGAGCCCGAGGAGGAGACCGGCGGCGCCGGCCGCCTTGAGCGCGGCGAGCCACGGGAGCCAGGTCTGCGGGAGCCCCACTTCGGCGGAGTTGGCGAGCACGAACCCGGCTCTCTTGAGGTCCGCGACGGCGATTCCGGCGTTGGCCAGGATGGTGATGACGGTGATGATCGCGTAGGCGGTGAACATGTGCCCTCGTCTTTCGCTGAGCGAACGCATCGGCGGTGCCGTGAGCCCGGCGCGCTCACCTCCACCAGCCTCGAGCGAGCCCACGAGTGGCGTCCAATACCTGCATCCATAACCTGGAGGCATGGATGTGGACACGCGGCTGCTGCGCTACTTCGTCGCCGTCGCGGAGGAGGGGACCCTCACCCGCGCGGCGGAACGACTGTTCGTGTCCCAGCCGGCGCTCACCAAGCAGATCAAGCAACTGGAGACCCTGCTCGGAGTGCGACTGTTCACGCGGTCCCGCACCGGCATGACCCTCACGGAACCGGGCCGGACCCTGGCGGAGCGGGTGCCCGCCCTCCTGGCCGGCTGGGACGAGGTACTGCGGGAGACCAGGAGCACGGCCGGCCGGGCAGCCCGCCTGCTGCGGGTCGGCTTCCTGGCCAGTGCCGCCAACGAGGCCACTCCGCGCATCATCGCGGAGTTCACCCGGCGTCGGCCGGGCTGGCGGGTGGACATGCGGCAGGCCACCTGGTCCGATCCCAGCGCCGGGCTCGCCGACGGGGACGTCGACGTCGCCGTGCTGCGCCTGCCCTTCCCCGGTCAGGACGCCCTGCGGACGGCGACGCTCTTCACCGAGCCCCGCTGGGTGGCCCTCCCCGAGGGGCACCCTCTCGCGTCGCGTGCCGTGGTCCCCTTCCGGGAGCTGTGGGAGGAGCCGTTCGTGGCCGCCCCGCCCGAAACGGGCTGGTGGCGGGACCACTGGCTGGCCACCGACGAACGCGACGGCCACCCGGTCCGCATCGGCGCCGTCACCGATCAGCCGGACGAGTGGCTCAGCGCCATCGCCAACGGTTACGGCATCGCCCTCGCCCCCGCGTCCGCCGCCCGCTTCTACGCCCGCCCCGGTATCACCTACCGTCCCGTCAGCGGCGTCAGCCCCAGCCGGGTCGGCATCGCCTGGGCCGTCGCCGACGACGCCAATCCCGTCGTTCAGGACTTCGTCCGCTGCTGCCTGGACAGACCGTGGCCGGAGGGGATCACGACCTGATCGCAGGGCCGGGGACGGCTGCGCCGCAATGCGCGGTCGGGGTGTCGCCTTCGCTGCCGCCGCAGTTCCTGATCAGGCCCGGTACGCGGTTGATGCCGTCCAGGGGCAGGGACGTGTGCCCGGCCGTGGCCCGTTCCCGCCACGTGAGGCAGGCGATGCCGGTCCGTCGGCCGTTGTCGTGGACGACCGGGCCGGCGGCGTCCGCTGACCGGTTCGCTCAGCGGTCGGCCGCCGTACACGCCCACCCCGGCCGGGTCCCCAGGAGCGCCCGAGCGGGGGTCCAGCACGAAGAAGCCGGCGTTGACCGAGGCGGTGGCGCCCGACCGGTGCCGTCACACGTCGGCAAACGCCCGGCGAGGGCCGGAACCGCGGTCCCGGGCGGCGTTGTCAGTGGTCGTGGATAGATTCTTTTCCGTCCCGCCGGTCCGGCGTGGACGTCCCCTTTCGCATGCATGGGAGATGGTGCGTTGTCGGTCTGGGAGAGGTCGAGTACGGCGCGGGTGGTGCCGTCCGCGCGGCCGCGGAAGCTGGCCAAGGTGCCGTTCGTGGAGCTGGCCGACGGGCGGCTGCAGGGAGTGGTGTCCAGTGGTTCGGACATCGGGCGGGTGTATGTGTCGTCGGTCGAGGCGGGGTCGTACGCGTTCGCGTGCAGCACCAACAACAACCGTCCCTGCGGCGGGGCGCGCGGCTGGTTCTGCAACCACATACGCGCGCTGATCGGTGAGGCCGTGCTGCAGTACGGGGCCGAGCGGGTGGCCCGGTATCTCAAGGTGGAGGACGCCGCCGAGGAGTCCGACGCCCAGTCCCTCACCGACGCCATGACCGCCACCCGGCCCGTACAGGGCGACAGTTCGGCCGCGGCCCAGGTGTTCAGCCGGTTCCTGCGGCATCTGGCCTATCTCGAACTCGGCCCGACGACCGCTGCGTTGCCCGAGATGCAGTGGTTCCCGACGACGAGGGCGGTGGCCTGATGCGTGCCGATCTGCTGACCGACGCCGTCGACGGGCTGGATGAGGCTCTCTCGGCCGTGGACGGTTTCGACGACGCCCTCGTCGGCGGTCTGCTGCGGCCGCAGCCCGGCCAGGCCGGCGGGCTGGCCGGGCTCGCCGAGGCCGTGGCCGGGACTCCGCTGGCCTCCCGGGTCGCCGAGGCGGCCGAGAAGGCGGCGGCCGGTGCCGCCGGCGAGGACCACTTCGTCGCGCTCGCTGCCGCCCGCACCGCTCTGCTGGGCTCCGTGCACGACGCGCTCAGTGCCCGGATCGAGGCCGCCGTCGAGCGGCCCGGGGCCGACCAGCCCGGTGGCGCCGCACCGACCGACGGTGGGGAGCATGCCGTCAATCTGCATGCGGCCGCCCGTAGTTGGCTGTGTGATCTGGCGCGGGCCGGCTGGCAGGGCATCGATCACGAACTCGTCGCCGGGGCTGCCCCCGTCGTCTCCGCGATGCTGCCCGATCCGGCGCTGCGCCGCCTGGCGACGCTGCTCGACGGGTTCGCCGCCGAACTCGCCGCCTCCTGTCCGGGCGCCACCCTGGAGCGGATTCCGGTGCGCCGCTGGGCCGACCTGTGGTCGCGGGCGGTGCTGCTCACGCTGCCCGGAGCCGCATCCGCCCCCGCGGTCGCCGAGGTCACCGGACGTCTGCTGCCGCTCGGCGTCGATGTGCAGGAGCACGCCACGGCCGTACAGGCGCAGGTGCACGCGGTGTTCGAGCCCGCGGACGGTGGTACGCCGCGGCTGGTGCGGGCCTCCGCGTCCGTGCCGAAGCCGGACACGGTCGTCGGGGCCGGTTTGTGGCAGCTGCTGCGGCCGCATCTGTCGCTGCTCGCCGGCGTGAGTGAGGGGCGTGCGATGGAGCTCGACGCCATGCCTGTCACCGCGGAGGGCGATCTGATCTGGGACGACGCCCGCGCACGTAGGGGCGAAAGCACCGACGTCTTCGCCACGGCCAGGGTCGCGCTGCCCACCGCGGCCGCCGCTCCCGTCGCTCCCCTGGACCGGCATCCGGCCCGGATCGCCGTGCCCGTGCTGCTGGAGGGGTACACCGTGGAGAAGGGCGAGGACGGCTCCGTGGCCTTCCAGGTCGCCGGGCAGCGTCTCGCCGTCGACACCGATCGGGTTCCGGCGGCCGGTCCGCTCACGCCCGAGGTCGTGGCCTCGTCCGGTGCGTGCATCGCGCTGCTGCGGTGGGACGCCGGGGAGTTCCTGGTGCAGCCGCTCGCCGTGGAGCGCACGGTGCGGAAGAAGGCGGTCGTCGTGCACGCGGGGGCGTGGGCCGGCGGTACGACCGACAAGGCGGGTGTCCGGGCCGAGAAGGCCGCCACCGACGCCGTCACCGTCCTGCGGGAACGTGCGGGAAGGCTGCTGCGGAAATGAGCCGGCCGATGAGTGAGCCGACCATGCGGGAGGTCCCGGAGGCCGACCCGTACGACAACCGGCGGCAGGTGCTCTACTGGCGGCTGCTGGCCCGGCTCTTCGACCCCGAGGAGCAGGCGAGCCTGGAGTCGGCGAGTCTCGCCGTCGTCGAGGACATCGGCCTGCCGGCCGCGCTGCTCGATCCGGGGGCGTCCGTCGACTCCGTGGTACAGCGGCATCCGGAGCTGGCCGCCGAGTTCGACGGGCTCATGGCGCCCGAGCCGGAGGAGGACGGCGCGCGTGACCGGGCCGCCGAGGTGCGGCGCGCGGCACTCGCGTCGAAGGTGCTGCTCAATGTCTTCGCCTCCAGCCCCGGCACCGTGACCGCCGAGCAGCTGGCCCGCTGGCAGTCCGACGCGGGCTGGCTGGAGCGGGCGCTGGGCTGCCGGCCGGGTGAGCTGCGCGGCGGCGGGCGTGGCGGTCAGGCGGCGACGAGCGGGCCGGGCGGCGGCGGAGGCGTCAGCCCGACCGGTACCGGATTCGGCGGACCCGCGCCCGATCTCAGCCGGCTCATCCCCGAGATCGGCCCGGAGCTCGGCTCCATCGAGGCGGGTCTCGTCAAGCGCATGCATCTGCGTGAGGTGCTGGCCGACCCGCAGCTGGCGTCCCGGCTGACCCCGAGCATGTCCCTGATCGAGCAGTTGCTGCGCGACAAGAACAACCTCTCCGGTGTCGCGCTGGCGAACGCCAAGGCGCTGATCCGCCGCTACGTCGACGAGGTCACCGACGTGCTGCGCACCCAGGTGGAGAAGGCGTCGGTCGGTGAACTCGACCGGTCGGTGCCGCCCAAGCGGGTCTTCCGCAACCTCGACCTCGACCGCACGATCTGGAAGAACCTCACCAACTGGGACCCGGAGGAGGAGCGGCTCTACGTCGACCGCCTCTACTACCGGCACACCAGCCGCAAGACGACACCCCAGCGGCTGATCGTGGTGGTGGACCAGTCGGGCTCCATGGTGGACTCGATGGTCAACTGCACCATCCTGGCGTCCATATTCGCCGGGCTGCCGAAGGTGGACGTCCATCTCATCGCGTACGACACACAGGCGCTGGACCTCACGCCCTGGGCGCACGACCCGTTCGAGACGCTCCTGCGCACCAAGCTCGGCGGCGGCACGGACGGCACCGTCGCCATGGCGCTCGCCCAGCCGAAGATCGCCGAGCCGCGCAACACGGTCGTGGTGTGGATCTCCGACTTCTACGAATGGCGGACCCACGAGCTGTTCGAGAGCATGGCCGCCATTCACCGCTCGGGGGCGAAGTTCATCCCGGTGGGTTCGGTGACCAGCTCCGGGCGCGGCAGCGTCAACCCGTGGTTCCGGGAGAAGTTCAAGGACCTCGGAACGCCGGTGATATCCGGCCACATCAAGAAGCTCGTGCACGAGCTCAAGACGTTTCTGACCTGATCGCCGAACAGGCGTCGCTGTTCGTGATCCCTTCACCGAAAGGCCAATCCTTCATGTCCGACCTGCTGCGCGCTCCCGCCGAGATCAAGTACGCCGAGGAGCTCGACTGGCTGGAGTCGATCGACGACAACCCCAAGCCGTTCTCGTGGCGTCTGTCGCCGAAGATGGTCCGCCTGTTCATCCTCGGCTCCGAGCGCTCCGACGGCCTGGACCGGGAGATCTCGCAGAAGTGGTTCGGCGACCGGAGCTTCGTCGAGCGTTCCATCGTCACCCTCGCCTCCGACCGCGGTCTGCTGCTCATCGGTGACCCCGGCACCGGCAAGAGCTGGCTGGCCGAGCTGCTGTCGGCCGCGATCTGCCGCAACTCCACGCTGGTGGTGCAGGGCACGGCCGGCACCACCGAGGACCACATCAAGTACTCGTGGAACGTGTCGATGGTCATCGCCAAGGGGCAGTCGCGGGAGTCGATGATCCCCTCGCCGATCATGACCGCGATGGAGACCGGGGCCATCGGCCGCTTCGAGGAGCTGACCCGCTCCACGAGTGACGTGCAGGACGCGCTGATCTCCATTCTCTCCGAGAAGTACATCTCCGTGCCGGAACTGGAGAGCGGCGGCGGGGACGACAACATCGTCTTCGCCAAGCCCGGCTTCTCGATCATCGCCACGGCCAACAGCCGTGACCGGGGCGTCAACGATCTGTCGTCCGCGCTGAAGCGCCGCTTCAACTTCGTGCGCATACCGGTGGTGACGAACCGGAAGAGCGAGGCGGAGATCGTCCGCTTCCGCACCGAGGAGCTGCTGCGCCGGCACGCCATCGATCTGGATGTGCCGCCGACGCTGCTCGACGTCCTGCTGCAGAGCTTCGCCGACCTGCGTGCCTCGGCCGCCGCGGCGAGCAGCGACGACGAGAAGCTGGAGTCGGCGCTGTCGACGGCGGAGCAGATCGGCGTGCTCGAGGACGCGGTGCTGCACAGCAACTTCTTCGGCGAGCGGGCCCTGACCGCCCGCACCCTGGCCTCCTCCCTCGTGGGCTCCCTCGCCCGGCGCGAGCCCGAGGACCTGGCCATCCTCAACAAGTACCTGCACGGCGTGGTCGAGCCGCGCAGCAAGGAGGAGGGCGGTTCCTGGCCCGAGTTCCTGGAGGGCGGCCGCGACGCGATCGCCACGCTGTCATGACCGAACTCCGCGAGACCGAAGGGTCACCTGTGCACCAAGCGCCTGACGAGAGCATCACGTTCAGCGCACTGCGGGGTCAACTCCAGGAGGCCGCCGCCACGTTCGCGGGCGGGCCGGACGCGCTGGAGAGCATCCTGCTCGGCATGGTCGACGACGTCGACCGCGCCGTGAACGAGCCGCTGGAGATCTTCCCCGTCTGCCACCACTCCCCCGCCTCCGCTCTCGCCATGGCCCGCCGGCTGCGCGAGAAGCAGCCCAAGGTCGTCTACCTGGAGCTGTGCGAGGACATGGCGCCGCTCCTGACCGAGCTGCGCAACTGCCGGCTGCCGGTGGCGGTGCAGGCCTTCGCCGGTGACGTGGACGGCTTCCCCGCCGAGTGGGCGCCGCTGTCGGTCGTCGCGCCGATCACGGAGGCGTCCGCCGAGTACCAGGCCATCGCGTACGCGCTGGACACGCCGGGCGTGGAACTGGTCCTGGTCGACCGGTCCTCGGACCACGTCTTCCAGTGGGACCCGCGCGGTGAGCGCGGCCCGGAGCCCGCACCCGAGGACGCTCCGGCCGAGGCGGAGGCCGCGCTGCACGGCGAGGCGGTCGGCGTGGAGATCGGCGACCTGCGTCCGCGCTTCGCCGAACTGGAGGAGCATCTGCTGCGCCACGGCAAGGTGCGGCACTGGTCGGAGTGGTGGCACCAGTACGTCGAGGTGCCGCTCGGCGAGAGCGGCAGCGACCACGACACCTACCGCCAGGTCATGTTCCTGATCGGCAGCCTGTTCCGGCGGCTGGCCCCCGGCGACCCGGCGCGCGTCCGCGTGGACGAGGACCGTGAGCGGTACATGTGGACCAGGATGCGCGAGCACCTGACGGCGACAGGCACCGACCCCGAGGACTGCCTGTACGTGTGCGGGGCGTTCCACGCGGCCAGCCGGGTCGAGGAGTTCGGCGTGCACGGGGCGGACACGTTCACGATCTCCCCGCGCAGCGGTACCACCTGGCAGTACGGGCTGATCCCCTCCAGCCATGCGGCGATCGAGGCGCAGTTCGGTCTCGCCGCCGGCTCGGTGTCGATCGCCGCCACCGAGTGGGCGAAGAGCCTGAAGCGCACGCGGGTGCAGCCGTACCGGCTGGAGGGTCAGGCCGGGACGAAGAAGTCCACGGCGAAGAAACCCCGGGGCAAACAGGTGGCGGTCCCCGCACAGGAGCAGCCGGCCGCTGACCAGCTGTCGGGCTTCCTGCGCAGGCCCCCGGTCCTCGACCGTCTCGACGAGGCCGAACTGCTCGGCTGGTCGGTGGACATCGTGCGCGCGGCCCGACGCAACGGCTACCTCGCCTCCACCGCCGACGCGATCGCCGTGTTCGAGACGTCGATCCTGCTCGCCGGGATGCGGGACCGGGCCAAGCCGACGCCGTACGACTTCCAGGACGCGGCGGTCACGTGCATCGAGAAGGACAGCGTTCCGGGCCGGCGGGACGTGCGCCGCCTCGTCGAGATCATGATGGGCGGCGACCGGATCGGTCAGGTGGGCTACGAGGCGCTGCCGCCTCTCGCCCGCGACGTGTACGACCGGCTCGCCCCGCTGGAGCTGAGACTCCAGCAGCGGGGCGTGCAGCGGGCCCTGCTGGACATGGCCTCGCGGCCGGAACTCCAGGCGTGCTCGGACGTCCTGTGGATACTGCGGCGCCTCATGCCGCACGGTGCCGCCCGGCCCATCATGGGTGAGCGGCGGCTCGGCGAGCGGTCGATCCAGGAGTCGTGGGACCTGGCGCTCGGCACTCACCAGCGTGCCCTGATCGAGCTCGGCTACGAGGGCGTCAGCCTCGAACAGGTCCTGGAACAGCGCCTGCGCCGCGAGGCCTACGCTCCGCAGGCCACGACGGCGACCGTGCTGGCCGCGGTCGAGGACGCGACCCTCTACCTGCGCAGCCGCCGCCTCGCCGACGAACTCGGCACGCACGCGTTGAAGGTCCTCGCGGCCGAGCGCAGCGTCGACGGCGCGCCGGAAGTGCTTCGCCGGGTCCGCGCGCTGCTGGCGTACTACCGCACCACCGAACCGGTGCTGCCGCCGTGGATCGAGTCCTTCACCAAGACCGGCTACGCCCACTACTGCACCCTGCTGCCCACGGCCTTCCGGAACGAGGAGGCGACGACGGGGCAGGTCGCGGCGATGCTGGGCTTCCTGTTCAGCATGGAGAGCCTCGCCCTGTCGCTGGGCTGCGACCGGGCGCAGCTGGAGCTGGCGGTCGCCCAGTGCCACCCCGACGACCCGTCGAAGACGGCACTGCTGTGGGCGGCGCAGGTGCAGCTCGGCACCCTGTCCCGCGCCGAACTGCGGGCGAGGTGCGCCGAACTCCTCGACAACCCGCTGGTGGTTCCCGCCTACCCGCGCTACCTCAGCGGCTTCGTCCACGCGCTGGAGCCGGTGCCGGGTCTGGCGGACGTGGTCGTCGAAGCGGTCTCGAACGCCTTCGCCCGCCTGCCCGATCCGGTGCTCCTGCCCTGGCTTCCTCTGCTCATCACCACCCTGCGCTCGAGCGCGGCGGACCTGGCGCCGCTGCTGATCCGCGAGGCCGGCCGCATCTTCCCGGCCCGGCTCGAGGCACTGGACGCATGGGTGCCGCCGTGGCGCGCCCAGCAGCAGCCGCCTGCGCGGATACCCCGCACGGCTTCGACAGCAGGCCCCCGGCCCACCGCACTGCTCACCGCGCACCGGGCGACCTGCGACGCGATGGCCGCGCTGCTGGGCTGCACGCAGGACTGGGCCGAGGCGGACGTCCCGCAGGCGCCGGGCGCGGCGCTGCTGCCCGCGCATCCGGCCACGTGCGACGCGGTGGCGGAACTCCTGGGCTGCGACGGCGACTGGACGGCACCGGCCGCCGCAGCCCCGTCGCCCGCCACCACACTCACCACCCGCCACCCGGCCACGGCGAAGGCCCTGGACACCCTCCTCACCGGCGCGTGACGGCAACGGCCGGTTCCCGACCCGTCGGGAACCGGCCACGCAGCAGGAGACGAGGGACGACTGACCACCGCCCGCACAGTAGGAAACGACAGACGACTCACCACGGCCCGCACAGTAGGAAACGACAGACGACTCACCACGGCCCGCCCAGCAGGAAACGACAGACGACTCGGCACCGCCCGCCGGAAGCCTCAACGCAACGCTGCCGCCGCCTTCACGAACCGCTCCGCATCGTCCAGCCACGGAAAGTGCCCGGCGCCCGCCTGCACCACCGCTGTCGCGTCCGGGAACAGGCCCGCGTACTGCCTCATCGCACGCGGCGGTCCCGACACGTCGTACTCACCGGCGAGTACGAGGACCGGTGAGGAGAAGGCCGCGAACGCCGCACGCGTCTCCGCCGGTGTGAAGGCGCCTTCGCTCGCGAACACCCGCGCCGCCTCGTCGTTGCGCTGCTTCGCCTCCGCGGCCCGGTGGGCCCGGGCGGTGTCGTCCCACCGCCCGTACCAGAACGGCGCCACGGCCTCCCACGCCTGCGCGTCCCCTCGGCCCTGGGCGATCGCTTCCAGAGCGGCATGAGCGGCGGGGAACCAGGGCTCGTCGCTGCGCAGACGTGCGGTCTCCAGCCGGTCATCGGCCGTCACCTCGATACCGACCGCGAAGACGCTGGGCGTGATCAGCGTCAGCGCGGAGACACGCTCCGGGTGGCGAGTCGAATACAGGGCGGCGAGGTTCGCACCGGCGGAGTGGGCCAGGATCGGCATACGGTCAAGCCCCAGCTCCCGCCTCAGCGCCTCCACGTCCGCCACTTGCCGGTCGCACCGGTACGTCGCCAGGTCGTCGGGAGTCTGCGACTGCCCGGTGCCCCTCAGGTCCAGGCGGATCATGGTCCGATGGGCGGACAGCCCGCCGAGGTCGCCCAGGTACGCCGAGTCCTGCATCGGGCCGCCGGGGAGACAGACGAGGGGCGGTCCCTCACCCGCCACGTGGTAGGCGAGGGTCGTGCCGTCCGGTGCGCTGTAGGCGGGCATGACGGGAGCCTTGCATCCCCTCGCCACTTCAGCAATTCATTACCGCGCTCGGTCGGTTCCCCCCGGCACCCCCGGCCCTGACCCCCGGCCCCGGCCCCCGCCCGGCCCTCAGGCCGCCCGCCGCCCCCTCTCCCCGTGCCCCCGGATGATCTCCGCGTACCGGTGACCACTCCCCTTGATCGTCCGGAGCTGTGTCGCAAAGTCCACGTGGACGAGGCCGAAGCGCTTGTCGTAGCCGTAGGCCCATTCGAAGTTGTCCAGGAGGGACCAGGCGAAGTAGCCGGCCAGGGGGGCGCCCTTGCGGGCGGCGGAGGTGCAGGCGGCGATGTGCTGCTCCAGGTACGCCTGGCGTTCCGGGTCGTCGATCGTGCCGTCGGGGCGGACGATGTCAGGGTAGGCCGAGCCGTTCTCGGTGACGTAGAGCTTGCGGGCGCCGTACTCGTCGGTCAGGCGGAGCAGGAGGGCTTCGATGCCGCTCGCGTCGACCTCCCAGTCCATGCCCGTGCGCGGAACGCCGGTGCGGCGGACGAAGGCGGCGTGGGGTGCCGGTCCGTCCGGGTCGGCGGTCACGACCTGCGGGAAGTAGTAGTTCAGGCCCAGCCAGTCCAGCGGCGCCGCGATCGCCGCCGAGTCGCCCGGCCTCTCCGGGAGTTCGACGCCGTAGACCTCGCGCATGTCGGACGGGAAGCCGCGGCCGTGGATCGGGTCCAGCCACCAGCGGTTGGTGTGGCCGTCCATGCGGATCGCGGCGGCGCGGTCCGCCGCGCTGTCGGTGGCCGCGTGGACCGTCGACAGGTTGTTCACGATGCCCACCTGGGCGCCGGGCGCGGCCGCGCGGATCGCGCGGGTCGCCAGGCCGTGGCCCAGCAGCAGGTGGTACGACGCCCGGACGGCGGCCGTCAGGTCCGTCAGGCCCGGCGCCATCGTGCCCTCCAGGTGGCCGATCCATGCCGAGCACAGCGGCTCGTTGAGTGTGGCCCAGTGATGTACACGGTCGCCCAGGCGCTCGGCGACCACCGAGGCGTACGCCGCGAAGTGTTCGGCCGTGTCCCGCTCCGGCCAGCCGCCGCGGTCCTGCAACACCTGCGGCAGGTCCCAGTGGTAGAGAGTGACGGACGGGGTGATGCCCGCCTGGAGAAGGGCGTCGATCAGGCGGTCGTAGAAGTCCAGGCCGTGCGCGTTCACCGGGCCGTCGCCTCCCGGCACGACACGGGGCCAGGCCACGGACAGGCGGTACGCGTTCGTGCCCAGACGGCGCATCAGGGCGATGTCCTCGCGCCAGCGGTGGTAGTGGTCGCACGCCATGTCGCCGTGGTCGCCACCGTCGATCCTGCCGGGGGTGTGCGAGAAGGTGTCCCAGATCGACGGCGAGCGGCCGTCCTCCGCCACGGCTCCCTCGATCTGGTAGGCCGAGGTGGCCGTGCCCCACAGGAAGTCGTCGGGCAGGGCGGCGTAGTCGATGGTCACGTAAGTCCCTTCACGAGAGAAAGAGCCGGTCACTTGACGGCTCCCGCCGTCAGGCCGGCGACGAGGTAGCGCTGCAACAGCAGGAAGCCCGCGACCACCGGGACGCTCACCACGAGCGAGGCGGCCATGATCTGGTTCCAGTACACGTCGTTGAGGGTGGAGTAGCCCTGCAGGCCGACCGCCAGGGTGCGGGTGGTCTCGTTCGTCATCACCGACGCGAACAGCACCTCGCCCCACGCCGTCATGAAGGCGTAGACGGCGACGGCCACGATGCCGGGGATCGCCGCCGGCACGACGACGCGGAACAACGCGCCCAGCGGGCCGCAGCCGTCCACCAGCGCGGCCTCGTCGAGGTCCTTCGGCACCGAGTCGAAGTACCCGATCAGCATCCAGATCGAGAACGGCAGCGAGAACGTCAGATACGTCAGGATCAGTCCGCCGCGGGAGCCGAACAGCGCGATGCCGGTGGCGTTGCCGATGTTGACGTAGATCAGGAACAGAGGCAGAAGAAAGAGGATGCCCGGGAACATCTGCGTCGACAGGACTGTCACCGTGAAGACGCGCTTGCCGCGGAAGCTGTAGCGGCTGACGGCGTAGGCCGAGAAGACGGCGATCACGACCGAGCAGACCGTCGCCGCGCCCGCCACGATCAGGGAGTTGAGGAAGTACTTCGCCAGCGGGACCGTCGACCAGATGTCGACGTACGGGCGGAGCGTCAGCTCGCTCGGGATCCACCGGAACGTGCCGGTCACGTCGGCGAGCGGCTTCAACGAGCTGGAGAGCATCACGTACACCGGAACGAGGACGAAGCCGGTCAGCAGCGTCAGGAAGATCCGGCGGGTCCACAGGAACGAACGAGGCGGTGCCATCGGGGACCGGGGCAGGCTGTTCATGCGGTGGTCCTCCGTCCGCGCGAGGTGAGTGCGAGGTACACGCCCGTCACGACGAGCAGGAAGAGCAGCAGCAGGACCGACATCGCCGAGCCGGTGCCGAAGTTCCAGGTGACGAACGAGGCTTGGTAGATGTGGACCGAGATCAGGTCCGCGGCCTCGGGGGCGGTCTTGCCGAAGAGGACGTACGGGGTGTTGAAGTCGTTGAAGGTCCACAGGAACAGGACCAGGACCAGCACCTGGTTGACCGGGCGCAGCGACGGCAGGGTGATGCGGCGGATCTGCTGGAGCATTCCGGCGCCGTCCAGGGCGGCGGCCTCGTACAGCTCGCGGGGAATGTTCTGCAGGCCGGCCATCACGATGAGGAAGGCGAACGGCCAGCCCTTCCACACCGAGACGGTCAGCAGGGCGAGGAAGCTGTTGTCGCCGATCAGCCAGAAGGACGGCTTGTCGGTGAGGCCGAGCTGGTCGTGCAGGACGTGGTTCACCAGGCCGTTGTCGTGCTGGAACATGAACACCCAGGTGATGACGGCCGCGTAGACGGGCAGCGCGTACGGCACCAGGAACAGGGCACGCAGCAGGCCGCGGCCGCGGAAGGTGTCCTGCATACAGATCGCGGCGGCCGTGCCGATGAGCCAGCACAGGCCGACCGACAGCAGGGTGAAGGCGACGGTGATGAGGAAGGAGTGGAGCAGGGCCTCGCCCACGGGGGCGTCGAAGTCGACCGACACCCGGTAGTTGTCGAGTCCGGCCCAGGGGGCGGTGCCCCAGTCGCGGATGTAGAACTGGGTGAGTTCCTTGAAGCTCATCACGATGCCGATCACCATCGGCACCAGGTGGACGAGGAGTTCGAGGAGCAGGGCGGGCAGGAGCAGCAGGTACGGCAGTCCGATGCGGCGCAGCCGCCCGGGGAGGCGGCGGCGCGGACCGCGCGCTTCGGCCCCGGGGGAGCTCTTGCGCACGGCGGCCGTCGCGGGAGCAGTGGCAGTCATGGGGGTGCTCGGGCTCACTTCTTCGGCATCTGCTGCTGCGCCTTGGTGAGCGCGGCCTTCACCGAGTCGGTGGTGACGGCGCGTCCGGCCGCGGCGTCGGCGAAGAGTTCCTTGACGGCCGTCCCGACCGCGGTCTCGAACTGGGACTCGTCGGGGACCTGGGGCAGGGCGACGGCGCTGGTGGCGAGGGTGTTCTTCAGGACGGCGTTGGCCGGGGTGTTGAAGGCCGGGTCCGCCTGGGCGGCCTTGACCGGCGGGATGGAGCTGTAGGCGGTGTTGAGGATCTTCTGCTCGGCGTCGCTCGTCATGAACTTCACGAACTTGGTGGCGCCGTCGAGGTTGTCGGTGTTCTTGAAGACGGCGAGGTTGATGCCCGCGACCATCGAGTTGACCTGCTTGCCGGTGCCGGGGGTGCCGGACTGCACTGGTACGGGGGCGATGCCGTAGTCGTCCTCGCTCATGCCCTGGGACTTGAGGTTGGCGGACGCGGACTGCCACAGCAGCATGCCGGTCTTGCCCTTGGCGAAGTCGCTGACCGACTGGTTCTGGGCGTACTCGGCGTTGCCCGGGGCGATGATCTTGTCCTTGGCCATGAGGTCGACGTACTGCTTCACCGCGGCCACGGCCCCGTCGTTGGTGAAGTCGGGCGTGCCGTCGGCGGTGAAGAAGTCGGCGCCGTGCTGCTTGGCGAACACGAAGGCGTGGTGGATGTTCTCGGCGGGGTTGGAGCCCTCCATGCCGATGCCCCACTTGCCGTCCTGCGACAGCTTCTTGCCGGCGGCGACGAGCTCGTCCCAGGTGGCCGGCGGCTTCTCGATGCCGGCGTCGGCGAACATCTTCTTGTTGTAGTAGAGCGCGTACGCCATCGAGTACAGCGGCACTGCCGCCGGGTCCTGGCCCTCGGCGCCGGTGGAGCCGAGCGCGGAGTCGACGAAGCGGTCCCGGCCGCCGATCTTGTCGAAGTTCTTCTCGTCCCAGGGCAGCAGCGCGCCCGTCGCCTGGAGCGAGGCGGACCAGGTGTTGCCTATGTTCAGGACGTCCGGGCCCTGGCCGGAGGTGGTGGCGGTGAGGATCCGGTTCAGCAGGTCGGACCAGGGCACGACCTCGAGCTTGACCTTGATGCCGGTCTGCTGCTCGAACTTGTCGAGCTCCGGCTGGAGCACCTTCTTGTCGATCTCGATGCTGGCGCCCTGGTTGGAGGCCCAGTAAGTCAGCTCCTTGGGCGAGTCGTCGGACCCGCCGCCCGTGCTGGAACCGCCTCCGCAGGCCGAGGCGGCGAGTGCGAGAGACAGGATGACGGCGCCTGTGGCCGCGGCTCGGATACTGCGCATGGCTTCTGAAGTCCCTTTCCGGGAAGGCACGCCGAGGCACGCACCCACGCACCTCATGGCTTAATTTAGGACGTGAGTTAATCCCTCGAAGCGGGTGCCGTCAAGGGTTTGGACGGACTCTCCGAACTCGCGCCGCACCCCTTGACGCATCTGTTCCAGGGATGAACCATTCAGCGGCGAGAGAGCGCTCCCAGAACCCCACCCCGTTCATTTTCTGAACCAGGAGAGCCGCCCCATGACGTCCGACTCCCCGTCAACTCCCCATGCCACCCCGCCCGGAACACCGGCTCCCGGCCGTCGCGCCGTCCTGGGCGCCGCTGCCGCCGTGCCCGTGCTGGCCGGCCTCGCCGGTACGGCCGCCGCCGCGCCGGCGGTCCGCAGAAAGCCCGGCAGGAAGCCGAGGCGCCTCAAGGGCGGTGGCGACCTCGGCCCGAACGTGCTCGTCTTCGACCCGTCCACGCCCGGCATCCAGGCGACCCTGGACGAGGTGTTCGCCCGGCAGGAGTCGGCGCAGTTCGGCACCGGCCGCTACCAGCTGCTGTTCAAGCCGGGGACGTACCACGGCCTGAACGCCCAGATCGGCTTCTACACCTCGATCTCCGGGCTCGGCCTCTCCCCCGACGACACGACCATCAACGGCGACATCACCGTGGACGCGGGCTGGTTCGACGGCAACGCCACCCAGAACTTCTGGCGTTCGGCGGAGAACCTGGCGGTCGTCCCGGTCAACGGCACCAACCGCTGGGCGGTCGCACAGGCGGCGCCCTTCCGCCGTATGCATGTCCGCGGCGGCCTCAACCTCGCCCCGTCCGGCTACGGCTGGGCCAGCGGCGGCTACATCGCCGACAGCCGTGTCGACGGCACCGTCGGGCCGTACTCCCAGCAGCAGTGGTACACCCGCGACAGTTCGGTCGGCGGCTGGACCAACGCCGTGTGGAACATGGTCTTCTCCGGTGTGGAGGGCGCCCCCGCGCAGAGCTTCCCGAACCCGCCCTACACCACGCTGGACACGACACCGATCTCACGCGAGAAGCCGTTCCTGTACCTCGACGGCGAGCAGTACCGCGTCTTCCTGCCCGCCCTGCGGACCGGCTCCCGGGGCGTCACCTGGGGCAACGGCACCCCGCGCGGCACCTCCCTGCCCCTGGAGCGCTTCTACGTCGCCCGGCCGGGCGACTCCGCCGCGGTGCTCAACCAGGCGCTCGACCAGGGCCTGAACCTGCTGCTCACACCGGGTGTCTATCCCGTGGACCGGCCGGTCACCGTGAACCGTCCGGACACGGTCGTCCTCGGCCTCGGCTACGCCACCCTCGTCCCGCAGGGCGGAGTGACCGCCCTGAAGGTGGCCGACGTCGACGGCGTACGGCTGGCCGGCTTCCTGATCGACGCGGGCCCCGTCAACTCCCCGGTCCTGCTGGAGGTCGGGCCGGCCGGCGCCTCGCGGGACCACTCCGCCAACCCCGTCACCGTGCAGGACGTGTTCATCCGGATCGGCGGCGCGGGCCCCGGCAAGGCCACCACCAGCATGGTGATCAACGCCCGGCACACCGTGATCGACCACACCTGGGTGTGGCGCGCCGATCACGGCGACGGCGTCGGCTGGGAGACCAACCGCTGCGACTACGGGGTCGTCGTCAACGGCGACGACGTCCTGGCGACCGGCCTGTTCGTCGAACACTTCAACAAGTACGACGTGCAGTGGAACGGCGAACGGGGCCGCACGGTCTTCTTCCAGAACGAGAAGGCGTACGACGCCCCGAACCAGGCCGCCATCCAGAACGGGTCCATCAAGGGCTACGCGGCCTACAAGGTCGGCGACCACGTCACCACCCACGAGGGCTGGGGCATGGGCTCCTACTGCTATTACAACGTGGACCCGACGATCGTCCAGCACCACGGATTCGCCGCTCCGAACCGGCCCGGCGTGCGCTTCCACCACCTTCTGGTCGTCTCGCTGAGCGGGCACGGCCAGTACGAGTGCGTCATCAACGACACGGGCGCGCCGACCTCGGGGACCAACACGGTGCCGTCGACGGTGGTGTCGTATCCCTGAGGACCGCTCCCGCGCCGCGAACCCGAAGAACGCCGGGCGGACGAAGTGCACGGCGTGGTGGTGACCGCACCGCGCTGATCCCTGCGCCCGGCTGTGGCGTGCCCCCTCCCGCGTGTGCGCGCGGGAGGGGCCACCGTTGGTCGCCGCTACCGGGCCGGGGCCGGCCGGCGCCGCTACCGGGCGGGGGCCGGAGCCGGGGCCGGGGCGTAACCGGTGGGGCGGGTGGTGAAGGTGCCGCGCCCCTGGGTGCGGCTGCGCAGGCGGGTCGCGTAGCCGAACAGTTCGGCCAGCGGCACGGTCGCGGTGACGACCGTCGCGCCCGCCCTGGTGACCGACCCGGTCACCCGGCCGCGACGCGCGGCGAGATCGCCGAGCACCGCGCCGACCGCGTCCTCGGGCACGGTGACCGTGACCTCGACGACCGGCTCCAGCAGGACCATCGCACACGCCCGCAGGGCCTCGCGCAGTCCGAACCGTCCCGCGGTGCGGAAGGCGGTGTCCGAGGAGTCCTTCACATGGGTCGACCCGTCGGTGAGCGTCACCCGCAGACCGGTCACCGGGTGACCGCCCAACGGGCCCTCGGCCAGGGCGTCCCGGCAGCCGGCCTCGACCGCACGGACGTACTCCTGCGGGACGCGCCCGCCGACCACGGCCGAGCCGAAGACGAAGCCGGCACCGGAGTCGTCGAGCGGCTCGACGTCCAGGACGACATGGGCGAACTGGCCCGCCCCGCCGTCCTGTTTGACGTGCCGGTACACGAAGCCGGACACCCCGCGACCGACGGTCTCCCGGTAACTGACCCGGGGACGGCCGACGTTGACGCCCAGCCCGTGGTCGCGCCGGATCTTCTCCACCGCGACCTCGAGATGCAGTTCGCCCATGCCGGACAGCACCGTCTGGCCGGTCTCGGGGTCGGTGCGCACGACCAGCGAGGGATCCTCCTCGGCGAGCCGCGCGAGCGCCGTCGCGAGACGCCCGGTGTCCGTGCTCCGCAATGCCTCCACCGCCACCGAGACCACCGGCTCGGCCACACCCGGAGGTTCCAGGAGCAGTGGGGCGTCCGGCGCGCACAGCGTCGACCCGGCGCGGGCGGACTTCAGTCCGACCACGGCGACGATGTCCCCGGCGACCGCGCGGTCCACCTGCGCGTGCCGGTCGGCCTGGACGCGCAGAATGCGGCCGATGCGCTCGGTGCGGCGCGCGGTGGCGTCCCACACGGTGTCTCCCTTCTCGATGGTGCCCGAGTACAGGCGCAGGTAGGTGAGCCGCCCGGTGGGTGTGGCGTTCACCTTGAACGCGAGCGCGGCGAGCGGTGCCGCCGGGTCGGCGGACCGTTCCTGCTCGCTGCCGTCGTCGTCGCTGCCGCGGACGGCGGGTACGTCGAGCGGCGACGGCAGGTAGGCGAGGACGGCGTCGAGCAGGGGTTCGATGCCTCGGTTGCGGTAGGCGGATCCGCACAGCACCACCACGCCGTCACCGCTGCGGGTGAGGTCCCGCAGGGCGGCGACGAGGGTGCGCGTGCCGAGGGAGCCCGTGTCGCAGAACTCCTCCAGCGCACCCGGATGCAGTTCGGCGACGGCCTCCTCCAGCAGCCTGCGCCGCCGTGCGGCCTCCTCGCGCAGCGCGTCCGGCACGGGGGCCGGGGCGGCGGCCACGCCGTCGTCGTCCCACGTCAGGGCCTGCATGCGCAGCAGGTCCACGACACCGGCGAAGCGGTCCTCGGCGCCGATCGGCAGCTGGACGGACAGCGGTGCGGGATGCAGCCGCTCCCGGATCGAGGCGACGGCCGCGTCCAGCTCGGCTCCGGCCCGGTCCATCTTGTTGACGAACGCGATCCGCGGCACACCGTGCCGGTCCGCCTGCCGCCACACCGACTCGCTCTGCGGCTCCACGCCGGCCACCGCGTCGAACACCGCGACCGCGCCGTCGAGGACGCGCAGCGAGCGCTCCACCTCGTCGGCGAAGTCGACGTGTCCGGGGGTGTCGATGAGGTTGATGCGGTGACCGTCCCAGGCGCAGCTGACGGCCGCGGCGAAGATGGTGATGCCGCGGTCGCGCTCCTGCGCGTCGAAGTCGGTGACGGTGGTGCCGTCGTGGACCTCGCCCCGCTTGTGGGTGCTGCCGGTCGCGTACAGGATCCGCTCGGTGACGGTGGTCTTGCCGGCGTCGACGTGGGCGAGGATGCCGAGGTTGCGGACGGCGGCGAGGGGGTTGCTCGTGGTGTGGGTGCTGGTGGTGACGTTGCCGTTGGCGCGCATGGCCCGTGGTGGCCTTTCGGTGATCGGTGATCCTGGAACAGGGCAGCGCGATTTCCCGGACGCGGGCAGCCGCACACGGTCCCGGCAGCTTGGCAGCGGCCGGGCGTGGGTGGGTGTGGGCGAGTGTCAGCCGTGCGTCACGGGCATCCGGTACCGGCCGCGCAGCGGGCACCGGACGGGCGGGGACACCAGGATCACCTCGGACCGGAAGGACCGGGAACGGGAACGGGGAGCGGCGACAGTCGCGTGCTCACGCATGGCCGGGCTCCCCTCACTCACTGGTCACGATGTTGCGGTGAGTGTAGAGACCGGCGGGGCGACGGTGCCACGGAATTCCTGACGGCGAGGTGTGGTCCCGTGGGCGGCCCGGCCCCGCGTCCCGGAGCCCCCCACGTGACTGTGGCGCTCGTATGGTTCAGGGTGATTTATGGTGACTCAGGCCCTATGCCCGTATTGGAGGTGCGATGATGCGCGCCGCTGCAGCGATCGTCTCTCTGTCTGTCAGCGGGGCGCTCATCGTGGCGGCATCCGCGTGTGACCAGGACGGGTCGGAGCCGTCAAACGCCCGGTACGGCGACTGCCCGGTCTCGGGGCAGTACGGGGAGTTCCAGCTGTCACCCGAGACGGCAGGCGCGCTCACGGTCAGGACGACACTGCCCGCGCCCGGCTGGTGGAACGGCGACACGCCGGACTCGGTCAAGAGCGGTTACGAGTACTGCATGGCGGCCAACATCGCCTACCGGTCCGGACTCGACCGCGTGAACGTGAAGAACGCCCCCTTCCCGGAGGTCGTGTCCGGCCGGACGAAGGACTTCGACCTGGCCCTGGCGCAGATCACGATCACCCCGGAACGGAGCAAGGTCGCCGATTTCTCCCCGCCGTATCTCTCCTCGACCCTCGGACTGCTGATCAGGGACGGCGAGAAGATCAACCAGGACAACATCCGAGACGTCCGCATCGGAGTGGCCGAGGGCACCACGGGTGAGGAGTTCGTCGGGGACCGCATCAAGCCGGTCAGGCCCGTCACCGCCTTCGCCAACGACCCGGAGCTGATCACGGCGCTGGAGGAGGGACGGATCGACGCGGTCGTCCACGACACGACCATTCTGCTGGCGTATCCCCAGAAGCAGGAGAGCCGGGTGAGCCTCGTGGGCCAGTACCGGACCGACCAGGGGTACGGCGCCCTGTACCCCAAGGGCTCACCCGACAAGGAAGAACTGGACCGGATCATCAGGCAGCTGATCGACGACGGGACGCTCGCCAAGCTGTCGGCCGTCTATCTCGGGGCCGCCTTCGGCCGGGACCCGGCCAAGATCCCGTACCTCACGGTCGACGACGGCTCCTGAACGCTCCGGACCGCCGCACCCCCCGCGGCGCGCGGGGGTCCGGTCTCCTGCCCGCTTCACAGGTCCGCCATCAGCAGACCGCTCAGGTCCCCGGCGGCTCCGGCGTCGAGCGCCTGCTCAGCCCAGATGATCTTGCCCCGGTCGTTGTACCGGGTCCCCCAGCGGCGGGACAGCTGCGCGACGAGAAACAGACCACGGCCCCCCTCGTCGGTGGAGGTCGCGCGGCGCAGGTGGGGGGAGGTGCTGCTGCCGTCGCCGACCTCGCAGATCAGGCTGTCGCCGTCACGCAGCAGACGCAGGCTGATGGGGGTCTTTCCGTACCGGATGGCGTTCGTCACCAGTTCGCTGAGGATCAGTTCGGTGGTGAAGGTGGCCTCGCCGAGTCCCCAGGACTCCAGCCTGAGGGTGGCCTCGCCGCGGATCCGGGGGACGGCCGCGGGGTCGTCGGGCACGTCCCACTCCGCGACCTGATCCGGGGGGAGCAGCCGGGTGCGCGCGACGAGCAGCGCGATGTCGTCGCTCTGCCCGGTGCACAGCATCGCGTCGAGCACCGCCTGGCAGGTGTCGTCCAGGGTGGCGCCGTGCGTATCGGCCAGCACCTGTCGCAGCATGCCGAGCCCGATGTCGATGTCACGGCCTCGTGCCTCGACCAGGCCGTCGGTGTAGAGGACCAGCCGGCTGCCGGCGGCCGGCCGGAGTACGGCCGTCTCGACCGGAAGACCTCCGCCGACGCCCAGGGGCGGGGCGACGGGGATGTCGGGGAAGGTCACGGAGCCGTCGGGTGAGACCAGCGCCGGACCGGGATGACCGGCCCGGGCGAGAACACACCGCCCGGAGACCGGGTCGTAGACCGCGTACAGGCAGGTGGCGCCGGTGACGGCCTCGATCTTGCCCTCGGCCGCCGCGTCCTGGTCGATCCGGGTGACCAGTTCGTCCAGGTGGGCGAGAAGCTCGTCCGGGGGCAGGTCCAGGGCGGCGAAGTTGTGCACGGCGGTCCTCAGGCGACCCATCGTGGCGGCGGCGTGCAGGCCGTGTCCGACGACGTCGCCGACCACCAGGGCCACCCGGGCCCCCGGCAGCGGGATGACGTCGTACCAGTCGCCGCCCACCCCGGCCTGGGTGGGCAGGTATCGGTGCCCGACCTCGAGGGCGGACAGCTCGGGCAGTGCGCTGGGCAGCAGGCTGCGCTGGAGGGTGACGGCCGTGTTGTGCTCGCGGGTGTAGCGGCGGGCGTTGTCGATGCACACGGCCGCCCGGGCGGCGAGTTCCTCCGCGGGGGACAGATCGTCCGGCTCGAAGGGGTCCTGCCGGGAACGCCAGAACTCCACGACCCCCAGCAACTGGCCCCGGGCCTGGAGCGGCACCGAGATCATGGAATGGATGCCGTACTCGACGACCTTCCGCGTCCGCTCCGGGTCCTGGGCCTTCCATCCGTCGGCCGTGGCGAGGCGCTCCACCAGGACCGGCCGGCCGGTGGTCATGCCGGTGGCCACGGGGTTGCCGGGCAGGTAGCGCACCAAGGCCCCGACCTGGTGAAGAGGCGCGTCCTCCCTGATGCCCGCGACGGCGACGCGGCGCATCGCCGTACTCGCCCCGGTCGGTTCACCGCCTTGCAGCACGGGCTCCACCAGCTCCACGGTGGCGAAGTCGGCGAAGCGCGGGACCGCCACCTCGGTCAGTTCCTCGGCGGTGCGCCTGATGTCGAGGGTGGTACCGATCCGCGTGCTGGCCTCGTAGAGCAGTTGGAGGCGGCCGCCCGCCACGTCCGCCCGGCCCGCGAGGGCGCGCAGCTCCGTGGTGTCCCGCAGGGTGGCCACGCTGCCCCCCTTCGGACCCACCGGTCGCACGTTGACCGCGAGCAGGTTGTCCCCGGCCAGGAAGACCTGGTCCGTGGCCGCGCGGCCCGACCCCAGCAGTCCGGCCAGGGCCGGGCTCAGCCCGAGTCCGGTGACCGGCCTGCCCTCGGCCTCCGGCGGCAGCGCGAGCAGCCGGCGCGCCTCGTCGTTGGCCAGCAGCAGTGTTCCGTCACCGTCCAGAATGATCACGCCTTCACGGACCGCGTGCAGCACCGCGTCGTGGTGCTCGTACATACGGGTCATCTCCACCGGCCCAAGGCCCCGGGTCTGGCGTCGCAGACGCCCGCTGACCAGTGCCGATCCTCCCGCGGCCAGCAGCAGCGCGACGCCGCCGGAGGCGAGGATCACCGGCAGTTGGTGCTGCACGACGCTGGTCACCTTGCCGACGGTGACGCCCACGGTGACGAGGCCGACCGCGGTGCCCCTCTCGTCGAAGACGGCCACCGTCGAGTCGACCGCCTTGCCCAGACTGCTGTCGAACGTGGTCTGCTGGGGCTCGCCTTCGAGTGCCTGGCCGTAGGAGGTGGAGACGTGCTTCCCGATCTGGTCCGGGTCCGGGTGGGTCCAACGGAAGCCGTAGGGGCTCAGCGCCACCACGTAGTCGACGCCGGTCTTCTTGCGCACCGTCTCGGCTTGCGGCTGGAGCGCCGCCGTCGGGTCGTCGCTCTTCATCGCCTCCGCCGTGCCCGGGGCGTTCGCGAACGACTCGGCCGCCACCAGTGACCGGTCGCCGGCTTCCTCGATCGCGCGGCTGCGGTCCTGGATCACCAGCGCCAGCACGGCTGTGGCGACGATCAGCAGGACCACGACCAGTTGCAGCAGGAAGAACTGACCGGCGACGCTGCGCGGTTTCCGCAACGACAGCAGGCGCCGGCCGGCCAAGGAATGGACATATCTCCCAAATTTGCCCATTTCCTCAGTATCGGCGACCGGCCTGGCGGGCGCGGTTCAGAGACGGCCCCAGCGGGCCGACGCAGGCTGATGTGAGCTGATGCGACCTGGTCGACGATCAGAAACGACAAAACCGGCGAGTCGTACGACTCGCCGGCACTTCGCCCACAGATCAGGGAGCTGGTGAAGAGTGTCCGAGGGGGGACTTGAACCCCCACGCCCGATAAAGGGCACTAGCACCTCAAGCTAGCGCGTCTGCCATTCCGCCACCCGGACCAGGTGTCTGCCGCCGTGCCAGGGCTCTGCCCCGCGGCGACAGGGACAACCATACCAAGGTTTCGCAGTGCCTTTCACCTGCGTTTCCTTCCCTCCGGCGGTGGTCCGGGACCAGGGAGCCGGATACCCCTAGGGTCGCACCATGAGTGACTGGACGATTACCCAGGGCCCGTTGCCGAGTCGTCGGCAGCGGGCGCTGTCGCCGCTCAGGGAGCATCTGCGGGACACGTTCTGGTTCGCGCCCACCGTCGCCATGGTGCTGGTCTTCGTGGTGTGGCTGGGAGCCCAGGAGCTCGACGCGGCCATCGTCCGGGCGCTGCGGGACGACGGCGACCTCGAGACGCTGAGCGATCTGCTGCGGTTCGCGGACGACGCGAAGGCCGTGGTGAGCGCCGTCGGCTCGGCGATGATGACCTTCATCGGTGTGGTGTTCAGCATCTCGCTGGTCGCCGTGCAGATGGCGAGCGGACAGTTCACGCCGCGGGTGGTGCGGATCTTCGTGCGCAGCCGGATCACCAAGGCGACGTTCGCCGTGTTCCTCGCGACCTTCGTGCTGAGCCTGCTCGTGCTGACCACGTTCGACAGCGCCACCGACCCCCGGGTGGTCACCTCCGTGCCGCTCGTGCAGTCGATCCTCACTCTGATCATGGTCGGGCTGAGTCTGCTGCTGTTCGTGATGTACGTGAACACGACGCTGCGGATGATGCGGGTCAGCCATGTGATCTCCCGGATCGCCGCGGAGTCCTTCCGGGTGGCCGCGCTCACGCCGGCGCCGCGGAGCGGTGAGGAGCCGGCCGCGCTCGGGCCGGTGACGGCGTGGGTGGCGCACGAGGGGCGCCCGGGTGTGCTGCGGGACGTGCACATCGCCCGGTTGGTGCGGGTGGCGCGGGCGCACGGCGTGGTGCTGCGGCTGATCCCGCGCATCGGGGACTTCGTGGTGCCGGGCATGCCCCTGCTGGCGGTGCACGGCGGGCAGGCGCCGCCACGCCGGGCGCTGCGCCGCACCGTGGCGGTGGGGGTGGAACGCACCTTCCACCAGGATCTGGCGTTCGGGCTGCGGCAGTTGTCGGACATCGCGCTGCGGGCCCTGTCCTCCGCGATCAACGATCCGACGACGGCGGTGCAGGCCCTGGACCGGATCGTGCAACTGCTGGCCGCGCTGTCCCGGCGGCCACTGGACACGGCCGTGCACCGCGATCGCGGCGGCGCGGTGCGGCTGGTGCAGCCGGTGCCCGGCTGGAACGAGCTGGTGGATCTGGGCTTCGCGGAGGTACGGATGTGCGGGGCGGGTGCGCCACAGGTCACCCGGCGGCTGATGGCCGGCCTCGACGACCTGCTGCTCCTCGCCCCGCCGGATCGGCAGGAGCCGCTGCTGCGCCACCGTGAGCTGCTCCAGCAGGCGGTGGAGCGTGTCGCCCCGACGGGGGCCGACCGCGACTTCGCGCTCCGGCCGGACCGGCAGGGGATCGGGTGAGCGGCTTCCCGGCCGACCGTCTGACCAGCTGCGCAGGCGGAGGCGGAGGCGGTCCCCTCTGTCGGAGAGGGGACCGCCTGCTTCGCTCCGGTCAGCGGCGCCGCTTGCGCAGCGCCGCCATGTTGTCGTAGCCGGTCTTCGCGAAGCGCAGCGACTGGCCCGCGTCGGTGGAGCTGGGTGCGTTGTCCTGCTCCACCATCGGGTTGTGGTACGTGCGGTGCCCGACGCGGGTGAAGAAGGTGCGGTAGTCGATGTCGCCGGTGCCGAACGGGACCATGTCGTAGCCCATGCCGTTGGAGGTGTTGACGGTGCCGTCCTTGGCGTGGAACAGCGGGTAGCGCTTGTTGTGGCGGGCGACGAGGGCGGCCGGGTCGAAGACGTTCTCCCGCTGGGTGCCGTCGTGGGCGGTGTAGGTGTGGAACTTGTACTGGGCCACGTGCGCCCAGAAGATGTCCATCTCCAGCCACACGGCCTTCGGGTCGGTGACCTTCAGGAAGTACTCCAGCTTGCGGATGCCGGAGCTGCGGGTGGGCCGGCCCTGCTCGTCCAGCGGGCCCCCGTCCAGCAGGAAGCCGTAGGCCGCGTCGTGGTTGTGGGTGTACAGCTTGATGCCCTCGCGGCGGGCGATCTCGCCGAGGGTGTTCCACTTGTCGGCGGCGACGTCCCAGTCGGCCCGGTAGGAGCTGCCGGTGGGGTCGCCGCCGGTGCCCATGTGGGCCATGCCGAGGATGTTGGCGATCTCCAGGTGCTTCTTGAAGGTGTCCAGGTCCGCCGTGGTCAGCGGCCAGGACGGCGGGATGAAACCGTGGTTGCCCTGAGCCCGCAGGCCGTAGTCCTCCAGCCAGCAGCGCAGCTGCCGGGCACCCTGCACCGACTCCAGGTCGGCCCCGCCGGGCGCGTTGGCGTGCTGGCGGTAGCCGGCGAACTCGACCTGCCGGTACCCGTACCGGGACAGTTCCTTGAAGACCTCGCGGAAGCCGGAGGGCAGGTCGCTCGCGAGCGGATCACGGCCGGTGGCGTCGCGGACGGTGTACAGGATGATGCCGCGCCGGTTCGCCGGGACGAGGACGTCGCCGCCGTGGTCGTGGCCCCGGCTGTCGTTCTGGGCCGGGGCCGCGAGCGCCGGTGGGGCGCCCACGACGGGGGCGGCGATCGCCGCGGTCGCGGCGGCGGTGCAGGTGGACAGGAAGCGGCGGCGGCCGATGCCGAGCCGGCGTCTGAGGGCCTCGTCGGGGCCCGCCGTGGTGACGTCGGATGCGGGGGCGTCGCCCTGCGAGGAGTGGGAGAACTGGGTCACGGGTGCCTGCCTTCTTCGTCGTGGCCGCCGCCGGTGGCATCGGAGGGGCATCGGAGGGGCCGTTGTCAGTGCCGTGTGTTTCACTCTCGGTAGTCGGAATGCGCGGGCGGTGCGTCAGGCGAGTCCGGCCAGCCGGAGCAGCAGTGACTTCACATCGGTGGCCGCTACGCGGTCTCCGACAGCGCGGGGGGTGGAGCAGATGAGGAGCGGACCGTCGTCGTCGCTCGCGGGGAGGCGGCCGTGGCTGCCGCGAATAGGTGAGGGGTCGAGAGGCACGACCGCCATGCGGTAGCGCAGGCCGAGTTTCTTGCGCGCCAGTGCGGTGGCCGCCTTGACCTTGACGTAGGGGTCGAGGGGATCCATGAACAGTTCGACCGGGTCGTAGCCGGGTTTGCGGTGGATCTCGACGAGCTGCGCGAAGTCGGGCGCGCGGGCGTCGTCGAGCCAGTAGTAGTACGTGAACCAGGCGTCGGGTTCGGCGACGGCGACGAGTTCGCCGGCGCGCGGGTGGTCGAGGTGGTGGGTCTTCTTGCCCTCGTCGTCGAGGAGTTGCTCGATGCCGGGCAGGTCCTCCAGCGCGGCGCGGGTGGCGTCGAGGTCCTCGGGGCGGCGCACGTAGACGTGGGCGATCTGGTGGTCGGCGACCGCGAAGGCGCGGGAGGCCATCGGGTCGAGGTACTCCATGCCGTCCTGGGTGTGCACTTCCAGCAGGCCGGCGCGGCGCAGGGCGCGGTTGATGTCCACGGGCCGGTTCACGCGGGTGATGCCGTACTCGGACAGCGCGACGACGGTACGTCCCTCGGCACGGGCGTCGTCGAGGAGCGGGGCGAGGGCGGAGTCGAGGTCGGTGGCCGCCTGCAGGGAGCGCGGGTCGTCGGGGCCGTAGCGCTGCAGGTCGTAGTCGAGGTGAGGGAGGTAGCAGAGCGTCAGGTCGGGGGTGCGGGTGCGGTTGATGTGCCGGGTGGCGTCGATGATCCACTGGCTGGAGACCAGGTCGGCGCCGGGTCCCCAGAAGTGGAACAGGGGGAAGGTGCCGAATTTCTCGGTGAGTTCGTCGTGCAGCGCGGGCGGGCGGGTGTAGCAGTCGGGTTCCTTGCGGCCGTCGGCGTAGTAGACGGGGCGGGGGGTGACGGTGATGTCGGTGTCGGCGCCCATGGCGTACCACCAGCAGATGTTGGCGACGGTGTAGCCGGGGTGGGCGCGGCGGGCGGCGTCCCACAGTTTGTCGCCGGCGACGAGACCGTTGTGCTGCCGCCACAGCAGTACGTCACCGAGCTCGCGGAAGTACCAGCCGTTGCCGACGATGCCGTGCTCGGAGGGCATCGTGCCGGTGAGGAAGGTGGACTGGGCGGCGCAGGTGACGGCGGGCAGGACGGTGCCGAGCGGGGCGCGGGAGCCGGACCGGCCGAGCGCCTTGAGGTGGGGCATGTGGTCGAGGAGACGGGGGGTGAGGCCGACGACGTCGAGGACGAGAAGGGGGGTGGGGCCGTTGGTGCCGTCGGGGGCGCTGGTGGCGTTCGCTCGGGTGGTCATGGCAGTTCCTTCAGGCCGAGGTCGGTCAGCAGGTCGCGGGCGAGGGTGAGCTCGGCGGCGATGCCGTCGGTGAGCTGGGCGCGGGCGCGGGGCCGCAGCTCGGGCGGGAGGGCCTGCCAGGTGTAGGTCTCGACCTCCAGGTGGCGGGTGAGCGGGTGCGGGCCGCCGACGAGCCGGGTGAGCGCGTCCTTCAGGACGGGGAGCGTGGAGGTGAGGGGCGCGGCCGGGGCCGCGTGCAGCGGGACGTGGAAGTGGGCGCGCCAGGGTGCCGTGTCGGGCAGCGCCTCGCCGGCGAGGGCCTCGTCGAGGTCGTCGGTGCCGCGCAGTCCGGCGGCGGTGAGCGTGCGCGTCTGGTGCAGGAAGCGGGGCTCGGCGAAGGCGGCGAGCGAGTCGCGGACGTCGGGCAGACGGGGGTGTTCGGCGTGCAGGGCGGCGGAGAGCTGGGATTTGACGACGGGGACGCGGGCCTCGGTGAGGGCGTCCAGGGCGGTGTGCGGGTCTTCGAAGGAGGTGGCGAGGTGACAGGTGTCGACGCAGATGCCGACACGGTCGTGGCCGATGGCGGTCAGCGGGCCGATGGCGTCACGGATCGTCTCGATGACACAGCCCGGTTCGGGTTCGAGGGCGACGCGGATGGAGCGGCCGGTGAGTTCCTCGAGTGCGTCGAGGCGTTCGGCGAGGGTGAGCAGGGCGGTGCGGGCCTTGTCGGCGCGGGCGTCGTCGTAGGCGGTGCGCCAGGCCAGGGGCAGGGTGGAGATGCTGCCGTCGGTGACGTCGTCGGGCAGCAGCCCGGCGAGGACGCGGGCGAGGGCGGTGGTGTGTTCCAGGCGCTCGGGGTCGGCCCAGTCCGGCCGGTAGACGCGGTACTTGACCTCCTCGGCGCCGAAGCCCTCGTAGGGGAAGCCGTTGAGGGTGACGACCTCGAGGCCGCGCCGGTCGAGTTCGGTGCGCAGGCCGCGCAGCGCCGCGGGGTCGGTGACCAGGGCGTGGGCGGCGTCGCGGGCGAGCCACAGACCGATGCCGAGCCGGTCCCGGCCGAGGCGGCGGCGGACGGGCTCGCAGTGGTCGCGGAGCTGGGCGAGGACGCCGTCGAGGGTCTCGGCGGGGTGGACGTTGGTGCAGTAGGCGAGGTGGACGGTGGAGCCGTCGGGGTGCCGGAAGCGCATGGCTCACTCCCCGCCGCGCAGGATGGAGTTGCCCTCGTGGGTGGCCTCGGTGCCGGTGACGTCGAGGTTCAGCCGGCCGCTGAGCCCGTAGAAGGCGACCGGGTTGCGCCACAGCACCTGGTCCACGTCGTCCTCGGTGAAGCCCTCGGCGAGCATGAGGTCGGCGACCTTGCGGGTCTTGAGGGGGTCGCTCTTCCCCCAGTCGGCGGCGGAGTTCACCAGGACCTGTTCGGGACCGTAGGCGCGCAGGATGGCGACCATCCGCTGCTCGTCCATCTTCGTGTCCGGATAGACGGAGAAGCCGAGCCAGCAGCCGCTGTCCTTGGCCTCCTTGACGGTGGTCTCGTTGAGGTGGTCGACCAGCACCCGGTCCAGGGGCAGGGCGGACTCGCGTACGACGTCGAGGGTGCGGCGCAGGCCGGCGAGCTTGTCGCGGTGCGGGGTGTGCACGAGTGCGGGCAGGCCGTGGTCGGCGGCGAGCTGGAGCTGGGCGGCGAGGGCGGTGTCCTCGGCGGGCGTCATGGAGTCGTAGCCGATCTCGCCGACGGCGACGACGTTGTCCTTGACGAGATACCGGGGCAGGTGGTCGAGGACGGGTGTGCAGCGGGGGTCGTTGGCCTCCTTGGGGTTGAGGGCGAGGGTGCAGTGGTGGGAGATGCCGTACTGGGCGGCGCGGAAGGGTTCCCAGCCGAGGAGGGAGTCGAAGTAGTCGAGGAAGGAGGCCGGGGAGGTGCGGGGCTGGCCGAGCCAGAAGGAGGGTTCGACGACGGCGCGGACGCCTGCGGCGTACATGGCCTGGTAGTCGTCGGTGGTGCGCGACGTCATGTGGATGTGGGGGTCGAAGATGCGCATCAGGACTCCTTGCCGTGGGGGGTGTCCGTCTCCTGGGCGGCCGGGGCGGGGGCGGACTCGGTCAGGGCCAGCACACGGTGCAGGTCCTCCGGGACGGGACGGCCGGCCGCGGTGCGCTCGTCGGCGTAGTCGCCGAGCATGCGGGCGAGTTCGGCGTCGCCGCGGGCGCGCCGGGCCAGGTCCGCCACCTGGTCCACGGGCACTCCGGTGAACAGGCACTTCAGGACCGCGTGCCGCCAGGTGTGGGTGTCGAGGTGCCGGGCGGCGTAGGGGCCGAGGGCTGCGGCGACGAGGCGGGTGTCGTTGGTGCGCAGGGCGTCCTCGACGAGCGGGAGGGCGTCGGGGCCGGGCACGAGGTGGGGCAGGGCGTGCAGGACCGCGCGGCGTTCGTCGGCGGTGCCCTGGAAGTAGACCCGGGTCAGCGCGTCGGTGTCGGGGCGGGCCGCGTGCAGGATGAGGACGCGTGCGGCGTCGGCGTGTGCGGAACCGCAGCGGCGGCCGGCCTCCGCGAGACGCAGTTCCCACACCGAGATGGGGCCGTGGCTGCCGGGGTGGGCGGCGGCCTCGTCGAGCGCCTGGTCGAGCCAGGCACGGGCGGCTCCGCCGAGCTGGGAGGCGAGGTGATCGCGCAGTCGGGCGGGCGGGGTGTGGGCGGGGGCGGTGTCGGCGCCGGGAGGTGTGGCCTGCCCCGAGGGTGCGGTGCCGGCCGTGGGGTTGCCCGGCGGGTGAGGGGCCGGTCCGTGGCCGGTGGTGTGCGTGTCCGGGGTGGCCGGGGTGCCGTGAGGGCGGTTCATGGGGTGGTGCTCCCTTCGGGGGTGGCGGAGGGATCGCCGTGGGACGGGGCGAAGGGGGTGGAGGCCGCGGCGTGGGCGGCGGCGCGCTGGAGGAACGGGAGGGAGTGAGCGGCGAAGTGGGGGCCCGCGTGGGAGTGGCGGGGCAGTTCGACGACCGTCAGGCCCTGGTAGCCGCTGGCGGAGAGGGCGGCGAGGACGGGCGGGAAGTCGATCTCGCCGTCGCCGAAGGGGAGGTGTTCGTGGACACCGCGGCGCATGTCCTCGATCTGCACGTGCCGCAGCCAGGGCGCGGCCTCGCGGACGCAGTCCGCGGGAGGGAGGGGCTCGAGGCACTGGCAGTGGCCGATGTCCAGGGTCAGGCCCAGGGGCTCGGGGTCACCGAGCGTGCGGCGCAGGTGGTGGAAGTCGGCGAGGGTGGCGAGGAGATGACCGGGTTCGGGTTCGACGGCGAGGGGCACACCGGCGGTGGCGGCAGCGTCCAGGACCGGGGTGAGGGTGTCGGCGAGGCGTTTCCAGGCGGTGTCCGCGTCGGTGTCCGCGGGGACGACTCCGCTGAAGCAGTGCACGGCGTGCGCGCCGAGGTCGGCGGCGACGCGGACGGCCCTGAGCAGGAGGTCGACGCGGCGGGCCCGGTCGTCGGGGTCCGGGTCGAGGAGCGACGGGCCGTGTTTGCGACGCGGGTCGAGCACATAGCGGGCCCCGGTCTCGACGGTGACGCTCAGACCGAGCGCGTCGAGGCGGTGCGCGAGGCGCCGGGTGCGGGCCGCGAGGTCCGGGGCCAGCGGGTCGAGGTGCATGTGGTCGAGGGTGAGGCCCACGCCGTCGTAGCCGAGGTCGGCGAGGAGGGCGAGGGCGTCGTCGAGACGGAGGTCGGCGAGGCCGTTGGTGCCGTAGCCCCAGCGCAGCGGGGGGTGGTCCGGGTGGGGGCTCATGTCACGCTCACCTTCCGGGAGAAGCGACGCGCGAGAGGCACCAGGGCGGCGGTGACCAGGGCGGTGCCGGGTGCGCCGGCGCGTGCGGCGAGGGCGGCCTGGAGCGGGATCATGGCGCGGATCCCGGCACCGACGGCCCGCTGCGTCAGGGGCGGCGACGGGTTGAGCGCGGCGTGGAACAGGGGGCGGGCCGCGGTCACCGCGTACGCGAGGGGACCCGGCAGGCCGAGGGGGGCTGCTCCGCCTCGGCCCGCCGGGAGCTGGAGGAGGTGGGTCGTCAAAGCGGCGGTCGCCCCGAGCGCCGCGACGGGCGCGAGCGGCACGCCACCGGTCGTCTCGTTGCGCGAGACGGTGGTGACGGCGGTGGTGTGGACGGCCATGGCCGCGGCGGCGGCGAGGGCCGAGCGGAGGGACGTCCGCGCGTACCGAGCCTCCGCGTCCCCACGCGGACCCGCCACCGCAGAGGCGCCCGACGTCAGCGCCGCACGGAGCGACATCGGCCGCACGGGCCGCACGTCCCCGTCCCCGCGCGGACCCGCCACCGCAGAGGCGCCCGACGTCAGCGCCGCACGGAGCAGCGTCGGCCGCACGGGCCGCACGTCCCCGTCGCCGCGCAGACCTTCCACCGCAGAGGTGCCCGACGTCAGCGCCGCGCGGAGCAGCGTCGGCCGCACGGGCCGCACGTCCTCGTCCCCGCGCAGACCCGCCGCCGCAGGGGCGGCCCTGGTCAGCGCCGCACGGAGCGACATCGGCCGCACGGGCCGCACGTCCCCGTCCCCGCGCAGACCTTCCACCGCAGAGGCGCCCGACGTCAGCGCCGCGCGCAGGGTGTGTCGTTGCTCGCGCCCAGCGATGACGTCCGCGCGTGCGGCTCCTCCTCCGCCTGCGGACGCCGTGGCCCCCAGCAGCACGTCCAGGCCTCGTGCCGCCCCCATCGCCAGCGGGCCGGCCGGGGTGCGTTTCAGGCCCAGGTCGTATGCCCACACCGTCGCGGCCAGGGCTCCCGCCAGCGTCCCCGGGGTGCGGCCGGCGCGGGAGGCGAGGCCGACTCCGGCCGCCGTCAGGGCCGTTGCCGCCGTCAGTGCCGCCGCGGGGTGGATGCGGCCGGACGGGATGGGGCGGTGCGGGCGGTCCACGGCGTCCTCGGTGCGGTCCGCCCAGTCGTTGAGGGCCATGCCGGCCTCGTACAGGCACAGGGAGGAGCCGATGGCGAGGAGGGTGCCGCGGCCGGGGCGGGTGCCGAGCGCGGCGGCGCCCGCGAGGGCGTCGCCGGGGACGGTGAACAGGGCGGGAAGGCGGAGCAGTTCGGCCCAGGCGCGGAGCGGGGAGGTGTTGTGGCCGCTCATGCGCCGTCCCGCAGCCGTGCCGCGAAGTCCATCAGCGCGGCGTACTGCTCGCCGAGCGCCGAGGAGGCGTCGCCGTCCGGGTCCTTGAAGTAGAAGCCCAGCTCCGGGCGGGGGCCGGTCAGTCCGACGGCTCGGGCGCGCAGCAGCAGGCGGGCCAGGTCCAGTACGAGGGGCGCGGCGAGCGCCGAGTCGCAGCCCTGCCAGGTGGTCTGCAGCACCATGCGGGCGCCGAGGAAGCCGTCGAAGGCGATGTGGTCCCAGGCGGTCTTCCAGTCGCCGAGGGCGGGCACGTCGTCGATGTGGACCTCGCCCTGCGGTGCGGCGCCGAGGGTGTCGGCGAGGACGCGTTCCTTGCCGGCGTTCTTCGCCGCCGCGGCGGCCGGGTCGGCGAGGGCGGCGCCGTCTCCGCCGCCGAGCAGGTTCGTGCCGGACCAGGCGCGTACGGTGAGCGCCCGCTGGGCGAACATCGGGCCGAGGACGGAGCGCAGCAGGGTCTGGCCGGTCTTGCCGTCGCGGCCCGCGTACGGCAGGCCGGACGACTCGGCGAGCGGGGCCAGCGCCGGGTGGTGCAGGCCCGTGGAGGGGGTGAAGTTGACGTATGGGCAGCCGGCGCGCAGGGCCGCCGCCGCGTAGAGGGAGCTGGGCGGCAGGATGCCGTCGGTGGGGGCGGGCTCGGTGGAGGCGACGTTCACGACGACGGCTCCCGCGAGGTCCTGGCGGTGCACGAAGTCGCGGATGTCGGCGGCGAACGTCTCGATCCACTCCTCGGCGGACCGGGTCGTGTCCCCGTGCAGCGGGCCGCCCGGCCGGATCTCCCGGTCGGCGGCGGCGAGTTCGGCGTGCACGGCGGACGGCAGGCCGTGCGGAAGGACTCCCCCGGCGGCGAGGTGTTCGGCGCGTTTGGGCAGCGGGCAGTCGAGGGTGTCGTGGCCGCCGAAGACGAGGGAGGACAACGACGGCAGTCCGGACGAGGTGAAGGGAGGCGCCTCGGTGACCATGCCGGTCGGCGGTTGGAGCCCGGCGGCGACGGCGGCGCAGCCGGCGATCGCGGTCGTGGCGACGGATCCTCGGGCTCCGACGAGCCAGACGCCGAAGCGAGCGGGAACGGTGGCGGGAGACGGTTCGGTGGACATGGGCAGCCTCCTTGTCGTACGCGAACCAGGTGCGGGGGCCGGAAGGCGGCGAGCGGGGTGCCGGGCGGAGGGCCCCGGTTGCGATGACCGGTGTCCTCCGCCCGGCGGGACGGCGGGCGGAGGTCCGGCGTCCTCCGTCCGCCGCCGTTCTAGTCGCCCGTGGCGGGCAGTTCCTTGAGCTGGATGTTGCGGAAGGAGACCTGGTCCTCGGCGCCGTGGTTCTGCAGGCCGATGTGGCCGTCCTTCAGGCTCCGCTCGGGGTCCTTGTTGGTGAAGTCGTTGATCTTGACTCCGTTGAGGAACACCTGGAGGCGTTCGCCCTGGACCTTGATCTCGTAGGAGTTCCACTGGCCGGGCGGGCGCAGCACCTGGTCACGGGCCTTGATGTTCGCCGACTTGAAGGAGTAGATCGCGCCCGTCGTCCGGTCGGGTGCGTCCGTCGCGTCGATCTGGATCTCGTAGCCCTTGTTCACCGCGGACCAGGGGTCGTCGGAGGCGGGGAAGCCCACGAAGATCCCGGAGTTGTCGTCGCCGGCCATCTTCCAGTCGAGCTTGAGGGAGTACGACCCCAGCTCCTTGGCCTGGTACCAGAGCAGGCCCATGCCGCCCTCGGACTCCATCACGCCGCCGTCCTTGACGACGAACCTCCCGGGCCCGGCCTGCTTCCAGCCGTCCAGGGTCTGGCCGTTGAAGATCCTCCGGTAGTCCTTGCCCGGCTTGCAGTCGGCCTTGACCTGGCCGGTGGCGTACTGCATCCCGCCGAGCAGATGGGCGCGGAAGGCCTCCTCGGCGTAGGACTCCTTGGTGTGGCCGCCGCCGGTGTAGAAGGACCGGCCGCCGCCGTAGCTCTGGCACCAGGCGATCGGGTGGTCGCCCTTCATGGTGCCGCCCTGGTAGGTGGTCTCGTCGAGGGTGGCGAGGACCTTGGCCTGCTCTCGCGGGTTGGTGCGGTAGTTGTACCACTCGTCGGTGCGCTCCCAGGTGTCGCCGAGGTGCGCGGTGGCCGGGTGGTCGTGGTCGTGGACGCGCACGGTGGCCTTCTGGATGGCCGGGTGCGAGTCGAAGTAGGCGCCGACGAGGCCGCCGTAGAACTCCCAGTCGTACTCGGTGTCGGCGGCGGCGTGGATGCCCATGTAGCCGCCGCCGTTCTTGACGTAGTTCTCGAACGCCTGCTGCTGCTCGGCGTTCAGGACGTCGCCGGTGGTGGACAGGAAGGCGACCGCGTCGTACTTGGCGAGGTTGGCCGTGGTGAACTGCCCGGCCTCCTCGGTCGCGGTGACGGTGATGCCGGCCGGGCCGCCCAGTTCCTTCAGCGCGGCGATGCCCTCCGGGATGGAGTCGTGGCGGAAGCCGGCGGTCTTGGAGAAGACCAGGACCTTCTTGCCGCCCTTGAACGGCTCGGTGGAGAACTCGAAGTCGTCCACGTCGTACAGCGCGCCCGCGCCGCCCTTGAAGACCAGGTAGATCTCCGTGGTCTTCTTGGGCAGGCCCCGCAGCGGCACGTCGATGTCCTGGAAGGTCTCCCAGCCGCCGGTGGGCGGAATGGCGGCGGAGCCGTGCAGCGGTCCGTCGGGCGAGCCCGTGCGCAGTTCGATGAAGCCGCCCGCGCCGCCGGAGGAGGCCCGTACGGTCATCTTCTTCTGCCCGTCGAAGCGGTAGGGGCTGAAGGAGATCCAGTCGCCGTCGTGGATGTCGCCGACGGTCCTGCCGCCGTGCGCGCCGGTCTTGTCGATGACCGAGACGCCCTGCTGCTCGCCGAAGTGCTCGCCCTGGCGGTGCGGCGGCTGGAGCACGGCGCGGGCGGTGCCGGTCAGGGCCTCCTGGCCGCCTCCGCCGCCGTCGGTGTAACTGGCGCCGACGACACCGTAGATGTTGGCGTTGGGGTCGTGACCGCCGTCCCCGGGCGGCGGCTCGAGGGCGCCCTCGCAACCCGTCTCGCTGGTCAGCTCGTGGGCGTGGGAGTCGTGGCCGAGGCTGTAGGTGACCTTGACCTTGGAGCAGTCGACGGTCTCCTCGGGGTCGGTGACGGTCACCTTGAACGGGACGGGCTCGCCAAAGGCGGCCAGGCTGCCGTTGCCCGGCACCTCGATCTTCACCTTGGGCTCGGTGTTGCCGACGACGATGCGCACGCTGGCGTTGCCGGTGTTGCCCTCGGGGTCCTTCGCGGTGAAGGTCGCGGTGTAGGTGCCGGCCTTCTTGTACCGGTGGGTGGGGTTGAGGCCCTCGCCCTTGGTGCCGTCGCCGAAGTCCCAGCTGTAGGTCAGGTCCGGGGAGTCGGCGTCCTTGGCGGTGGCGGTGAAGGCGACCTTCAGGCCGACGGCGCCGGACGTCTTGTCGGCGCTCACCTCGGCGATCGGGGAGAAGCCGTCCTCGGCGTTCTCGATCCGGTACAGCGCGGAGTGCTCGTCGCCCTGGAACCAGGAGACGCCGTAGTCGAGGACGTAGAGGGCGCCGTCAGGGCCGAACTCCATGTCCATGATCTGGGTGCCGGTCCACGGCAGGTTCTTGATCTCCTTGACCGAGCCGTCCTCGTTCTGCGAGATCGGCTTGATCCAGCGGCGTCCGAACTCGCCCGCGAAGAAGTCGCCGTCGTACGACTCGGGGAACTTCACCTTGGAGTCGAGGTCCGGGTCGTAGCGGTAGACCGGGCCGGCCATCGGGGACTCCGAGCCGGTGCCGAACTCGGGCACGCTGCCGCCGTCGTACGGGATCCAGGCGGGCTGGGCGGGCGGCAGGTCGACCAGGCCGGTGTTGTGCGGTGAGGTGTTCTTCGGCGCGTCGCAGTCGAACTTCTCGCCCGGCTCCTTGGTGGCGAAGTCGTAGTCGAGGTAGGCGTCGTTGTCGCCGGTGCAGAACGGCCAGCCGAAGTTGCCGGGCTTGGTGACCTTGGCGAACTCGACCTGTCCCGCCGGGCCGCGCGTCGCCGAGGCGGCACCCGCGTCGGGCCCGTAGTCACCCACGTACACGGTGCCGGTCTTGTCGTCGACGCTCATCCGGAACGGGTTGCGGAAGCCCATCGCGTAGATCTCGGGGCGGGTCTTCTCGGTGCCCGGCGGGAAGAGGTTGCCGTCGGGGACGGTGTACGAGCCGTCCTCGGCGACCTTGATGCGCAGGATCTTGCCGCGCAGGTCGTTGGTGTTGCCGGAGCTGCGGCGGGCGTCGAAGGCGGGGTTGCGGCCCTCGCGGTCGTCGATCGGCGTGTAGCCGTCGGAGGCGAAGGGGTTGGTGTCGTCGCCGGTGGACAGGTAGAGGTTGCCCTCGGCGTCGAAGTCGATGTCGCCGCCGACGTGGCAGCAGATGCCTCGGGAGGCCGGGACGTCCAGGACCTTCTTCTCGCTGGCGAGGTCCAGCGTGCCGTTGGTCCTGAGGACGAAGCGGGAGAGGCGGTTGACGCCGTCGAACTTCTTGAGGTCCTCGGCGGAGCCGGTCTCCGGGGCGTCGCCCGCGGGGGTGTCGAGCGGCGGGGCGTAGTAGAGGTAGATCGCCCGGTTGTTCGCGAAGTCCGGGTCGACGCCGACGCCCTGGAGGCCTTCCTCGTCGTGGCTGTAGACGTCGAGCTTGCCGGCGACCTTGGTGACACCGCCCTGGTCGGTGAGGCGCAGGGTGCCGTCGCGCGAGGTGTGCAGGACGCTGCGGTCCGGGAGCACGGCGAGCGACATCGGCTCGCCCGTCTCGGGCTCGCCCTTGGCGAGCGGCACCTGCTGGAACTGCCCTTCGGCGGCGGCCGGTCCGTCCGCCGCCGGCTGGGCTCCGGCGACGGTCGCCGGGGTGCCCACGGCCAGCAGGAGACCGGTGAACAGGGCGAGGTGGGTGCGGAGCCTGGGGCGTCTCGCGGTGGTGGTGCCTTTGAGTCTGCTTCTGTGCACGAAGTCCCTCCGGGAACGGGATGGGCCGTACGGGATGGGTGCTGAGACGTGCGGTGCGATGCGGGCGCCGGGGTGCGCCGTCACCCCGGAGGCAGGAGTGTCCTGGACACCTCAAGGACGGTAGCCGCGTTCTTTCGGGACCAACACCCCATACACCAGAATCAGTTGAACTTTTTCCCATCACAGGACAAAGGGGGTGTCCGGGCAGGCCGGACCGGGGACCGGCACACGCCCCGGTCCCCGTACCCGGCCTGCCGCTCAGCTGTTGAACGCGGCGTCGAAGGACGCGCTCGGCGGCTCGAAGTCGTACGCCTTCAGGCGGCGCAGCGCCTCGGGGGCGCCCTGGAGCCGGTCCATGCCGGCGTCCTCCCACTCCACGGAGATCGGCCCCTGGTAGCCGATGGAGCGCAGCATGCGGAAGACGTCCTCCCAGGGGACGTCGCCGTGCCCGGCGGAGACGAAGTCCCAGCCGCGCCGCGGGTCGCCCCACGGCAGGTGGGAGCCGAGCCGGCCGTTGCGGCCGTCGAGGCGCTTGCGGGCCTCCTTGCAGTCGACGTGGTAGATCCGGTCACGGAAGTCCCACAGGAAACCGACCGGGTCCAGGTCCTGCCACACGAAGTGCGAGGGGTCGAAGTTCAGCCCGAAGGCGGGACGGTGGTCCACGGCCTCCAGGGCCCGCCGGGTGGTCCAGTAGTCGTAGGCGATCTCACTGGGGTGCACCTCGTGCGCGAACCGCACGCCCTCGGCGTCGAACACGTCCAGGATCGGGTTCCAGCGGGTCGCGAAGTCCTCGTAGCCGCGCTCGATCATCGACTCGGGAGCGGGCGGGAACATGGCGACCAGGTGCCAGATCGCCGAGCCGGTGAAGCCGATGACGGTGTCGACGCCGAAGCGGGCGGCTGCGCGCGCGGTGTCCTTCATCCGGGCCGCCGCCCGCTGCCGCACCCCCTCCGGGTCGCCGTCGCCCCACACGTCGGCGGGCAGGATGGCCTGGTGGCGTTCGTCGATGATGGCGTCGCACACCGCCTGGCCGACCAGGTGGTTGGAGACGGCCCAGCATTTCAGCCCGTACTTGTCGAGGAGCTGGTGGCGGGAGTCGACGTAGCCGGGGTCGGTCAGGGCCTTGTCGACCTCGAAGTGGTCGCCCCAGCAGGCGAGTTCGAGACCGTCGTAGCCGAAGTCGCGGGCGAGGCGGCAGACCTCCTCCAGGGGCAGGTCCGCCCACTGGCCGGTGAACAGCGTGAAGTTGCGCGGCATCTCGGGTTCCGTCCTCCTCAGGCGGCGATCGGTGTGTAGACGGAGTTCTTCTCGGCGCTCTCCTCCACCGCCGCCAGCACGCGCTGCACCTGCAGCCCGTCGGCGAAGGAGGGTTCGGGCGCGCGGCCCTCGGCCACCGCGTGGACGAGATCGCGGGCCTGGTGCACGAAGGTGTGCTCGTAGCCGAGGCCGTGGCCCGGCGGCCACCACGCCTCCAGATAGGGGTGATCGGGCTCGGTGACCAGGATGCGGCGGAAGCCGGCGTGCGTGCCCGGTTCCGTACCGTCGTGGTACGACAGCTCGTTGAGCCGCTCCAGGTCGAAGGCGAGCGAGCCGCGCTCGCCGTTGAGCTCCAGGCGCAGGGCGTTCTTGCGTCCGGTGGCGTACCGGGTGGCCTCGAAGGAGGCGAGGGCGCCGGAGGTGAAGCGGGCGGTGAACACGGCGGCGTCGTCGACGGTGACCGGCCCGGTGCCGGCGGCGGAGACGGCGGCGAGACCGCTGCTGGGCGCGGTCGGCAGCGGGCGCTCCTTGACGAACGTCTCGGTGAGCGCGGAGACGCCGGCGATGTGCTCGCCCGCCACGTACTGCGCCAGGTCGATGATGTGCGCGCCGAGGTCGCCGAGCGAACCGGAGCCGGCCTGCTCGCGGCGCAGCCGCCAGGTGAGCGGGAACTGCGGGTCGACCAGCCAGTCCTGCAGATACGTGACCCGCACGTGCCGCAGGGTGCCGATGCGGCCCTCGGCCACCATCCGCCGGGCCAGCGCGGTCGCGGGGACCCGGCGGTAGTTGAAGCCGACCATCGCGAGCCGTCCCCGCGCCGCCGCCTCCTCGGCGGCGCGGGCCATCGCCTCCGCCTCCGCGACGGTGTTGGCGAGGGGCTTCTCGCACAGCACGTGCTTGCCGGCCGCGAGGGCGGCCAGTGCGATCTCGGCGTGGCTGTCGCCCGGGGTGCAGATGTCGACGAGGTCGACGTCGTCCCGTTCGACCAGGGCACGCCAGTCGGTCTCGGTCGCCGCCCAGCCGTGCCGGTCGGCCGCCGCGTGCACGGCGTCGGCGTTCCGGCCGCAGATCACGGCCAGTTCGGGGCTCAGCGGCAGGTCGAAGACACGGCCCGCGGTGCGCCACCCCTGGGAGTGGGCGGCGCCCATGAACGCGTAGCCGACCATGCCGACGCGCAGCGGTGGCTTCCCCGTGTCCGCCCCTTCTGACGCTTGCGGCTGTGGCATGCGGATGTCCTCCTCGTCGTCGTGTCGGGCGGGGTGTGAGCCCCGCCCCCTCGGTGAGCCCCGCCCCTGTGGGCCGGGCCCCGCCCGATGGACTGGTCAGGCCCGTGGGCCGGGGCCGGGGCTCCCTACTTGAAGCCGGTGGACATGTACTGGTCCACGTTCTCCTTGTCGACGACGGCCGAGTACAGGGTGATCGAGGCGGGGATCTCGTACTCGGCGAGACCGCTGACGCCCTTGCTCTGGCCGAGGGCGCGGGCCAGGTCGATCGCGGAGGCGGCCATCGTCGGCGGGTACAGGACGGTGGCCTTCAGTACGCCGCTGTCGGCCTTGATGGCCTGGAAGGCGGAGAGCGCGCCCGCGCCGCCGACCATCAGGAAGTCGTCCCGGCCGGCCTGCTCGATGGCGCGCAGCGCGCCCACGCCCTGGTCGTCGTCGTGGTTCCACAGCGCGTCGAACTTCGGCTGGGCCTGGAGGAGCTGGGCCATCTTGGCCTGACCGGACTCGACCGTGAACTCCGCGGCCTGGCGAGCCACCTTCTTGATGTTGGGGTAGTTCTTCAGCGCGTCGTCGAAGCCCTGGGTGCGCTGCTTGGTCAGCTCCAGATTGTCCAGCCCCGCGAGTTCGATCACACGGGCGTCGGACTTCCCCTTGAGCTTCTCGCCGATGTAGTGGCCGGCGTTCAGGCCCATGCCGTAGTTGTCGCCGCCGATCCAGCAGCGGTACGCCTGCGGGGTGTTGAAGATCCGGTCGAGGTTGACCACGGGGATGCCGGCCCGCATCGCCTTCAGACCGACCTGGGTGAGCGCCTTGCCGTCGGCCGGCAGGATCACCAGCACGTCGACCTTCTTGTTGATCAGGGTCTCGATCTGGCCGATCTGCTGGGCGGTGTCGTTGGAGCCCTCGGTGATCTCCAGGGTGACGTCGGAGTACTTCTCGGCGCGCTTCTTGGCGTTGTCGTTGATGGCGTTGAGCCAGCCGTGGTCGGCCTGCGGTCCGGCGAAGCCGATGGTGACCTGCTTGCCGGGCTTGTCGTCGGCGGCGGGCTGGTCGCCCGCGGCCGGCTCGTCGCTGTCGCTGGGCTCGTTGCTCGTGCACCCGGTGAGGAAGGCACCGGCGGACACGGCGGCGGCTCCGAAGAGGAGCCCTCTGCGGCTCGCGAAAGGCATGTGCTCTGGCATGGCGGTGAACCCTTTCCTCAGGTCGTGCTCGCGGTACGGCGCTGGACCAGCACGGCGGCGACGATGATCGCGCCCTTGGCGATCTGCTGGACGTCGCTCTGCAGGTTGTTCAGGGCGAAGATGTTGGTGATGGTGGTGAAGATCAGGACGCCGAGGACCGAGCCGACGATGGTGCCGCGGCCCCCGGTGAGCAGGGTGCCGCCGATGATCGCGGCGGCGATGGCGTCGAGTTCGTAGAGGTTGCCGTTGGTGTTCTGGCCGGAGCCGGACAGCACGATCAGCAGGAAGGCCGCGATGCCGCAGCACAGCCCGGACAGCAGGTAGAGGTACAGGCGCTGGCGCCGTACGTCGATGCCGGCCAGCCGGGCGGCCTCCGCGTTGCCGCCGACGGCGACGGTGCGGCGGCCGAAGGTGGTGCGGTTGAGCAGCAGCCAGCCGATCACGGTGACCGCGGCGAACACCAGCACCAGCGGAGGGATGCCCAGCACGTAGGCGTCGCGCTCACCGAGGTCGAGGACGCTGGGGACGGTGACGATCTGGGTGCGTCCGTCGGTGATCTGCAGGGCGAGACCGCGGGCCGAGGCGAGCATGGCGAGGGTGGCGATGAACGGGACCATCCCGCCGTACGCGATGAGCACCCCGTTGACCAGACCGCAGCCGACGCCGACCAGGACGGCCGTGAACAGGATGCCGCCGAAACCGTACTCCTGAGTGGCGACGGTGGTCGCCCACACCGAGGCGAGGGCGACGATCGCGCCGACCGACAGGTCGATGCCGCCGGAGGTGATGACGAAGGTCATCCCGACGGTGACGACACCGATGACGGAGGCCTGGGTGAGGACGAGTTGCAGGTTGCGGGTGTCGAGGAACTCGTCCGGCTTGGTGATGCCGCCGATCAGGACGAGCGCGGCGAGCACGCCGAGGAGCGACAGGGTGCGGACGTCGGCGCGGAACAACACGGCGCGCCAGGCGGGCGTTTCGCCGGCCGGCGGCACCTTGCCGGTGCTGTCCCGCGGCGGGGAGACGGGCTGCGTCATGACGCCGGGCTTCCTTCCATGACCAGGTCGAGTACACGGTGTTCGTCGAGCTCGCGGGCGGGGGCGGTGTGGACGACCCGGCCCTCGCGCAGCACCAGGACGCGGTCGGCGAGGCCGAGGACCTCGGGGACCTCGCTGGAGACCAGCAGCACGGCGAGGCCCTCGTCGGCCAGCCGGCGGACCACCGCGTACAGTTCGGCGCGGGCGCCGACGTCGACGCCGCGGGTGGGTTCGTCGAGCAGCAGCACCTTGCAGCCGCGCAGCAGCCAGCGGGCGAGCACGGCCTTCTGCTGGTTGCCGCCGGACAGGGTGCGCACGGGCACGTTCGGGTTGTCGGGGCGCAGGGACAGCTCGCGCACCGCCGCTCGGGCCGCCCCGAACTCGGCGCCGCGGTCGATCCAGCCGGCGCGCGAGAAGCGGGACATGGAGGAGACCGACACGTTGCCGGTGACGGACTCCAGCATCAGCAGCGCCTGTGCCTTGCGTTCCTCGGGGGCGAGCCCCACGCCGGCGCGGACGGCGGCGCGGACGCTGCCGGGCCTGAGCGGCTGCCCGTCGACGAGGACGCGGCCGGTGTCGGGACGCCGGGCACCGTAGATCGTCTCGAGGACCTCGGAGCGCCCGGAGCCGACCAGCCCGGCGAGCCCGACGATCTCGCCGGGCCGCACCTGGAGGTCCAGCGGCTCGAACTCGCCCTTGCGAGAGAGTTGTTCGACCGTGAGCACCGGTGCGGCCTCCGGGACGGAGGCGGGCCGCTCGGGGAAGACGTACTCCACGTTGCGGCCGGTCATGAGGGCGACGACCTCGCGTGTCGGGGTCGACTTGGCGGGCAGCCCGACGGCGACCGCCCGGCCGTCCTTCAGCACCGTCACCCGGTCGCCGATGCGCCGGATCTCCTCCAGGCGGTGCGAGATGTAGACGACGGCGACCCCGTCGGCGGTGAGATCGCCGACGATGCGGAAGAGGTTGTCGACCTCGTCCGGGTCGAGGGCGGCGGACGGCTCGTCCATCACGATCAGCCGCACGTCGTGGGACAGCGCCCGGGCCATCGACACGATCTGCTGCTGTGCCGCCGACAACTCCCCCACCAGCCGGGCCGGATCGATCTCCGGATGGCCGAGCCGCTGGAGCAGCCGCGCGGTCGACTCCCTGGCGGTCCTGCCGCGGACGACGAAGCCGGCGCTGGTGGGTTCGTGGCCGAGGTGCACGTTCTCGGCGACCGACATGTGCTCCACCAGGTCGAGTTCCTGGTAGATGGTGGCGATGCCGAGGCGCATGGCGGCGATCGGTGAGCGCAGCGTCACCTCGTCGCCGCGCCAGCGGATGGTGCCCGTGTCGGGCTGGTGGGCGCCGGCCAGCACCTTGATCAGGGTGGACTTCCCGGCGCCGTTCTGGCCGAGCAGGCAGTGCACCTCGCCGGCCTGGACGTCGAGGTCGACGCCGTCCAGGGCCCGGACTCCGGGGAACGACTTGGTGATGCCGGACATGCTGAGCAGCGGTGGTTCGGGTGCCATGCGGACTTCCCCTCGGCGGACGTGCGGGCCGGTGTCAGGGCGTGCTCGGGTGGAGCGGCTGAACGGTGTCAGGGCAGGGCGGAGCGGCGTGGGGGGATGTGCGGTGGTGCGTGAGACGCGGTAGTGGCGGTGCTGCGGGCCCGCTTACGCGGGTGAGAACAGGTGGTCGCTGATGAGCCGGGCCGCACCGATGACTCCGGCGGTGGGGCCCAACTCGCCGAGGACGATGGGCAGGTTGCCGGTCGCCAGGGGCAGCGACTGGCGGTAGACCTGGGTGCGGATCGCGGCGAGCAGGGTGTGGCCGAGACCGGTCACTCCGCCGCCGATCACCACGAGACCGGGGTTGAAGAAGCTGACCAGGCCGGCGATGACCTGACCGGTGCGGTTTCCGCCCACACGGATCAGGTCGAGGGCGGTGGCGTCCCCCGCTGCGGCCGCGGCGGCGACGTCGACGGCGCTGAGGCCTCCGGCCGCCTCCAGCCGTGCGGCGAGTTCCGCCGAGAGGCCCTGCTGGGCGGCCTCCGTCGCGTCGCGGGCGAGGGCCGATCCGGAGAAGTGGGCCTCCAGGCAGCCCCGGTTGCCGCAGGCGCAGGGTCGGCCGTCGGGCACGGCCTGGATGTGCCCGATGTCGCCCGCGCTTCCCGTGGTCCCGCGGTAGACCTCACCGCCGACGACGATGCCGCAGCCGATGCCGGTGCCGATCTTGACGCAGAGGAAGTCGGCGACGGTGCGGGCGACGCCCGCGTGCTGCTCGCCCATCGCCATCAGGTTCACGTCGTTGTCGACCATGACCGGGCAGCCGAGGTCCTGGCTGAGTGCCTCCCGCACCGGGAAGCCGTCCCAGCCGGGCATGATCGGCGGGGCCACCGGGATGCCCTCGGGGAAGCGGACCGGGCCGGGGACGCCGATGCCGGCGCCGTCGAACCCCTCCGCGAGCCCCGAGGCCTTGAGCTTGGCGGCCATGGACAGCACCTGCTCGAAGACCGCGACCGGCCCCTCGCGTACGTCCATGGGCTGGTTGATGTGGCCGAGGATCTCCAGTTCGGCGTTGGTGACGGCGACGTCGATCGAGGTCGCGCCGATGTCGACGCCGAGGAACCGCAAGTGCGGGTTGAGCCGGATGTTGTGGGACCGCCGGCCGCCGCGCGAGGCGGCGAGTCCGTCGGCCACGACCAGCTCCGTCTCCAGCAGCCGGTCCACCTCCACGGCCAGCTTCGAGCGGGAGAGGTCGACCTGGTCGCCCAGCTGGGCCCGGGAGTTGGGGCCGCCGTCGCGCAGCAGCTTCAGCAGCCGGGCCTGATGGGCGTTCGCGGGTCGCGCCGTCATACGTCTCACGAGCCCCTCCCCGCCTCGATCGGCTTGTGTACGCCGGATTCCGGCCACGTGCGTGGCGCTTGCTTTCGGAGGGAACGTAGCAGCGGCTGCCGCAGGTGGGAAGAAGTCGCGCAGGAATTGCCCACGACTTTTTCCACTCACAGGACAAAGATGGGGCCGCCGCCCGTGCTTCGGGCGCGTCCGCAACCGCGCCGACCGGAAATGTGTCTGTGGTCGCGAGGGCCCAGCGCCGCGGAGTGCCGTGATACTCCCGGGCGACGGAGGGCCCCGGGGGGGAAGCCGATGAGCACATGGACGGTGCCCGGATACACCGAGTCGCTGGAACTCGGGTCCGGGGCGAGCGGGCGGGTCGTTCTCGCCCTCCACGAGGGGACCGGGGTCCCCGTCGCGGTGAAGTACCTCAGCGAGTCCCTGCACACCCGTCCGGGCTTCGTGCGGGACTTCCGCGCGGAGGCGCGGCTGCTCGGCGGGCTGGACAGCCCGTACGTCGCCGGCCTGTACGAGTACGTGGAGAGCCCGGACGGCGCGGCGATCGTGATGGAGCTGGTGGACGGCGTCTCGCTCCGGACGCTGCTGGCCCGGCGGGGCCCGCTGGACGCCGAGGCCGCGCTGGTGATCCTCAAGGGGTCGCTGCTCGGTCTCGCCGACGCGCACCGGGTGGGCGTGGTGCACCGCGACTACAAGCCGGAGAACGTCCTGGTGACGTCGGACGGCGCCTCGAAGCTGGTCGACTTCGGCATCGCGGTGGACTCGGGGGCGCGCGCCGGTGTGGCCGGCACGCCCTCCTACATGGCGCCCGAGCAGTGGCGGGGCGACCCCGCCTCCCCCGCCACCGACGTGTACGCGGCCACGGCCACGTTCTTCGAGTGCCTGACCGGCCGCAAGCCCTACCCGGGCGACAACATCGCCGAACTCGCGCTGCGGCACGTCGACGCGCCCGTGCCCGACGAGGACGTGCCGGAGCCGGTACGGCCGCTGGTGCGCCGCGGACTGGCGAAGGACCCGGCGCAGCGGCCGGGCGACGCGCGGGCGTTCGTCGCCGAACTGGAGGCGGCGGCCGGTGCCGCGTACGGGCCCGGCTGGGAGGAGCGGGGCCGGGGCAGGCTGGCCGCGCTGGTGGCACTGCTCGCGCTGCTGCTCCCCTCGGCCCGCACGGAGCCGCGCTCGGCGACCGACACCGCGCACACGGTGCTGCGCTCCGGGCCGGGCCCGGCCTGGGCGCGGGGGTGGAAGCCCACCCGGCCGGGCGCGATCGTGGCCGCCGCCGCCGCGATCCTGGCGATCGTGCTGGCGTACACCGCGCCCCCGGCCTCCGACCCCGACGCGGCCCAGGCGGCCGAGGCCTTCGCCACCACCAGCGCCCGTCCCGGCGTCACCGAGGGCCCCACCGCACCGCCCACGCCGGGCTCCGCGTCCTCTGCCGCGCCGCCCGCGGATTCCGCCGCGCCGTCCACCAGCCCCGGCGGTCCCTCGGACACGGGCACGACACCGGGGGCGGACACGGACGCCGGCGGGGCCACGGACCCGGACACCGGGACTGACACCGGTACAGACACAGACACGGACCCGGGCAGCGACACGGCACCGGAGCCGCCCACCGACCCCACCACCGACACGACCCAGCCGACGGACCCGGACGAGCCCCCGTCGGACACGACGCCGGACGCCCCCGCCGTCAAGGACGTCACCGTGACGGAGTTCCGGCAGACGGGGCCCACCACCGCGACGACCACCGTCACCGTCCAGACGGACGGGCCCAGACCGGTCTCGGTCAGCCTCGCCTGGTTCGCGGGTGATTCAGCCGGGAAGCCCGGCACCGCGGACGGTCCCGCGGAGGTCTTCCTACGCAGCGGCGCCACCCAGTACACGATCACCGCCGAGCACGCCTTCCAGACCCTCGGCTGCTACTGGACGGTGCAGGCCTCGACCACACCCGCGTCGGCCGACGGGGGCGCCTCGCAGCAGCTCCTCACCAGGCGGTGCGATCTGCGATGACCGAGCCGAAGGACCCCGCCCTCCCGACCGGCACGCCCGCGCGTGCCGACGGCGACGGCGACTACAGCGCCACCGTGCTGGCCTCGCACTGGGTGCAGCGTCCCGAACCGGACACGGCCCCGGCCACGGTGCGGTCCACGCTCCGCGACGACGCCGCTGCGGGTGCCGCCGACCTGCGCCCCGACCGTGTCGAGGGCGCCGTGCTGCGCTTCGGCCCCGGCGTGCAGGGCGCTCTCGCCCACCGGTCGCACGCGACCCTGACCGCCGCCGCGGAGCCCGCGCGGCCCGCCCGCCGCCGCGGTCCGCGCCGCCACGCGCTCCCGGCCCTGGTCCTGATCACCGTCCTGGCGTTCCTCGCCTGGCAGCGCCTCGGCCCAGGACCGACGGTCCGTGAGGTCACGGTCACCGCCGACCCCGCCACGGTCACCTGCGACGGCACCGCCGACCTCGTCGCCACGGTCACGACCGACGGCCGCCCCGGCACCCTCTCCTACCGGTGGATCCGCAGCGACGGCACGTCCTCCGGCGTCCTGCGCGAGGACCTCGCGCGCGGCCAGACCCGGGCACGGCTGCACCTGCTGTGGACGTTCGAGGGCAAGGGCCGCTACCAGGCCCACGCCCGGTTCCGCCTCGTCTCCCCCGCCGGCCCGGCGGCCGGGACGGACCTCACCTACGACTGCCCCTGACGAGAGCGTCGGACCAGGGCGTCAGGGGCAGCGGACGACCTGCCCCGCGTACGACAGGTTGCCGCCGAAGCCGAACAGCAGCACCGGGTCGCCGGCCGACACCGCGCCCCGCTCGACCAGCTTGGAGAAGGCGAGCGGGATGGATGCGGCCGAGGTGTTGCCGGAGTCGGTGACGTCGCGGGCGACGACGGCGTTGACCGCACCGAGCTTGACCGCGAGGGGTTCGATGATCCGCAGGTTCGCCTGGTGCAGCACGACCCCGGCGAGATCCTCCGGCGCCAGGCCCGCCTTCTCGCAGGCCTGGCGCGCTATCGACGGCAGCTTGGTGGTCGCCCAGCGGTAGACGCTCTGCCCCTCCTGGGCGAACCGCGGCGGCGTGCCCTCGATGCGCACCGCGTGCCCCATCTCGGGCACCGACCCCCACAGCACCGGCCCGATCCCCGTCTCCTCGGCGGCCTCCACGACGGCGGCCCCCGCTCCGTCGCCGACCAGCACACACGTGGAGCGGTCGGTCCAGTCCGTCACGTCGGACATCTTGTCGGCGCCGACCACCAGCGCGCGGTGGGCCGCACCGGCCCGTACGGCGTGGTCCGCGGTCGCCAGTGCGTGGGTGAACCCCGCGCACACCACGTTCACGTCCATCGCTGCGGGGCCGGGGATGCCGAGCCGGGCCGCGACCCGGGCGGCCATGTTGGGCGAGCGGTCGATCGCCGTGGAGGTGGCGACCACGACCAGGTCGATGTCGGCGGGCGTGCGGCCGGCCGCCGCCAGCGCCTTGGCGGATGCGTGCGCGGCCAGTTCGTCGACCGGCTCGTCGGGGCCGGCGATGTGGCGGGTGCGGATGCCGACCCGGCTCGTGATCCACGCGTCGCTGGTGTCGACCATGCCCGCGAGTTCCTCGTTGGTGAGCACCCGGGCGGGCTGGTAGTGGCCGACGGCGGCGATGCGCGAGCCGATCATGAGTGGTCCCCCTCGTGGGTCGGTAGCGGGATGCACCAGTCTGATCAGTGACTGACGGGTACGAGGGCAGGTGAAGCGACAGGAAACGGGTGCCGTGCTTGTCGGCTTCCCTGAGGTCCGCTCAGGGACAATGAGCCCATGGGACGAGTGACGGAACGACGCAAGGTGATCCGGATCCGGGACGGGGTGGTCTCCCGCCGCCCGGACACGCTCGTCGCCGAGGAGCCCCTGGAGATCCGGCTGAACGGCAGGCCGCTGGCGATCACGATGCGCACGCCGGGCGACGACTTCGCGCTGGCCGCCGGTTTCCTGGTGAGCGAGGGGGTGCTGGGCACCGCGTCCGAGCTGCGGAACATCGTGTACTGCGCGGGCGCGACCGCCGACGGCGCGAACACCTACAACGTGGTCGACGTGCAGACCGCCCCGGGCGTGGCGATCCCGGACATCACCCTGGAACGCAACGTCTACACCACCTCCTCCTGCGGCCTGTGCGGCAAGGCGAGCCTGGACGCGGTCCGCACGACGGCCCGCTGGCCCGTCGCCGACACGCCCCCGCTGCGCCTGACCCCTCAGCTGCTGGCGAGCCTGCCCGACCGGCTGCGCGCGGCCCAGCGGGTGTTCGACCGGACCGGTGGACTGCATGCCGCGGCCCTGTTCGGCGAGGACGGTGAACTGCTGGACGTCCGGGAGGACGTGGGCCGGCACAACGCGGTCGACAAGCTGATCGGCCGCGCGCTGCAAGCGGGGGACCTGCCGCTGTCGCGCACGGTTGTGATGGTGTCCGGGCGGGCGTCGTTCGAGCTGGCGCAGAAGGCGGTGATGGCGGGCATCCCGGTGCTGGCGGCCGTCTCGGCCCCGTCGTCCCTGGCCGTCGACCTGGCCGCGGAGACGGGCCTGACCCTGGTGGGCTTCCTCCGGGGCACCTCCATGAACATCTACGCGGGCGAGCACCGCGTGGCGCTGCAGGCGGCGGCAACCGCCCAGGGGTGACGCCCTGCGGGCGGGCACCGGTGCCTGACCCCGTGCGGGCAGGCCCCGGCGCCGACGCCCCATGGACCACGGCGGTACCGGGCACTAACGTCGCGGAGCGTGCCCGACGACATGGCCCGAGTGCGACGGCGGACGGGGACCGGGATCGGCCTGGCGCTGGCCCTGGTCCTCGGCGCCGTGCTGGTCGGCGGGCTGCCGGAGGACGACGACCGGCGGCGGGACGCCGGCGGCTGCGCACCGCGCACCGTCGCCTCCTGGGCCGCCGACGACACCCTCACCGGCGAGTTCGCCCGCTACGGCGACGACGCCGGCCGCTCCGACGACTGGACCGGCGGTGACGGCACCCACTCCGTGCGGCTGCCCGACGGCCGGCTGCTGTGGCTGTTCTCGGACACCTACCTGGGCCGGGTGCACCGCCCGCCCAACCCGGTCGGCGAGGCGTACGCGTGGCGGGACACCACCGCCCCGCTCGTGCGCAACTCGGCCGTGCTGATGCGCGACGGGCGGCTCGAAGGCACCCTGCCCGCCCCGCTCTTCCCCGACCCGGCGCCGAACCAGTGGCGCTGGCCGGTCGCCGCCCGGGTCGAGCCCCGCTCCCCCGGCTCCGCCGAGCAGGTCGTCCGGGTCCTGCTGTGGGTGCGTACGGCCGGGCAGGCTCCGTGGGTCTACGGCGTACCCACGGCCACCGAGGTCGCCACGCTCTCCCTGCCGGACCTGCGCGTGGAGTCGATCGTGAAGGTGCTCGGCCAGGAGCAGGTGACCGACCTCTCCCGGCGCGTGCTGTTCGGCACCACCCTCGTCGAGGAGGACGGCTGGACGTACGTCTTCGGCGGCGACGACGGCAGGCCCGCGGCACGGCCGGCCTCGCACGCGTACGTGGCCCGGGTCCCGGAGGGCGGGCTGGCCGATCCGGCGGCCTGGGAGTACTGGAACGGCTCGGCCTGGCAGACCCGCGCCCGGCCGCGCCCGGTGCTCGGCGACGGCCGGCGCACCGGTGTGGGCAGCGCCTTCTCGGTGGCCCGCCAGGACGGCACGTACGTGCTGTTCACCATGGCGGCGGGCGCGAAGGGGCTCACCACGGTGGCGTCGTACTGGGCCTGCTCGCCGACCGGGCCGTGGCACGGGCCGACCACGGAGTTCACCCCCGCGCTGCCGCAGGGCGGGACCGCCGCCTACAACCCGCAGACGCACCCGGAGCTCAGCGACGACGGGCGCCTGGTCCTCAGCTACGACGTGAACTGGCTGGAGTCGGCCGGCGCGGCGGTGATGCTCAGCCGGAACGTGTCGCTGTACCGGCCTCGCTTCGTGACGATCCGCCTCGGCCCGGGTCGCTGACCGGCCCGGCGTGGACGGCGGCCGCGTCGTGCGCGCGGCGCTTGGCGATCACCGCGCACACCATCAGCTGCATCTGGTGGAAGAGCATCAGCGGCAGCACGGCCATCGAGGCGTGCGCCCCGAACAGCACGCTCGCCATGGGCAGCCCGGCGGCCAGGGACTTCTTCGAGCCCGCGAACTGGATGGCGATGCGGTCCTCGCGGCCGAACCCGAGCGCCCTGGCGCCGTACCAGGTCAGCAGCAGCATCACCGCGAGCAGCACCGCCTCGACGGCGAGCAGGGCGCCGAGCCGCGCCGCGCTCACCCGGTGCCAGATGCCCTGGACCATGCCCGCGCTGAACGCGGTGTAGACGACCAGCAGGATCGAGCCCCGGTCGACCAGTCCCAGCACCTTGCGGTGCCGGGCGACGAAGGAGCCGATCCAGCGGCGCAGCACCTGCCCGGCGAGGAACGGCACCAGCAGCTGCGCCACGATCTTCCCCACCGAGTCGGCCGAGAACCCGCCCCCGCTGCCGCCGAGCAGCGCCGCCGCGAGCAGCGGGGTGAGGACGATGCCCGCGAGCGAGGAGAAGGAGCCCGCGCAGATCGCGGCGGGCACGTTGCCGCGGGCGATCGAGGTGAAGGCGATCGACGACTGGATGGTGGACGGCACCAGGGTGAGGAACAGCAGGCCCTGATGGAGGGGGTCGGTCAGCAGGACCGGGACGAGGCCGCGGGCGGCCAGGCCCAGCAGCGGGAAGACGACGAAGGTGCAGGCGAGCACGGTGACGTGGAGCCGCCAGTGCTTCAGTCCGTCGAGTGCCTCGCGGGTGGAGAGCCGGGCGCCGTAGAGGAAGAACAGCAGGGCCACGGCGGCCGTGGAGGCTCCGGAGGCGACGTCCGCGCCGGTGCCGCGGGCCGGGAGCAGCGCGGCGAGACCGACCGTGGCGAGCAGGAGCAGGACGTACGGGTCGAGCGGTGTCCGGCTCGGCAGTGTCCGTATCCGGCTCGGCAGGCTCAGGCGTTCCACGGTGCTCCACTTGCTCGGGTCGTACGCGTGCAGGCTCCATGGTGATCGCCGGGCGGGCGATCGGGAATCCCGTACACCGCTCTCACTGTCATCACGATCCGCGATGACCGGGGTACCGTGTCACCCGTGTACGACCCCACCCACCTGCGCACCTTCCTCTCCGTGGCGCAGACGCTGAGCTTCACCCAGGCCGCCCGGCGGCTCGGGCTGCGCCAGTCGACGGTGAGCCAGCACGTGCGGCGGCTGGAGGACGCGACGGGGCGGCAGCTGTTCACCCGGGACACGCACTCGGTGGAGCTGACCGAGGACGGCGAGGCGATGCTCGGGTTCGCGCGCCGCATCCTGGAGGTGCACGAGCAGGCGGCGCAGTTCTTCGGCGGCACCCGGCTGCGGGGCCGGTTGCGCTTCGGCGCCTCGGAGGACTTCGTGCTGACCCGGCTGCCGGAGATCCTGCAGCGGTTCCGACACGAGCACCCGGAGGTGGATCTGGAGCTGACGGTCGAGCTGTCGGGCATCCTGCACGAGCAGCTGGCCGCGGGCCGGCTCGATCTGGTGCTGGCCAAGCGGCGGCCGGAGGATCCGCACGGGGAGCTGGTGTGGCACGACGAGCTGGTGTGGATCGGCGCGCCGGGGCTGCGGCTGGATCCGGGCCGTCCGGTGCCGCTGATCGTCTATCCGCCGCCGGGCATCACCCGCGAGCTCGCGCTGCGGGCGCTGGAGCGGCAGGGCCGGCCGTGGCGCATCGTCTGCACCAGCGGCAGCCTGAACGGTCTGCTCGCGGCGGCTCGCGCGGGGCTCGGGGTCATGGTGCACGCGCGTGGCCTGGTGCCGCCCGGTCTGGTGCGGATGCCGGAGCGGGCGGGGCTGCCCGAGCCGGGACAGGTGGACTTCGTGGTGGTGCACGGCCGGGGCCGCCCCTCGGCGCGGGAGGCGGCCCGCGCGCTGGCGGAGGCGATCCTGGCGGGCGGTGACCGGCTGCACCGAGGCGGGCGGTGACCGACCGCAGCGAGGCGGGTGCCGGGAGTCATGGCGCACGGCCCCGACGGCTCGTACAGATTCCGTGGAGATTACGGCACCGAAACTTACTCAACCGTCAGGAATCTGTCCGACCCTTCCCCATGTGAGCGCATTTTCCGGTGCTGACCAGCGAGGACAAGAGCCGTACTCAGTTTTCGGCCCCCTCCCGCCCCCCAGCCGCGTGGGGTAGCTTTCACCGCCTGCGGGGGGCGTAGACAGGGAAGCGCCGAGGAGCGGGGAGCGGGGATTGCGCGAGTTCACGAACCCTCCGCCTGCGTCCGCGCCCTTGGTGGGCGGACTTGCCGACATGGTCTTCCGCCATGCCGAGGAGGACCCGCTGCACATCGCGCTCGGCCGCAAGGACGACTCCGGCCGGTGGCGGGACGTGACCAGCGCCGAGTTCCGTGACGAGGTGCTCGCCCTCGCCAAGGGCCTGCTCGCCCGCGGGATCCGCTTCGGCGACCGCGTCGCGATCATGTCCCGTACGCGCTACGAGTGGACGCTGTTCGACTTCGCGCTGTGGACGATCGGCGCGCAGGTCGTGCCCGTGTATCCCACGTCGTCGGCCGAGCAGTGCTTCTGGATGCTGTACGACGCGGAGGTGACCGCCGCGGTCGTGGAGCACGAGGACCACGCCATGACGATCGCCACCGTCATCGACCGGCTGCCGCAGATGCGTCAGCTGTGGCAGCTCGACGCGGGCGCCGTGCAGGAGCTGTACGACGCGGGCGCGCACCTCGACGACGACGTCGTGCACCGGCACCGCAGAGCCGTCACGCCCGACTCGGTCGCGACGATCATCTACACCTCCGGCACCACCGGCCGGCCGAAGGGCTGTGTGCTGTCCCACGGCAACTTCATGTACGAGGCGGACACCGTGATCGGGGGCTGGGAGCCGGTCTTCCACTCCAAGAAGGGCGACGAGGCGTCGACGCTGCTGTTCCTGCCGCTCGCGCATGTCTTCGGGCGGATGGTGGAGGTCGCGGCGATCCGCGGCCGGGTCAAGTTCGGCCACCAGCCGCAGCTGAACGCCGCCGCCCTGCTGCCGGACCTCGCGGCGTTCCGGCCGACGTTCATCCTCGCGGTGCCGTACATCTTCGAGAAGGTGTTCAACGCCGCCCGCCGCAAGGCCGAGAAGGAGGGCAGGTCGGGGCCGTTCGAGAAGGCCGTCGAGGTGGCGGTGAAGTACGCGGACGCCGTGGAGGCGAAGGCGTGGGGCATCGGCCCGGGACCGTCGGCGGGGCTGCGGATGCAGCACCAGCTGTTCGACAAGCTCGTGTACGCCAAGGTGCGGGCGGCGATGGGCGGGCGGATCCGCAACGCCATGTCGGGCGGCTCGGCGATGGACCGGCGGCTCGGCCTGTTCTTCGCCGGGGCGGGCGTGCAGATCTACGAGGGCTACGGCCTGACCGAGTCCACGGCCGCCGCCACCGCCAACCCGCCCGAGCGCACCCGGTACGGCACGGTCGGCCGGCCCGTCCCCGGCGTCACCGTGCACATCGCGGACGACGGTGAGATCTGGCTGCACGGTGACAACGTCTTCCAGGGCTATCTGAACAACCCCAAGGCCACCGACGAGACCCTGCACGACGGCTGGCTGGCCACCGGTGACCTCGGCTCCCTCGACGAGGACGGGTATCTCACCATCACCGGCCGCAAGAAGGAGATCCTGGTCACCTCGGGCGGCAAGAGCGTCTCGCCGGGGCTGCTGGAGGAGCGGGTACGGGACCACCCGCTGGTCAACCAGTGCATCGTGGTGGGCAACGACCGCCCGTACATCGCCGCCCTGGTCACCCTGGACCCGGAGGCCGTGGAGCACTGGCTGGCGATGCGCGGCAAGCCGCGGATGCCGGAGGCCGAACTGGTGCACGACCCGGACCTGGAGACCGAGGTGCGGCGCGCGGTGGTCGCGGCCAACACGCTGGTGTCGCAGGCCGAGTCGATCCGTACGTTCCGGATCCTGGCGCAGCCGTTCACCGAGGAGCACGGGCTGCTCACGCCGTCGCTGAAGCTGAAGCGGAAGGCGATCGAGAAGGCGTACGCGGACGAGGTCGAGGCCCTTTACCGGGCGTGAGTCGTGCGATCAGGAATGCATCACGCGCCGTGATCGTTGACGATGGGGTACCAGCAGTACCAGCAGGACACTCCTGACGACGACACGAAGGATCGTAAGCTCGTGAGCAAGGTCCCCCCGATCACCCTGAACAACGGCGTCGAGATGCCCCAGCTCGGTTTCGGTGTCTGGCAGGTGCCGGACGACGAGGCGGAGACGGCCGTCACGCAGGCGCTTCAGGCCGGCTACCGCAGCATCGACACGGCCGCGGCGTACGGCAACGAGGAGGGCACCGGCAGGGCCATCGCGAAGTCGGGCATCCCCCGCGAGGACCTCTTCGTCACCACCAAGCTCTGGAACAGCGACCAGGGGTACGACGCGACGCTGCGCGCCTTCGACACGTCCCTGTCGAAGCTCGGCCTCGACTACCTGGACCTGTACCTCATCCACTGGCCGCTGCCGGCGCGGGACACCTATGTCGACACGTACAGGGCGTTCGAGAAGCTGCACGCCGACGGCCGGATCCGCGCCATCGGCGTGTCCAACTTCCTGCCCGAGCACCTGGAGCGGCTGATCTCCGAGACCTCGGTGATCCCCGCGGTCAACCAGATCGAGCTGCACCCGCATCTGCAGCAGCACGCCGCGCGTGAGTACCACGCGGAGCAGGGCATCGCCACCGAGGCCTGGTCGCCGCTCGGCCAGGGCAAGGGGCTGCTGGAGGTCCCGGCGATCGTGGCGATCGCGCAGAAGCACCACCGCACCCCGGCCCAGGTCGTCCTGCGCTGGCACATCCAGCTCGGCAACGTCGTCATCCCGAAGTCGGTGACGCCGTCCCGCATCCAGGAGAACATCGCGGTGTTCGACTTCAGCCTGGACGCCGAGGACCTGGCGGCGATCAGCGCCCTGAACGAGGACCGCCGCCTGGGCCCGGACCCGGCGACGTTCGACATGGCCTGACGGCCGGACGCAGCGCGACGGCCTCACGGAAGCCGTCGCGTCTCCCCATGAAGGGTCGGTGCCGTGTTCTTCCTTGCGGTCGGCCGCGGTTCCTCGCGGTCGGCCGCGGCCGGGAGGTTCGCCGGGCTCAACTGCCCGCTCGACCGCCGATGTCCGCGGCCAGCGCCGCGTAGATGTACTCGCTGCCCCAGCGATCCCCGTCGAGGTCGTTCTCGACCAGGTGCGCCTCCCGGCGCATCCCGAGGCGCTCACAGACCCGCACAGACCCGGTGTTCTCCACATCCAGCCGTGCGTAGAGCCGGTGCACCCGCAGTCTGTCGAAGGCGAACCCGGCCAGCGCCTTGGCCGCCTCCGTCGCATAGCCGTGCCCCTGGTGACGTGGGTCGAGAGTCCAGCCGATCTCGGCCTGGGCGGCGCGGGCACTGGCCAGGGTGAGCGTCACCTCGCCGAGGAGGCCGGGCTCATCGCGTCGGCACACGGCAAGCGCCAGCTTGTCCCCGTCGGCGCACCAGACCGAGTGCGCCGCGCGCTCGGCCGCAACCTGCTCACTGCGCTCCCGCGTGTGCGCCGGCCGGTACAGGTAGCGCGCCACGCTCGGCAGGCTCTGGTAGGCGTACAGGTCGTCGGCGTCGCCGGGAGTGAACAGACGCAGCGACAACCGGGGCGTGGTCAACGGCAGCAGCGAGGTGACGTCCACACGGGCCTCCGGGATGCGGATGTGGATGTGGATGTGGATCAGGGTGCGGAACTGATCGTCGCATCACGGCCGACGGGCAGCCACGCCTTTTCGACGGCAGCGCCCGACAGCCCCGCTCCACCACGAGGCGCGGCATTCCAGGAGGTGTTCCCCGACCCACGCTCCTGGGTCAGTTGGGCTGCCCAAGTGGCCGCACGACGACGGTGTTGACGTCGACGCCTTCAGGCTGCCGGACGGCCCACACGACGGAGTCGGCGATCTGGTCGGCGGTGAGCAGCTGCCCCGGCGGAAGACTCCCGTACGAATCCCAGAACGGGGTCTCCACCCTCCCGGGCGCGATCAGCGTGACGCCGACCCCCCACTCGGTCACCTGCCGCCGCGTGTTCTCGGCGAGCCCGGTCACCGCCCACTTGGTCGCCCCGTAGATGTTCCCCGGCGTGGGCACGAACCCGGCGACGCTCCCGACGAGCACGATCCGCCCGCGGCTCTCCTTCAGGGCGTCGATCGACGCCCTGATGAGCAGCGCGGGCCCCAGCACATTGGTCAGCACCATCTCGGTCCACCCGGCGGGATCGCCCTCGGCGACCGAGTCATGGGTGGCGAAACCGGCATTGGCGATCACGGTGTCCAGCCGCCCGAACTCCGCCAGCACGTCCTCGACGGCCGCCCGCACGTCCTCGTACACGGCCGCGTTCCCGGGGATGACCAAGAGCCCCTCGGGCTCCCCGAGTTCCTTGGCGAACTCCCGCAGCCGCTCCTCCCCCCGCCCGGTGACGGCCACCCTCTCCCCCGCATCCAGCAACCGCCGAGCGACAGCGGCCCCGATGCCGCTGCCGCCGCCGGTGATGAGCGTGACCGGTGAGTCAGTCATGAGAACTCCCCCTGCTGTGTCGGTGAATGCCGGGGAGTCCATCACTTGGAGAGCTCTCGAAGTCAAGTCATGCCGCTACACCGGCCGTACCGCCGTGTGGACCGTGTGGGCCGCCAGGAGGAAGACGTCGGGGCGGTGGTGGAGGCCGGTCTTGTCGTTCGGGTCCAGGAGGCGGTCCAGGGTGGCGCGGTCGTCGGGGTCGAGGTGGTCGGCGAAGGTCTCCCGCATGCGGGTGAGGGTGGCGATCGCGTAGGCGCGGGCGCGGTCGGTGGCCGGGGCCGGGAGGTCGAGGAGGAAGGTGCGGGTGCGGGTGTGGTGCAGGCCGGCCGCGGTGAGCAGGGCCGGCCAGTGCTCGGTGGTGGCGACCGAGCCGGGCAGGTCGGCGCGCATGCGGCTGAACCATTCCTCCTCCAGCGCGTCGAGCCGGGCCTGCAGGCCGGGGCGGCCGAAGCCGAGGTCGCGGGGCAGGAAGCGGGCGGGCAGGCCGCCCTCCATCACGGCCAGCGTGCCGCCGGGGGCGAGGCGGGCCGCCAGGGCGGTGAGCGCGGCCTGCTGGTCGCCGAGGTGGTGCACGCTGCGGCTCGCCCACAGCAGGTCCGCGGGGTAGTCCAAGTCGTCGAGGACTCCGGGGAGTTCGCCGGCGAGGGTGGAGAAGCGGTCGGCCACGCCCCGGTGTGCGGCGCGGGCGCTGGCGCGTTCCAGCAGCGGCTCCGAGCCGTCGACGGCCACGATCCGCGCGCCCGGGAAGGTCTCCGCGAACAGGCAGGCGATGACACCGGGGCCGCTGCCCGCGTCCACGACGAGTCCGGGTTCGGTCACCTCCTTCGCCAGCCAGCCGAGGGCCCGCTCGTACAGCGGGGTGAAGAGTTCCGCCTGGGATTCGAGGTGGTCGGCCATCTCGGCCCAGTCGATGTCCGTGTGGTCGTGCGAGTGGTTGTGCGTGTGGTTCTGGTGCGCCATGGTCGTCAGCCTCTCCGCTCGGGTGCGGACAGAGTGCGCCGACGCACCGGAGAGGAGCAAATGAAGTTGCCGCTCCCGCAAGAAACCGGGGCCGGGCCTGCGGGAGCGGCGGTCAGGCGGTCGTCACGACAGCGGCGGGTACGCGTTCCGCATCAGCTGCTGGAACTGGGCCGAGAACCAGTGGCCCGACAGCGGGGCGTCCGGGAGGGCGCCCGACATGTTGTTGTTGTTCCGCGGGTTGCCGGTGTACGTCGGGTCGCACATCCGGTCGAAGCCCTTGCCCTCGTCGTTGTCGATGGGCTTGCTCGAGCCGTCGGACTCGCCCGGGGGCTTCATCCACACGTAGGCGTCGATGCCGGGCTCCGGTGCCGCCTGCGGCCGTTCGCCGAGGCCGGCGCCCGACTGGTTGCACCAGTTGCCGAGGTGGATCCGGCGGTCGTAGCGGCCGCCGTCGACGTAGGTGTCGACGCTGGTCGTGGCGCCGGGACCGGTGGGCCGGGCGGTGCCGCCCCAGCCGTTGCGGGAGGTGTCGATCAGCATGCCGATTCCGGAGTCGAAGCCGATCCTCACCAGCTCCGCGCGCAGCGCCTGGGCGTAGGACAGCTCGTCGACGTAGCGGTTCCAGTCGACCCACTTCGACTCGCGCACCGACTTGCCGGCCACGGTGTCCGTGATCTTGAAGTGGTCCTCCTTCAGGGCGCTGTAGTTGGCGGTGTTGGCGATGAAGCCGTGCACGTCGTTCACGGTCGCGCCCTCGGCGGTCGCGGCCTGCTTGAACATCTGGGCGCTGGCCCCGAAGTTGTCGTCCCAGCCCAGCCACCCGTGGTGGCCGGCGTCGACGTAGTTGTAGACGTTGGGCACGTCGCCGAGCTTGTTCAGGGCGTAGCCGACACCCTTCACATAGTTGCCGTTGGCCTTCATCGTGTCGCAGTTCGGCGTCGCGGTGGGCCGGGGCGTGACGTTGGTGACGAGGTTGGGCAGGGAGTCGATCTCGACGGTCGTGACGATCCGCAGGCCGGCGTACTTGGGGTCGGCGAGGATCGCGGCGATGGGGTCGATGTACTCGGTCTTGTAGCGGTCGATCTCCGTCGGGCCCAGTTCGCCGTTGGAGGCGAGGGCGGCGCAGTCGCGGCCGGGCAGGTTGTAGATGACCAGCTGGACGACCAGTTCGCCGCTGCCCTTCTGCTCGAGGGCGGCGTCGAGGTGGTCGCGCAGGCCCATGCCGCCGTTGACGCCGTTGATGGCGGCGATGCGGTCCAGCCAGACACCGGTGGGCTGGTCGGCGATGCGGTCGCCGCCCGGCTCGGCGGCGGCCTTCGCGGACCACTCGGGGTTCACGTACACCTTGGCGCCGCTGTAGGGGTTGTCGACCCGGTCACCGGGGCCGGGCGGGTCGGTCGGGTCCGGCGGGTCGGTGGGGCCGCCGGAGTCGACGTTGCAGGTCACGCCGTCGAGCGTGAAGGTGGCGGGGATCGCGTTGGTGCCGCTGTAGCTGCCCTGGAAGCCGAAGCTGACCGAACCGCCGGTGGCCAGGGCGCCGTTGTAGGACTCGTTGGCGGCCGTGACGTCGGCCCCGGACTGGGTGACCTTGGCGTTCCAGCCGCTGGTGATGCGCTGGTTGCCGGCGTAGGACCACTTCAGCGCCCAGGACGACTTGGCGGCACTGTGGTTGGTGATGGTCACGGAGGCGGTGAAGCCGGTGTTCCACTGGTTCTGCACCTGGTAGTCGACGGTGCAGGGGACGGCGGCCGCGCCGACGCCACCGGGGTCGACGGCGAACGCCGTCCCGGTGGCTCCGGCGACCAGCGCCGTCGCGGCGAGCAGCGCGGTTCTGGTGCGAGTCATGAGTGCGGGTTTCCTCTCCGACAGGAGGCCGCCCCGGTGCCGTACGGCAGCACGAGCGTGCCGGACGGCAGCGAGGACGGCGCGGACAGCACGGACGACGAGAGGTCCCACTCAGTGCCCGGGCCCGCGTCAGGTGCTGCTCCGTGCGCGGGGACGGCTAAAAGAACTGAAGGCGAGGGGTGGCGCATCGAGCGACTCCTTGCAGCTCTCGCGCGCCGTGACAGGCGCGCCGACTGGTGGAACCGCTCCCACTGGTGCTCCTGAAGCTAGCGCCAAGTGACGGAGAGGAACAGAGGAGTTACCGACTTTCCCGCAACTCGGCGCATCGAATCTTTTCGACTCTTCACCAACCTTGACCGCTCCAGACCCCGTCCTCACTATGGGAGCGCTCCCACTGGTTCAAGCCTTGACCCCTTCGAGTCGCAGGAGGAACCAGCACCATGCATCCCCCACCCAGGAGACGCCCCGGCGTACGGCGGTTATGGACCGCGGCCGTGGCGGCTCTCGCGCTCCCGCTCACCCTGCTCTCCTCAGGTTCGACCCCCGCTCAGGCGGCGGCGCTCCGGTGCAGCGTCGACTACAGGACCAACGACTGGGGTTCCGGCTTCACGGCCGATCTCACACTCACCAACCGCGGCACCGAGGCCATCGACGCCTGGACCCTGACGTACGACTACGCGGGCAATCAGAAGCTCATGAACGGCTGGAACGGCAGCTGGTCGCAGTCCGGGAAGACCGTGACCGTGAAGAACGCCGGGCACAACGCCCGCATCGCCGCCGGCGGCGCCGTCACGACCGGCGCGCAGTTCTCCTACAGCGGCAGCAACGCCGCGCCCACGTCCTTCTCGATCAACGGCACCGCCTGCACCGGCGCCCATCAGCCGCCGATCACCGTGCTGACCAGCCCCGAGGCCGGCGCGGTCTACACGCAGGGCGAGACCGTGCCGCTCGCGGCGACCGCGGCGGCGGCCGACGACGCCACGATCAGCAAGGTCGAGTTCTACGACGACACCGAGCTGCTGGGTACGGACACCAGCGCGCCCTTCACCCTCGACGTGGCCGGCTTGACCGTGGGCAGTCATTCCCTGGTGGCGAAGGCGTACGACAGCACGGGCGCCTCCGCGAGCTCGACCCCGGTCGGCATCACGGTCGCCGCGGGCCCCGTCGTGGTCGCCACACCGTCCCAACTGGGCGTGCGGCAGGGCGAGTCGGGCACGTACGAGGTGAAGCTGTCCAAGCAGCCGGCCGCGAACGTGACCGTCACGACCGCTCGCGCGAGCGGCAACTCCGGACTGTCGGTGACGGCGGGCGCCTCGCTGACCTTCACCCCGGCGAACTGGGACACCGCGCAGAAGGTGACCATCGGCGCGGACGCCTCCGGCACCGGCTCGGCCGTGTTCGAGTCGACCGCGCCCGGGCACGGCAAGGCCACCGTCACGGTGACCCAGCTGGGCGCGACGAAGGCGTACGACGAGCGCTTCCTGGAGCTGTACGGGAAGATCACCGACCCGGCGAACGGATATTTCTCACCCGAGGGCATCCCGTACCACTCGGTGGAGACGCTCATCGTGGAGGCGCCGGACCACGGCCATGAGACCACCTCGGAGGCGTACAGCTATCTGCTGTGGCTGCAGGCGATGTACGGCAAGGTCACCGGCGACTGGTCGAAGTTCAACGGGGCCTGGGAGATCATGGAGAAGTACATGATCCCGACCCACGCGGACCAGCCGACCAACTCCTTCTACAACGCCTCGAAGCCGGCGACGTACGCGCCCGAGTACGACACCCCCGACGAGTACCCGTCCGCGCTCGACCCGGGTGTCCCGGTCGGCCCCGATCCGATCGCGAGCGAGCTGAAGTCCGCCTACGGCACGGACGACGTCTACGGCATGCACTGGATCCAGGACGTGGACAACGTGTACGGCTACGGCAACTCGCCCGGCAAGTGCGAGGCGGGTCCGTCGGACACCGGACCGTCGTACATCAACACCTTCCAGCGCGGCCCGCAGGAGTCGGTGTGGGAGACCGTCCCGCAGCCCACCTGCGACGCCTTCAGGTACGGCGGCAGGAACGGCTACCTGGACCTGTTCACCAAGGACGCCTCGTACGCCAAGCAGTGGAAGTTCACCAACGCGCCGGACGCCGACGCGCGTGCCGTGCAGGCCGCGTACTGGGCAGACCTGTGGGCGAAGGACCAGGGCAAGGGATCCCAGGTCTCCACGACCGTCGCCAAGGCCGCGAAGATGGGTGACTACCTGCGCTACGCCATGTTCGACAAGTACTTCAAGAAGATCGGCAACTGCACCAGCCCGTCCTGCCCGGCCGGCACCGGCAAGGACGCCTCGCACTACCTGCTCTCCTGGTACTACGCCTGGGGCGGTGCCACCGACACCTCCGCCGGCTGGGCCTGGCGCATCGGTTCCAGCCACGCGCACGGCGGCTACCAGAACCCCCTCGCCGCCTACGCGCTCAGCTCCTACGCCCCGCTGAGGCCCAAGTCCGCGACGGGTGCCGCGGACTGGGCCAAGTCCCTGGACCGGCAGCTGGAGTTCTACCGCTGGCTGCAGTCCGACGAGGGCGCCATCGCGGGCGGCGCGACCAACAGCTGGGCGGGCCGGTACGCGACACCGCCGGCCGGTACGCCGACGTTCTACGGCATGTACTACGACGAGAAGCCGGTGTACCACGACCCGCCGTCCAACCAGTGGTTCGGCTTCCAGGCGTGGTCCATGGAGCGGGTCGCCGAGTACTACCAGCGCACCGGTGACGCGGACGCCAAGGTGGTGCTCGACAAGTGGGTCGACTGGGCGCTGTCCGAGACCACGGTCAACCCGGACGGCACCTTCCGCATCCCGTCCACGCTCCGGTGGTCCGGCAAGCCGGACACCTGGAACCCGTCGTCGCCGGGCGCCAACAGCGGCCTGCACGTCACCGTCGCCGACTACACCAACGACGTCGGGGTGGCCGCGGCGTACGCCAAGACGCTGACGTACTACGCGGACCGCTCCGGTGACACGGAGGCGGCGAGCACCGCGAAGGCCCTGCTGGACGGCATGTGGGAGAACCACCAGGACGCGCTCGGCATCGCCGTGCCGGAGACCCGGGCCGACTACAACCGGTTCGACGACCCGGTGTACGTCCCGAGCGGCTGGACCGGCACGATGCCGAACGGCGACCCGATCGACTCCTCGTCGACGTTCGACTCGATCCGTTCCTTCTACGAGGACGACCCGGCGTGGTCGCGGATCGAGTCGTACCTGGCCGGAGGCGCGGCGCCGACGTTCACGTACCACCGGTTCTGGGCGCAGGCGGACATCGCCTTGGCCATGGGCTCGTACGCGGAGCTGCTCGAGTAGCTCCGCGGTACGGGTGGTTGCCGCGGAGCTCCTTGAAAGGTCCGCATACGTGGTCTCGCCACCTGACGGCGGGGCCGACCGGCCGGGCGGCCTCCTCAGCGCATGGGGGGGCCGCCCGGTTTCCGCTATGCCGGCTTTCTGAAGGCCCTCAGCGTGAACACCGGGTCAGGCCGGGGCCGGTCCTGGTCGGGGAGTTCGGCCAGGCGCGCCGCGATGTGCTCGGCGAGCGGGTCGCCCGGGGGCACGGTAACGAACCAGCCGCGGCGCAGGTCCATGAGGGCGCGGCGCGGGCTGCGGCCCTGGCCGTGTCCCCGGAAGCGGGCGTGCCCGGCCGGGACCAGACCGTGCCGGGCGGCGCAAGCTGCCACGTCGGCGGCGGCGTCGTGCACGGGGCTGCGCGGGCGGGCGGCGAGCACGGCGTCGATGTCGCTGCCGACGTTGTGCGCGGCGCCCTTGTCGACGGTCGTGACGTAGACACCGCCGGGGCGCAGGACGCGGGCGCACTCGGCGATGACGGCACCGACCTCCTGGGGTCCGGACAGCAGGTGCAGCAGCCACACGCTGACGACGGCGTCGAAGCGCGCGCCGGCGAACGGCAGCCGGCGGCTGTCGGCGCGCACCACGCGGCCGGGCAGCCGGGACGCGGCCATCCGGGTCATCGCGGCGGCGAGGTCGACGCCGGTCACGCGCAGGCCGGGCCGGTCGGCGGCGAACCGGCGGGTGACCAGCCCGGTGCCGCAGGCGATGTCGCAGAGTTCACGGGCCTGGTCGGGTATCAGCCCGAGCACGGCCTCGGCGGCTGCCGCCGCCCGGGGTTCGCCGCCGCGCAGGGCGTCGTAGCGCTGGGCTTCCTCGTCGTAGTCGAGCACGCGCCTCAGTGTGCCCCGTGGCCGGGGGCCAGGTCCTCCACCTTGCGGGCGAGCTCGAAGTCCTTCTCGGTGACGGCGCCGCCCACACTGTGGGTGTTCACGGACAGGGCCACGGTGTTGTAGCCGAGGGTCAGGTCGGAGTGGTGGTCGAGCTCCTCCTGGACCTGGGCGATGTGGACGACCATCGCGGTGGCCGCGAAGTGCGAGCCGAGACGGTAGGAGCGGGTGAGCCGGTCCCCGTCGAGCGACCAGCCGGGCAGCTCGGCCAGCCGGTCCTCGATCTCCTTCTGCGACAGCGGTTCGACGGGCATGGACTGCGCTCCTTCGCCGGTGGGGGAACTTCGAGAGGGGCTCGTCTCTCAGCGTGCCACAGCATGCGGTCCGGGGCCCCTGGTCAGCGGGGTGCGGCTCCCCTGTCCGGCCGGTTCTCGGCTACGGTCGGCGGCATGAGCACAGCGACGTCGGAAGCCGGGTACGCGGACGGGAGTGTGGGCCCGCTGCTGCGCGCCTGGCGGGAGCAGCGGCGGGTGAGCCAGCTGGAGCTGGCGCTGCGGGCCGGGTCCTCCGCCCGGCACATCAGTTTCATCGAGACGGGGCGCTCCCGGCCCAGTGAGGAGATGGTGCTGCGGCTGGCCGAGCATCTGGACGTGCCCGTCAGGGAGCGCAACGCGCTGCTGGTGGCGGCCGGTTACGCGCCCCGGTTCCCGCACACCCCGCTCGACGATCCGGCCCTGAACGCGCTGCGTGCGGGCATCGAGCAGCTCATCGGGGGCTACGAGCCGTATCCGGCGCTGGTGGTGGACGCCATGTACGACGTGGTCTCGGCCAACCGCGGGGTCATGACGCTGTTCGACGGGGTTCCGGAGTCACTGCTGGTGCCGCCGCTGAACGCGGTGCGGCTGACGCTGCATCCGCAGGGGCTCGCGCCGCGCATCCGGAATCTGCGGCAGTGGCGCGGGCATCTGCTGGAGCGCATGGAGCAGCAGATCGCGCTGCGCCGTTCGGAGCCGCTGCGGGCGCTGTACGAGGAGGTGGCGGCGTATCCGGTGCCGGAGAACGGGGCGGGACTCCGGGAGGAGACGGAGGACGCGGCGGCGTACTTCGCGCTGCCGATGCTGATCGAGCACCAGGGGCGGACGTTGTCCTTCGTCTCCTCGATCTCCACGTTCAACACGCCGATGGACGTGACCGTCGCCGAGCTGGCCGTGGAGACGCTGCTCCCGGCGGACCCGGCGACGGCCAAGTACCTTCAGACCTGGTTGAGTTGACGCGCCCTGAGCGCCATGTGCTGGAGCAGGGCGAAGGCGGCGACGGTGAGGGCCTGGAGCACGGTCCACACCGCGCCCGCCGTGCTCGGGGTGAGCCACAGCGCGAGCGCGGCGAGACTCACCGCCGACCAGGCGAGGTTGGCCTCCACGACGGCCCGCACCCCGAGTGCCGGCGGGTGCCGGCGGGCGGCGAGCAGGCCGACGCCGGCCGCGTACACGGCGAGGAAGGCGCCGAGGCCGAGCAGCAGGGCGGCGTCCACGCCGAGAAAGCGTCCGAGCGGGCCGGACAGTGCCAGATAGGCCAGCGCGTTGGCACCGGTGACGGCGGCGTCGAGGGCGAGGAAGCGGCGCAGCACGGCCTGCGGGTCGGAGGTCCGGGCGAGCGTGGCGAGCTGGGTCGCGGACATGTTGAATCACCCTCCGTCGGGATCGGTCGGTCGGTTGCGGCACGAGTGACGGGTCCCCGGACCGGAGTGCGCCGCCCCGGGAACCCGTCCGAGTCCACGATCCCGTCGGGCGGGGGCGCCGTCGATTACCCGTGGGGTAATGCCGTGATGGGGCCGGTGCCGGCGGGGGCTGCGGGGTCCGCGGTGAGTGCTGCGCGCACCGTGAGGGCGTGGGGTCCGGCGTGACAGACTGATCGCAGGGTCGGGCGCGTTGGGAGGCCGGGTGTGAGTGAGCGGCGGGCCGCACCCACCGTGGGGCAGGTGGTGCTCGGCAGACGGCTGCAGGAGCTGCGGGAGGCGGCGGGCCTCGGGCGTGACGAGGCCGCCCGGGTGCTGCGGGTGGCGCCCGCGACCGTACGGCGCATGGAGACCGCCGAGGTCGCGCTGAAGATCCCGTACGTGCAGATCCTGCTGTCCGCCTACGGGGTGCCGGAGCGGGAGGCGACCGCGTTCGTCGAGCTCGCGGAGGAGGCGAACCGGCCGGGCTGGTGGCAGCGGTTCCACGATGTGCTGCCCGAGTGGTTCAGCCTGTATGTGAGCCTGGAGGGCGCCGCCCGGATCATCCGTTCCTACGAGCCGCACTTCGTCCCGGGTCTGCTGCAGACCGAGGACTACGCGCGGGCGGTGCTGGAGGCGGGCACGATCGGGTCGGCGGGGCCCGAGGCGGTCGAGCGGCATGTGGCGCTGCGCATGGAACGCCGGCGGCTGCTGGAGCGCGCCGACCCGCCGCACCTGTGGGTGATCATGGACGAGACGGTGCTGCGGCGCCCGGTGAGCGTCGACGGCCGGGTCATGCGCGAGCAGCTGGACAGGCTCCTGCGGTTCTCCGAGCGGGACCGGATCACGCTGCAGCTCGCGGAGTTCGCCGGCGGCCCGCACCCGGGGACCTACGCGCCGTTCACGCTGTTCCGGTTCGCCGAACCGGAGTTGCCCGACATGGTGTTCACCGAGTATCTGACCGGCGCCCTGTATCTGGACTCCCGTACGGAGGTGTCGGCGCATCTGGAGGTCCTGGACCACATGACGGCGCGGGCGGCCTCCACGGAGCGCACCCGCGAGCTGCTGCGCGCCTGGCGGGACCGGTACTGAGCCCTTGGAGTTCGCCACCCCGAGGATTTCCCGAGGTTTCCCGAGGAGAGGACATCCTGTGACCGGATCCGACGCAGTGACCGCCCCCATCGACACCAGCCGCCCGCATCCGGCACGGGTCTACGACTGGTGGCTGGGCGGCAAGGACAACTACCCGGTGGACGAGGAACTCGCCCGCAGGATCCTCGCGGCGGACGGCACCGTGGTGCGCGGGGCGCGCGCCAACCGCCGTTTCATGCACCGGGCGACCAGGACGGTCGCCGAGGCGGGGATACGGCAGTTCCTGGACATCGGCACGGGCATACCCACCGAGCCCAATCTGCACCAGGTGGCGCAGCGCGTCGCACCCGAGGCGAGGGTGGTGTACGCGGACCACGACCCGATCGTGCTGCGGCACGCCCAGGCGCTGCTGCACGGCACGGCACAGGGCGCCACGGCGTATGTGCACGCCGACGTGCGGGACGTGGACACGCTGCTGACGAAGGCCGGTGAGTCGCTGGACCTCGACCGGCCGGTGGCGCTGTCGCTGGTCGCGCTGACCCACTACCTGGACGACGCGCCCGACGGCGACGACGTCTACGGCCTGCTGGAGCGCTATGTCGGCGCGCTCGCGCCCGGCAGCTACCTGATCCTGTCCCAGGTGACGGCCGACCTGAGTCCGGAGGCGGTCGGGCAGGCGGCGGAGCACTTCCGGCGCAGCGGCACGCCGTTCCATCCGCGCTCGCTCGCCGCGTTCTCGCGGTTCTTCGCCGGGCTGGAGCTGCTGGGGCCGGGGGTGATCCCGGTGCACGGCTGGCGCCCGGACGCGGAGGACGTGGCCGCGCAGGCGGAGGGCATCGTCCCGGTGTACGCGGGGGTCGCCCGCAAGCCGTGAACCAGGCGGCGGGCCGGGCGGCTCAGGCCGCCCCGCCCCTGCGGTCGGCGTTCCCGTCGGTGTTCTCGTCGTCGACGATCTCCGCGTCGACGACGCTCTCCTCGTCCTGCGAGGAAGCCCCGGACGAGCTCTGCGCCCCGGCGTGCCGACCCCCGTCCTCGGTGGGGGTCTGCTGGGTCTGGGCGTACATCGCCTGGCCCATCTTCTGGCTGACGGCGGCGAGTTTCTCGACGCCGGCGCGCAGGGCGGCGGTGTCCGCCTGCTGTTCGAGCTGCTGCTTGAGCTCGGAGACGGCGGCCTCGACCTCGGACCTGGTGTCGCCGGGCACCTTGTCGCTGTTCTCGCGCAGGAACTTCTCGGTCTGGTAGACGAGTTGTTCGGCCTGGTTGCGGGTCTCGGCGGCCTCGCGGCGCCTGCGGTCCTCCTCGGCGTACTGCTCGGCCTCCCGCATCATGCGGTCGATGTCCTCCTTGGGCAGCGCCGAGCCGCCGGTGACGGTCATCTTCTGTTCGCGGCCGGTGGCGAGGTCCTTGGCGGAGACGTGCATGATGCCGTTGGCGTCGATGTCGAAGGCCACCTCGATCTGCGGGACGCCGCGCGGGGCGGGCGGCAGGCCGGTGAGGTCGAAGACGCCGAGCTTCTTGTTGTAGGCGGCGATCTCGCGTTCGCCCTGGTAGACCTGGATGCCGACCGAGGGCTGGTTGTCGGTGGCGGTGGTGAAGATCTCCGAACGGCGGGTGGGGATCGTGGTGTTGCGCTCGATCAGCTTGGTCATGATGCCGCCCTTGGTCTCGATGCCGAGGGACAGCGGGGTGACGTCGAGCAGCAGCACGTCCTTGACGTCGCCGCGGATGACGCCCGCCTGGAGGGCCGCGCCGACGGCGACGACCTCGTCGGGGTTGACGCCCTTGTGCGGGTCCTTGCCGGTCAGCTCCCGCACCAGGTCGGTCACCGCGGGCATGCGCGTCGAGCCGCCGACGAGGATGACGTGGTCGATCGCGGAGAGTTTCACCCCGGCGTCCTTGACGGCCTGGTGGAAGGGCGTCTTGCAGCGCTCCAGCAGGTCCTCGGTGAGCTCCTGGAACTGGGCGCGGGTCAGTTTCTCGTCCAGGTGCAGCGGGCCTTCGGCGGAGGCGGTGATGTAGGGCAGGTTGATGGTGGTCTCGGAGGACGAGGACAGCTCGATCTTGGCCTTCTCGGCGGCCTCCCGGAGCCGCTGCACGGCCATCTTGTCCTGCGCGAGGTCGATGCCGTACTGGCCCTTGAAGCGCTTGGCGAGGTACTCGACGACCCGCTGGTCCCAGTCGTCGCCGCCGAGGTGGGTGTCGCCGTTGGTGGCCTTGACCTCGATGACGCCCTCACCGATGTCGAGCAGGGACACGTCGAAGGTGCCGCCGCCTAGGTCGAAGACGAGGACGGTCTGGTCGTTCTCCTTGTCCAGGCCGTACGCCAGGGCGGCGGCCGTGGGCTCGTTGATGATCCTGAGGACCTTCAGGCCGGCGATCTCCCCGGCCTCCTTGGTGGCCTGCCGCTGGGAGTCGTCGAAGTACGCGGGCACGGTGATCACGGCGTCGGTGACGTCCTCGCCGAGATAGGACTCGGCGTCCCGCTTGAGCTTCTGCAGGACGCGGGCGGACAGTTCCTGGGCGCGGTAGCGGGTGCCGTCCACGGAGCCCTGCTCGGGGAAGCGCCACTGGGCGTCGCCCATGTGCCGTTTGACGGAGCGGGCGGTGCGTTCGACGTTGGTGACGGCCTGCCGTTTGGCGACCTCGCCGACCAGCACCTCGCCGTTCTTGGCGAAGGCCACGACCGAGGGCGTGGTCCGCGCACCCTCCGCGTTGGCGATCACGGTGGGCTCACCGCCCTCGAGCACCGCGACCACCGAGTTGGTGGTTCCCAGGTCGATTCCGACCGCACGTCCCATCGCTGTCCCCTTCCGCCAGGGCACCTCTCCGGACTTCCAGCACAAAACTTGAGCGGCCGGTTGTCAATAGCTTGAGTGGGTGCTTGTCAACGGCTCAGCGGCGGGGGTCGGCGGCGGGCGCGGGTGTGTGCGGGCCGGCGCGGAGCTCCACCGCGCGCCGGGGGCGGTCGGTGATCAGGACGTCCACGCGCGGGTCGGTGAGGAAGTCACGCATGGGGGCGTCGGCGTTGACCGTCCACACCATGGTGAACAGTCCGTGCCGGGCGGCCTCGCGCAGCACGGTGGCCCGGGCGAGCCGCTGGTGCACGGCGACCCCGTGGGCGCCGCAGGCGCGCACCCGGCGCATGGGCAGCAGTTCGCTGAGCCGGGTCGACAGCAGCCGGCCGCGGGGGATCTCCTTGCCGTCCCGGCCGAGCGACAGGGCGGTGCGTACGCCGGGGAAGGCGGAGGTGACGGCGGCGACGGAGCGGTCCTCGAGGGTGGTGGCGACGCAGCCGTCCCGGCCGAGCAGGGCGACGGCCCGGTCCATCAGGTCCCGCTCGTGGCCGGTCTCCTTAAGGTCCAGATGGGCGACGAGCTTGCCGGCGATCAGCTCCAGCACGTCGTCCACGACCGGCACGGGCCGCTCGGCGCGGGCGCACAGTTCGGCGTGGGTGAGCGCGGACAGCGGGGGGCCGGTGCGGCCGACGCGGGGATCGTGGTGGACGACGAAGACCCCGTCGGCCGTACGGCGGACGTCCAGCTCGGCGTACTCGGCACCGGAGGCGACGGCGTCCTCGTACGCCTCCCAGGTCGCCGGGGCGGCGCGCTCGGAGCCGCCCTGATGGGCGGAGACGGCGGGGCGGGACGGCATGGGGGTCGGCTCCAGGGGGTGACGTGCCGCAGGCCGCCCGGTGAGGGGCGGCCTGCGTTGTCCTGCAAAGGTCAGGCGAGCTTCGCCGTCAGGGTGATCTTCGTGGCCTTCAGCGCCTGGCTCACCGGGCAGTTGACCTTGGCGTCCTCGGCGGCGGCGAGGAACGCGGCCTCGTCGATGCCGGGGACGGTGCCCTCGACGGTGAGGTGGATGCCGGTGATGCCCTCGCCCGGCACGAAGGTGACGTCGGCGGAGGTCACCAGGCGGGCGGGCGGGGTGCCTGCCTTGTCGAGGATGTTGGAGAAGGCCATGGAGAAGCAGCTGGAGTGCGCGGCGGCGATCAGCTCCTCGGGGCTGGTCTTCCCGTTCGCCTCCTCGGTCCGCGACGCCCAGGTCACCGGCTGCTCGCCGATGCTCCCGGAGGAGTCGAAGGTGACGACCCCGCTGCCCTTGAACAGGTTGCCTTCCCAAACGGTGTGTGCGGAGCGCGTGGCTGCCATGACGCTTCCTTTCGCAAGATGTCCGGCCGTGTGTCCGGCGGTGCCGGGTCCGGGAGTCCCGTCGCTGCGGGTTCCCGCACCCATCCGATCACACTACGGCTCAACTCACCCGGAAGACCGGGCCCCTCGCGGTGAACGGCAGCCGTCCGCCGCGGGGGATCAGATAGGCGTGCTCGCGTCGCACCCGCAGCACGTCGCACCAGCCGTCGGTGATGACCAGGACCGGCGCGGTGGGCGGGAAGTCGGCGGCGCGCTGCAGCAGGTCGATGCCGGGCTGCAGCACCGTGCCGCCCCGGCCGTGCACCCGCACCCGGCCGGCGATCTCGGTGACCGGCAGATAGCCGGCGTCGTGCGGGGCGGCGTCGCAGAACACCACGCGTGCGGCCGGCACGTCACGGGCCTCGGCGTAGGACGCGATGGCGCCGAGTGCCTTGCCGAGCAGGGTGCGGTTCATGGAGCCGGAGGTGTCCAGGACGACGCCGAAGGTGCAGCGGGGCACCTCCTCGGGCGGGAAGTACCGTCCGGCGCGCGGGATGTCCGGGGTGGACGCCTGGCGCCGGGAGGGGCGGGCGTACGAGCGCACCGGCTCGGGACGGGGCACGAACTCGTCGAACCAGCGGGCGAGCCGGGCGTCCCAGGGCAGCGGCGGATGGCTGAGCGCGCGGATCTCCTCGACGAGCCCACCGGGGAGGTAGCCGCGCTCCTGCCGCTGGTGCAGGTCCAGGCCCTGGGCGAGCCCGCGGCGGTAGAAGCCGTCGAGGTCGACGTGGTCGCGGGGCGGTCCGAGCGGGGCGCCGAGGATGTCGCCGAGGCCCTTGCCGCGCAGGGTGGCCAGGCGCCGCATGCGTCTGAGGTCGCCGGCGATGCGGTCGTAGACCTCCTCGGCGGACAGCCCGGCGAGCTCCGGGTCGTACAGCAGGCCCTCGGGCATGGTGCCGATCTGCATCTCCCGCAGCCACCCGTTGATCACGTAGTCGCAGGCGACGTTGAACAGATACGGGTCACGGCCGCCGCAGCGGTCGCCGTGGCGCAGGGCGGCGTGCAGCATCTCGTGCGCCAGGACGAACCGCCACTCCTCGTCGTCGAGGCGGCGCAGCGGGTTGACGTAGATCTCGCCGGCCTCCGCGTCGACCGCGGCGACGGAGATGCCGTGGGCGCGCGCCAGTTCGGCGTCGGCGACCAGCTTCATGCCGGCGGCGATCCCGCCGAGCAGCGGGTAGGAGGAGACGAACCAGCTCAGGGCCTCCTCCCAGGGGCGCCGGCGGCTCGGTTCGGCGTCGAGGGTGTCGCGGCGGCCGCCCGCCATGTCCATCGCGGCGGACACGGTGCGGGTCAGGGCGGTGGCGAAGGCGAGCGGCCAGTCGGGCAGTTGCCGGCCGAACCACCCCCACGGCACCAGCACCTGGTCGTGCTCGTGTCCCGCGGTGCCGCAGTGCTCGTAGGCGGCCGGGACGCCGGTGCGCCGCCAGGCGGCGGCGAGCTGCTCCTCGTCGCCGTCCGGGTAGGACAGCGGCAGGTCGTCGGGGGCGCGGCCCACCGGGAAGGTGAGCAGGAAGCGGTTGACGACGACGCAGCGCGCCGCCAGCTCGTGGCGTTCGGGCTGGGATCGCTCCTCCTTCGCGGCCGGGACGTGGCCGAAGCCCAGGTGGAGCGCGGCGTGCGCGAGGGACCAGGCCCACACGGCGGGGTCGGCGATGCGGGCCGGGTGGGCGTGCAGGGTGCCGTTGGAGTCGACGCGCAGCAGACCGTGGCGGGGGGCCATGGCGCAGTCCTCGCGGCGGCAGGTGTCGAAGTCGAGTGCGGCGAGCGCCGGGTTGGCGCGCAGCAGCCGCATGCCCTCCGCGAACGCCTCCCCCGCCAGGTCCCGCTTCTTCTTGTCCTTCTTCGCCGGGGAGCGGCTCACCGCCGTGCCTCCACCAGCCGGGGCATGTCGCGGGCCGCCTCCACCAGGAACCAGGAGGGCAGCAGCGGGTTGCCGTCGGTGTCGGAGGCGATGACGGTCTGGGCGACCTCGACGGAGATCTCGGCGAGCTGGACGAGCAGGGACTTCGCCCGGTAGGCGGTCTGCCGGCCGCTCGCCGACATGTGCTCCTTGCTGGCCGGCAGCTCCTTGATCAGCCGGCCGCGGAACGACTCGGCGAGGTAGTACAGCAGGTCGCGGTCCTCCGGGCGGTGCGGCCAGCGGGCGTCGCCGCGCAGGATCGCCTCGATGCCGAAGCGGCTGCGCACGATCTTGACGTAGCCGCAGAACGCGGTGGCGTGCGCGGGGGTGAGGGTGCCGTGCGCGAGCGCCCTCAGGGTGTCCTCGTCGAGGTCCCGGCCGAAGGAGTGCAGCGCGTCGGAGAGCATGTGCCAGGAGCGGGGCGTGGAGAACGGCTCCTCGGTCTTGGGCGGCTTGGACCACAGGTGGTCGGGCCGGTCGGTGAGGTGGTCCAGGATCCAGGGGTGGATGCCGTTGCCGGCGGCCCAGACCAGCCAGTCCTTCGGGGAGGCTTCCAGGTGGACGTGGGTGAGGCGGTTGACCAGCGCGGAGGCGAGGGGGCGGGCGAGCGCGTTGTCGGTGGAGCGGTTCCCGGCGCCGATGACGACGGAGCCCTTGGGCAGTTCGTAGGTGCCGATGCGGCGGTCCAGGATCAGCGAGTAGAACGCCTTCTGCACGTCCGGGGTGGCGGCGTTGAGCTCGTCCAGGAACAGGCAGTACGGCTCGTCGCGGGCGATGGCCTCGGGCGGGCAGAACACGGAGCGGCCGTCGCGGATCTGCGGGACGCCGATCAGGTCCTCGGGGGCGAGCTGGGTGCCCAGCAGGCTCACGCACTCCAGGCCAAGCGACTCGGCGAACTCCCTGACCAGGGAGGACTTTCCGATGCCGGGGGCGCCCCACAGGAACACCGGCCGCACGGTCGCGAGGCCGAGCAGCAGGTCGGGGACACGGGCGGGAGTGACGGTGACGGCAGCCTGCACGCACGGGCTCCTGGACGGGGGGAGGGTTCGGGAATCGGTCGCGCGGCGGTGCGGCGTCCGGTGCGACCAGTGTGCGTGGCGGCGATCTCGCACGCAGCCGAATTTCCGGGGGCGGGCGCGGTCGGCCGGGTGCTCAGGCTGCGCGTTCGCGGCGCGGCTCCTGCGGTCGGCGTGCGCCGTCCGACTCGTTCAGCCAGCGGCGCAGCACATGGTGGACCTGCTCGGCGCCGACCAGTTCGGTGCCGTCGGCGGCCGGCGCGGACAGGGCGAGCGGGGACAGCAGGAACGCGCGGGACTGGGCGCCGCCCAGGCCGCCGTGGGAGCCGATCTGCTCCTCGAAGGCGAGGACCTCCCCGTCGGCCGGGTCGTGGAAGGAGTTGACCATGATGTCGGCGGTGTGCGGGAAGGAGTGCGTGCGGCGGACGACGTCGGCGGCGCCGGGGCCGAACGCGGCGAGCGGTCCCGGGTTGTCGTCGAGTTCGTCGAGCGGGATCTCCGCGCCGTACGCGCCGAGGACGACCCCGCCGTGCCGTTCGCTGCGCACCAGCAGGAAGCCGATGCCGGGATGGTTGGCGAGGGTCGGCAGGAGGGCCGGGTGCCGGGCGTCGATCTCCTCCTTGGTCATCCGGTGCGGCACGTCCGGGAAGGAGACCAGGCCGAGGTTGCCGGAGGCCAGCACGATCGGCTCGGAGCCGCGGCCGGGCCGGTAGTGCTCGGCGCCCTCCTCGACCGGCCTGCGCAGTGCCGCGCGGACCGCCGCGCGGGCCTCGGCGCCGCTGTGGGTGCGGCCCGCGCGGCGCGGTACGGGCAGTCCGCAGCCCGCCCGCACCAGGTCGCCCAGGGTGAGGCCGTAGCGGGCGCGGAACGTCTCGCCGGGGCTCTGCCCGTGGTCGGACAGGACGACGATGCGGTACGGGCGCGGGGCGTGTTCGGCGACCTTCTCGATCAGGGCCAGGGCGCGGTCGAGGCGGTTCAGGACCTTCTCGGCGTCGCGGCTCGCCGGTCCCGAGTGGTGCGCCACCTCGTCGTAGGCGACCAGGTCGGCGTAGACGGCGGTGCGGCCGGCGAGCAGGTCGCCCATCACGGCCGCGACGACCACGTCCCGTTCGACGACGGTCGCGAAGGCACGCACGAACGGATACAGCCCGCCGCGGGACACGCGCGGGCGCTGCTTGCTGAGCCGGGCCCGGGTGGACTGGCCGATCTCGCGGCCGGCCTCGGCGATGAACGACAGGGCGGTGCGTACGGCGTTGGCGGGGTCGGAGAAGTAGGCGAAGTAGCCGGCGCGGGAGCGGTTGTGCGGGCCGCGGCGGCGGGTGGCGATGGACAGCACCAGGGCCTGTTCCTCGGCGCCGCCGCTGAAGAGGTTGCCGCGGCTGGCGCCGTCGCCGGCGAGCAGCCCGGCGTGTCCGGCGTACTCGATGGCGCGGGCCTGGAGTTCTGCGGCGCTGGTCGGGCGGTTGCAGACCATCACCTCCCGGCGGGCCTTCTCGTACCAGCGGAAGGCGGGCACGTCGAAGTTGCTGCCGTGCAGGATGCCGAGCTGGCTGGCGCCGGTCTGGCTGGACCAGTCGGTGCGCCAGCAGGTGAGCCGGTGGGTGGGCTGCCCGCCGGGGTCGGCGCCGGTGCCCGGGGCGGAGTCGGTGCCCGCGCCGAGCCAGCGGGCGACGGTGGGCATCAGGCCCTTGCCGACGGCGTCCAGCAGCACGTCGTGGCCCACGCCGTCGAGCTGCAGGAAGACGGTGCCGGGGGTGGCCGGGCAGGGCGGGGTGGAGCGGCGTCTGCGGTCGGCGAGCCGGTACAGCCGGCGCCGGTAGGCGTCGTCGTCACGGACGGCGAGGGCCGCGCCGGTGGCGGAGGCGACGGCGGACATCACGGCGGCCACCACGACGGCGGTCTCCGGTGCGGCGTCACCGCGCTCGACGGGGTTGACGCGCAGCGCCAGCCACAGCAGGGCGCCGTTGAGGAAGAACACCAGCAGTCCGAGGACCAGCGCCGGCACGAGCAGCAGCAGGCGCACCAGCAGCGGCCACACCAGCGCGGACAGCAGGCCGAAGGCGCCCGCGCCGAGGGCGGCGGTGACCGCGATGTCGGTGGCGCTGTCGCCGTCGGCGGAGCGCAGCCGGAAGTCCGGCAGGATCCCGGCGAGCAGCAGCATGGTGAGCGTGGAGACCGCCCACACCGCGACACTCCGCCCTGTCTGACTGGCGATCCGCCGCCACCGCCCGCCACCCACGCCCGCACACCTCACGTCCCGGCCCGTCGTTCCCGCGGGCCCCCACTCACCTTGTCACAACGGCCGGACGTGCCGGTTCGTCCCCGGCCGGTGCCGGGCGGGCGGCGCGGGGTCAGCAGCCGTCGTAGCCCGCCGTCGGCATGGACAGTCTGCGGTGGACGCGGGCCTTCATCGCGGCGTCGTAGGACGGTTCGGCACGGCCCACCGTATCCACGCGCACACCGCGTCGGGCGCACTCCGCGGTGAACTCCTCGACCGAGGACAGGGCGCTCTCCAGCACCCGGCGGCTCGGGGCGACGAACAGGTCGGTGCCGGGGCGCACGCCCTCCCACAGGACGCCGTGGTCGGGGCGCAGCCCGCGGACGAGGAGTTCCCGGGTCACCACGTAGCCGTGCTCGGCGGCCCAGCGGGCGCACATGGCGTGCTGACTGCGGGAGTCCACCAGGAAGGGATCGGCGTCCAGTTGCTCCAGCGGCGTCAGACTCGCGATCGCCGTCACCCGCACCGGCCCCATGGCGCCCCCTCACCTCCGGTTTTCGCCGCCGACCCTACTCCTGCCCGTACGCTTCGGGGAGTCGCGTGAAGGAGGCGAAGAGGTGCCGGTGGAGATCACCTGGTGGGGTCACGCCACGTGCACGGTCGAGGATTCGCACACGCGCGTGCTCACCGACCCCCTGTTCGCGCGCCGGCTGGCCCACCTGCGGCGCCGGCGCGGTGCGCTGCCGCCGCCGGACGCGCGCTACGCGGACGTGGCGCTGGTCTCCCATCTGCACGCCGACCATCTGCATCTGGCCTCGCTGGCCCGGCTCGCCCCGGGTACGCGCCTGCTCGTGCCCCGGGGCGCACCCCGTGCCGTGCCCGGGCTGCGCCGGCTGACGCATCTGCGGGTGAGCGAGGTGGCGCCGGGCGACGTGACGGAGGTCGGGCGCGTGGTGGTACGGGCGGTGCCCGCGCGGCACGACGGGCGGCGGCTGCCGCTCGGACCGCGCCGCTCCCCCGCGCTGGGCTACGTCGTCGAGGGCGAGGCACGCACGTACTTCGCGGGCGACACGGGCCTGTTCGACGCGATGGCCAAGGAGGTCGGGCCGGTCGACGTGGCGCTGCTGCCGGTGGGCGGCTGGGGGCCGTACCTCGGTGACGGGCACCTGGACGCGCGGCGTGCGGCCGAGGCGCTGGCGCGGCTGGGGGCGCCCAGCGCGGTGCCGGTGCACTACGGCACGTACTGGCCGATCGGGATGGACGCCGTGCGCCCGCACGAGTTCCACGCGCCGGGCGACGAGTTCGTGCGGCTGGCGGCCGAGCACGCGCCCGCCGCTTCGGTGCACCGGCTGCGGCACGGCGAGAGCGTGCGCCTGGAGGTCGCTCGGTGATCCTGCCCGCCGCCCTGACGCCGGCGGCCGGTGCGCCGTGGTCCGCCGTGGCCGCGCTGGCGGCCGCACCGGCGACCGTGGCACCGGAGTCCACCCAGCAGGCGATCGGATATCCCTCGCTGTTTCTGCTGGTGCTGATCGGGGCGCTGGTGCCCGTGGTACCGACGGGGGCGCTGGTGAGTTCGGCGGCCGTGGTCGCGGTCCATCGGGCGGCGCCGTTCTCGATGGCGCTGGTGTTCGTGACGGCGTCGCTGGCCGCCTTCCTCGGAGACGTGGCGCTGTACTGGCTGGGGCGGCGCGGAATGCGGTCGAAGAACGGCTCGCGCTGGCTGGAGGCGATCCGGGCGCGGGCGCCGGAGGACCGGCTGGCGCAGGCCCAGGAGAAGCTGGCGGATCACGGGGTGGCGGTGCTGGTCCTGTCCCGGCTGATGCCGGCGGGCCGCCTCCCCGTGATGCTGGCCTGCCTGCTGGCCAAGTGGCCGCTGCGCCGCTTCGTCCGCGGCAACCTCCCGGCCTGCCTCGCCTGGACGGCGACGTACCAGTTGATCGGAGTGCTCGGCGGCTCACTGTTCGCGGAACCGTGGGAGGGCGTCCTGGCAGCGGTGCTCCTGACCCTTCTGATCAGCGCGGCACCAAGCGCCTGGCGCCGCCTGAAACCCCGCTGACCAGATAGCACCCGAGGGTCGCGGGGCTGTACCCGACCTGCGCCTACCGCCGCGCGGACGCGCCCAGCCACGACGACGCGGCACACAACCGACTACGGCAGCCCCCCCAGGGACGCGGGGCTGTACCCGCCCCGCGCCGACCGCCGCGCCCAGCCACGACGACCCGGCACACAACCGACTACGGCAGCCCCTCAAGGGGCGCGGGGAACTGCGCGACCAGCCACAACGGCGCCGCACACGACCCACGACGGCAGCACCCCCAAAACGGCGGGCCTGTACCCGACCTGCGCCTACCGCCGCGCGGACGCGACCAGCCACGACGACGCGGCAGGCAACCGACTGCGGCAGCCCCCCAAGGGGCGCGGGGAACTGCGCGACCAGCCACGACGGCGCCGCACGCAAGCGACGACACAACGCGGCACTACGGCGGAGTGCCCCGTCACTCCAGGACGCGCGAAGCCCCCACCGCCAGATCCCACAGATGATCGCGAGGCAGCCCGGCGGACGCCCAGGCCGCGCGCACGCGGGTGAGAGGTTCCAGGACAGGTTCCGCCGAGAGGATGAAGGTGCCCCAGTGCATCGGCGCCATATGGCGGGCCCCGAGGTCCTGGACGGCGCGCACCGCCTCCTCGGGGTCGCAGTGGACATCGCTGAGCCACCAGCGCGGATCGTACGCACCGATGGGCATCAGGGTGAGGTCGATGCCGGGATAACGGCGGCCGATGCGCGAGAACCAGTGGCCGTACCCCGTGTCGCCGGCGAAGTGGACGCGCCGCCCGTCCGGCGCGGTGAGCACCCAGCCGCCCCACAGCGACCGGCAGGTGTCCGTGAGGGTGCGCTTGGACCAGTGGTGCGCCGGGACGAAGTCGAAGCGGACGCCGTTCAGTTCGGCCGCCTCCCACCAGTCCAGCTCGGTGACCCGGGTGAAGCGGCGGCGGTGGAACCAGCGGGCGAGTCCGGCCGGTACGAACACGGGCGTGTCGCGCGGGAGCCGGCGCAGCGTGGGGGCGTCCAGGTGGTCGTAGTGATTGTGGCTGATGACGACCGCGTCCACGCGGGGCAGCGCCTCCCAGGCGACGCCGACCGGGGTGACGCGGGCCGGGGTGCCGAGGATGCGGCGGGACCACACCGGGTCGGTGAGGACGGTGAGCCCGCCGATCCGCAGCACCCAGCTGGCGTGTCCGGCCCAGGTGACGGCGATGCTGCGGGCGTCGACGCGGGGCAGCGGGCCGGGTTCGTACGGCAGCCGGTGGATGTCCGCGAGGCCCTCCGGGCCCGGCCTCACGGCGCCCTCGCGGGCGAACCGGGCGAAGGCCTTCAGGCCGGGCAGCGGGGCGGTGAGCCGGTCGTGGAAGGTGCGCGGCCACACGCGCCGTTCGGCGAGCGGGCGGGGTTCGGCGAGCGGCGGGTAGGGGGGCGCGACGGGCGACGGTGACAGAGGGGAGGCCGGCAGAGGTGAGAGGGGGGCCGGGTCGTCGGCTTTCGGCGTGGTGGTGCTGGTGGAGGTCGACTCGGACTGCTGCGTCATCGAGGAGGCTCCCATCGCTGAGCGTCGTCACGAAAGTTCGTCGAAGACCGACTGCAGGTGATTCAACGCGCGTTGCACATGCGGCAGTTCCAACGGCGCCGGTGAGCGCAGGCATTCCTCGCGGCGCTCGGCGGTGTCGCCCAGCAGGGGGGCGGTGCACAGCCTGACGCGCGGGGCCTCGAGGTCGTCGCCGAAGCGGTGGCCGCCCGGCGCGGGCATGCCCAGCCGGGCGGTGAGGAAGTCCTCCAGTTCCTGGGCGTCGCCGACGCCGCGTGCGGTGAGCGCGGGGACCAGCGGGGTGAGGTCGACATACAGGTGCCGGCCGCACTGCGGGGGCCGGGCGAGGGCACCGGCGGCGACGATCGCGGCGTGTGCGGCGGCGGCCACGCGTGCGTGCAGGCGTACGGCGTCGGTGACGCGCCCGGTGACCGGCTCGGGCTCGGTCAGCGCGTACCCGGCCGCGGCGGCGACGGGGGCGGCGACGCGTGCGTCGAGCGCGGTGAGCACGTCGAGCACGCGCGCGTGCAGCGCGTCCGCGTCCTGGCCGGGCGGGAAGCGGGCGAGCGCGGCGGGCCAGCCGGGCGGGAGCAGGGCACCGGACAGATCGGTGACGACGGTGACCCGCTCGGGCAGCATCTCGGCGGGGCTGAGCAGCACCGTGTCGTGCGGGGCGTGCAGGGTGTCGCGCCAGGTCTCGTCACTGACCAGGTACAGCCCTTCGCCGACGGCGGCCTCGAGGGTCTCGTGGAGCAGTTCGGGCGCGGCGACGGTGGCGGTGGGGTCGTCGGCGACCGACAGCACCAGCAGACGCGGATCGCCGCCCTCGGCGCGGACCCGGCGCACGGTCTCCAGCAGCGCGTACGGGTCGGGTACGCCGCCGCTCTCGGCCGGGGTCGGCACGTGGAAGGCGGGTCTGCCGAGGAGGCGGGCGTAGGGCGCCCACCAGGCGGGGCAGGGTCTGGGCACGAGGACGTCGCCGCCGATGGCCGCGGTCAGGGCGACCAGCAGGGCGGGCGCGCCGGGGGCGGCGGCGATCCCGTCGGACGCGCCGGGCAGTCCGCGCCGCTCGCAGTAGCCGCGGGCGGCGTCCAGCAGGGCGGGGCCGCCGCCGACCGGTTCCGCGGCCGGGCGGGACGCGGCGGCGGCGAGGACGGCGGACAGCTCGGGCAGGACGGGCAGCCCGTCGTCGGGGACGGACGGCCCGAAGCGGACCGGTCCATGGCCTTCCGGGTCGGTCCGCATCGGTGCCTCCGCGCAGTGACTGTGGTGCCGTGATGCCGTGTGCCGGTGGGGCACCCTAGGCCTGTCAGTACCCAGGGTGCCGCCGGGCCATGGGTGGCGCGCGGGGTCACGCACCTCACAGCATGGGCGCCCCCGGCCGGGGAACGGCGCCTCACCCGTGGGTACGGCTGTCCCTGCGGCGGTAGAGCCGGTGCGCGGCGGCCCCGAACGCACCCGCGATCAGCAGTCCGCCGGCGGCGAGGGCGGGCACGGAGTCGGTGAAGGAGCCGCCCCCGCCCGCGTGGACGCCCCCCGGTACGGGTGTGCGGCCGCAGTGCGGGTCCTTGGTGTGCCCGGCGGACGGCTTGGAGGACGGCTTGGAATCGGGCTTCTTCGCATCGCTTCCACTCAGCTCGGCGGCGTCCTCGGACTCGTGTGACTCATCGGCTGCGAACGGGTCCGCCTCACCGCTGTCCTCGGGCGCGGGGACGGGCACGTCGGCCTCCGCCTCGAGACTGTCCAGCTCGGCCTCGAGCTCGGCCAGCTCGTCCCCCTCATCCTCCTGATAGGCACTGCCGCCCTGCCCCTCCCACTGCTGGTGCCCCTTCTGCGGCGGGCAGGTGGAGTGGGTGGCGGCCCCCGGTTCCGGTGGGGCGGGCGGACTCGCGGACGCGACCGGTGCGAGCACGCCGAGAACGGTGCCGGCTGCGGCGGCGAGGGACAGGGCGCGTACGGTGCGGCGCATGGTGCGGGCTCCTTCGAGCGACGACTGGGGGCACGCCGTTTCCCGACGGCACGCGGGGCGTGCCCCACACCCATCACAGCCCGCCCGAAGCCACCCCGCCCGCGCCAGGACCCGACCGAGTGAACCTCCGATCACCGGACCTGCCCCCTCGGCACCCCGCTAGGCGTCCCCCAGCACCTCGTCCCGGACCCTCCCGCAGCACCGGCTGATCAACCGGGACACATGCATCTGCGAGATCCCCAGCTCCTGCGCGATGCTGCTCTGCGTCATGTCCCCGAAGAACCGCATGTACAGGATCGCCCGCTCCCGCTCCGGCAGCGCGGCGATCCGCTCCTTGACGGCCTCCCGGTCGACCACGGTGTCCAGCGCCGGATCCGGCGCGCCCAGCGCGTCGCCGAGCGAGTACCCGTCGTCGCTGCCGGGCAGCTCCGCGTCCAGCGACAGCGCGGTGAAGCTCTCCAGCGCCTCCTGCCCGGTGCGCACCTCCTCCTCGCTCAGGTCGGCGTGCTCGGCGATCTCCGCGACGGTGGGCCGCCGGCCGGAGATGGTCTGGGAGAGGTCCTGCGCGGCGAACCGGACCTTGTTGCGCAGGTCCTGGACCCGGCGCGGCACGTGCAGGGTCCACATGTGGTCGCGGAAGTGCCGTTTGATCTCGCCGGTGATGGTCGGCACGGCATAGCTCTCGAACGCGTTGCCCAGGGCGGGGTCGTACCGGTCGACGGCCTTGACGAGGCCGAGCGCGGCGACCTGGCGCAGGTCCTCGAAGTTCTCGCCGCGGCTGCGGAACCGTCCGGCGAGGCGGTCGGCCATGGGCAGCCAGGCCTCGACGATCTCGTCCCGCAGGGCGTCGCGCTCGGGGCCCTCCGCAAGGGCGGCCAGCCTGCGGAACGCCTCGGCGGTGTCGGGGGCGTCGTCGTGCGGATGGGGTTTGGCGCTCACTCGGGTCGGCATGGTGCGTCGCAACTCCCTCGGAGTGCTCGGGGACGGACGGTCACCGTGGGGAGGGCGCCTGGGATTCGGGACAGGCGCACCCGGGTGCGGCGAGGGCCGCTTCCACGGACGTGCCTCCTGTCCGAAGCACTGTGGGGGCGCCTGCCCCCGGGCCCGGGGGCCAAACCCCCGGCGCAGGTTTTCCGCGGACGCGCTCGGTCACTCGTACGACCCGCGCGCAACCCCAACACGTCACGTCCGGGAGGTCGTACATGAGCACGAAGGTCTCCGACCACGTCCTGCACAGGCTGCGCGAGTGGGGGGTGGAGCACGTCTTCGGCTATCCCGGTGACGGCATCAACGGCCTGCTCGCCGCGTGGGGCCGGGCCGACAACCAGCCGGTGTTCATCCAGTCGCGGCACGAGGAGATGTCCGCGTTCGAGGCGGTCGGCTACGCCAAGTTCAGCGGACGGCTCGGGGTGTGCGCGGCCACCTCCGGACCGGGGGCCATCCACCTGCTGAACGGCCTGTACGACGCCAAGCTGGACCATGTGCCGGTGCTGGCGATCGTCGGTCAGACGCATCGCAGCGCGATGGGCGGCTCCTACCAGCAGGAGGTCGATCTGCACACCCTGTTCAAGGACGTCGCCTCCGACTTCGTGGAGACGGTGACGGTGCCGGAGCAGCTGCCCAACGTGCTGGACCGGGCGATCCGCACCGCGTACGCGCGCCGCTGCCCGACCGCGGTGATCCTCCCGGGCGATGTGCAGGAGCTGGACTACTCGCCGCCGACGCACGCCTTCAAGATGGTGCCCTCCAGCCTGGACCGCAGTTCGTGGACGGCCGTGCCGTCGGACGACGCGGTGCGGCGGGCCGCGGAGATCCTGAACACGGGCGACAAGGTGGCGATCCTGGTCGGCCAGGGCGCGGCGGGGGCTCGGGCGGAGGTGGAGCGGATCGCGGAGCTGCTCGGTGCGGGGGTCGCCAAGGCGCTGCTCGGCAAGGACGTCCTCAGTGACGAGCTGCCGTACGTCACCGGTTCCATCGGTCTGCTCGGCACCCGTCCGTCGTACGAGCTGATGCGGGACTGCGACACGCTGCTGACGATCGGCTCGTCGTTCCCGTACTCGCAGTTCCTGCCGGAGTTCGGCGACGCGCGGGCGGTGCAGATCGACATCGATCCGCACATGGTGGGGATGCGCTACCCCTACGAGGTGAACCTGGTCGGCGACGCCAAGGCCACGCTGGAGCGGCTGATCCCGCTGATCGAGGGGGGCCGGGGACGCGAGTGGTACGACACGGTGTGCGACAACGTGCGGCGGTGGCGGGCGATCATGGAGCGGCGGGCCGAGCTGTCGGCCGATCCGGTCAACCCGGAGTACGTGGCGTGCGCCCTCGACCCGCTGCTGCCGGACAACGCCATCATCACGTCGGACTCTGGTTCGACCGCCAACTGGTACGCGCGGCACCTGACCATGCGCCCGGGGATGCGCGGCTCGCTGTCCGGCACGCTGGCCACGATGGGCTGCGGGGTGCCGTACGTCATCGGCGCGAAGTTCGCACACCCGGACCGGCCGGCGATCGCCCTGGTCGGGGACGGCGCGATGCAGATGAACGGGATGGCGGAACTGATCACGGCGGCGAAGTACCGGCACCAGTGGGAGGACCCGCGGCTGGTGGTCGCGGTGTGGAACAACCGGGACCTGAACCAGGTCACCTGGGAGATGCGGGCCATGGAGGGCGCCCCGTCGTTCCTGCCGTCGCAGGAGCTCCCGGACGTGCAGTACGCGGCGTTCGCCCGCTCGCTGGGGCTGACCGGGGTGCGGGTGGAGAAGCCGGAGGACGTCGAGGCGGGCTGGCGGACCGCGCTGGAGGCGGACGGTCCGGCGGTGGTGGAGTTCCTGACCGACCCCGCCGTGCCGCCGATCCCGCCGCACGCCACCTGGGACCAGCTGGAGGCCACGGTCGCCTCGATCCTGAAGGGCGACGCCGACCGCGGCTCGATGATCAAACAGGGCTTCAAGGCGAAGGTGCAGGAGTTCCTGCCGGGGGCGGGGCAGCGGCGGAAGCAGAAGGATTAGCGGCGAGGGGGGCGAGGGGGGCGGCGGCCGGTTCCGGCCGGTCGGTGTCGCCCTCGCTCCGCAGGGGCAGCAGCAGCTCCTCGTAGCGGCCCAGCACAAGGATCATGCCGAGCATGAGCAGCGGGATCAGTACGGCGAGCACCGCCATGGCCGGTCCTTTCCAGGAGGCGCGTGGGGGGCGTGCCGTTCGGGTCACCCGGCGCGCCGCGGGCAAACCAGCGGCCGCTGACCGCATCCGTGGCCGGGAAACCCGTGTCGGCCCGCCCCTGCCGGGTACGCGGTGCGGACCCCGAAGGATCAGGAGGGAGACATGCAGCGAGGCAGTGACCGGCTGAATGTCCACCGTGACGACGAGATGAAGCACGAGCTGCAGGGCCTGCTGAGGTCCGGGCACCCCACCCGCACCGAGGAGTGGCACGACCCGGAGCCGTCCGCCGAGGACGATCCGGAGGTCGCGTACGGCCCGGTGACGCCGAGCCGCGGGCCGACGTCGCTGGAGTCGGTGCGGCTGGAACTGGCCCGGATCCTGGGCCGGGGCGCGTTCCCCGCGGGCCCGCGCGAGCTGATGCGCGCTCTGGACCGACGGCATGCGCCGGACGCGCTGATCGAGGCGCTGGAGCGGCTGCCGCGGCAGGCGCGCTACGCCAACGTCCAGGAGCTGGCGGAGGCGCTGACCCGCTCCCGGGAGACGGAGACCGCATAGCCGGCCGAGGACCGAAAGGGATGGCCCAGTCATGGCCGAGTTCGTCAAGGACGTGATGACTCCGGGCGTGGTCGCCGTGCGTCCGGACGCCTCGCTCGTCGAGGCGGCGCAGCTGATGCGCACGCAGAACATCGGCGACGTGGTGGTGGCCGACGGCCAGCGGGTCGTGGGCGTGCTCACCGACCGGGACATCACCGTCCGGGCGGTCGCCGACGGCGCGGACCCGATGAGCGTGAGCGCCGGGTCCGTGTGCACGCCGGATCCGCTGACCCTCGGCCCGGACGACCGGGTGTCGACGGCGGTGGCCGCGATGCGGGAGAAGGCCGTGCGACGGATCCCGGTGGTCGAGAACGGGCTGCCGGTCGGCATGGTCAGCCTCGGTGATCTGGCCGAGGCGCAGGATCCCGATTCGGCACTGGCCGACATCAGCCGCGCGGAGCCGGACGACTGAGGCTCCGTACCGGCACAGCAGTGGGAAGGATTTGAGGACTGTCATGCGTATCGCGTTTCTGGCCGCGCCGGAGGGCGTGGAGCAGGTCGAGCTGACCAAGCCCTGGCAGGCGGCGGTGGACGCCGGTCACGAGCCGGTGCTCGTGTCGACGCGGCCGGGCAAGATCCAGGCGTTCGACCATCTCGACAAGGCGGACACCTTCCCCGTGCAGGAGGTGGTCGGGGATGCGCCGGCCGACTCCTTCGACGGGCTGGTCCTGCCGGGCGGGGTGGCGAACCCCGACTTCCTGCGCATGGACGACAAGGCCGTCGCCTTCGTGCGGGACTTCTTCGAGCTGGGGCGGCCGGTCGCGGCGATCTGTCACGCGCCGTGGACGCTGATCGAGGCGGACGTGGTGCGCGGCCGCGTGCTGACCAGCTGGCCGAGCCTGCGGACCGATCTGCGCAACGCCGGGGCGACCTGGGTGGACGAGCAGGTGAAGATCTGTGACCACGCTCCGAGCAAGCTGGTCACCAGCCGCAAGCCGGACGACCTGAAGGCGTTCTGCGAGACGTTCCTGGAGGTGTTCGGCCAGGAAGCGGCCTGAACGCCCAGGCGGTGCCCGAGGGCACACCGACACGACGCCGGGGACCTGGACCGATCGGTTCAGGTCCCCGGCGTCGTGGGTGTCGTGGTGTCCGCGCCGTTGCGGTCGCGGGCGCCCTCGCGTGTGCGGCCCGCGGCCACGGGGCGGCTCGGGTTGCGGCGCAGGTACTCGCCCTCGAGTTGCGCCATGCGCTCGTTGTGGGTGCGCAGCGCGTCGTTGGACCCGTACAGCAGCGTGTCGTGCCGGGTGCGGTGGATGGTCTCCAGCTCTTTCATCAGCTGCTGGTCGTCCAGGCGGCTCGGGTCGACTCCGGTCATCGTGGTGCCCCGCTCGTCGTTTCGGGTGTGCGGTCCGGGTACCCGCCCGGTCAGATCACGCACTACCCCGAGCGGCATCCGGGAGGGAGCCATGGATCTCGCGTTTCTGCATCCACTCTACGAACATCCGGGGCCCTGGGCCTCCGTGTACGTCGACACCTCCCGGCACACGGAGGACACGCCCCACGAGCGGCACCTGACGGCCCGGGCGATGGCCCGCGAGCTGGCCGGTCAGGGCGCGGACGAGGCGACGTGCCGGGCGGTGAGCCAGGCGATCGAGGATCTGCGGCACTCGTCGGAGCCACACGGGCGGGCGCTGTTCGCCCGGAACGGCGAGGTGGTGCTGGATCCGCCGCTGGCCCGTGCGCCGCAGGGTGACTGGGCCGAGTGGGCGCCGCTGCCCAGGGTCGCCCCGCTGCTGGAGCTGGCCGGTGAGGACCCGGTGTGCGTCGTCGCCTACGTGGACCGCAAGGGCGCCGACTTCGAGCTGCGCAGCGCGCTGGGCCGGGGCGACGCCGGCGGGGTCACCGGGCGGCAGTGGCCGGTGCACCGCACCAGTTCGGTCGACTGGTCCGAGCGGCACTTCCAGCTGCGGGTGGAGAACACCTGGGAGCACAACGCGGCGGAGATCGCCGACGCGCTCGCGGTGTGCCAGGAGGAGACCGGGGCCGATCTGCTGATCCTGGTCGGCGACGACCGTGAGCGGCACGCGGTGCGTCAGCGGCTGCCGCACCGGCTGCACGACCTGGTGGTGGAGGCGTCGCACGGCGCCGGCAGCAGGCTGCTCGACGAGGACGTGGAGCAGGCGCGGACCGAGCACGTACGGGCCCGCGCGGCGGCCGAGCTGGAGCGTTTCCTGGCCGCCCGCAGCCCCGACGAGTCGGGCCGGGCCGGGGCCGTGGAGGGCGTTCCGGCGCTGGTCGAGGCGGCGCGCGAGCACCGCATCGACGAGCTGCTGATCCGCCCGGACGGGCCGGACGCGCACCGCGAGGTGTGGATCGGTGAGGACCCGGACCAGCTGGCGGTGCGCCGCACCGACCTGAAGATCCTCGGCGAGCAGCAGTCCTGGTCGGCCCGCGCGGACGACGCCCTGATCCGCTCCGCGGTGACGACGGACGCGGACGCCCTGGTCGTCACCGTGCTCCCCGACGTCGGCGACGACACCCCGGTGGGCGGCCTGGGCGCCCTCCTGCGCTGGAAGTGAGCGCGGCACACGGGGAGCGGGCGCGCTCACCGCGTGGCGACACCCCCTAGGGGGTGTCCGCAAAGTCGCGTCGTCCGCCCGAAGGGCGGGCCCTGCGGCGTCCGGTGCGTGCTCTCGGTGTGCCGGGCGGACATCCGCGTACTGGTTGTACTCGGGTGTCCGCCCGGTGCGGCGAGAGGGCGTGCCGGGCGTCGCAGAGCAGGCGGGACTTTGCGGACACCCCCTAGCGCGCTCGTTCCACTCTGCGTTCGTCCCAGACCGGCTCCGGGGTCTCTCTGACTCTGCCGTCGGTGCCGAAGACGAGGAAGCGGTCGAAGGAGCGGGCGAACCAGCGGTCGTGGGTGACCGCGAGGACCGTGCCGTCGAAGGCCTCCAGGCCCTCCTGGAGGGCTTCGGCGGACTCCAGGTCCAGGTTGTCCGTGGGCTCGTCGAGCAGGAGCGCGGTGACGCCCTGGAGTTCGAGCAGGAGGATCTGGAACCGGGCCTGCTGGCCGCCGGAGAGGCGGTCGAAGGGCTGCTCGGCCTGGCCGGTGAGTTCGTAGCGGCGCAGGCGGGACATGGCGGCGCCGCGGTCCTGGGAGTGGTCCTTCCAGAGGATGTCCAGAAGGGTGCGGCCCTCCAGCTCGGGGTGGGCGTGGGTCTGGGCGAAGTGTCCGGGGACCACGCGCGCACCCAGTTTCCAGCCGCCGGTGTGCGCGACGTCGTCGCCGGCGAGCAGGCGCAGGAAGTGCGACTTCCCCGAGCCGTTGGAGCCGAGCACGGCGACGCGCTCGCCGTAGAAGACCTCCAGGTCGAACGGCTTCATCAGGCCGGTGAGTTCGAGCTGCTCGCAGGTGATCGCGCGGACTCCGGTGCGCCCGCCCTTCAGGCGCATGGTGATGTCCTGCTCGCGCGGCGGCTCCGGCGGCGGGCCGGCCTCCTCGAACTTACGCAGCCTGGTCTGTGCCGCCGCGTAACGGGACGCCATGTCATGGCTGACGGAGGCGGCCTGACGGAGATTCAGCACCAGCTTCTTGAGCTGTGCGTGCTTCTCGTCCCAGCGCCGGCGCAGCTCCTCGAAGCGCGCGAACCGGTCCCTGCGGGCGTCGTGGTAGGTGGCGAAGCTGCCGCCGTGCACCCAGGCGTCGGCGCCGGTGGGGCTCGGTTCGAGGGAGACGATGCGCTGGGCGGCGCGGGCGAGCAGTTCACGGTCGTGGGAGACGAACAGGACCGTCTTGCGGGTCTCGGCGAGCCGTTCCTCCAGCCAGCGCTTGCCGGGCACGTCGAGATAGTTGTCGGGCTCGTCGAGCAGCAGCACCTCGTCGGTGCCGCGCAGCAGCGCCTCGAGGACCAGCCGCTTCTGCTCGCCGCCGGAGAGGGTGCGCACCTGACGCCACTGCGCCTTCTCGTAGGGCACGCCGAGCGCGGCGGTGGTGCACATGTCCCACAGCGTCTCGGCCTCGTAGCCGCGCGCCTCGGCCCAGTCGGCGAGGGCCTGCGCGTAGGCGAGCTGGGCGGCCTCGTCGTCGACGGTCATGAGGGCGTGCTCGGCCTTGTCGACGGCGCGGGCCGCCTCGCGGATCCGGGGCACGGCGACGGACACGAGCAGGTCGCGGACAGTCGTCTCGTCACGGACGGAGCCCACGAACTGGCGCATGACGCCGAGTCCGCCGCTGACGGTGACGGATCCGCCGTGCGGCTTCAGCTCGCCGGCGAGGAGGCGCAGGAGGGTCGTCTTGCCCGCGCCGTTGGGTCCCACCAGGGCCATGACGGCGCCTTCGCCGACCCGGAAGGAGACGTCGCCCAGGAGCGGCCTCCCGTCGGGGAGGTAGTACTCGAGGTGTGCTGCTTCCAGATGGCCCATGAGAGGCGATTCTGCGGGGTGCCCGACACGGGTGGCAAACGATTTCATCGCCGGGGCACCCCGAGCGGTGGTCCAGTATCTGAAACACGGGTCTCATCATGTGAGTTAGGCGCGTACGGTGACGAGCGTCCCTGCGCATCGCCCCACGAGACGAGAAGGGTGGGCTCACCATGCCTGCATCGCGGGAGACCGCCGTCTACACCCACGGGCACCACGAGTCGGTGCTGCGGTCGCACTCCTGGCGGACCGCCGAGAACTCGGCGGGCTACCTCCTCGGGGCACTGGAGCCCCGCATGCGGATCCTGGATGTCGGTTGCGGGCCCGGCACCATCACCGCCGACCTGGCCGCGCTGGTGCCCGACGGGCAGGTCACCGGACTCGAGCACGCGCCGGGGGTGCTGGAGCAGGCGAGGGCGACGGCCGCCGAGCGCGGACTGACGAACACCGACTTCGCCGTCGGGGACGTGCACGCACTGGACTTCCCGGACGACACGTTCTGCGTGGTGCACGCCCATCAGGTGCTCCAGCACGTCGGGGACCCGGTCCAGGCGCTGCGCGAGATGCGGCGGGTGACCAGGCCCGGCGGCTTCGTCGCCGTACGGGACTCGGACTACGCGGCCATGACCTGGTATCCCCTCTCCGGCGGCCTGGACGACTGGCTCGATCTGTACCGGCGGGTGGCGCGGGCCAACGGGGGCGAGCCGGACGCCGGGCGCCGGCTGAAGTCCTGGGCGCTGGCGGCGGGCCTGACGGACATCACCGCGACCTCCTCGACCTGGACCTTCTCCACGCCCGAGGAGCGGCGCTGGTGGAGCGGCCTGTGGGCGGACCGCACCGTGGCGTCCTCCTATGCCGAGCTGGCCGTCGAGGGCGGCCACGCCACGCGCGAGCAGCTTCAGGCGGTGGCCGGGGCCTGGCGGGAGTGGGGCGCGCGGGACGACGGATGGTTCGCGGTGCTGCACGCCGAAATTCTCTGCCGAAAAGAAGTCTGAAAAGCGAAAGACGGGCAACCAGGATGTCAGGAGGTTGACATTATGGTTCCCATTCTTCTTGTTCTGCTTCTGGCTCTGATCCTTTTCGGCGCCGGATTCGCGGTGGAGGTTCTCTGGTGGATCGCGCTCGCGGTTCTGGTGGTGTGGCTGCTGGGGTTCTTCATGCGCAGCACGACGGCGGGCGGCGGCAGGGGCCGCTGGTACCGGTGGTGAGACCCCGGTAGTCACTCCCGGGGAAGCAGCGGTCCGAGCGGCCCGAGGTCCAGATTCAGGTCCTCGGGCCGCAGGCCGTAGCGCTCCCGCAGTTCCGTCATACGTTCCTCGAGCAGCATCAGCGTCAGGCCGATGCGCTCCTCCTGCTCCTCGGTCAGGTCGCCCTCGTCGAACCGGCGCACGGCCTGCCGCTCCATGAGCTGGCGCAGCAGCTCCACCACGGTCAGCACGAGCTTGACCAGGTCGCGTTCGACCGTGTCGGGTTCGAGGTCGAGCCGGGCTCGTCGGCGGGCGGGCGGCTGCTGCTCTGTCAACGGAGCTCCTCGAAGGGCGACGGGACGTTGGCGTTCACCGAGCTGATGAGCGCGTTGAGATCGATGCGGACCAGGTCGACGTCCGCGATGCGCAGCGTGATGTCGCCGGTGATGACGACCCCGCCGGCCAGCAGCCGGTCGAGCAGGTCCACCAGCGCGATCTCACGCCGTTCGACGACGGTCACGCGCCCTCCCCCTCGGTCTGCCGCTCCGAGGGCTCGCCCGCGAACGAATAGGCCGCCCAGGGTCCGGTGAGTTCCACCCGAATTCCGGGCACGCCGTCCTTCGTCCGGTCCACCATTTCCACGAATTCCTCGGATTTCGCACGCGGCACGAGATAGGCGGCGTTCAGCACGTTGCGGCCGGAGGCGCCGGAGAGGGTGGGATTCTGCGGGGCGTGCAGCCGGGAATCCTCGGCGGCCTCGGAAAGGGTCTCGTGCAGCCGGGTCGCGAAGGTCTCGGCGCGCTGCCACAGTTCCTCGTGCGATTTCGTCTGCATGCGGCGTTGCCGCAGATAGTCCCGGCCGGAAGCGGGCCGGGCCGGCGCGGTCGCGGCGGCGGTGTCCTGCCGCGGTGCGTCCTCCACGTAGACCTTCACACCCCACTCCACCCGGCCCTCCAGCCGGTCCAGGGTGCGCCGGAAGGACTCCTCGCGCGCCTCGATCATCGTGCGTACGCCGCTGTCGTCGCGGAACACGGTGCCGAGCCGCAGCGGCAGCGGAGTGGTGACCGTGGTGAGGGCGTCGATCACGCCCTGGTGGGCGCGGGCGACGGCGGTCAGCCAGTCGAGGTCCTCCAGGTGCGCGCGCAGCGGGTCCTCGCCGAAGTCCGCCTCCGGCACATGGCTGACCACGGCCACCAGCCCGTGGTGGGTCAGCAGCCGCGGCGGATCGCCCGCCACCCCGGACAGCTGCGCCTGGAGCGGCGTGCTGAAGGGGCGGCAGACGGCGTAGACGTACCGCAGTCCGGTCACGGGGCCTCCCTGTGTGCCTGCTCCTGTGCGGCGGCTTCGGACGACTGCACCTGCGCCCGGCCGGCCTCCAGCTCCTCCAGCGCGGCCAGCCGTTCACGCAGCTCGGCGTTCTCCCTGGCCAGCTCGTCCCGGCGGGCGCGCGAGGAGAGCGCCGGGTCGGTCTCCCACCAGTCGATGCCCATCTCCTTCGCCTTGTCCACCGAGGCGACGATGAGGCGCAGCTTGATGGTGAGCAGTTCGATGTCGAGCAGATTGATGCGGATGTCGCCCGCGATCACGATCCCCTTGTCGAGCACCCGCTCCAGGATGTCGGCGAGGTTCGCGCCGCTGCCCTGACCGTAGGGCTCGGGAAGGCGGCTGGGGGTCGTCATCGGCGGCTCCCGCCCTCGGCACGTTCGTACTCGTCGTCGTTCGCCTCTTCGTCCGCCTCGTCGTACTCGTCCTCGTCAGCGCCCTCGGGTCCGCCCTCCTCGGCCGCCTCCTCGTCCTCGTACTCGTCGCCGTTCGCCTCTTCGTACTCGTCGTCGTAGGCTTCCTCGGGCTCGCCCTCGTCCGGCTTCTCCTCCTCGTCCTCCTCGTACTCGTCCTCCGGCTCCTCCTCGTACTCCCCTTCGGCCCCTTCTTCCTCGTCCTCCGCCTCGTACTCGCCCTCGGGTTCCTCGCCCTCGGACCCCTCGCGCTCCTCGCGGTCCTCGTCTTCCTCGGCGAGCGCGTCCTCGTGGCTCCGGACGACCTCGCCGTCACGGATCTCCCCGCGCCAGCCTTCCTCGGCCTCGCCCTTGATGGTGATGAAGCGGGCGAAATTCTTCAGGTCGAGCCGGGCCCGGCGGCCCTGGGCGCGCCAGATGTTGCCGGTCTTCTCGAAGAAGCCCGTGGGGTAGTACTCGATGACCAGCAGCACGCGGGTCAGGTTGTCCGCGAGGCGGTGGAAGGAGACGACACCCTTCGTCGTCCCCTTGGCGCCCTCGGAGGTCCAGGCGATGCGGTCGTCGGGGATCTGTTCGGTGGTCTGCGCCTTCCAGCTGCGGTTGGACCAGAACACCTTCGCCTGCCAGTCCGACGTGGTGTCGTCGGACTTGTTCGCGCTCTTGACGCCCTTGGCGAAGGTGCTGAAGTCCTGGTACTGCGTCCACTGGTCGTAGGCCGTGCGCAGCGGGACGCCGACGTCGATGCTCTCCATGATGACGGTGGGCTTCTTGCCCGCGGACCGCTTGCGTTTGTCCTTGCCGCCGCCGAGGCCGCCCTTGAGCGCGCCCATCACGTTGTCCTTGGCGCGCGAGGCGCCCAGTTCGAGGGCGGTGCGCAGCGGGCCCTTGCCCTCGGCGATCTTGCGTCCGCCGTCCAGGGCGAGCTTGGCGAAGCCCGGGCTGTTGCCCTCGGCGATGTCGTTGAGCTTGTTGGTGGTCTCGCCGAGCTTGCGGCCGACGCCGGTGAGCAGACGAGTGGTCTGCGCGGCGAGGTACTCCTGCAGCTCGGCCTTCAGGCGGTCCGCGGCCTCGCTGTGCGCCACGTCGGCGAGCGGGTTGCCGCCGTTCTGCCCGCGCGCCGTGTCACGGGCCGATCCCAGGGTGTCGGTCATCACTCACCGCCTCCCTTCGAGGAACGCGAGCGGCTGCCGCGCGAGGCGGCCGTCTTCTTGGCGGCGGTCGTCTTGCGGGCGGCGGCCTTCTTCGTGGCCGCGGCATTCCTGCCCGGGGCCTTCTTGGTGGGCGCCTTCTTCGCCGGTGCCTTCTTCGCGGCCTTCTTGGCGGCGGACTTCTTCGCGGGGGCCCTCTGCTCCGCCCGCTCTGCCGCCTCCTCGTCCTCCGGCTCCCGGCCCTCCGGCTCCTCGGCGCCTTCCGCGCCTTCTGCGTCCTCGGTGTCCTCGGTGTCCTGCGCGTTCCTCCCGGTGCCCGGCAGCCCGCCGCCCGCCAGGCGGTCGCGCAGCTCGGCGGTACGGCCGTGCAGCCGGTCGGCGACGGCGTCCAGCTGCCGCTCGACCAGCGCGCCGGAGGCGGCCTTGCCCACCCCGCGCAGATCACCGCGCAACTGGTCCCCGAGCTCCTTGAACTGCGGGTTGTCCCGCAGCTGCTGGGAGACCAGTTCCGCGACCATCCGCGGGCTGAGGTTCAGCTTCTTCCCGGCCACGAGGCCGCCGACGGCGACCGCCATCTTCAGCTTCTTCGTCCGTCCGAGGAGGTATCCGGCCCCTACGGCGAGGCCGAGTCCCAGTCGATTCATTGCGGTGCCGTCCCGTCCCCTCTACCCGCGCCTTGGCGCGTCGCGATCTCCAACCGGTCGAGGAGCTCGTCCTCCTGCCGGTCGAACTCCTCCTCGGTGATCTCCCCGGCCTCCAACTGCTCCTCGAGACGGGCCAGTTCGGCCCGGATCGTGGAGGGGTCGTAGTAGATGCGCTCCGCTTCCCGGAGCACCTGTCGGATGACCCAGCCGCTGCCGCGCACGGGGGCGAACGGCAGCAGCAGGACCTCGGAGATCAGACCCATGACCTCACCCCGCTCCGGCGTCCGCCCCGCCCGCGGTGGTGCCCGCCGGCTCGGCCGGGCCGGGCTCGACGAAGCTGTACGGCGGCAGCGGACCGTTCAGCCGCACCTCCAGGTGCGGCATGTCCTGACGCACCTGCTCCACGGCGGCCAGGAAGTTCTCGGCCGTCGCCCGCTCCACCAGGAAGGAGACGTTGGCGAGCCAGCCGGTGGACTCGGGGCCCACACTGACGGCGTCGGCGGCCGGCTCCAGGACGCGCTGCAGCGCGGCGGCGTCCTCGGCCTCCTTGGCCTTGACCGCGGCGGCGACCATCTCGCCGAGGCGCAGCTTGTCGTCGTAGCTGCCGCCCCCGGCCTGACGGTTGGCCTCCGCGAGAGCGCGGATCTCCGGGTTGCCGGCCATGACGTGGTGCAGGACGGCCTCTTCGATGTGATTGGCCTTGACGTTGTACTCGACCCGGCCGTCCAGCGCCCGCAGCCGCTCCTTGTAGTGGTCGGCCCGCTCGGCCAGCACACCGGTGACGGCGTCGTCGTCGGGGGCGACGCTGCCGAAGCGCATGGGCAGCACCACGCCCGCCGCGCCGATCTCACCGAGCACGTTCTGGTGGGCGAGGAGTTCCCTGCGCTTGGGCCGCAGGTCCTCGGGGGCGTCGCTGACGACCGCCGCGAGCTCCCCCGCCTTCAGCACGCGCACGGGCAGCGGCGGATCGCCGACACCGCCCATCCCCTCCGGGAGCGCGGCGTGCGAGCTCGCCGTGATGCCGTAGACGTAGGTGCTCACTCCTGCTCCTCCTTACGACGCGCCGTGCTCTTCCGGGGCCGCGGACGCGACTCGGTCTCGCGCTCGGAGCCGCCCTCACGCGCCTGCTTGAAGGCGTCGGAAATGGTGTCGGCGGCGCCGGACAGAGCCCCCTTGGACTTGCCGCGTGCGCCGGACTCGGTGACCTCACCGACGATCTCGGGCAGGCCCGGGCTCTTGCGGGGCCCGGCCTCGAGGTCGAGCCGGTTGCACGCCTCGGCGAAGCGCAGATACGTGTCGACGCTGGCGACGACGACGCGAACGTCGATCTTGAGAATCTCGATGCCGACCAGGGACACGCGCACGAATGCGTCGATGACGAGCCCCCTGTCCAGAACAAGCTCAAGCACGTCGTAGAGACCGCTGCTGCCGCCTCCGCCGCCGGTCTGCTGTGCCGGTACGACTGTCATGCCGGCTGTTCCTCCCTTGTCTGGTTTCTTGTCTGTGTCTTGCCCGCGGGCGTCTTGCCTGCGGGCGTCTTGTCCGTGGGCCCGGGTCCGCGGGGGCGGCCTAGCGGCCGCCGGGCCTGCGCGCGTCGGAACGTCCGCGTTCGTAGCGGCGTACCCGCCGGTAGCCGGTGAGCTGACCGTCGGAGTCCAGCTCCACCTGGTAGCTCGCCATCAGGCTCATCGTGTCGGGCACACGCTCGAGTTCGAGGACCTCGACCTCCAGCGCCCAGCCCTCCTCCGTCTGCTCGAAGGACGTCACGGACTCGGCTTCCATGCCGGTGAGCTCCGCGAGCTGCCCGCGCGCCTGGCGCAGGACCTCCATCGGGCTCGGCCGTTTCGCTGCTCTTGTGTTGTCCGCCTTGCCCGTGCTTCCTGTGGGCTTGCGGGACTCGTGCGAGTCCTGGTGTTCCTGTGAACTCGATGGTTCTTCGGGGTTCTCGGTGTGTTTCGTGTTCGCCATGGCCACCTCCCAGTCCGTGTGGCCGCAAGTCTGTTCGCCAAACCTCCGGGAGCCGTCCCGATTGCCGCGCCGCCGGTCAGCGGCGTCCGCGCAGCGCCCGCAGCCGGCGGCGGGCCGGCCCCAGCGCGCGGCCCCGGCGCAGCAGTCCGGCCCACGGATCGGTGCGCGCCTGCTCCACGGCGTCGGCGACGGTCCAGCGGCGCGCGGTGAGGCCGGGTTCGTCCAGCTGGTCCCAGGAGATGGGTGTGGCGACGGGGGCGCCGGGCAGGGCGCGCACGGTGTAGGGGGCGACGGCGGTCTGCGCGTAGGCGTTGCGCTGCACGTCCAGGTAGAGCCGGTCGCCGCGGTCCTTCTTGCGGGCGGCGGTGGTGAGCCGGTCGGGGTGCGCCTCGGCGAGGGTGTCGGCGACCTCGCGGGCGAAGGCGCGCACGTCGTCGAAGGGGTGGTCGCCGTTCAGGGGCACGACGACGTGCAGTCCGCGCGAGCCGGTGGTCATGAGCGCCGAGGGCAGTCTCAGCTCGTCCAGCAGCTCCGCCAGCAGCCGCGCCGCCTCCCGCACCGTCCCGAAGTCGTCCCCGGACGGATCGAGGTCGAAGACCAGCCGGTCGGGGTGGTCCAGGCTGTCCGTGCGCGACAGCCACCGGTGCAGGGTGATGCTCGCCTGGTCGACGAGGTGGAGGAGGGTGGCGGTGTCGTCGCACACGGTGTGCAGGACGGTCCCGCCCTCCTTCTCCACTTCGACCCGGGTGATCCACTCCGGATAGCTGTCCGGGGTGTTCTTCTGCATGAACGCCGGCCCGTCGATGCCGTCCGGGCGCCGGTCCAGCATCAGCGGCCGGCCCCGCAGATGCGGCAGCAGGAACGGGGCGACGGCCCGGTGGTAGTCGACGAGATCGCCCTTGGTGTACTCCTCGGCGTCGCCGCTCGCGGGGAAGAGGACCTTGTCCGGCCGGTGGATCCGCACCGTGCGCCGGCCGGCTCGCACCGTCCGCGCAGCGCCGTCGCTCACGGCACGATCGCCTCCTCCACGAGCAGCCGCCCGGCCGCCGCGATCGACTCGGCGTCGATGCCGGCCGCGTGCAGCTGCTCCTCCGGCGACGCCGAACCGGGCATCGTACGGACGGCGAGCCGCACCAGGCGCGGCACGGGGCGCCCGTCGGTGAAGGCCTCGAGGACCGCGTCGCCGAGGCCGCCCTCGGGATGGTGGTCCTCCACGGTGACCAAGCAGCCGGTCTCCTCGGCGGCCCGGCGCAGGGTGCCCCGGTCGACGGGTTTGACGGAGTACAGGTCGATCACCCGCGCGGCGATGCCCTGCTCCGCCAGGGCGTCCGCGGCGGCCAGCGCCTCGGGCACGGTGACGCCGGCCGCGACGAGCGTCAGCCGGTCCCCGTCGGACGCGCGCAGCACCTTGCTGCCGCCGACCGGGAACTCCTCGTCGGGGCCGTAGATCACCGGCCCCGCGCCGCGCGAGGTGCGCAGATAACGGATGCCGTCCAGGCCCGCCATCGCCGCTACCAGCCGTGCCGTCTGGTTGGCGTCGCACGGGTACAGCACGGTCGAGCCGTGCACCGCCCGCATCATCGCCAGATCCTCCAGGCCCATCTGGCTGGGCCCGTCCTGGCCGATCGCCACACCGGCGTGCGAGCCGACGAGGTTGAGGGAGGACCCGCTGATCGACGCCATGCGGATGAAGTCGTGGGCGCGGGTGAGGAAGGCCGCGAAGGTGGCGGCGTACGGGATCCAGCCGCGGGCCGCCATGCCGACGGCCGCGGCGACCATCTGCTGCTCGGCGATGTAGCACTCGAAGTAGCGCTCGGGATGCTCCTTGGCGAACTGCTCGGCGCGGGTGGAGTCGCCGACCTCCCCGTCGAGGGCGACGACGTCGGCGCGGGCCGTACCGAGGGCGGCCAGGGCCTCGCCGAAGGCGTTACGGGTCGCCACCTCCTCGCCCTTGTCCCAGCGGGGCGGCGCGAACTGCCCGGTGGGCACGGAGTGCAGCGCGCGGGCGTCCGGCGGCTGGTGCACGCGGACCGTGAGGTCACGGGGGCCGCCGAGCTCGGCGATCGCCTCCTCGGCGTCGGGCAGCGGCTTTCCGTGCAGGCCCTCCCGGTCCTGGACGGCCTCGACGCCCCGGCCCTTCAGGGTGCGGGCGAGGATCGCGGTGGGCTGGCCCTTGGTGGAGGCGGCCTCCCCGTAGGCGCGGTCGACGGCGTCCACGTCGTGGCCGTCGATCTCGACCGTGTGCCAGCCGAAGGCCTGGAAGCGGCGCGCGTAGGCGTCGAGGTCGTGTCCGTGCCGGGTGGGGCCGCGCTGGCCGAGCCGGTTGACGTCCACGATCGCGGTGAGGTTGTCCAGATGCTCGTACGCGGCGTGCTCGGCGGCCTCCCACACCGAGCCCTCGGCCAGTTCGCTGTCGCCGCACAGCACCCACACCCGGTAGTCGGCGTGGTCGAGGCGCTTGCCGGCGAGGGCGATCCCGACGCCGACGGGCAGTCCCTGCCCGAGCGAACCGGTGGCGGTCTCGATCCAGGGCAGCTGCCGGGGCGTGGGGTGCCCTTCGAGGCGGCTGCCGAGCTTGCGGAAGGTCAGCAGTTCGTCGTCGTCGATGGCCCCGGCCGCCTTGTACGCGGCGTACATCAGCGGCGAGGCGTGCCCCTTGGACAGCACGAAGCGGTCGTTGCCCGGGTGGCCGGGGCGGTCGAAGTCGTAGCGGAGGTGGTGCGCGAGCAGGACGGCCATCAGATCCGCGGCGGACATCGAGGACGTGGGATGCCCGGAGCCCGCGGCGGCCGCGGCACGGACGCTGTCCACCCGCAACTGCTGTCCGAGGTCGGCGAGTTCACCGGTGTTCATGAATCTCCTTGGGCCTGGTCGGTGGGGTCGGCGGGTTCGGCGGGTTCGGCGGGGAGGTCGGTGCGCCTGACGGGACCGGGTGAGGGGTGCGGTTCGTACAGCACCTCACCGGCGGCCGGCCGGGAGCCGGGCTGTTTCCGGGCGGGCTCACCACCCGCCTGCTTCTTCGCGGCCTCACCGCCCGGCTGCTTCTTCGCGGGCTCGCCCCCGGGCTGCTTCTTCGCCGGCTCACCGCCCGGCTGGTTCTTCGCCGGTTCACCGCCCGGCTGGTTCTTCGCCGGCTCGCCGCCCGATCGATTCCTCGCTTGCTCCCCGCCCGCCTGGTTCCTCGCGGGCTCACCGGCGGAGCCGTCCCGCGCCGGGCCGCCCGGTACCCGGGCCAGTTCCGGGGACGCCGTGTCCAGCGGGACCGACCAGGACCGTACGAGGCCCAACTGGACGGCCTGGCGCGGGAGTACGGCGTCCAGGAGCCAGTCGGCGGCGACGCGCACCCGGTTCCCGGGCATCGCCGCGAGGTGGTAGCCGCGGGCGACCGCGCCCGCCGCCGCCCCGGCCAGAGGCACGCCGAGCGGGTTGGCGGCGGCCTTCACCCCGCCGAGGTCGACGACGAACCCCATGTCCTTGTGCCGGTAGGCGCGCCGCTGTCCGTCGCCGAGGGACGCGGCGACGTTGTGGGCGCACACCTTGCCCTGCCGCCACGCGTGCTGCGCCGTCATCGGCGTGTACTCCCCCGGCCTCTCCAGGTCCGGCACCGCCGCCGCGTCGCCGCAGGCGAACACCTCGGGCCGGCCCGGCACCTGCAGGTGCGGGTCGACCAGCAGCCGCCCGCGTTCCATGGGCAGCCCGAGGGACTCGGCGAGCGGATCGGGCCGCACGCCCACGCACCACACCAGCGTGCGGGTGTCGACGAACTCGCCGTCGGTCAGGAGCACCCCGTCGTGGGTGGCCTCCTTCACCGACGTGCCCATCCGCACGTCCACGCCCCGCTCGCGCAGCACCCGGTCGGCGGTGCGCGAGAGCCGCTCGTCCAGTTCGGGCAGCACCCGTTCGGCGATGTCGAGCAGCAGCCAGCGCGGCCGCATGCCCGAGCGCAGGGGCTGCTTGCGGACCTGCGCCTCGGTGAACAGGTGCCCGTGCGCGGCGACCTCGGTCCCGGTGTAGCCGGCGCCGACCACCACGAAGGTGCACCGGGCGGCGCAGCTCTTGGGGTCGTCGGCGGACGCCGCGAGCTCGATCTGCCGGGTCACGTGGTCCCGCAGGTACAGCGCCTCGGGCAGCGAGCGGAAGCCGTGCGCGTGCTCGGCGACGCCGGGGATGGGCAGCAGCTTGTTGACGCTGCCGGCGGCCAGCACCAGCCGGTCGTAGGCGAGCGTGCCGCTGTCGCCCTCGGGGCCGGTGTAGTGCACGGTGCGCCCGTCGAGGTCGATGCGGTCGGCCTCCCCCAGCACCAGCCGCACGTCGGGCAGGGTGCCCGACAGGGAGATCGTCACCCGGCGTGGTTCCAGGATGCCCGCGGCGACCTGGGGCAGCAGCGGCAGGTACAGAAAGTAGTCGGTCGGGTTCAGCAGGGTGATGTCGGCGCGTCCCCGGGCCAGCCGGGCCAGGTTCCGGGCCGCGCGGTACCCGGCGAAGCCGGCACCGACGATCACAATGCGGGGTCGACTCACGGTTCGCCTCCGGCGCTGTCGCGTACGTCGGGAGATGTCCGCGTCCCCCCGGCCGGGGCCGCCAAACGTCCGCCGGTTGCCGCCCGGGCCTCCGGGTACCCGGATCCGGACCCCGACCGCCCATGTCGCGGAGGCGCCCCCCATGCCCGAGTACGGCTATTTCCTCTCGTGCGAGCAGTACGGCCCGGCGGAGCTGATCGAGCAGGCCCGGATGGCCGAGCAGGCCGGATTCCAGCACCTGTGGATCTCCGACCACTACCACCCGTGGAACGACGAGCAGGGGCAGAGTCCGTTCGTGTGGTCGGTGCTCGGCGCACTGTCTCAGGCCGTGTCGCTGCCGGTGGGGACGGCGGTGACCTGTCCGACGGTGCGGACGCACCCGGCGGTGGTGGCGCAGGCGGCGGCGACCGCCGCGGTGATGGCGGACGGCGCCTTCCGCCTGGGCGTCGGCACCGGCGAGGCGCTCAACGAGCACATCCTCGGCGCTCCCTGGCCGCCCGCGCACGTGCGCCTGGAGATGCTGGAGGAGGCCATCCAGGTGATGCGCCGGCTGTTCTCCGGCGAGGAGGTCAACCACCACGGCACGCACTACACCGTGGAGAACGCGCGCCTGTACACCGTGCCGGACGAGCCGGTCCCGATCGACATCTCGGGCTTCGGCCCGGCCGCGACCAAGCTGGCGGCGCGGGTCGGCGACGGCTACATCACGATGATGCCGGACGCGTCGATGGTGGAGCAGTACCGCAAGGGCGGGGGCGGCGGGAAGCCCGTGAGCGGCGGCACCAAGGTCTGCTACGGCACCGACCGCGACGAGTGCGTCCGCACGGTGCACCGGCTGTGGGCGAACGAGCTGCTGCCCGGCGAGCTGGGCCAGGTGCTGCCCTCGCCGAAGCACTTCGAGCAGGTGCAGACCCTGGTCACCGAGGACATGGTGCGCCAGAACCGGGTGTGCGGCGCCGACGCGGACGAGCACGTCGCCGAACTGCGCAGGTTCGCCGACGCCGGCTTCGACCGGATCTACGTCAATCAGATCGGCCCTGATCTGCGGGGCTTCTTCGACTTCTACCGCACCAAGGTGCTGCCGCAGCTCCAGCAGGCCGACTGAGCCGATCGCGGGAGGGACCATGAAACTGCACCGGCCCGCCGTCTCCGTCTACACCGTGCCGACCGACGCCCCCGAGGCGGACGGCACCCTCGCCTGGGACTCCACCACGGTGGTGATCGCCGAGGTGACCGCGGCCGACGAGACCGGCACGGGCTGGACGTACGGCCCGCCCGCGGTCGGCGACCTCCTGCGCGAACAGCTCGCCCCGCTGGTGGAGGGCATGAGCGCGTTCGACCTGCCGGCCGTGCACGACACCCTGGGCCACGCGGTCCGCGACGCCGGCCGCCCCGGTGTCGCGGGGTGTGCGATCTCGGCGGTGGACATCGCCCTGTGGGACCTCAAGGCCCGGCTCCTCGAACTGCCCCTGGTGCGGCTGCTGGGGGCGCGCCGGGAGCGGGTGCCGGTGTACGGCAGCGGCGGCTTCACGACGTACCACGACACGCACATGGCGGCGCAGCTCAACGGCTGGGTGCACGGGCAGCACATCCCCCGCGTGAAGATCAGGGTCGGCGAGGGCTGGGGCCGGGAGGCGGCGCGGGATCTGCACCGGGTGCGGGCCGCGCGGCACGTCATCGGCGAGGAGGCCGAGCTGTACGTGGACGCCGGCGGCGCGTACACCCGCAAGCAGGCGGTGCGGGTGGGGCATGCCATGGCCGAGCACGGCGTGGGCTGGTTCGAGGAGCCGGTGTCCTCGGACGATCTGACGGGGCTGCGGCTGGTGCGCGACGCCGTGGTGAGCGATGTGGCCGCCGGGGAGTACGGGTACGACCTGCCGTACTTCGCCCGCATGATCACCTCCGGGGCGGTCGACTGTCTCCAGGTGGACGCGACCCGCTGCGGCGGCGTGACCGGGTTCCTGCACGCGGCGGCGCTGGCCGAGGCGCACGGGCTGGAGGTCTCCGCGCACGGCGCCCCGCACGCGCACGCCGCGGCGGCGGCCACGGTCCCGAACCTGCGGCACATCGAGTGGTTCCACGACCACGTCCGGATCGAGGACATGTTCTTCGACGGAGCCCTGGACCCGGTGGGCGGCACGGTGTCCCCCACGCGGGGCATGGGTCACGGCCTGACGCTGCGCACGCAGGACGTGGAGCAGTACCGAGTGGGTTAGCGGCAGACCGGCGTGTGCCTCAGCCCACGGGCCGCCTGCTCCGCAGCCGTCGTGCCACGGTCACGTCCGGCCGTGCGGCGTCCCGGAGTCGGTGCCGTCCTGCCGCGGCGGCAGGACGTCCGTGGTGGGCGGCGACGGCGGAGCGGGCGGGACCGGCGGCACGGGCGGGGCCGCCTGGGCGGGGACGGTGGCCCCGCCCTCGGGGCCGGGCACCGTGGGCGCTCCGGGAGCGGAGGGCCGGGCGGCGCCGCGCAAGGCGTAGGCCGCGGCGCCCAGGATCGCGGCGGTGATCAGGGCGGCGGCCCAGTCCGGCAGGGCGAGGGCGAGCGCGAGTCCCACGGCGAGCGCGACGGCCGCGCCCGCGTACAGGGCGGCGGCGCCGGACGCGGCGTACAGCGCGGCCCTGCGGCGCTGGGCGCGTGCCTGCACGCGCAGTTCGTCGCGTACCGTCTCGCGTGCGACCTGGGCCAGCTCGTCGACCAGGTGCTTGTCCAAGTGTTCGAGATGCTCCGCGCGTTGCATTCGGCCCGGGTACCCCGGCGGCGCGGCGGCGTAACGCCGGCGGGGGTGTGCTGTGGAGATCGCCGCGGACCCGCCCCACCCGCGCCTTCGCCCCAACTAGGCTCGTGAGCATGGAGATTCTGGGTGCCACACTGCGCGTCTGCGTCGACGACATCGAGACCGCGATCCCCTTCTACGAGCGGCTGGCGGGCGGCCGGGCCCTGCGGTTCGAGCGGGGCGGTGTCCAGGTGGCGGCGGTGGGCTGCTTCCTGCTGATGAGCGGCCCCGCGGCCGAACTGGACCTGCTGCGCAAGGTCGCGGCGACGATCGCGGTCACCGACGTCGAGGAGGCCCACAAGACCCTGACCGAGCTGGGGGCCGACATCATCGCGGGCCCGGTCCCCACCCCGGCGGGCCGCAACCTGATCGTGCGCCACCCGGACGGGGCGGTCTACGAGTACGTGGACCGCCATGGGTGAGGCCCGGAGATCAGGGTGAGGGGCGCATCCGGAAGTCGTGGCGCCCGGGCAGCGGCTCGTCGGTGAGGGCGGCCCACAGCCGTCCGACAACCTCGTCGCCCTCGCGCAGGTCGGCGACCTCGAAGCCGGTGTCGAACACGGCGCGGGCCTCGTCGCGCCGCCCCTCGGCGAGCAGCAGCCCCGCCTCGGTCAGCCGGAACCGCCCGCGCGCCCGTGTGTCCGGCTCCAGCCGCTCCCACGCCGATCGCGCCTCACCGGTCCGCCCCACGGCGAGCAGCGCCTCGACGGCCTCCCGGCCCAGCGCGGCCACGGCGGCCTGCCACCCCGGGCCCTCGCCGCCGTCCGTCCCCGCCTCCTCCGCCTCGTCCCGCTCGCGGCACAGTGCGTCGAAAGCCGCCGCATACCGGTCCGCGGCCCGTTCCGGGTGCCGGTCCTCCTGGTCGGCGACGGCGAGGCAGCGCAGGTGCGGCCAGGCCGGGCCGGCGGCGCGCAGGCCGCGTTCCCAGCTGCGGACCGCCTGGGCGCGGTCACCGGCGTGCCACTGGGCGACGCCGAGGTGGTACTCGGTGAGTCCGGTCGCGGGAGCGGTCTCCAGCATGTCCCGCCAGTGCGGCGCGACGAGTGTGTCACCCGGCGGGCGTGCGGTGGGCGGTGCGGGCAGGGAACCGGCGCGCAGCAGGTGCAACCAGGGTTCCTGCTCCGGCCCGAGCGTGTTCTCGTCGAAGGGCGTACCCGGCAGCTTCCATCCGGCGCGCAGCACTTCCAGCGCTCCCCAGCCGGAGCCGGCGGCCAGCCGCTCACCGGGGTCGGCGTCGGCGTACGGCTGCCAGGCGGCGTAGGCGGCGTCGACGTCGGCGCGGGGCAGCACCGCCTCCAGCCGCCGCTCCGCCTCGCGCAGCACCTCGGGCCACTCCCCCTCCGGCGGTGTCTCGAACGGCCCGTACGCCTCCAGCCAGGACACCTCGCTCTCGGGATCCGTCCGGACATGCTCCAGCTGAGTGCGGGCGAGGCCCGCCTGGATCTCGCAGTAGCCGCCCGTGCCGGGTTCGGTGAGCCACTCCTGCCAGCGCCGCCCGCCGGGGCCGCTGCCCCACACGAACAGCTTGCGCCCGCGCAGCACGTCGGTCGACGTCTGGACCAGTCCGTGGCCGTCGGCCCCCTGGGCGGCGATCCAGCGGCGGCGTTCGTCGGGCACCTCGTAGAAGTAGTCGGCGGGGTAGGTGCTGTTGAGCGGGTACGTCCGGTCGACGCCGTCGTACACCGGCACCGGCACCCGGCGCAGCCGCCGCTCATAACCGAAGTGCCAGGCGGCCTCGGCGGGGGCGAGGACGCGGCACTCCTCGGGTACGGCGATGTTGGACCACCAATAGGTGGGCACCGGCGTCTCGTGCGGGTTGCGGATCCGCACACCGACGTACAGGAAATCGGATCCGTCGGGCAGCCACAGGTCGACCTGGAACGGCAGGTCGCGCAGCCGCTCCCACTCCCACAGCCGCAGCATCTCGCCGCCGTCGGGGGCGGGGACGCGGGCGGCGTGCACGGGTGCGCAGGACAGGGTGGTGTGGCCGGTGGCGCCGATGTTCCATTCGATGCCGCCGGAGAACCAGGCACCGTTCAGCGCGAAGTTGGCGGGCTGGAACACCGGGTTGCGGTAGAGGAGTTCACGCCCGGAGGGCTTGTGGACGAGGGAGGCGATCCGGCCGCCGAGGGAGGGCAGCACGGTGGCCCGCAGCCGGTCGTTCTCGATGACGAGCGTGCCGAGCGTCCGCGGCTCGCGCCGGCGGTCGTAGCCGTCGCGGACGCGGACCGGCAGCAGGCTGTGCAGGGGTGCGTAGCCGATCTGCCGGGCCATGTCGCGCGGCAGGTCCTCCTTGTCGCGGTCCTCGATGCGGTGCATCTCGTCGAGGGGTCGCAGCGGCGGCAGCGGATTGTCGGGGCCGAGGTGTGCGGCGGGCAGCGTCAGCTCTTCGCGTCGGATCGTCGTCACACTTCCCCATGGAAACCGCATACGGCCCGCCTGAACAGGGGCGCCACCGGTCAGGATTGCGCAAAGGCGGCCACCACGGTGTCGGCGAGCAGCGCTCCGGCCGTGGCGTCCGGGTCCAGGTCGGGGTCGTAGATGGTGACGGTGAGGCCGGCGCAGTGCGGGGAGGCGAGCAACGGCCGCAGCAGCGCGACGAGTTCGGCGGGCTGCAGGCCGTCCGGGTCGGGGCTGTCGACCGCGGGCATGACGGCGGGGTCGAGCACGTCGGCGTCCAGGTGCACCCAGTAGCCGTCGAGTCCGGGCGCCTCGTAGGACTGGGCGGTGGCGCGGGCGAGGTCGTCCACGCCCCATTCGCGCAGATCGCCGACGGTGACGACGGGGATCTTCAGGGCGGCGAGTTCGGCGCGCTCGTCCTCGAAGTAGTCGCGGACGCCGAGGAAGCGCACGTCCTCGTCGCGCAGATAGGGCCGCAGCCCCTCCAGGTCGGTGAGGTCCTGCTGCCCGCGTCCGGTGGCCAGCGCGACCTCCTCGCCGGCGGCGGCGCCCACGCGCCCGGAGTTGCCGGGGTGCCGGAAGTCCGGGGAGGCGTCCACGGCGACGAGTCCGTACCGCCCGACGCGACGCAGGGCGAGGGAGGCGCCGAGCTGGACGGAGCAGTCGCCGCCGAGCACGACGGGCAGGTCACCGGCGCGCACATGGTGTTCGACGCGGTCGGCGAGCTTGCGCGTGTAGGAGGCGAGGGCGGCCGCGTTGAAGACTCCGTCGCCCTCCTGCCAGTCGCCCCGGTCGTAGCGCGGCGGCACCACCACCCCGCCCTCCAGCGCGTTCAGGCGCTGCACGATCCGCTGCTCGCGCAGCGCCCCGGCGAGCTTGTAGCAGCCGGGGACGGTACCCGGGGCGGGTGGGCGCAGGCCCAGGTTGGAGGGGGCGTCCATCACGACGATGTTCCGCATACGGATCATCCTCGCCGACAAGGTGTTGCACATTCAACGACCTGTCAGGCCGAATCCCTTCCGGCGGGGCGCAGCACCTCCTTGGTGATCGCCCAGCGTTCGTGGTCGCGCCAGGCGCCGTCGATGAAGAGCATGTCCGGCGAGAAGCCCTCCAGGCGGAATCCGCAGGCGCGGGCCAGGGCGATCGAGGCGGTGTTGGCGGGCTGCACGTTGATCTCCAGCCGGTGCAGCCCCATCGGGCCGAAGGCGTACCGCACCACGAGCTCCAGCGCCTCCCGCATCAGCCCCCGCCCGGCGGCGTGCGCGAAGGCGCCGTAGCCGAGGGCACCGCACTGGAACGCGCCCTCGACGATGTTGTTGATGTTGATGAATCCTGCGAGCGCCCCGTCGGCGCCCTTCTCGCAGACCAGGAACCCCGCCTTCGCCGGGTCCTCGATCAGCCGCCCCGCGTACGTGGCGTACGCGGCGGTGCTGTCGGGCGGGAACAGCCAGGGATGATGCAGATCCTTGCTCTCCCGGGCCCGGGCGGTGAACTCGGCACCGTCCGCGTACGTGAAGTGGCGCACCCCCACCCGGGGCCCTTCGGCGAGGTAGGGGGAGGAGTCGTCGTACGGCATCCTGCCACCTTACGACGCGTCCGCCGAGCGAGGACGGCCCAGGGCCTGTCGTTCGGATCATGCATCAGACGCGGGGTCCGGCACGCACATCTGCCGCGTTGTCGGCGGTGGCCCATTCCCCCGCTCACCGGCGCTGATCAGGCACCGCCCCTTCCCTGCGACGCGATCCCGACGACAGCCCCTAGGGGGTATCCGCAAAGTCCCGCCTGCCCTGCGGGCGGACGACGCGACTTTGCGGACACCCCCTAGCTCAGCGCCGGTTCGTCCAGCGTCAGCGTCCCCGCGTCGGCGTCGAGTTCGGCCGCGACGCCGAAGGGGACGGTGAGCGCGTCCTCGCAGTGCCCGAACCCGAACTGTTCGGCCACGGGCACCCCGAGCCCGCCGAGCCGGTCGGCGAGCAGTGCCCGCAGCCCGTCGTACGGCTCGCACTGCGCCCAGGACCCGAGCAGCAGCCCGGCGACCCCGTCCAGCCAGCCGGCTCTGAGCAGCTGGGTGAGGTAGCGGTCGATCCGGTATGTCTCCTCCCCCACGTCCTCCAGGCACAGCAGCCCGCCCCGCGCGGACGGTCGGGCGTGCGGGGTGCCGAGGTCGGCGGCGAGCAGGCTCAGGCAGCCGCCGAGGGTGACGCCGCGCGCCCGGCCGGGGACCAGCGCGGTGCCGTCGGAGACGAGGGTGCGGACGGTCTCGGGCGCGAACAGGGTGGCCTCGAGATGCTCCTGCGCGCGGGCACTCTTGACGAAGTCGGCGCCCGCGGCCATCGGCCCGTGCAGGGTGACCAGGCCGAGCCGGGTGGCGAACGCCTCGTGCAGGGCGGTGATGTCGCTGAACCCGACGAACACCTTCGGCCCGGCCGCCCGCATCGCCGTCCAGTCGAGCAGGTCGGCGATGCGCTGTGCGCCGTAGCCGCCGCGGGCGCAGATCACCGCGTCCACGGCCGGATCGCACCAGGCGGACTGGAGGTCGGCCGCCCGGTCGGCGTCGGTGCCCGCCAGATACCCGAACCGGGCGTGCCGGTCGAGGACATGCGGGGCCACCACCGGGTCGAGGTCCCAGCCGCGCAGCACGTCGAGCCCGGCCTGGAGCCGCTCCTCGGGCACGGGCCCGCTGGGCGCGACGACCGCCACCCGGGCGCCGGGGGCGAGGCGGGGCGGTCGCCGCAGCGGCCGGACGCGGCTCATCGGGTGAGCTCCAGGACCGGCACGCCTTCCGGTCTCAGTCCGAACACCTGGGCGTACAGGGACAGTTCCGCCTCCAGGGCACGCACCATGGTCTCGGCGCGGCGGAACCCGTGTCCCTCTCCCTCGAAGGTGAGATACGCGTGCGGCACCCCGCGTCCCGCCAGGCGGCCGAGGAAGCGCTCGCACTGCACGGGAGGGCAGATGACGTCGTCCAGGCCCTGCAGCAGCAGGAAGGGAGCGGTGAGCCGGTCCGCGTGCGCCACGGGCGAGCGCCGCGCGTACCGGTCGGGCACCTCGGCGCGGGGACCGATCAGGCTCTCCAGGTAACGGGACTCGAAGTCGTGGGTCTCGCCGGGGCCCCAGCCGGTGAGGTCGAGCACCGGGTACAGGATCGTGCCGCAGGCGTAGACGTCGGTCGTGGTGAGGGAGACGGCCGTGGTCCAGCCGCCGGCGCTGCCGCCCCGGACGGCGAGGCGGGCGGGGTCGGCGGTGCCCTCCTCGGCGAGGGCCTGTGCGACAGCGGCGCAGTCCTCGACGTCGACCACGCCCCACTGCTCGCGCAGCCGCTCGCGGTAGGCGCGGCCGTATCCGGTGGAGCCGCCGTAATTCACCTCGGCGACGCCGATGCCGCGCGAGGTGAAGTAGGCGATCTCCAGATCGAGCACCAGCGGCACCCTGCTGGTGGGCCCGCCGTGCGCCCGGACGACGTACGGGGGCAACTCGTCGGCGGGTGCCGCGCAGCCGGGGTTGCGGGGCGGGTAGAGGTGGGCGTGGATCTCGCGGCCGTCGGGGCCGGTGAAGGTGCGGGTCCGCGGTTCGGGGTAGTAGGCGGGGTCCACGGTGTCGTGGTGCTCGGCGCCGATCACGCGGGCGCGGCCGGTCTTCGCGTCCAGCTCCACCACCTCGGGGGCACTGCGCGGGCTCGCGCCGACGGCCACCACCCGCTCGCCGAGCGCCGCGAGCGCCGGTGCGAACTCGGTCCAGGGTCCGGCGGCGTCGACGACCTCGCCCGTCTCGGGGTCGAGTATGCCGAGGGCGGTGGCGCCGCGGCCGTGCACGACGGCGATCAGCCCGTTGTCCAGCGGCGCGAACCAGCGCCATCCCAGCTTCCACAGCGGCCCGCCGAACTCCTCCTCGCGCGGGCACAGGGGTTCGCCGTCGCGGTAGAGGTTCCACCAGCCGGTGCGGTCGCTGACGTACAGCAGCCGCCCGTCGGGGGTCCAGTCGACCTGGGGGATCGACTCCTCGGGGCCGCCGGCCACGGTGCGGGGGCCGGACAGGGTGCCGTCCGGGCCGATCTCGGCGAGGAGCAGTTCGGTGCCCTCCCACGGCATGCGCGGGTGGTCCCAGGCCAGCCAGGCGGCACGCCGCCCGTCGGGCGACAGCCGCGGCCCGGTGACGAACCGGTGCCGGTCGTCGGTGAGTTCGCGCACGGCGCCCCGGTCCTCGGCGGCCGCCCCGTCCAGGGGGACGGCGGCCAGGACGCGGCGCACGTCGTCGGGGCCGTCGCCGGTGTACTCCTCGAGGACGCACCACACCTCGCCGCGGTCCGGCAGCAGCGTCGGCTCGGCCCAGCGCAGCCCCGGGCCGGCCGGGGACACCGGGATGAGCGGACGGGGCTCACCACCGGGCGCCCAGCGGTACAGACGCTGGTCGGCGAAGTTCACGAACACCACGAGCGGCCCGCCGTCGTGCACGGTGCCGGCCCAGGGCGTGCCGCCGTACTCGATGACGCGGCTGCGCACGTTCCACGGCGGCGGAAGCACGGACTCCTCGGTGCCGTCGACGTCCCGCCGCACCAGGGCGCGCCGGCCGTTCTCGGCGGGCCGGGGCTCGGTCCACCACACCTCGTCGCCGACGAATCCCACGAACTCGGGGCTGCCGTCGTGCGAGGCGGCCAGCGTCGCGTCGATGGGCGAGGGCCATGCGCCGTACGCCACAGTGCGCACCTCCTCCCCCACGTGCTCCCCCAGGCTCATCACGCCGTCCTCAGGAACCGGTCGAGGACCCGGACTCCGAACCGGAGCGCCTCGACGGGGACGCGCTCGTCGACGCCGTGGAAGAGGGCCTGGTAGTCGAGGTCCTCCGGCAGCTTCAGCGGCGCGAATCCGTACCCGGTGATGCCGAGCCGGGAGAACTGCTTGGCGTCGGTGCCGCCCGACATGCAGAACGGCACGACGTGCCCCTCGGGCGCGAACTCCTCGACGGCGGCCCGCATCCGCGCGTACGTCGGCGAGTCCACCGGCGCCTGCAGGGCCACCTCGCGGTGCTGGAACTCCCAGTCGACGTCCGGCCCGGTGAGCTTGTCGAGCGTGGCGCGGAACTCCTCCTCGCAGCCGGGCAGATACCGGCCGTCCACGTACGCCACGGCCTCCCCGGGGATCACGTTGATCTTGTAACCGGCGTCCAGCATGGTCGGGTTGGCGCTGTTGCGGACGGTCGCCTCGACGATCCTGCCCGCGGTGCCGAGCTTGTCCAGCAGCGCGTCCACGCCGGACGGGCCGGTCAGATCCGTCTCGATGCCGTAGAGCGCGGCGAGTTCGGTGAGCGCCGCGCGGACGGTCGGGGTCAGCCGCAGCGGCCACTCGTGCTCGCCGATGCGGGCGACGGCGGCGGCGAGCCGGGTGACCGCGTTGTCCCCGTTCACCTTGGAGCCGTGCCCGGCGCGTCCGCGCGCGGTGAGCTTCAGCCAGGCCGTGCCGCGCTCGCCGGCCGCGATCGGGTAGAGCTGCCGCCCCTGGCCGTCGTGGAAGGTGAAGGCACCCGACTCGCTGACGCCCTCGGTGCAGCCCTCGAACAGCGCCGCGTGCCGGTCGGCGAGGAATCCCGAGCCGTCCTCGGCGCTGGCCTCCTCGTCCGCGGTGAACGCGACGACGATGTCCCGCCGGGGCCGGACGCCCTCGCGCGCCCAGGCCCGCACCACGGCGAGGATCATCGCGTCCATGTTCTTCATGTCGACCGCGCCCCGGCCCCAGACCACCCCGTCGCGCACCTCACCGGAGAACGGGTGCACGCTCCAGTCGGCGGCCTCGGCCGGTACGACGTCCAGATGACCGTGGACCAGCAGCGCGTCGGCGGACGGATCGCTGCCCTCGATGCGCGCGACCACGTTGGTCCGGCCGGGGGTGCGCTCCAGCAGCACCGGTTCGAGGCCGGCCTCGGCGAGGCGCGCGGCGGCGTACTCGGCGGCGGGCCGCTCCTCGCAGTCCCCGCCGCCCCGGTTGGTGGTGTCGATCCGGATCAGGTCGGACGTGAAGGTCACGACCTCGTCCAGGGACAACTCGTCAGCCATACTGCTCCTCCACCGCGGCCGAGGCGATCGTGGTGACCGCCTTGAACGTGCGGATGCCGTCGTACATGGTCCCGCTGGTGTACGCCACCTTCCGCTCCCCGATCCGCGACACACCCGGCACGACGGTGGCGGCCATCGCCAGGTGCTCGGCGTCGAACTCCACGGCGACGGTGAACGGCCCGGCGCGGCGCGGCTCGTGACGCACCGCCAGCGCCGCGGCCTCCTTCGCCGCCGCCCGGATGTCGGCGGCCGTTCTGGCCGGGGTGCGGCACACGGCCGCGTACCGCGACACGTGGTCCTTGACGGCGACCTTCAGCGCCTCGGGCGCGTACCCGAGCGCGTCCTCGCAGGTCACGTCGTCGCCCGTGACCAGCACCACCGGCACCCCGTACTCGGCGACCACGGCCGCGTTGAGCAGTCCTTCGCTCGCCCGTACGTCGTTCAGCCACACCCCCGTGATGGAGTTGGCCAGGTACGTGTGCGCGAGGACGCCCTCCATGCCCGCGCCCGCGTGGTAGCCGACGAACGCGATGCCGTCCACGTCGCCGTGCTGCACGCCCTCCACCATGGACAGCGACTTGTGCCGGCCGGTGAGCATCTGCGCCCGCTCGTCGAGCTGTTCGAGCAGCAGATTGCGCATGGTCCAGTGCGCCTCGTTGATCAGCACCTCGTCCGCGCCGCCGTCGAGGAAGCCCAGCACGGCGGCGTTGACGTCCGAGGTGAACATCGACCGGCACCGCTCCCACTGCGGCGTCCCCGGCAGCACGTCGGCCGGCCAGGTGACGCCGGTGGCGCCCTCCATGTCGGCGCTGATGAGGATCTTCATGCGGCCCACGCTACGTGTTCCCGCGAGACCCCGGCCAGGGCTGTGGACAACTCTCACCGGCCCAGACCAATGCCGGTCGGGGCGCCGCCGACGCGGGACTACCCGGCGCGTCCCGTCACGTACCACGACGACGGCAGCTCGATGCGCGTGCCGTCGGGGGCGTGTTCGGTGGTGACGAGGGGCAGGGTGCCGCTCGCCAGGACGGTCAGCCCGGCCGCGGTGAGGAACTCGGGCACCGCCGCGTCGGCCACCGCGACGGGCGCGATGCCGTGCCGGAGGACCGGTTCGAGCTTGGGCGGCGGGCCGGAGGGCGAGGTCGCGAGTTCCTTCAGGACCGCGCCGGCGGCCTGGGAGGGCTCGACCAGGAAGGCGCGTCCCCGGTCGCCCAGCAGGATGGCGATGCCGTCGGCCAGCGGCTGGCGGTCGTCGGGTTCGCACTGGTGCAGGACGCCCCGCACGTAGACGTTGGCGTCGCCGAGCTCGGCGTGCAGGGCCTGCGCCGCGCTCTTGTCCGCGGCGTCCAGTTGCCGGTAGGCGGCCTGCCCGGCCGGGTCGGCGGTGCGCGCGTGGTCCAGGGCGGCGGCGGACAGATCGGCGCCCAGCACGTGCGGGAAGCGGTCGGCGAGGAAGCGGGTCTGGGTGCCGTTGCCGCAGCCGAGGTCGACCAGGGGCAGGCCGGGGTCGGACAGGTGCGGTTCGAACAGGGCGAGGTGGCGGGCGACGGTCAGGGCGGGCTCCGCGTCCCAGAACACGGCCCCCTGCTCGTCCGGCGCCTCACGCCAGAAGCCCTCCCAGGCCTCCCGGTACCGACTCGTCACGCTCATGCCCAACTCCCCAGGGTGCGTAGCGGACCCGCCCCGACCGACGGGCCAGTACGGTGTATCGCGCCCCCGAGCGCCTCGACAAGCGCACGGCGCATACCTTCACGCCACGCACGCCCCCGAACACGCCGTCACGCCCCCTGCCGAGCGGCCAACGACTGCACGACGGCACGGCGGCAACGTCAGCGTCACCGGAGCAACGCCGGCCGGACCAACGTCACCGTCGTCGCGGCAGCGTCAGCTCGAACCACACGCTCTTGCCCGTCTTGGTCCGGCTCGCGCCCCACTCGCGTGCGAGCGTGCTGACCACCCTCAGGCCACGGCCGGACTCGTCCGTCGGGCGGGCGGTGACGAGCGTGGGCAGTTCGTGGTCGTCGTCCTCCACCTCGCACAGCAGGGTGTCCGCGCGCACCAGCCGCAGGGCGACGGGCCGTGCGTGGGAGTGCCGTACGGCGTTGGTGACGAGTTCGTCCGCCATCAGCTCGGCGTGGTCGGCGAGCGAGGGCAGCCCCCACGCGTGCAGCTGCTCGCGGACCGCCGCGCGGGCCCTGCCCACTTCGGCGGGATCGAGGGCGAGCCGCCATTCGGCGACGTCCTCGGGCTCGATGCCGCCGAGCCGGGCCATCAGCAGCGCCACGTCGTCCTTGCGTCCGCCGCGCGTGTTGAGGGCGCGGATGATCGTGTCGCAGGCGTCGTCCATGGAGGCGGCCGGGTGGGCGGCGGACTCGCACAGCGTGGCCAGCCCGACGCCGATGTCCTCGCCGCGCACCTCGACCAGCCCGTCGGTGCACATCACCAGCCGGTCACCGGGCTCCACGCGCACGCGTACCGCCTCGAAGGGCACCCCGCCGACACCGACGGGCGCACCGGTGGGCAGCTCCAGCAGTTCGCTGCGCCCGTCCGCGGCGCGGACCAGGACGGGCGGGATGTGCCCCGCGTTGGCGAGGTGCAGTTCGCCCGCGATGGGGTCGTAGACGGCGTACAGACAGGTCGCGAGGTAGCTGTCGCCGAGGCGCTGGGCGAGGTCGTCGAGGTTGCGCAGCAGTTGCGCGGGCGGCAGGTCGAGCCCGGCCATGGTCTGCACGGCGGTGCGCAACTGCCCCATCATGGCGGCGGAGTTCAGCCCGTGCCCCATGACGTCACCGACGACGAAGGCGGTACGCGCGCCGGGCAGTTTCACCGAGTCGAACCAGTCGCCGCCGACCCGGCCGAGCAGGGTGCCCGGCAGATAGCGGGTGGCGATGTCGCAGCCCGCCCGGTGCGGCGGGATGTGCGGCAGCATACTGTCCTGGAGCGTCTCGGCGACGTTCTCCTGGTGGGTGTACATGCGGGCGTTGTCGAGCACCAGGCCCGCGCGGGCGGCGAGTTCGGCGCCGGTGACGCGGTCCATGTCGTTGAAGACCGGCCGCTTCGGATGACGCAGCAGGATCATGAAGCCGAGGACGACGTTGCGGGCCTTGAGCGGCACGACCAGCATGGACCGGCCGGTGATCAGCGGCCGGATGTCACGCTTGTCGAACTGCGAGGCGATGGCATGGCCCATCTCCTCGCTGATGCGCGGCACGAGCACGGGCTCGCCGGTCGTCATGCACTGGAAGAACGGCGTGTGCGCGGGGAAGGGCATCGCCTCGCCGACGGGCACGACGTCGTCCCAGCGGCCGGGTTCGTCGGTGTGCTCCACGGCGACCCGGTGCCACATGGTGGTCGTGTCCGGCACGCCCTCGTCGAACCCCTCACCGGCGACGACCTGTTCGCGCAGATAGGTGCCGGCGACGTCCGTGAAGCGGGGGACGACGGCCTTGCTGACCTCGACGATGGTGCGCGACAGGTCGAGGGAGGTGCCGATGCGGGAGCTGACCTCGTTGAGGAACTCCAGGCGTTCGCGGACGGCCGCGTACTCGAGGTCCTCGCCCTCGTCCCGCAGCTCCTCGGGCACCGGCTCACCGGCCGCGAGCGCCCGCGCCGCCCGCTCCCGGCGCGCCCTGCGCTCGGCACGCCGGGGCACGCCCCAGTCGGGGGTGACGGGCACCCGGTCGTTCTGGCTGAACTCCAGGACCGGGTAGCCGAGTTCGAGGATCTGCGCGACGATGCGGGCACTGTCGCCGACGCTCATGCTGGGCAGGATCTCGGGGAGCCGGCGGGCCAGGTCCTCGGAGCCGGGGAAGTCGGTGTGCAGCGCGAAACCGGGTGCGATCCGCTCGAACGCCCCGGTGTCCTCACCGTGCAGCGCGTGCGCGTCGGCGGCCAGCACCAGCAGCCGCTCCGGCCCGGGCCCGACCAGGGGGTACGCCCACCACAGCACATCGGCGCGGCCGGACCCGGACCCCGGTACGGCGAGGCGGGCGCGGCCCGCGGCCGGATAGGACAGGCCCTGGTCGAGGGAGGCTTCGAGGTCGGGTCCGAGCCCGTCGTAGGCGGCGTACGCCCCGTACGAGAGGGCGGCCCGCGGTTCCTCGGGCAGGGCGCCGGAGACGGGCAGCAGGTCCACGGCGGGCCTGCCGATCGCCTCCTGCTTGGCCGGTCCGAACAGCCGGCGCGCACCGGTGCTCCAGTGGGAGACGAGCCCGTCCCGGTCCACCACGACGACGGCCAGGGGAATGCGGCCCGCCCCGGCCTGTCCGGGTGCCGGACCCTCGCCGACGGCGCGGCTGCCAGGTGCGTCCCGCTCGGTGCCACGGTCCATGGCCCAGGCCCTCTCTCCCCGGCTCGGCAAGATCTGTAGCGCCGTCACCACCGTACGGCCACGCCCGGTTGCGATGTGTGGCAATACGGGAATTGCCCCGGGCTCCCGCTCCGCCCCTGTCCCGCGTGGGGGTTCAGTCCTCGTGCCCCAGCTGGAGGTCGCGTTCGGTGCGCCCGCCTCCGGCGACCTGGAGGACGGTCGCGACCGGCGGGTAGCCGGCGGCGATGACGGTGTACTCGCCGGAGGACAGGTCGACGAAGCGGAAGGTGCCGTCGGGGCCGGTGGTGAGGGTGTCGACGACGTTGCCGGCGGCGTCCAGCAGGGTCACGCGCGCGTCCTCGACGGGCCGTCCGCCGCCCGCCCGCACGGTGCCGCGCAGCACCGCGCCGCCCGCGAGTTCGACGTCCTGGCGGGTCTCGCGGGCCGCCTGGACGGTGACCGGCAGGGCGGCCGGCCGGAACGCGGGCGCGCTCGCGGCGAGGGTGTACTCGCCCGCCACCAGTTCGGTGATGACGTAGCCGCCCTCCCGGCCGCTGCGCGTGCTGGCGACGACCTCGCCGTGGACGTTGGTGAGCGTGACGGTGGCGTCCCGCACGGGGCTGCCGTCGGCGGTGAGCACACTGCCCGCGAGGCGTCCGGCGCCGCCGAGGACGACGTCCAGCTCGACGGGCCGCTCGCCGACGGTGACGGAGACCGCCTGCGGCTGGTGGCCGCCGGCCGCGGCGATCAGGACGTACGCCCCCGAGCCGGGGGTGGCGAGCGCGTACCGCCCGTCGTCGCCGCTGGCGCCCCGCCCGATCTGCTGCCCGGCGACGTCGATGAGGGTGAGCGCGGCGCGCGGTACGACCGTGCCGTCGGGGTGCTGCACGGTGCCGCAGACGGGGATGCCGCCGGTGTGCGCGGTGCGGGCGGGCGGCACGGGCGCGGGGGCGTGCGGTGTTTCCCGGGCCGGGTCGGCGAGGGGGGTGTTGTGGGACACCAGTGGTTTCTCCTTGAGGAAGAAGGCGATGAGCAGGCCGAGGACGAGCACCGGCACCAGGTAGAGGAAGATGCGCGGCATGGCGTCGGCGTACGCCTGGATGTAGGGCTCGCGCAGGTCGGGCGGCAGCGAGTGGACGAGCTGCGGGGTGATCGACTCCGGGTCGGGCAGCTCCTCGCCCGCGTGGGCGGGCAGGCGTTCGGCGAGGGCGTCGGTGAGCCGGTCGGCGAAGAGGGTGCCGAAGACGGCGGCGCCGACCGATCCGCCGATCTGCCGGAAGTAGTTGTTGGCGCTCGTCGCCGTGCCCAGATCGGCCGGGCGCACGGAGTTCTGCACGGCGAGGATCAGTACCGGCATGACCATGCCGATCCCGGTGCCGAGGACGGCCATCCAGATGCTGTAGTGCAGCCGGGGGGTGTCGGTGTCGAGGCGGGACAGCAGCCACATCCCGACGACCGACAGGGCCGCGCCGAGGATCGGGTGGAGCCGGTAGCGGCCGGTGTGGCTGATGAGCTGTCCGGAGACGATCGAGGCGACGACGATGCCGGCCATCATGGGCAGCATCAGCAGGCCCGACTCGGTGGCCGACGCCCCGTCGACCATCTGCAGGTAGGTCGGCAGGTAGCTGGCGGCGCCGAACAGGGCGATGCCGATCACCAGGCCGACCAGCGAGGTGACGTTGAAGACGGAGTCCCGGAAGAGCCGCAGCGGCATGAGGGGCTCGACGGCGAAGCGCTCGACGACCAGGAAGAGCACGGTGGCCGCGACGGCGCCCGCGCCGAGGCCGAGGATGACGCGCGAGCCCCAGGCGTACTCGGTGCCGCCCCACGCGGTCAGCAACAGCAGGCAGGTGGAGCCGGCGGCGAGCAGCACGCAGCCGAGGACGTCGAGACGGGGCCTGACGGCGGGCTTGGGGAGCTTCAGCACCAGTCCCACCACGGCGAGGGTGACGATGCCGAAGGGCACGTTGATGTAGAAGCACCAGCGCCAGGTCAGTGAGTCGGTGAAGTAGCCGCCGAGCAGCGGACCGGCGACGGAAGCGAGGCCGAAAGCGGCGCCGATGAGGCCCATGAAGCGGCCGCGTTCCCGCGCGGGCACGATGTCCGCGATGATCGCCTGGACGCCGATCATCAGTCCGCCCGCGCCGACGCCCTGCACCGCGCGGAAGGCGATCAGCTGGTCCATGGTCTCGGCCCGTCCGGCGAGCGCGGAGCCGATGACGAAGACGACGATCGCGAACTGGAAGACGCTCTTGCGGCCGAGCAGGTCGCCGAGCTTGCCGTAGATGGGCAGGCCGATGGTGGCGGTGAGCAGATAGGCGGTGATCGCCCAGGACATCTTGTCCAGGCCGTGCAGCTCGCCGACGATCTTCGGCAGCGCGGTGGCGACGATCATCTGTTCCAGCGCGGCGAGCAGCAGCGCCAGCATCAGCGCGAGGAAGACCAGCCGCACCCGGCGCGGGCTCAGCTGCGGCTCGGCCTGAGGTGGCGGCGAGGGCGGCTCCCCGGTCACGGCAGCCGTGACCGGTGCCTCTTTCGTCAGGGTGATCCCGCCCACGTACCGCTCCCCTCGTCGCGCTGCCGCACAATTCCCGCGTAAAAGCGACAACTACGAGCAAGCGCGACGAGTTACGGCACACGCCGGCACCGCGGGGAGATCACCCGAACCGGTGAGGGGGACCAACACCCCCTGCGCGCCGGGCCCTTGGGAGCCCTACTTCTCGACCTCGGCGGCCAGCTTGGCGAGCACCGCGTCGTAGATGCGGCCGAGGCCCTTGGGCGCGAAGGTCTTCTCGAAGAAGCCGCCGATGCCGCCGGCGCCCTTCCAGGTGGTGGTGACCACGACCCGGGACCTGCCCTCACCTGCGGGGGTGACGCGCCAGGTGGTGACCATGGAGGAGTTGCGGTCCTTCTCGACCAGCTCGCCGTCGCCCGGCTCGGTGACCTCCAGGAGGCAGTCGCGGACGCGCTTGCTGGTGGCCTGGAGCTTCCAGTGGACGAGGGTGCCCTCGCCGTCGCCGCCCTCGCGGACCTCGTACTCGCTGAAGTGCTCGGGCAGCAGCTTCTCGCGGGTGCCGCTGTAGTCGGCCAGCGCGTCGAACACCGTCTCCGCGTCCGCCGCGACGATCCGCTCCGTAGTGGCCTCGACCTGCGCCATCGCATTCCTCCAGGACCTGGTTTCTCGGGGGTCGGGGCAAGCCAACCACCCCCTTGCCCGGCCGCCCAAATCGGGGGTCCGGAAGTGATCGGGTGGGTGACCGAAGATGTCGGTCGCACGATCAAGGGAACACTTGTTCTATTCTGTGGGCCAGTGCTACCGAGGAGGCGTCATGCGCTGGGAGAACCTCACCGTGGACTCCGAACACAGCCGGGCCGACGCCGCGCTGTTCGGCGCGGAGGCGGTGACGACCCGTACCTTCGACACGCCGGAGTTCCGCGGCATCACCTTCCACGAGATCCGCGCCCGCTCGATCATCAACCGGGTGCCCGGGGCCTCCCGCATGCCCTTCGAGTGGACCGTGAACCCCTACCGGGGCTGCACGCACGCGTGCGTGTACTGCTTCGCCCGCAAGACGCACAGCTACCTGGACCTCGACACGGGCCTCGGTTTCGACTCCCAGATCGTGGTCAAGGTGAACGCGCCCGAGCTGCTGCGCCGCCAGCTCGCCTCGCGCCGCTGGCACGGCGAGCACATAGCGATGGGCACGAACGTCGACTGCTATCAGCGCGCCGAGGGGCGCTACCGCCTGATGCCGGGCATCCTCGCCGCCCTGCGCGACCGGGCGAACCCGTTCTCGATCCTCACCAAGGGCACGCTGATCCTGCGCGACCTTCCGCTGCTGCGGCAGGCCGCCGAGGTGACCGACGTCGGCATCTCCGTCTCGGTCGGCTTCACCGACGAGGGGCTGTGGCGCACCGTGGAGCCGGGCACACCGGCACCGGAGCGGCGCCTGGAGGTCGTGCGGACGCTGAGCGAGGCCGGCATCGGCTGCGGGGTGCTGATGGCACCGGTGATCCCGTTCCTGAGCGACCGCCCGGAGCAGTTGCGGTCCACCGTGCGGGCGATCGCCGCCTCGGGCGCCACCTCCGTCACCCCCTTGGTGCTGCATCTGCGCCCCGGCGCCCGCGAGTGGTTCATGGCCTGGCTGGCCCGTCACCACCCGTATCTGGTGGGCCGCTACGAGCGGCTGTACGCGGACGGCGCCTACGCCCCGAAGTGGTACCAGCGCCGGATCACCCGTCAGGTGCACGAGCTGGCCGAGGAGTACGGCATCGGCCCCACCCGCGCGGGAATGCCGCGCCGGATCCGGCCCCCGGAGCCCCCCCGGCCGGAGATGACCGAGCCCACTCAACTCACGCTCCTCTAGGAGCATTCGAGCGCATCCGGCGGCCCAATCGGGTCAAGTACGGGTCGGACATGTTCGTAAGGGGTCCCTTCCCCGGGACGATCCGGCGTGGACCGTGAGCCTCGCGGTCCGCAGCCCCTCCGTCCTGGGAGGACCCATGAGGAAACGCGCAGCCGTGCTGTGCGGTGCCGCCCTCGTCATGGCCGCCGGAGGTCTCACGGCCGGGCCGGCCGAGGCCGGCACACCGCAGGCCGACCGGACCTTCCGCGCGGCGAAGCCCGCCTGGAAGAAGTGCGGCACCGAGGACTACCCGACGCTGCAGTGCGCGTCGGTGAAGGTGCCGCTCGACCACGCCGACCCGGACGGGCGGACGATCACCCTGGCGCTGTCCCGCGTCCCGCACACGGCGCGGACGTACCAGGGCCCGCTGCTGGTCAACCCGGGCGGCCCCGGCGGCAGCGGGCGCACGCTCGCCGGGTTCGTCGCGTCGTCGCTGCCGAAGCGGGTGGCGGCCCAGTACGACGTCATCGGCTTCGACCCGCGCGGCGTGGGCGCCAGCACCCCGGCCCTGGACTGCGGGCCGGGACACTTCGACCCGGTGCGCCCGGACCCGGTGCCGGTCACCAGTGCGGTGGAGCAGGCCAACCTCGCGCGGGTGAAGTCCTTCGCCGAGTCCTGCCGCACCAAGTACGCGGACGTGCTGCCGTACATCAACACCGTCAGCGCGGCGCGCGACCTGGACGTCATCCGGCGGGCGCTGGGCGCGGAGAAGGTCAACTACTTCGGCTACTCCTACGGCACCTACCTGGGCGCGGTCTACGCCAAGCTGTACCCGCAGCGTGTACGGCGCCTGGTGCTGGACTCGGTCGTGGACCCCACCGAGGTCTGGTACGACGCCAACCTCAACCAGGACCACGCCTTCAACGACCGGCACCGCGCCTTCATGGCCTGGGTCGCGCGGCACGACGCGCACTACCGGCTGGGCACCGACCCGGAGCGGGTCGAGGCCCGGTGGTACGCGATGCGCGCGGCCCTGGCCGAGGAGCCGGCCGACGGCAAGGTGGGGCCGGCCGAGCTGGAGGACACCTACGTCCCGGGCGGCTACTACAACGGCTACTGGCCGTATCTCGCGGAGGCGTTCTCGGCGTACGTGAACGACGGGGACGACGCGCCGCTGGTCGAGGCGTACGAGAACTTCGGCGCGATCGACGCCGCGGGCGACAACGGCTACAGCATCTACACGGCGGTGGAGTGCCGGGACGCCACGTGGCCGCGTGACTGGGAGCAGTGGCGCAAGGACAACTGGGCCGTGTACGAGAAGGCACCGTTCATGGCCTGGAACAACGCCTGGTACAACGCGCCCTGTGCGTTCTGGCCGACGGATGCCGTGCGGCCGGTGCGGATCGCCAACGACGAGCTGCCGCCGGCGCTGCTGTTCCAGGCGACCCACGACGCGGCCACCCCTTACCGGGGCGGTGTCACGGTCCATCACCTGCTGGCGGACTCCAGCCTGGTGGTCGAGCAGGGCGGCGGGAACCACGGCATCACGCTGAGCGGCAACGCGTGCCTGGACCGGCATCTCGCCGCGTATCTGACCGACGGCACGGTGCCGCGCGGCGGGCACGGTGACGCCGACGCGGTGTGCGAGGCGCTGCCCGAACCGAAGCCGTCGGCGTCGAAGGCGGCACCGGGGACGGCCCGCGGCTCGACCCTGCACGGACTGCTCGGCTTCCGGGGCTGAGCACCTGACGAACCGTCGGGGCGGGCGTTGTCGGACCCGTGGTCCAGGATGGACCCATGAGCGACCCGACCAGGATCCCCGCCCCCGACGGCGTCTTCCCCGCCGCGCAGTACACGCATGTCGTCTCCGCCACCGGCCGCCTCGTCGCCGTCTCCGGCCAGCTCCCGCTGGGCGAGGACGGCAAGGTGGTCGGCGCGGGCGATCCGGCGGCCCAGGCCCGGCAGGTCTTCGAGAACCTGCGGCGCTGTCTGTCCGCCGCGGGAGCGGCCTTCGAGGACGTCGTCAAACTGACCTACTTCGTGACGGACATGGCGCACATGCCCGCGATCCGCGAGGCGCGCGCCGCGTACATACCCGACGACCGGCTGCCCGCAGCCTCCGCGGTGCAGGTCGCCGCGCTGGTCCGCCCGGAGTTCCTGATGGAGATCGAGGCCCTGGCGGTCGTGCGCGGATGACCGGGTACCGGCTGCGTGCCATGACGGCGGACGACTGCGACGGGGTGGCCGAGATTCGGGTCCGCGGCTGGCAGCACGCCTACCGGGGAATCGTCCCGCAGTCGTATCTCGACGGACTCGACGTGGCGGCGGACGCGGAGCGGCACCGCGCGCGTCTGGAGCGGGCCGACAACCCCGTGGTGAACCTGGTCGCCGAGACCGGCGGCGGAGCGCTCGCCGGCTGGGCGGCCTTCGGCCCCTACCGGGACGGCGACACGCTCACCGAGGACGCCGAGCTGTACGCCCTGTACCTGCGCCCCGAGCACATCGGGCACGGCGTGGGCCGAGCCCTGCTCACCGAGGCGGTCCGGCGCTGCACGAGCACCGGCCGTCCCCGCATGCTCCTGTGGGTGGTGAAGGCCAACACCCGCGCCCGCCGTTTCTACGCTCGCGCGGGCTTCGCCGCGGACGGGGCGGAGGAGCCGTTCGAGGTGGACGGGGTCTCGGTGCCCGAGGTGCGGTACGTGAGAGACCCGCGCGGCTGACCAGGTCACCGCGGGCCGGGGATCCGCCCGTCGGAGGACCGCTGCCCCGACCGCTGACCGGGGATGCGGGACAGGGCGTGCACCGCCGCCTCGGCCAGGGCCGGGTGGGCGAGGGCCTCTTCGAGAACGGGTTCGGCGCGCGGGTCGGCCAGGGTGCCCAGGCCCTCCACACAGGCCAGGGCGACGCGCCGGTACGGGTCGTGCGGGCGCAGCCGGCGGCGCAGGGTGGTGATCAGCGCGGGGACGGACTCCGGGGCGCGCAGCTCGGTCAGCAGGCGGACCGGGTGCAGGGCGTAGGCGACGCGCAGTTCGTTGGTGGCGAGGGCGGCCGCCGCCCGTGCGGTGCGCGGGTCGCCGAGGCGGGCCAGCGCGTAGGCGGCGGAGGCGCAGCGCGGGGGGTCGCGGTGGTTGAGGAGGAGCACCAGGGTCTCGAAGGCGCGCCGGTCCCCGGCCAGTCCGAGCCGGAAGGCGGCCAGTTCCCGTGCCCACAGCGGCTGGCCGGCTTCCGTGAGCACCCCGGCCAGCACGTCGAGGTCCTCCGTCGCCACGAGCCGGTCGTACGCCACCGATCCGCCCGACTCGGCCCGTAAGCGCTCCGTGAGCGATCGCAACTCTTCGTCCATGCCTCCGAGGTTAGGGCCTGTCGTTCGGATCACGTCGCAGGGAAGGGCCGGTGCCTGATCAGCGCCGGTGAGCGGGGTCTGGTGCGTGCAGCTGCAAGGCGGAGGAGGGCGTCAATGCGGAGCATTGGCAACCGACGACAACGCGGCAGATGTGCGTGCCAGACCCCGCGTCTGCGGCGTGATCCGAACGACAGGCCCTAGGGGCGGGGCGGGTCGTGCGGGACGTACATCACAAACACCGGGGGCTGGCGCGCTCGTTACCCGCAAGTTAAGCTCAGACGAGCGAGTTACCCACTCGCATCCCCTCGCGGTGGTTTGGTGACGCAGCCGCCGTGAGGCGCAGTCGGTTCGGTACCTGTGTGTACCGCAGTACGACTCGGCCTCGGGACAGGGCCGGTCGGACCCGCCGTCGGCGCAGGGCGTGTGCACGCCCTGACCGTCTCGGCACCGGGCGTGTGCGCTTGCAGCCCGGCCACACCCGCACTTCGCACGCACCCGGTGCGCCTCTCGGCGCACCCGGGCGCGTTTCCCGTCGTCACCCTCATTCCTGGAGTCCCGCGATGGCCACTCCCCTGTCCGACACCCCTCTGTCCCCGCTCCAGACCATCGCCGTGGTCGGCCTCGGCACGATGGGCACCGGCATCGCCGAGGTCCTCGCCAAGGCCGGCCGCACGGTCGTCGGCATCGACATCAGCGAGGCCCAGGCCGCGAAGTGCGTCGCCGCCCTGGAGTCCTCCACCTCCCGTGCCGTGGAGCGCGGGCGCCTGACCGAGCAGGAGCGCACCGACCTCCTCGCCCGGATCACCACGTCCACCGACCTCACCGCGGCGGCCGGTGCCGACCTGGTGATCGAGGTGGCGCCGGAGTCGTACGAGACCAAGCAGCAGATCTTCCGCGAACTCGACGGCATCGTGCGGCCGGAGACGATCCTGGCGACCGGCACCAACGCCCTGTCCGTCACCCGCCTCGCCGCCGACTCCGCCCGCCCCGAGCGCGTGCTGGGCATGCACTTCTTCAACCCGGCCCCGGCGATGAAGCTGGTCGAGATCGTCTCCTCCGTGCTGACCGCCCCGGCCGCCGTCACGGCCGTCACCGACCTCGCCCTGGACCTCGGCAAGGAGCCCGTCGCGGTCGGCGACCGGCCCGGATTCGTCGCCGACGGGCTGCTGTTCGGCTACCTCAACCAGGCCGCCGCGATGTACGAGGCCAACTACGCCTCCCGCGAGGACATCGACGCCGCGATGCGGCTGGGCTGCGGGCTGCCCATGGGCCCGCTGGCGCTGCTCGACCTCATCGGCATCGACACCGCCCGCACGGTCCTCGAGGCCATGTACGCCGCCTCCCACGACCGGCTGCACGCCCCCGCCCCGATCCTCAAGCAGCTCAGCGAGGCGGGTCTGACGGGCCGCAAGGCGGGGCGCGGCTTCTACACCTACGAGGCGCCGGGCAGCGGCACGGTCGTGCGGGACGCGCTGACCCCGCTGGAGGGCGGCGCGCTGACCGCCGGCCGTCCGGTTCGCTCGGTGGGCGTGGCCGGCTCGGGCACCATGGCCTCCGGCATCGCCGAGGTCTTCGCCAAGGGCGGCTACGAGGTGGTGCTGGCCGCCCGCAGCGAGGAGAAGGCCGAGGCCGCCAAGGCCCGGATCGGCAAGTCCCTCGCCCGCTCCGTCGACAAGGGCCGGATGACCGCCGAGGTGGCCGCCCAGACCCTGGAGCGGATCCGGCCGACCGGCACCTACGACGACTTCGCCGACGTCGACCTCGCGGTCGAGGCGGTCGCCGAGGACCTGGAGATCAAGCGGCAGCTGTTCGCCACGCTCGACAAGGTCTGCAAGCCGGGCGCGGTGCTCGCCACCACCACCTCCTCCCTCCCGGTCGTCGCCTGCGCCCGCGCCACCTCGCGCCCGCAGGACGTCATCGGCATGCACTTCTTCAACCCGGCCCCGGCGATGAAGCTGGTCGAGGTGGTCCGCACGGTGCTGACCGCCGACGACGTGCACGCCACCGTGCGCGAGGTCTGCGTCAAGATCCGCAAGCACGCCGTGGACTGCGGTGACCGGGCCGGATTCATCGTCAACGCGCTGCTGTTCCCGTACCTCAACAACGCGATCAAGATGGTCCAGGAGCACTACGCCTCCCTGGACGACATCGACGCCGCGATGAAGCTGGGCGGCGGCTACCCGATGGGCCCGTTCGAGCTGCTGGACGTCGTCGGTCTGGACGTCTCGCTGGCCATCGAGAAGGTCCTGCACCGCGAGTTCCGCGACCCGGGGCTCGCCCCTGCGCCGCTGCTGGAGCACCTGGTGGCCGCGGGCTGCCTCGGCCGCAAGACCGGCCGTGGCTTCCGCGAATATGCCAAGCGCTGAGCGGCGTCCCGGCGACTGGTTCCAGGCGGGCGCGGAATGGGGCGGGCTGCTCGATCCCGACGCCATCGCGGCGCCCGCCCGCGGCGCCCCTCCCCCGCCCGCCGAGGGCGGGGGAAGCGCCGGTCATGCGCATCGAGCTGCGCACATGCAGTACGTTCGGGGCATGTCCCAGCCCGCCAAGTCCGCACGTACGCCCGCCACGACCGAGCCGCCGGAAAGTGCCGCAGGCAGTCGCGCCGCCGCCCAGCGCCTCAAAATGCGCCGGGAGCTCGCGGCCGCCGCGATGGAACTGTTCGCGACCAAGGGGTACGAGGCCACCACGGTCGACGAGATCGCGGCCGCGGCCGGGGTCGCCCGCCGCACCTTCTTCCGCCACTTCCGCTCCAAGGAAGAGGCGATCTTCCCCGACCACGACGACACCCTGGTCCGCGCCGAGGCGGTGCTCAACGCCGCGCCCGCGCACGAGCATCCGCTCGACACGGTGTGCCGCGGCATCAAGGAGGTCATGAAGATGTACGCGGCGCGGCCGGAGATCTCGGTCGCCCGCTACAAGCTGACGCGCGAGGTGCCGACGCTGCGCGAGGCGGAGATCGCGTCGGTGGCCCGCTACGAGCGGCTGTTCACCCGCTATCTCCTCGGCCACTTCGACGAGCACGCGCACCACGACGCGGTGGGCGACGACCCGCTGCTCGCGGAGGTCGCCGCCTCCGCGGTGGTCACCGCCCACAACCACGTGCTGCGGCGCTGGCTGCGGGCCGGCGGGCAGGGGGACGTGGAGGCCCAGCTGGACCACGCCTTTGCGATCGTGCGCAAGACCTTCGGCAGCGGCATCATGGCGGGCCGCCGCACCGCTCCCCCGCAGCCGCCGGCCGCGCAGGCGGCCACGCACGGCGAGGTGCTGGTCACCGTGGCCCGTACGGACGCCCCGCTCGACGAGGTGATGCGGACCATCGAGCACGCGCTGAAGGAGCGCTGAGGCAGCCCCCGACCCCTGTGACAACGGCCACCCCACCGGGTGGCCGTTTTGGCATGTCAGGGCCCTATTTGGACGGCCTCTTACCACCGGTTCGATCGATCATCGCTCATCTGTTACGTAAGATTTCATCTGAGAGCAAGTTCTGGCACTCAGTGCCTTGCGGGGTGACACGCGGTGTCATACGTTGAAGGAGTCCGGGCTGTCCCCGCGGGCCATCACCCGCGAACCCGGACGCCTGCGTCACAGGCAACCTCCCGCGCCACAAAGCGCTGCCGAAGCACCACCCGCCGAACCGACGGCACACCCTCGAAAACCCTCAGCAGCACCGACGTAACCCTCAGCGCCCCTCCCTCAGGGCGCTCACCGCCGGAGGCAACACCGTGACCGTCAAGGACATCCTGGCCGCGATCCAGTCGCCCGACTCCACGTCGGAGGACTTCGCCAACCTGCCGCTCCCCGAGTCGTACCGCGCGATCACCGTGCACAAGGACGAGACGGAGATGTTCGCCGGGCTCGCCACCAAGGACAAGGACCCGCGCAAGTCGATCCACCTCGACGACGTGCCCCTGCCCGAACTCGGCCCGGGCGAGGCCCTGGTGGCCGTCATGGCCTCCTCGGTCAACTACAACTCGGTGTGGACCTCGATCTTCGAGCCGCTGTCCACCTTCGGGTTCCTGGAGCGCTACGGCCGCACCAGCGAGCTGGCCAAGCGCCACGACCTGCCGTACCACATCATCGGCTCCGACCTCGCGGGCGTCGTGCTGCGCACCGGCCCCGGCGTCAACGCCTGGCAGCCCGGCGACGAGGTCGTCGCGCACTGCCTCTCCGTCGAGCTGGAGTCCTCCGACGGCCACAACGACACGATGCTCGACCCCGAGCAGCGCATCTGGGGCTTCGAGACCAACTTCGGCGGCCTGGCGGAGATCGCGCTGGTGAAGTCCAACCAGCTGATGCCGAAGCCGGACCACCTCAGCTGGGAGGAGGCAGCCGCCCCCGGCCTGGTCAACTCCACCGCGTACCGGCAGCTGGTCTCCCGCAACGGCGCCGGCATGAAGCAGGGCGACAACGTGCTCATCTGGGGCGCGAGCGGCGGACTCGGCTCCTACGCCACGCAGTTCGCGCTGGCCGGCGGCGCCAACCCGATCTGTGTCGTGTCCTCGCCGCAGAAGGCGGAGATCTGCCGGGCCATGGGCGCCGAGGCGATCATCGACCGTAACGCCGAGGGCTACAAGTTCTGGAAGGACGAGAACACCCAGGACCCGAAGGAGTGGAAGCGCTTCGGCAAGCGCATCCGCGAGCTCACCGGCGGCGAGGACATCGACATCGTCTTCGAGCACCCCGGCCGCGAGACCTTCGGAGCCTCGGTCTACGTCACCCGCAAGGGCGGCACCATCACCACCTGCGCCTCCACCTCGGGCTACATGCACCAGTACGACAACCGCTACCTGTGGATGTCGCTGAAGCGCATCATCGGCTCCCACTTCGCCAACTACCGCGAGGCCTGGGAGGCCAACCGCCTCATCGCCAAGGGCAAGATCCACCCGACCCTGTCGAAGACCTACGCGCTCGAGGACACCGGCCAGGCCGCCTACGACGTGCACCGCAACCTCCACCAGGGCAAGGTCGGCGTGCTCTGCCTCGCCCCCGAGGAGGGCCTGGGCGTGCGCGACCACGAGAAGCGCGCGAAGCACATCGACGCCATCAACCGCTTCCGGAACGTCTGAGGACGGCCATAGATGACTGAGCGTCAGAAGGACCGGCCGTGGCTCATGCGGACCTACGCCGGTCACTCCACGGCGGAGGCGTCCAACGAGCTGTACCGGCGCAATCTCGCCAAGGGCCAGACCGGTCTGTCGGTCGCGTTCGACCTGCCGACGCAGACCGGCTACGACCCCGACCACATCCTCGCCCGCGGCGAGGTCGGCCGGGTCGGAGTGCCGGTCTCGCACCTCGGTGACATGCGCCGGCTGTTCCAGGACATCCCCCTGGAGCAGATGAACACCTCGATGACGATCAACGCCACCGCCATGTGGCTGCTGGCGCTCTATCAGGTCGTCGCCGAGGAGCAGGGCGCGGACATCACCAAGCTCCAGGGGACGACCCAGAACGACATCGTCAAGGAGTACCTGTCCCGGGGGACGCACGTCTTCCCCCCGGGACCGAGCCTCCGACTGACGACGGACATGATCGCGTACACGGTCTCCCACATCCCGAAGTGGAACCCGATCAACATCTGCAGCTACCACCTGCAGGAGGCCGGGGCCACGCCGGTGCAGGAGATCGCGTACGCGATGTCCACCGCCATCGCCGTGCTCGACGCGGTGCGCGACTCCGGCCAGGTGCCGCAGGAGCGCATGGGCGACGTGGTCGGCCGTATCTCCTTCTTCGTGAACGCGGGCGTCCGCTTCGTCGAGGAGATGTGCAAGATGCGGGCGTTCGGCCGCATCTGGGACAAGGTCACGCGTGAGCGGTACGGCATCGAGAACCCCAAGCACCGCCGCTTCCGCTACGGCGTCCAGGTCAACTCCCTCGGACTGACCGAGGCACAGCCGGAGAACAACGTCCAGCGGATCGTGCTGGAGATGCTGGCCGTGACCCTCTCCAAGGACGCACGCGCGCGTGCCGTGCAGCTGCCGGCCTGGAACGAGGCCCTCGGCCTGCCCCGCCCGTGGGACCAGCAGTGGTCGCTGCGCATCCAGCAGGTCCTCGCCTACGAGAGCGACCTGCTGGAGTACGACGACATCTTCGAGGGCTCGAAGGTGATCGAGGCGAAGGTGGAGCAGCTGGTCGCCGACTCGCTCGCGGAGATGGAGCGGATCGAGGAGATGGGCGGCGCGATGGCCGCCGTCGAGTCCGGCTACCTGAAGTCCCAGCTGGTCGCCTCGCACGCCGAGCGGCGGGCGCGGATCGAGTCCGGCCAGGAGAAGATCGTCGGCGTCAACATCTTCGAGGGCACCGAGCCCAACCCGCTGACCGCCGATCTGGACACCGCGATCCAGACCGTCGACCCGGCGGTGGAGGCCCGGGTGATCGAGTCGCTCCAGAAGTGGCGCGACACCCGCTACCAGCCGCCCTTCAACCACCCGCGCCCCTGCAAGGCGCTGGAGAAGCTGAAGGAGGCCGCACGCGGCACCGACAACCTGATGGAGGCCACCCTGGAGTGCGCCCGCGCGGGTGTCACGACCGGAGAGTGGGCCGGCGCGCTGCGCGAGGTGTTCGGCGAGTTCCGGGCGCCCACGGGCGTGTCGTCGGCGCCGGTGGCGATCCCCGCAGAGGAGGGCTCCAAGCTGGCCGAGGTGCGCCGCAAGGTGGAGCTGACCGCCCAGGAGATGGGCGTCGGCAAGCTGCGCTTCCTGGTCGGCAAGCCGGGCCTGGACGGCCACTCCAACGGCGCCGAGCAGATCGCCGTGCGGGCCCGCGACGCCGGGTTCGAGGTGGTCTACCAGGGCATCCGGCTCACCCCGGAGCAGATCGTGGACGCCGCCCTCGCCGAGGACGTGCACGCGGTGGGCCTGTCCATCCTCTCCGGATCGCACGCCCAGCTGGTGCCGGACGTGCTCCAGCGGCTCCATGTGGCCGGTGCCACAGATATACCGGTGATCGCCGGTGGCATCATCCCGAACGGTGACGCCGAACAGCTGCGAGCCGCCGGAGTGGCCGCGGTCTTCACCCCGAAGGACTTCGACATCACCGGAATCATCGGCCGCATCGTCGACGAGATCCGCACAGCGAACAAGCTCGACCCCCTGGAGGTCCCCGCATGACCACGGTCAACCGCCTTCGCCCCCGGCGTTCCTGCCTGGCGGTACCGGGCTCGAACCCGCGCTTCCTGGAGAAGGCCCAGGGCCTCCCGGCCGACCAGGTCTTCCTGGACCTGGAGGACGCCTGCGCCCCGCTCGCCAAGCCCGAGGCGCGGCACACCATCGTGAAGTTCCTCAACGAGGGCGACTGGACCGGCAAGACCCGCGTCGTGCGTGTCAACGACTGGACGACCGAGTGGACGTACCGTGACGTCGTGACCGTCGTCGAGGGCGCCGGCCAGAACCTCGACTGCATCATGCTGCCGAAGGTCCAGGACGCCCAGCAGGTCGTCGCGCTCGACCTCCTCCTCACCCAGATCGAGAAGACCATGGGCTTCGAGGTCGGCAGGATCGGCATCGAGGCGCAGATCGAGAACGCGCAGGGCCTGAACAACGTCAACGAGATCGCCCAGGCGTCCCCGCGCCTGGAGACCATCATCTTCGGCCCGGCCGACTTCATGGCGTCCATCAACATGAAGTCGCTGGTGGTCGGCGAGCAGCCGCCCGGCTACCCGGCGGACGCCTACCACTACATCCTGATGAAGATCCTGATGGCCGCCCGCGCCAACAACCTCCAGGCCATCGACGGCCCCTACCTCCAGATCCGCAACGTCGACGGCTACCGCGCGGTCGCCCAGCGCGCCGCCGCGCTCGGCTTCGACGGCAAGTGGGTGCTGCACCCGGGCCAGGTCGAGGCGTCCAACGAGATCTTCTCGCCGTCGCAGGAGGACTACGACCACGCCGAGCTGATCCTGGACGCGTACGACTACTACACGTCCGAGGCGGGCGGCAAGAAGGGCTCCGCGATGCTCGGCGACGAGATGATCGACGAGGCCAGCCGCAAGATGGCCCTGGTCATCGCGGGCAAGGGACGCGCCGCCGGCATGCAGCGCACCAGCAAGTTCGAGATCCCGGAGGCGTGACGGCGATGCAGTTCGGACGCACCTACGAGGAGTTCGAGGTCGGGGCGACATACAAGCACTGGCCGGGCAAGACGGTCACCGAGTACGACGACCACCTGTTCTGTCTCCTCACCATGAATCATCACCCGCTCCACATGGACACGAACTATGCGGAGAAGACGACGGACTTCGGCAAGAACGTCGTCGTCGGGAACTACATCTACTCGCTGCTGCTCGGCATGAGCGTGCCGGACATCTCCGGCAAGGCGATCGCCAACCTGGAGATCGAGTCGCTCAAGCACGTGGCGCCGACCTTCCACGGCGACACGATCTACGGCGAGACGACCGTGCTCGACAAGTGGCCGTCGAAGTCGAAGAACGACCGCGGCATCGTCTACGTCGAGACCAAGGGCTACAAGCAGGACGGCACGCTGGTGTGCGTGTTCCGCCGCAAGGTCATGGTGCCCACCGAGACGTACATCAAGGAGCGCGGCGGCGAGCAGCCCGGCCGCCCGGAGCTGAAGCAGCAGGAGAAGTAACGATGGCCCGTCTCGCCCAGACCGCCGGTCTGACCGACGTCCAGCAGGAGATCCTCTCCACCGTCCGCGACTTCGTGGACAAGGAGATCATCCCGGTCGCCACCGAGCTGGAGCACCGCGACGAGTACCCGCAAGCGATCGTCGACGGGCTGAAGGAACTCGGCCTGTTCGGTCTGATGATTCCCGAGGAGTACGGGGGCCTGGGCGAGTCGCTCCTCACCTACGCGCTGTGCGTGGAGGAGATCGCCCGCGGCTGGATGTCGGTGTCCGGCATCATCAACACGCACTTCATCGTGGCGTACATGCTCAAGCAGCACGGCACGCAGGAGCAGAAGGACCACTTCCTGCCCCGGATGGCGGCCGGCGACATCCGCGGCGCCTTCTCGATGTCGGAGCCGGGCCTCGGCTCCGATGTGTCGGCGATCACCTCGAAGGCGGTGAAGGACGGCGACGAGTACGTCCTGAACGGCCAGAAGATGTGGCTGACGAACGGCGGTACGTCGTCCCTCGTGGCCGTTCTGGTGCGAAGTGACGAAGGACACCCCGAGGGCACGGCCCCGCACAAGTCGATGACCACCTTCCTGGTCGAGAAGGAGCCCGGCTTCGGCGAGGTCCGCCCGGGGCTGACGATCCCCGGCAAGATCGACAAGATGGGCTACAAGGGCGTCGACACGACCGAGCTCATCATGGACGGCCTGCGCATTCCGGCGAATCGGGTGCTCGGCGGGGTCACCGGCCGAGGTTTTTACCAAATGATGGACGGCGTCGAGGTCGGCCGGGTCAACGTGGCGGCGCGTGGCTGTGGCGTCGCTCAGCGCGCCTTCGAGCTCGGTGTCCAGTACGCCCAGCAGCGTCACACTTTCGGCAAGCCGATCGCCCAGCACCAGGCCATCCAGTTCAAGCTGGCCGAGATGGCTACCAAGGTCGAGGCCGCGCATGCGATGATGGTCAACGCAGCGCGCAAAAAGGACTCCGGGGAACGAAACGACCTTGAGGCAGGGATGGCGAAGTACCTCGCCTCCGAATACTGCAAGGAGGTCGTGGAGGACGCCTTCCGGATCCACGGCGGCTACGGCTTCTCCAAGGAGTACGAGATCGAGCGCCTCTACCGGGAGGCACCGATGCTGCTGATCGGTGAAGGCACCGCCGAGATCCAGAAAATGATCATCGGACGCCGACTGCTCGAAGAGTATCGATTCCAGGGCTAGATGTCCGGATACGGGGTGTTTTCTTGGAGAAGAGGATCACACCCCGTATGCACTCTTCGGCCGCCGACTCGTCTGACTGGCTTACCCAGTTGCGGCCCGGAGCCGCTACGATCGCCGGAAAGCCGCCGTCCCCCGCAAGTGCGCGGCATCATCCGCTACGAAGGTCATCCATGCCCCACAGCCAAACCTCTGCACCTCGCGACAGCCTCGCCGGCGTACGCCTCGCGCGCGGAGCATCGCCGTGGCTTCTGCCGACCGTCGCCACCGCAGCCGTCAGCCTTCTCCGTGCCCGCCGCTCGGGCGCGGCGAAGGCCGTCGCCGTTCCCGCCACCGCGCTGGCGGCGGGGATGCTGTGGTTCTTCCGCGACCCCGAGCGCGAGATCGCCCAGGGCCGGGTCATCTCGCCCGCCGACGGTGTGGTGCAGAGCATCATGCCGTGGAAGGACGGCCGTACCCGCGTCGCGATCTTCATGAGCCCGCTCAACGTCCACGTGAACCGGGCGCCGCTGTCCGGCACGGTCACGTCGGTCGAGCACATCCCCGGCGGTTTCGTTCCCGCTTTCAACAAGGAGAGCGAGAACAACGAGCGGGTCGTCTGGCACTTCGACACCGAGCTCGGTGACATCGAGATGATCCAGATCGCCGGCGCGGTGGCCCGCCGCATCGTCCCCTACGTGCCGCAGGGCACCAAGGTCGAGCAGGGCGAGCGGATCGGCCTGATCCGGTTCGGCTCGCGGGTCGACATCTACCTGCCCGAGGGCGTGGAGGTGGCGGTCGAAGTCGGCCAGAAGACGGTGGCTGGGGTGACTCGCATTGACCGTGATTGATCCGGAGACTCAGGCCGGCTGGGTGCCGGAGGCCGACGAGGCGGACGACGAGGAGGAGATGCCCCTCTCGCTGCGTCTGTCGATAGCGGACACCCTCACCCTGGGCAACGCCACCTGTGGCTTCATGGCGGTGTACTTCACCACCACCGGCATCCTGATCCCGCACCTCACGGGGAGCCAGGAGACCGGGATGGCGCGCCACAGCGCGGCCACCGCGGTGATCCTGATGCTGTGCGCGGCGGTCTTCGACCTGTTCGACGGGCTGGTGGCGCGCAAGCTGCGGTCCTCGCCGATGGGCGCGGAGCTGGACAACCTCTCGGACCTGATCAGCTTCGGGCTGGCACCGGCGTACTTCGTGCTGGTGTACGGCATGGTCGCGGACGACGCGCACCAGAGGGTGGCCGCGGTCGGAGCGATCGTGGTGCTGCTGGCGGTGGTGCTGCGGCTGGCGAGATTCTCCTGCGTGACCGTGAAGGACGGTACGTTCCAGGGGATGCCGTCGCCGTTCGGGGCGCTGACGGTGGTCTCGATCGTGCTGCTGGAGCTGCCGTTCGTGGCGACGCTGCTGGCGATTCTGGGGACGGCGTGGCTGATGGTGAGCCGCGTGGAGTACCCGAAGCCGCGGGGGCGGCTGGCCGTGGCGATGCTGTCGTGGATCGTGCTGTCGATGGGGCTGCTCGCGGCGTGGGCGTTCGACGCGCCGAGCGGGCAGTTGCTGTTGCAGACGGGGTGTGCGCTGCAGCTGGTGATGGGGGCGGTGATCCCCCTGTTCGCTACCGCTCGCAGGGTGAACAATTTCCGTGACAATCGGCGGGAGGCGCGGGCGGCGCAGTTGCCGTAGCGCGCGAGGTTCGTTCTGGGCCCCGGGACCGGGTTGGTTCCGGGGCCCTTCGCATGCCAGGTCCCTGGTGCCGCTGCCGCCCACCCTGGGGGCTCCGCCCCCAGACCCCCGGCCTAGGCCCACCCACCACCCGACTCGGCACGTCACAACAGCCCCCGCACCCCAGCAACGCCCCCAGGCCACCTCCACCGGCCCACCCGCCACCTCACACACCCACCCGACCGAGGCTGCCCCCGGAGCCTGCCCATCTCGCCCGGTCGTGTCGGCCCATCGCCCGACCAAGCTGACCTCCCGCCCGACCGGGCCGGCCCCCCCGGCCGACCGAGTTGGTGCCTCCCCTCCCCCCGATCGTGTCGGCGCCTCTCGCCCGACCGGGCCGGCCGGTGCTGCTCGACCGGCCGAGGCGGGTGGTGGGTGGGCAGAGGTTCCCAGGGAGCTGGGCAGGTTCTCCAGCGACCGAGGCGGTGTCTCTCTGCTGACCGAGTCGGGGGTGACAGGGCCAGGGTGGAGGGGGCGCTCTCGGACTGGCGAGGCGGGGGGCGGGGGGCATGGGTGGGGTCCCAGGGGGCGGAGCCCCCTGGGACCGGGAGTGCGCGGCGGCTCAGCTCAAGAAGTCGTGGGCGATGCGTTCCGCCGTGCGTTCCAGGATCGGGCCCGCTTCCGCGATGCACTTCTGGACGTCCGGCTCGATGTCCGTCAGGGCGTAGGCCCGCCGGATCCCGGCCTTCCCCAGAGTCTCCGGCGGCAGCGCCAGACGGCCGCACACCGCCACGACCTCCTTGCCCGCCGCACGCGCCGCCGTGGCGACACCCGCCGGGGCCTTCCCGTGCAGGGTCTGCTGGTCCAGGGAACCCTCCCCGGTGATCACCAGCTCCGCCCGTTCCAGCGCCGGGGCGAAGCCCAGGACGTCCAGCATGACCTCGATACCGGGACGGAAACGCGCCCCGACCAGCAGCGCGCCGTAGCCGATGCCGCCGGCCGCCCCCGCACCGGGCGAGGCGGCGTACTCGGCGGCCTTGACGCCCAGCTCCCCCTCCAGCACCTTCGCGAAGTGCGCCAGCGCGGCGTCCAGGCGCTCGACGTCCTCCGGCGACGCCCCCTTCTGCGGGCCGTACACCGCCGGTGCGCCCTTCGGCCCGGTCAGGGGATTGTCGACGTCGCTCGCCAGCACGAACTCGACCGAGGCGAGTCGCGGGTCCAGGCCGGACAGGTCCACCGTCGCCAGTTCGGCGAGGCCGGCCCCGCCCGGCGCCACCGGCTCCCCGTCGGCCTTGGCGAAGCGCGCGCCCAGTGCGGACAGCATGCCCGCACCACCGTCCGTGGTGGCACTGCCGCCCACCCCGAACACGATCGTGCGCGCACCCGCGTCCAGCGCGGCCCGCAGCAGCTCGCCCGAGCCGTACGTCGACGCCGTGAGCGGCGCGAAGACCCCCTCAGGGAGCCGCTGCAGTCCGCTCGCCTCGGCCATCTCCACGACCGCTGTGTCGCCGCGCAGCGCGTACGCCGCGGTCACCTCGTCCCCGAGGGGACCGGCGACCCGTACCTCGCGCCGTTCGAATCCCGCCGCGACCGCCGCGGCGACCGTGCCGTCACCGCCGTCGGCCACCGGCAGCGCCTCGACGGAGACGCCCGGTACGATCCGGCGCAGCCCGGCCGTGACCCGCTCGGCGACCTCCACGGCCGTCAGGGACCCCTTGAACTTGTCCGCGGCGACGAGCACCCGCTGTGCCGACTGCGCCGACCGCTCGGACCGCTCGGACCAGGTACTGCTGACTGCGTCCGCCACTTGCTTTCCCCTCGCTCTCGGGCCTCGCACGCGTGAGGAGGCCAGTCGCGCCGCTGTGACCTTAACCGGCGGGCGCTGTCGCCGTCATGCCCTGCCCATCCCGTGGACCCGTCCCGTGGACCTCGCCACGGCGTGCGGAACCGGGTGGATCGGGTAGACCGGATCCATGACCGCTGTGGGCACGCAGGCAGGACAGCCGGATCTGGCCGACCGCATCCTCGGAGGCTGGGTGGGCCGGATCGCGGGCAACATGCTCGGCAAGCCGGTGGAGCAGGGCGAGGTGTGGACACGGGCGCGCATCGACCGCTATCTGCGGCAGACGGACGCCCTTCCCCTGACCGACTACCTGCCCGAGCCGCTCACCGAGAGCGAGGGCCTCGATCTGCGCCCGGAGTGGCGGGCCTGTGTCCGCGGCCGGATCCACGGCAGCTGCCGTGACGACGACATCGACTACGCGATCCTGGGGCTGGACCTGCTGGAGACCCACGGCTTCGGCTTCAGCACCGAGCAGGTGGGTGATCTGTGGCTGCTGCGGCTGCCGTATCTGCAGACCTTCACGGCGGAACGGGCGGCGTACCGGAATCTCGCCAACGGCCTGAAGCCGCCGCTGACCGCCACGTACGACAACCCGTACCAGGAGTGGATCGGCGCGCTGATCCGCGCGGACGTGCACGGCTGGACCTCCCCGGGCGCGCCGCGCCGCGCCGCCGCGCTGGCCCGCCGGGACGCGGTGCTGTCCCACACGGGCAACGGGGTGTACGGCGCGATGTGGGCGGCGGCGCTGATCGCGGCGGCGTTCACGGCGCCCACCGTGCGGCACGCCGTGGACGAGGCGCTGACGGTGATCCCCGCGAGCAGCCGCCTGGCCCGCACGGTGCGCCGGGTCGCCTCCCTGCACGAGACGGGGCTGCCCTGGGAGGACACCCTCGACACGCTGACCGAGGAGACGGCCGGCCTGGGCTGGATCCACGTCGTCCCGAACGCGGCCGTCCTCACCGCCGGGCTGCTCCACGGCGACGGCGACTTCACCCGCACCATCGCGCTGACCGTCCGCGGCGGCCTCGACACCGACTCCAACGGTGCCACGGCCGGCTCGGTGGCCGGCGTCCTGACCGGCGCCTCGGCGATCCCCGGCCACTGGAAGGACCCGCTTCAGGACACCGTGCGCAGCGCGGTCTTCGGTTTCGACGGAGTACGGATCAGCGAACTCGCCGAGCGGACCCTGCGGTTGGCGCAGGCGGAGGGGCCGGCGTCCTAGGTCTGACGGCGTACGGCGTCCCGGGCCCCGGTCCGACGCGAATCGGACCGCGGTCCGCCTAGCCTCGGGGCCATGAAGATCTCGATTCTCGGAACGGGACATGTGGGCAGGGCGCTGGCCGCGGGCTGGGCCGGTGCGGGACACGACGTCGTGCTGGGCTCGCGGCGGCCGGACGACCCGGACCTGCGGGCCGAGCCGGCGGAGCGGTGGGGTGAGCGGATCCGGGTCGCGGATCCCGCCTCGGCCGCGGCGGACGCGGAGGTGGTGGTCAACGCGACGCCCGGCACCGCGTCCGTGGCGGCGCTGTCCGCGGTGGGCGCGCCGGCGCTGCGGGGGAAGGTGCTGCTCGACGTGGGGGTCGGGTTCGACGCGGAGGGGAATCTCTCGCACCTGGTGGAGAGCCTGGGTGAGGAGATCCAGCGGACGTTCCCGGACACCCGGGTGGTGAAGACGCTCTGCACGATCGACCGGGAGCTGATGGTGGCGCCGGACTCGCTGGAGGGACCGAGCACCGTGTTCCTGTCCGGTGACGACGCGGACGCCAAGCGCACCGTCGCCGGGCTGCTGGCCGACCTGGGGTGGCCTGCGGACTCCGTGCTCGACCTCGGGGGCATCGCGACGGCCCGGGGCCAGGAGCACTACGCGCTGCTGTTCATGGGCATCGCCGAGGCCGTCGGCTCGTACGGCTTCGGGATCCGGGTGGTGCCGCCGGCGGTGCGGGACTGAGCGCTCCGGCGTGTGCGCCGTGCGCCGGCGATCACGGGACCGGCGCGTGCTGCCGTGCGCCCGGCCGGGGCGGCGGGCGTCCCGGGGAGCGGGCCCGGCCGCGCCATTACCCTTCCCGCATGACCACGACCCAGGAAGCCCAGGACTTCGCCGCCTACGTCGCCTCCCTCCCGCGTGTCCTCGCCGGCGCCGCCGCGCTGTTCCGCGACGCGCGGGGCAGGGTGCTGCTCGTCGAGCCGAACTACCGTCAGGGGTGGGCGCTGCCCGGCGGGACGATCGAGTCGGACGACGGCGAGAGCCCGCGGGAGGGGGCGCGTCGGGAGACGGCCGAGGAGATCGGGCTGGACCGTGAGCTCGGCCGGCTGCTGGCGGTGGACTGGGTGCGCGGGGAGGGACGACCGCCGCTGGTGGCCTACCTGTACGACGGCGGGGTGCTCGGCGAGGACGACCTGGCGGCGATCCGCCTGCAGGAGGAGGAGCTGCTGTCCTGGAAGCTCGTCCCGCGCGAGGAGCTGGCCGGCCACCTCCCCGGAGCCCTGGGCCGCCGTGTCCTCGCCGCCCTCGACGTCCTCGCCGACGGCACGGGAACCGCGGAGCTGGAGGACGGCCACCGGGCGCTCTGACGCGGGCCGGGTCATATCGCTCGCCGCACCGTCACCCGGCGCCCTAGTCTCGGCTGCATGAGCAAGCCTCTCGTCGCCCTTCTCAGCGGTGCCGGCGTCAGCACGGACTCCGGTATCCCCGACTACCGCGGCCCGAACGGGCTGTGGCGGCGCGATCCGGAGGCGGAGAAGCTCGTGACGTACGAGTACTACATGAGCGATCCGGAGATCCGGCGCCGCTCGTGGCAGATGCGGCGGGCGAGCCGGGCGCTGTCGGCCGAGCCCAACGCCGCACACCGGGCGGTGGCCGAGCTGGAGCGGTCCGGGGTGCCGGTGCGGGTGATCACGCAGAACGTGGACGGGCTGCACCAGCTCGCCGGGATGCCCGACCGCAAGGTGCTCGAACTGCACGGCACGGCACGCGGCGTGGTGTGCACGTCCTGCCACGCCCGCAGTTCCATGGAAGAGGCCCTGGCCCGCGTCGAGGCGGGTGAGGAGGACCCGCCGTGCCGGGGGTGCGGCGGCATCCTCAAGTCCGCGACGGTGATGTTCGGTGAGCCTCTGGACCCGGTCGTGCTGGGTGACGCCCTCGCGATCAGCAAGGCCTGCACCGTCTTCATCGCCGTGGGCACCAGCCTCCAGGTCCAGCCCGCCGCCGGTCTCGCGGGGGTGGCCGCCGATCACGGCGCGCGCCTCGTCATCGTCAACGCCGAGCCGACGCCGTACGACGACCTGGCCGACGAGGTCGTCCGTGAGCCGATCGGTACGGCCCTACCAGAGCTGCTGCGGGGCCTCGCCGCCCAGGGGTGAGCCCGCCCGCGCGGCCCGGCGGCCCCGTTCGAGGTCCAGCAGCTGCCGCTTGCGGTGCAGGCCGCCGCCGTAGCCGGTGAGGTTGCCGTCGGCGCCGATGACGCGGTGGCAGGGGATGACGATGCCGATCGGGTTGCGGCCGTTGGCGAGTCCGACCGCGCGGGAGGCCCTGGGGTTGCCGAGGGCGTCGGCGAGCTGACCATAGGTGCGGGTCTCGCCGTAGGGGATGCGGGCCAGCTCGGCCCAGACGCGGCGCTGGAACGGGGTGCCGTGCGGGCGCAGTTCGAGGGTGAAGTCCGTCAGGTCGCCCGCGAAGTAGGCCGCCAGTTGCTCCTCCGCCTCGGCGAAGGGGGTGTCGTCGCGGTCGCCGAAGGTCTCCTCCGGTGGGCGGTGGCGCTGGTCGGTCATGTACAGCCCGCACAGGACGCCGTCGTCGGCGACGAGGGTCAAGGGGCCGTACGGGCTGTCGATCACCGTGTGCTGCTTCATGGCAGTTCCTTCGTGACGTCTGCGTACCGGTCTATGCCGGGAGGGAGTTGATCGGGTGGCTGTCGGTCGCCCACAGGTACTGCACCGCGTACGCCCGCCAGGGGCGCCAGGCCGCGGCGCGTGCGGTGAGGGCCGCGGGCGTCGAGGGCAGGCCCAGGTCCCGGGCGGCGCGGCGGATGCCGAGGTCGGTGGGCAGGAAGGCGTCGGGGTCGCCGAGGGCGCGCAGGGCGATGACGTCGGCGGTCCAGGGTCCGAAGCCGGGCAGTGCGAGGAGTCGGGCGCGGGACTCCGGCCAGTCGCTCTCCACACCCAGGTGGAGGGTGCCGTCCGCCAGATGACGCACGAGCGTGGTCAGCGTGGTGCGCCGGGTGCGGGGCATGGCCAGGCTGTCGGGGTCGAGGGCCGCGAGCCGCTCGGTGGAGGGGAAGAGGTGGGTGAGGCCGCCCTCGGGGTCGTCGACCGGATCGCCGTGGGCGGTGACCAGGCGCGCGGCGTGGGTGCGGGCGGCGGCCGTGGACACCTGCTGGCCGAGGACGGCCCGTACGGCGAACTCAGCCTCGTCGACCGTGCGCGGGACGCGCCGGCCGGGTGCCTTGTCGACCAGCGGCGCGAGCACCGGGTCCGTGCGCAGCTGGTCGTCGACGGCCACCGGGTCGGCGTCGAGGTCGAGCAGGCGGCGGCAGCGGCTGATGGCGACCGGGAGATCGCGCAGGTCGCTGAGGGTGAGCCGGCAGGCGATGTGGTCGGGCCGCGGGGTGAGCGCGACGATGCCGTGCCCGTAGGGCAGCCGGAGCGTGCGCCGGTACGCGCCGTCCCGCCACTCCTCCACGCCGGGTACGGCGGTCGCGGCGAGGTGGCCGAAGAGGTTGTCGGGATTGAGGGGGGCACGGAACGGCAGGCGGAGCGACAGCGCCCCGGTGGTGGCGCCGGGGTTCCGCCCAGGGCCTGTTGCGCAACAGGCCCTGGGGGCGCGGGCGCGCAGCTCGCTCGGGGAGAGCGCGAAGACCTCGCGGACGGTGTCGTTGAAGGTGCGGATGGAGGAGAAGCCTGCGGCGAAGGCGATCTGCGCCATGGGCAGGCCGGTCGTCTCGATGAGCAGCCGCGCCGTCTGGGCGCGCTGGGCGCGGGCGAGGGCGAGCGGGCCCGCGCCCAGTTCGGCGAGGAGCTGGCGTTCGACCTGCCGTGCGCTGTAGCCGAGGCGTCCGGCGAGGCCGGGGACGCCCTCGCGGTCCACGACACCGTCGGCGATCAGCCGCATGGCGCGGGCCACCAGGTCGGCGCGCCGGTTCCACTCCGGGGAGCCGGGGCTGGTGTCGGGCCGGCAGCGTTTGCAGGCCCGGAACCCGGCCTGCTGGCAGGCCGCCGCGCTCGGGTGGAAGACCATGTTCTCCGGCTTGGGGGGCACCACCGGGCAGCTGGGCCGGCAGTAGATGCCGGTGGTCAGGACCGCGGTGAAGAACCAGCCGTCGAAGCGCGCGTCCTTGGAGCGAACGGCGCGTACGCAGCGCTCGGTGTCGATGTACATGCCCTTCTGCATGACTCCAGCATCGAGGACGCGACGCGCCGGGTCTGGCGGGAATCCGACATGGTCCTCAGGTGTCCTGCGGCTGCCCGGATCGCCATGCCGACTCGCGCAGCAGCCGCAGCCCGTTCAGGCCGACCAGCACGGTCGAGCCCTCGTGGCCGGCGACGCCGAGCGGGAGGGGGAGGTGGCCGAGGAGGTCCCACAGGACGAGGCCGGTGATGGCGACGCCGGCGATGACCAGGTTCTGCACCACCAGCCGGCGGGCGGTCCGGGACAGGTGTACGACGGCGGGTACGGCCGCGAGCTCGTCGCGTACGACGACCGCGTCCGCGGTCTCCAGTGCCAGATCGGAGCCCGCGCGTCCCATGGCGACACCGGCGTGGGCGGAGGCGAGGGCGGGTGCGTCGTTGACCCCGTCGCCGACGAAGAGGACCTTGCGGCCGGCGTCCTGGAGGCCGCGTACGGCGGTCACCTTGTCCTCGGGCAGCAGGCCCGCGCGGACGTCGGTGAGCCCGGTGGCACCGGCCACCCGCGCGGCGGCGGGCGAGGCGTCCCCGGTGAGCAGGACGGGCGCGGACCCGGTGAGGGCGGTGAGCGCGGCGGTGGCGGCGGGGGCGTCCGCGCGCAGCCGGTCGTGCAGGGCGAGGGTGCCGACGGGGATGCCGTCGCGGGTGACGTGGACGAGGGTCTCGCCGTCGTCCGGTGCGGCCTCGGGGGTCTCCGCGCGTCCCACGGTCACCGTTCGGCCGTCCACGGTGGCGGTGACGCCGCGGCCCGGGGTCGCCGTGAAGTCGGTGGCGGGAGCGAGGCGCAGCTCGCGGGCGCGGGCCGCGGCGACCACCGCGCGGGCCAGGGGGTGTTCGCTGGAGTGCTCGGCCGAGGCGGCCAGGGCGAGGAGGGCGTCGGGATCGAGGCCGGAGCCGGGCAGCGGGCGGACGGCCGTCACCTCGGGTGTGCCCTCGGTGAGGGTGCCGGTCTTGTCGAGGGCGGCCGTGTCGATCTCCCCGAGGCGTTCCATCGCGACGGCCGACTTCACCAGCACGCCGTGGCGGCCGGCGTTGGCGATCGCGGACAGCAGCGGCGGCATGGTGGCGAGGACGACGGCGCACGGCGAGGCGACGATCATGAAGGTCATGGCGCGCAGCAGGGCGTCCGTGAGGTTCTCGCCGAACGCGAGCGGCACGCCGAACACGGCGAGGGTGGCGACGACCACGCCCACGGAGTACCGCTGCTCGATCTTCTCGATGAACAGCTGAGTCGGCGCCTTGGTGCGGGACGCCTCCTCGACCAGGGCCACGATGCGGGCGATCACCGAGTCGGCCGGGTCACGCTCGACGCGGACCCGCAGGACTCCGGTGCCGTTGAGGGTGCCGGCGAACACCTCGTCACCGGGGCGCTTGACGACCGGCAGCGACTCGCCGGTGATGGTGGCCTGGTCGGCCTCGCTGACCCCGTCCAGGACGGTGCCGTCGGCGCCGATGCGCTCGCCGGGGCGGACCAGCAGCGTGTCGCCGACGGCCAGTTCGGCGGTCGGTACGGTCTCCTCGCCGGTGTCGGTCAGACGCGTGGCCGTCGTGGGCGCCAGGTCGAGCAGGCCGCGTACGGAGTCGGCGGTGCGGGCGGTGGCGAGGGCCTCCAGGGCGCCGGAGGTGGCGAAGATGACGATGAGGAGGGCCCCGTCGAGGACCTGGCCGATCGCGGCGGCGCCGAGCGCGGCGACGATCATCAGCAGGTCGACGTCGAGGGTCTTCTCGCGCAGGGCGCGCAGCCCTTCGAGGGCCGGTTCCCAGCCGCCGCACACGTAGGCGACGGCGTACACACCGGCGCAGACCCAGCCGGGCGCGCCACCCACGTCCAGCGCCAGTCCGGCCAGGAAGGCCACCAGCGAGGCGAGCGCCCAGCGTGCCTCCGGCAGGGCGAGGACGCGGGTGCGGCGACGGACCGGCGGGGCGCCGGTGGAGGACAGGACTTCGGGAGCGATCGTCGTGGACACCCGGACACCATACAGGAACAGATGAAGACTCATTCATGCGTTCATATGCGATGAGTAGGATGTCCCGCATGGGTCATGGAGCCGTCATCCCCGCCGCACAGGACGACGCCGGGCGGGTGCGCCTGGACGCGGACAATGTCGCCAAGGTCGCCACCACGCTCCAGGCCCTGTCCACACCCTCCCGGCTGCTGATCCTCGCCCGGCTGCGCGAAGGCCCGCTGCCCGCCACGGAGTTGGCGGCGGAGGTGGGCATGGAGCAGTCGGCCTGCTCGCACCAGCTGCGGCTCCTGCGCAATCTGGGCCTGGTCGTGGGCGAGCGGCGGGGCCGCTCGGTCGTCTACGCCCTGCACGACCACCATGTCGCCGAGCTGCTCGACCAGGCCGTGTACCACGTGGAGCACCTGCGCCTGGGCATCAGCGACGCCACCGGGTGAGGCCCGGCGGCGTCGCGCGCACAGCCTCCGCCGTCACTCCCCCGCCGTCGGCCGCCGGGAGAGCGCGGTCGCCTCGCGCACGTCGGGCAGCGGGCGCAGCCGGTAGGTGTACGCGTAGTCCCGGTCGGCGAACAGCTTGAACTCGTCGTGGGTGTGGGCGCCCCAGCTGTCGTCGCCGCCGACGCCCATCTGCCGGTGGTTCACCCGCAGGACGACCTCCTCGCGCGGGGTGAGCTGGTAGTCGTGGCGCACTCCGGACGACAGGTCCTCCGGGGTGAAGTGCGAGGCGTTGATCTCCAGCAGGGGCTCGCCGGAGACGAGCAGTCCGGTGCCGTCGCCGTCGGTGAGGGCGGCCCAGCGGACGTCGGTCTTGTTGCCGTTCTCCTGCGGGCGGATGTAGGGCGTCCACTGGCCGGACACGGTTGCGGAGTACAGGCCCACGTCGGTGCCGTTGTTGCGGTCCCAGTGGTTCTCCTCGGGGCCGCGGCCGTAGTAGTGCAGGCGGTCCAGGCGGCGCGGCAGGAACAGCAGGGTGCCGACCTCCGGGATGTACGGCAGGGTCGACGCGCCCGGGTGCAGGGTGTTGTCGACCTTGATCTCGCCGTTGCCGAACACCGTGTAGGTGGTGGTGTACGCGGACTCGACGGTGGTCGGCAGGGTTCCGGTGACCTCGATCTCGACGGCCCGGTCCCGCAGGGGCCTGACCCGCACGTCCGTGACCTTGCGGCGGGCGCCGGCGTCGCGCCAGGTCTGGTTGCGGGTGTGCTGGCCGTTGCCGTGGTCGTTGTCGGTCGGTGCCCGCCAGAAGTTCGGCACGGGACCGGAGGTGATCAGCCGGGTGCCGGCGGCCTCGTACGACGTGATGATCCCGGTGCCCTTGTCGACGGTGACGGAGAAGCCCCGGCCCGTGACGGTGACGGCCTTGTCGCCGTCCTCGTGGCGCAGCGCCGGGACGTTCGCCAGGGGCAGGGGGGTCACGGCCGGGCTGTCCGCCTCGAGGGGCAGCTGCTGCTTGGCCACCTCGAAACCGGCGTCGGCCCACGGGGTGGCTTCCCTGGTGGTGAAGGACAGGTTCAGGAAGTACTCGGTGCCGGGCGCCGGCTTCGCCGGGAGACGCACCGGCACCGTGATGTCCTTGCCGGTCAGGGGCGCGACGTCGAGCTGGTCGCGGGTCAGTTTCCCGCGCCGCACGGTCCGGCCGTCGGCGGTCAGGGTCCAACGGCCGTCGAACTCGCGGAGGTTGGTGAACAGGTACTCGTTGGTGAGGGTGACCGCGCCGGGGCCGCCCTCGGCGGGGGCGGCGCTGATCGCCTGGTAGACCTGCTTGACCTCGGCCGCCTTGCCGGTGTGGCCGCGGTCGGCGGTGACGATGCCGTCCGCGACGAAGTTGCCGTCGTTGGGGAAGTCGCCCCAGTCGCCGCCGTAGGCCCGGAAGGTCTTCGCGCGCGGCTGTTTCTCGGTGAAGCCGACGGTGGCGGCGTCGAACCAGAACCGCACGCCGTCGTCGCCCGGGCCACGGCTGCCGGAGGCCAGTTCCGCGGCGCTCAGGGCGCGGGCGTGGACGCGGGCCCGCCGGACGGTGCCGCTGAACTCCCGGGTCTGGTGGTCGGCGTCGGTGGCGAGGGCGAGGGGCGCGGTGGTGCTGCCGGGGCGCCGGGTAGTGGTCCGGGTGGCCCTGACCGCGCCGTCGACGTAGAGGGTGAGCGTGCCGGCGTCCGCGTCGAAGACGCCCGCGATGTGGTGCTCGGTGCCGGTCCAGTCGTCCGGCAGCGCCCAGCTCGCGGTGACCCACTGGCCGTCGCCGTGGATGAAGAACTCCAGCCTCCGGTCGGTCTGCTTGAGCGCGTACTGGGTGTCGCCCTTGGCGAGGATGGGCTGGTGGTAGCCGGTGACGCGGGGGGTGACCCAGGCCTCGAGCGTCAGGGAGCCGGTGAGGTCGAGGGCGTCGTCGCGGGCGAAGACGGTGCCGCCGGACAGGCCCTTGTCGCGGCTGAACGTGCCGCCGGCCGCGAGGATCTCCCCGCGCAGCTTCCCCGGCCCCTCCTCGGTGAACAGTGTGCGGGCCGGTGCCGGCCAGTTCAGGGACTGGTCGGCGAAGTCCCAGATCCAGCCGCCCTGGAGCACGTCGTGGCGGCGGACGACGTCCCAGTACTTCTTGAAGTTGCCGTTGGAGTTCCCCATCGCGTGGGAGTACTCGATCATCACGTACGGCCGCCGGTCGGCGCTGTCCTTCGCGCGGGCCTCGACGCGGGCGGGGCTCTCGTACATCTCGGAGCGGATGTCGCTGATGCCGGGGCGGTCGTCGCCCTCGTACTGGATCACGCGGGTGGGGTCGTAGGAGCGGATCCAGTCGTACATGGCGTTGAAGGTTCTGCCGCCGCCCGCCTCGTTGCCCAGGGACCAGATGACGACCGAGGCGTGGTTCTTGTCGCGGTGCACCATGTTCTGCGCGCGGGCCACACAGGCCTCGGTCCACTCGGGGTGGCTGCCCGGGTACTCGCCGCGGATGCCGTGGGTCTCCAGGTTGGTCTCGTCGACGAGGTACAGGCCGTACTCGTCGGCGAGTTCGTACCACAGCGGGTTGTTGGGGTAGTGCGAGGTGCGGACGGAGTTGATGTTCATCCGCTTGATGACCTCGATGTCCTTCACCATGTCGGCGCGGGTGAGGGACATGCCGCGGTCCGGGTGCATCTCGTGGCGGTTGGTGCCGCGGAAGGAGACGGGCCGGCCGTTGATGCGCATGAGGCCGTCCTTCAGCGCGAACTCGCGGAAGCCGGTCCGGTGCGAGAGGGTCTCGATCACCTTGCCCGCGGGGTCGCGCAGCTGCAGGACGGCGGTGTAGAGGTTCGGGTGCTCGGCCGACCACAGCTTCGGCGCGGGGACGGCCCTGGCCGCGGTGACGGTGGCCTCCCCGCCCGCCGGGACGTCGGCGGACTGCCGCAGCGGCCGGGGCCAGACGGGGTGCCCGCCGGCGTCGTACAGCAGGGTGTCGACGGTGTACGTCCCGCCGCCTTCCTCGCCGTAGTCGCGCACGCTCGCCGTGACCTTCAGCTCGGCGGAGGTGTAGTCACCGCTCAGCGGGGTGTCCAGCTTGAAGTCGCGCAGGTGCACGGACGGGGTGGAGTAGAGGTAGACCGAGCGGAAGATGCCGCTCAGCCGGATCATGTCCTGGTCCTCCATCCAGTCGCCGTCGGAGTAGCGGTAGACCTCCACGGCGATCTGGTTGGTGCCGGGCCTCAGATGCTCGGTGACGTCGTACTCGGCGGGCGTGTAGGAGTCCTCGCTGTAACCCACCAGCTCGCCGTTGATCCACACGTAGTGGGCGGACTTGACGCCCTCGAAGTGCAGGAAGGTCCGCCGTCCCGACCAGGTGCGCGGGACGGTGAAGGTGCGGCGGTACTGGCCCACCGGGTTGTAGCGGGTGGGGGCCGCCGGGGGCTGTGCCTCCTCGCCCAGTCCGTTGGGGCCCCACCAGGGATAGGTGATGTTGACGTAGATCGGGAAGTCGTAGCCGTGCAGCTGCCAGACGGACGGGACGGGGATGGTGTCCCACCCGGAGTCGTCGACGTCGGTGCGGTGGAAGTCGGTGTCGCGGTCGTCGGGGCGGTCGGCGTAGGCGAACTTCCACGTGCCGTCGAGGCTCACCCGGTACGGCGAGCGCGTGCGGTCGGCGGCGAGGGCCTGCTGCACGTCCGCGTACGGCATGAGCGTGGTGTGCGGGGCCTCGGTACCGAGGCGGAAGACGGAGATCCGGCCGTTCCACTCGGGCGCGGGGCCGGCGCCCGGCCGGCGGGGAGCGGCCGCGGCCGGGGAGACCTGGGCCGACAGGGCGAGCGCGCCGAGGACGGCGGCCCCGGACTCCAGCAGACGGCGGCGGCTTACGGGCGTGACGGGCGAGTACGGCATGGGGGGGTGGCCTTCCTCGGTTCGACAGGGCGCTGCACGGACTGAGGGCGGGGGCGTTGCTGTGGGCGGGGCGTTGCTGTGGGGGCGGTTCGCAACTGGTGGTGACGGAGCAACTACGGAGCCAGGCACACCCTAGAACTCGAACACATTCGAAGCAATCATCTCGTCGGAATCTGTGCGTTACTGATGGCGAGCGCCGGAGAGTCAGGTCACAAGCACTAAGAGGTCAAGGTCACAGCCGTTTCCCCTGCAGCTCCTTTGGGCCGCTGACCTAACATCCGAGCATGACGGTCCTGCCTGACGACGGGCTCGAACTGGCCGCCGAATTCCCCGACGTGACCCATGAGCAGTGGCAGCGCCTCGTGGCGGGTGTCCTGCGCAAGGCGGGCAAGGACGTCGAGGGGGACGCGGCCGAGGAAGCCCTGACCACCGCGCTGGAGGACGGGTTGCGGACCCGGCCCCTGTACACCGCGCGCGACACCGCTCCCGAGCCGGGCCTGCCCGGGTTCGCCCCCTTCGTGCGCGGCAGCCGCGCCGAGGGGAACACCGTGGCCGGCTGGGACGTACGGCAGCGCCATACGGCGGCCGACGCCGCGGCGGTACTGGCGGACCTGGAGAACGGCGTCACCTCGCTGTGGCTGACCGTCGGCGAGGCCGGCATCCCGGTGCCGTCGCTCGCCGGGGTCCTGGAGGGTGTCTACCTCGATCTGGCGCCGGTCGTCCTCGACGCGGGCCGGGACACCGAGGCTGCCGCGCGGGAGCTGCTGCGGCTGTACGCGGAGCGGGGCGTCGCCAAGGACGCGGCGCGCGGCAATCTGGGCGCGGACCCGCTGGGCCACGAGGCCCGCACGGGGCAGGCGTACGACACCGCGCCGGTGGCCGAGCTCGCGCGGCTGTGCGCCGAGGACTACCCGGGGCTGCGCGCGCTCACCGTGGACGCGCTGCCGTACCACGAGGCCGGCGGTTCGGCCGCGCAGGAGCTGGGCTGCTCGCTGGCGACCGGTGTGGCGTATCTGCGCGAGCTGACCGAGGCCGGGCTCTCCGTCGCACAGGCCTGTGGGCAGCTGGAGTTCCGGTACGCGGCGACCGCCGACCAGTTCCTGACCGTCGCCAAGCTGCGCGCCGCGCGCCGGCTGTGGGCGCGGGTCGCGGAGGTGTCGGGGGCGCCCGCCGCCGGGGCTCAGGTGCAGCACGCGGTGACCTCGCCGGTGATGATGACGCGCCGCGACCCGTGGGTGAACATGCTGCGCACCACGATCGCCACGCTGGCGGCCGGGGTGGGCGGCGCCGGCTCCGTCACCGTGCTGCCCTTCGACCACGCCCTCGGTCTGCCGGACGCGTTCGCCCGGCGGATCGCCCGCAACACCGCGACGATCCTCGTGGAGGAGTCGCACCTCACCCGGGTCGTCGACCCGGCGGGCGGCTCCTGGTACGTGGAGCGGCTCACCGACGAACTCGCCCACGCCGGCTGGGAGTTCTTCCAGGAGATCGAGCAGGCGGGCGGGCAGGCCGCCGCGCTGCGGTCCGGCACGATCGGGGAACGGCTCGCCGCGACCTGGTCGGTGCGCTCCGCGAAGCTCGCGAAGCGCCGCGAACCGATCACCGGCGTCAGCGAGTTCCCGCACCTCGCCGAGAAGCCGCTGGTGCGCGAGCCCGCGCCCGAGCCGCCGTCCGGCGGCCTGCCGGTGGTCCGCCGCGACGAGGCGTACGAGGCGCTGCGCGCCCGCTCCGACGCCCATCTCGCCGCCACCGGATCCCGGCCGCGGATCTACCTGGCCGCGCTCGGCCCGGCCGCCGCGCACACCGCGCGCCTCACCTTCGCCTCCAACCTGTTCCAGGCGGGCGGCATCGAACCGGTCACCGAGGGTTCCTTCGCGGACAGCGGCGCCACGGAGGCGTGCCTGTGCTCCAGCGACGCGCTGTACGAGGAGCAGGCGGAGACGGTGGCCGCCGAGCTGAAGTCCCAGGGCGCCTCGCACGTATCCCTCGCGGGCCGCCCCGGCTCGTACGCCGGGGTCGACGCCTATGTCTTCGCGGGCTGTGACGCGGTCGCCGTCCTGTCCGCCGCCCTCGACCGCATGGGAGTGTCCTGATGGGAATCCCCGACTTCTCCGGGATCGAACTGGGGACGCCGGCCCCGGACGGCGGCGCCGACGAGTGGCGTTCGGCCGTGAAGAAGGCGGCCGGCGGGGACGATCTGCTCTGGGAGACCCCGGAGGGCATCCCGGTCAAGCCCCTGTACACCGGGCAGGACCTGGAGGGCCTGGACTTCCTGGGCACGTACCCCGGTGCGGCGCCGTATCTGCGCGGCCCGTACCCGACGATGTACGTCAACCAGCCCTGGACGATCCGCCAGTACGCGGGCTTCTCCACCGCCGAGGAGTCCAACGCCTTCTACCGGCGCAATCTGGCCGCCGGGCAGAAGGGCCTGTCCGTCGCCTTCGATCTGCCCACGCACCGCGGCTACGACAGCGACCACCCGCGGGTGACCGGTGACGTCGGTATGGCGGGCGTGGCGATCGACTCGATCTACGACATGCGGCAGCTGTTCGACGGGATCCCGCTCGACAGGATGACCGTGTCGATGACGATGAACGGCGCCGTGCTGCCGGTGCTGGCGCTGTACATCGTGGCGGCGGAGGAGCAGGGCGTACCGCCCGAGAAGCTGGCCGGGACCATTCAGAACGACATCCTCAAGGAGTTCATGGTCCGCAACACCTACATCTATCCGCCGAAGCCGTCGATGCGGATCATCTCCGACATCTTCGCGTACACCTCGCAGCGGATGCCCCGCTACAACTCCATCTCCATCTCCGGCTACCACATCCAGGAGGCCGGTGCGACGGCCGACCTGGAGCTGGCGTACACCCTCGCGGACGGCGTGGAGTACATCCGGGCGGGACGGGACGCCGGCCTGGACGTGGACGCGTTCGCGCCGCGGCTGTCGTTCTTCTGGGCGATCGGCATGAACTTCTTCATGGAGATCGCCAAGCTGCGCGCGGCCCGCCTGCTGTGGGCGAAGCTGGTCAAGCAGTTCGACCCGAAGAACGCCAAGTCGCTGTCGCTGCGCACCCATTCGCAGACCTCGGGCTGGTCGCTCACCGCCCAGGACGTGTTCAACAACGTCACGCGCACCTGCGTCGAGGCGATGGCGGCCACCCAGGGCCACACCCAGTCGCTGCACACCAACGCCCTCGACGAGGCGCTCGCCCTGCCCACCGACTTCTCCGCGCGCATCGCCCGCAACACCCAGCTGCTCCTCCAGCAGGAGTCCGGCACGACCCGGGTCATCGACCCGTGGGGCGGCAGCGCCTACGTCGAGAGGCTGACGCACGACCTCGCGCGCAGGGCCTGGCAGCACATCGAGGAGGTCGAGGCCGCGGGCGGCATGGCCAAGGCGATCGATGCCGGCATCCCGAAGCTGCGCATCGAGGAGGCCGCGGCCCGCACCCAGGCCCGCATCGACTCCGGCCGCCAGCCGGTGATCGGCGTCAACAAGTACCGCGTCGAGAGCGACGAGGCGATCGACGTCCTCAAGGTCGACAACTCCTCCGTGCGCGCCCAGCAGATCGCCAAGCTGCGGCGGCTGCGCGAGGAGCGGGACGAGACGGCGTGCCGGGACGCGCTGGACGCGCTGACCCGGGCGGCCGGCGGTGACGGCAATCTGCTGGAGCTGGCGGTGAACGCGGCCCGCGCGAAGGCGACGGTCGGGGAGATCTCCGACGCCCTGGAGAAGGTGTACGGCCGGCACGCGAGCCAGATCCGTACGATCTCCGGCGTGTACCGCAACGAAGCAGGGGAGTCGCCGTCCGTGGACCGCACCCGGGCCCTGGTGGACGCGTTCGCGGAGGCGGAGGGCCGCCGTCCGCGCATCCTGGTCGCCAAGATGGGCCAGGACGGCCACGACCGCGGCCAGAAGGTGATCGCCTCCGCGTTCGCCGACCTCGGTTTCGACGTGGACGTCGGCCCGCTGTTCCAGACGCCGGCCGAGGTCGCCCGTCAGGCCGTCGAGGCGGACGTGCACATCGTGGGCGTCTCCTCGCTGGCGGCCGGGCACCTCACCCTCGTCCCCGCGCTCAAGGAGCAGCTGGCCGAGGAGGGCCGCGAGGACATCATGATCGTCGTCGGCGGGGTGATCCCGCCGCAGGACGTGCCGACGCTGCTCGAGATGGGTGCGGCGGCCGTGTTCCCGCCGGGGACGGTGATTCCGGACGCGGCGTACGACCTGGTGAAGCGGCTCGCCGACGATCTGGGGCTCGCCCTGTGATCGACGTCGACGCCTACGTGAAGGGTGTCCTCGACGGGAAGCGCGCGATCGTCGCCCGCGCGATCACGCTCGTCGAGTCCACCCGCCCTCAGCACCGGGCGCTGGCGCAGGAGTTGCTCACCGAGCTGCTCCCGCACGCCGGGCGGGCGCGGCGGATCGGCGTCAGCGGGGTGCCGGGCGTGGGCAAGTCGACGTTCATCGACGCGTTCGGCACCATGCTCACCGGGCTCGGGTACCGGGTGGCGGTGCTCGCCGTCGACCCGTCCTCGGGCCGCACCGGCGGCTCGATCCTCGGCGACAAGACGCGGATGGAGCGCCTCGCCGTCGACCCGGCGGCGTTCGTGCGGCCGTCCCCGTCGGCGGGCACGCTGGGCGGGGTCGCCAAGGCCACCCGCGAGTCGATCGTGGTGATGGAGGCGGCCGGCTACGACGTGGTGCTGGTGGAGACGGTCGGCGTGGGCCAGTCGGAGACGGCCGTGGCGAACATGGTCGACTCCTTCCTGCTGCTGACCCTGGCCCGCACCGGCGACCAGTTGCAGGGCATCAAGAAGGGCGTGCTGGAGCTGGCCGACGTGATCGCCGTGAACAAGGCGGACGGCCCGCACGAGCGCGACGCCCGCGCCGCCGCCCGGGAACTGGCCGGCGCGCTGCGCCTGATGCACGGCAAGGACGCGGCCTGGACCCCGCCGGTGCTGAGCTGCAGCGCGCGGGAGTCCTCGGGTCTGGACACCGTGTGGGAGCGGCTGGAGCAGCACCGCACCCTGCTGGACTCGACGGGGCGGCTCGCCGCCAAGCGCCGGGACCAGCAGGTCGACTGGACCTGGTCGATGGTCCACGACGAACTCCTCGGCCGCCTGCACGCCGACCCGGCGGTACGGTCCCTCGCCCCGGATCTCGAACAGCGGGTCAGGAGCGGCGAGTTGACGGCGACGCTGGCGGCTGAGCGCATTCTGGAGGCGTTCACCGACCGCTGAGCTCCGTCGGGACGCGGTTCAGCCGAGCTGTGCGGCGAAGGCTGCGTAGGCGTGCTCGTCGAAGAGCACGAACCTGACGTCCTCCACCGCCGTGTCGGTGCTGCGGACCGTCTCCACGGCGATTCGGGCCGCGTCGTCCATCGGCCAGCGGTAGACGCCGGTGGAGATCGCCGGGAACGCGACCGACCTCGCGCCCAGTTCGTCGGCGACGCGCAGGGACTCGCGGTAGCAGGAGGCGAGAAGGCCGGAGCGGTCCTCCGTGGTGCTGTGGACCGGGCCGACGGTGTGGATGACCCAGCGGGCGTCCAGGTCACCGGCGGTGGTGGCGACCGCTTGGCCGGTGGGCAGGCCCTTGCCGTACCGGGAGGCACGCAGTCTGCGGCACTCCTCGAGGATCGCCGGTCCGCCACGGCGGTGGATGGCGCCGTCGACTCCTCCGCCGCCGAGCAGCGAGGAGTTCGCCGCGTTGACGATGGCGTCCGCGCTCTGGCGGGTGATGTCGCCCTGGACGAGCGTGATCGTGGTCATGCCGGTCATCGTAGGGAGGGGCGGCGGCCCGGGGCGGGAGCGCGCCGGTCAGGTCTGCCGCAGGCGCCGCCAGACGGCCTTCGCCGCGTTGTGTCCCGACATGCCGTGCACACCGGGGCCGGGCGGGGTGGCCGAGGAGCAGATGAAGACGGCCGGGTGCGGTGTGGCGTACGGGAACAGGGAGAGTCTGGGGCGCAGCAGCATCTGGAGGCCGGACACCGCGCCGGTCGCGATGTCGCCGCCCACGTAGTTGGCGTTGCGCGCGGCCAGTTCGGGCGGTCCGGCGGTGGCCCGGGCCAGCACGCGGTCGCGGAAACCGGGGGCGAAGCGCTCCAGTTGGCGTTCGATCGCGTCGGTGAGGTCGCCGGTCCAGCCGTTCGGGACGTGCCCGTACGCCCAGAAGACCTGCTTGCCCTCGGGGGCCCGGGTGGGGTCGGCGACGCCGGGCTGCACGGTGATCAGGAACGGCACGTCGGGTGCGCGGCCCTCCCGGGAGGCGGCGCGCAGGGCGGTGCCGATCTCCTCGCTGCTCGCGCCGATCTGCACGGTACCCGCGGCGCGGGCCTCAGGTGCGGTCCACGGCACCGGGCCGTCCAGCGCGTAGTCGATCTTGAAGACGCCGGGGCCGTACCGGTAGCGGCCGTACAGGTCGCCGAGGCCCGCGATGCGGGCGAGGGCGGTGGGCGAGGTGTCGAAGACGTAGGCGCGGGCCGGTGGCAGGTCGTCCAGGCGCTTGACCTCGTAGTCGGTGTGGACACTGCCGCCGAGGTCCTTCAGATACGCGGCGAGCGCGTCGGAGACGGCCTGCGAGCCGCCGCGGGCGACGGGCCAGCCGCGAGCGTGCGCCGCGAGGGCGAAGACCAGGCCGATGGCACTGGTGGCGAAGCCGCCGAGGGGCGCCATGACGTGGGCGACGAGGCCCGCGAAGAGCGCCTTGGCCCTCTCGTCGCGGAAGCGCCGCATCAGCCAGGTCGAGGGAGGCAGGCCGGCGAGTCCGAAGCGGGCGAGCGTCACCGGGTCGCGGGGCAGCGCGGTCAGCGGCAGGGACATGAAGTCGCGGACGAGGGTGTCCCAGGCGGGCAGGAAGGGCTGCACCAGGCGGCGGTAGGCGCCGGCGTCACGGGGTCCGAAGGAGGCGGCGGTCTCGGCCACCGACCGGGACAGCACGGCGGCGGTGCCGTCCGGGAAGGGGTGCGCCATGGGCAGCTCGGGGTGCAGCCACTGCAGGCCGTACCGCTCCAGCGGGAGAGCGCGGAAGGCGGGCGAGTTGATGCCGAGGGGGTGCGCCGCGGCGCAGGGGTCGTGGCGGAAGCCGGGCAGGGTGAGCTCCTCGGTGCGGGCGCCGCCGCCCACGGTGTCCCTGGCCTCGAACAGCGCCACCGAGAAGCCGCGCCGGGCCAGCTCCACGGCGGCGGTCAGTCCGTTCGGCCCCGCACCCACGACGACCGCATCGAGCATCGACGGCACCTTCGGACTCCTTTGTCAGCCGGCGGCCACTGAGGGATCAGGATATGCCGGGCCACCGACGCCTCCCCCGTCGCGGGTGGATCCGGCAACCGGCCGTCGGCGCCGGTGAGATCAGGCTCCGTCGGGCAGCAGTCCCGCCACTCGGCGGGCGGTGGCGGCGTCGCGGGCGGCGGTGAACGGCAGGGTGTTCCCGCCGGTGATGCGGAACGGCTCGCCCGCGCGGGTCAGATGCACTCCGCCCGCCTCCTCCACGAGCAGCAGCCCCGCGGCGTGATCCCAGGCAGCCTCCCAGGAGAACGCCGTGGCGTCGGACTCGCCGCGGGCTATCGCCAGGTACTCCAGTCCCGCCGAGCCGCAGGAGCGAGGGGCCACGCCCTCGGTCCACAGGCCGAGCAGGGCGCGCTTCTGCTCGGCCGTGGTGTAGTCCGGGTGGGAGGTCGCCACGCGCAGGTCGCGGCCGGATTCCGGAGAGCCCGCGTGCAGCCGCTCGCCGTCGAGGAAGGCGCCCTGGCCGCGGACGGCGGTGGCGAGCAGGTCGCGGGCGGGGGCATAGGTCCACGACGCGTACACGACGCCGCCCAGTGCGAGGGCCACGAGCGTGCAGAAGCCGGACTCGCCGTGCACGAACTGCCGCGTGCCGTCGACGGGGTCGACGATCCACACGGGCGCGTCACCGCGTATCGCCTCGTAGGAGGCGGGGTTGGCGTGCACCGCCTCCTCGCCGACCACGACCGAGCCGGGCAGCAGGGCGGCGAGCACCTTGGTCAGATACAGCTCCGCCTTGCGGTCGGCGTCGGTCACCAGGTCGTGCGGCCCGCTCTTGAGGTCCACCTCGTGCTCGGCGAGCCGCCGCCAGCGCGGCATGATCTCCCGTGCCGCGGCCTCGCGCACGGCGTCCTCCACGTCACCGGCGTGCCGCCCGAGAAACTCGTCGATGGTCTCGTTGTCGTCGATCATGCCTCCATGAGAGCACGCGGCTCTGACAAACCCCACCCGCCCGGTGCACGGCGTGCGGAATCGGCATGAACATGAGGTTCGCCGAGGTGACGGGCCGTGGGATGCGTGCCCGGCACTCCCCGGGCACCCTCCGCGCTCCCGGCGTCTCAGCGGCCGACCGCGTACCCCTGCATGCCGCGTGGGTTCGCCGCGGCGGAGAGGACGCCGGTGGCCGGGTCGCGGGCGACCGCGCACAGGCGGCCCTCGGACCAGGGTCCGCCGATCGTGACGTCGTGACCGCGGCGCCGCAGTTCCCGGACGACGGACTCGTCCGTGCGGGACTCGACGGTGACGCTGCCCGGGCGCATGCCGCGGGGGTAGAAGGAGCCGGGGAAGCTGTCGTTGTGCCAGTTCGGGGCGTCGATGGCGCCCTGGAGGTCCGGGCCGCCGCGTACCTGCCCGCGCAGCGCGACCGCGAGGAAGAAGTGCAGCTGCCACTGGTCCTGCTGGTCACCCCCGGGCGTCCCGAACGCCATGACCGGCTCCCCGTCGCGCAGCGCGATGGACGGCGTGAGGGTGGTGCGGGGGCGGCGGCCCGGTGTGAGTGTGTTCGGCAGGCCCTCCTCCAGCCAGGTCATCTGCAGCCGGGTGCCGAGCGGGAAGCCGAGTTCCGGGACGACGGGGTTGGACTGGAGCCAGCCGCCGCTGGGCGTGGCGGCGATCATGTTGCCCCAGCGGTCGACGACGTCCAGGTGGCAGGTGTCGCCGCGGGTGCCTCCGTCCCCGGTGACCTCCGGTTCCCCGGGGACGGGCGACGCCGGGCCCTTGGCGACCGTCGGCTCCCCGACACCCAGGCGGCTGAGGCCGGGCGTGTCGGTGGCCACCACACGCGCGTGCGCGGGGAGCCGGGGGACGCGGCCGCCGGGGCTGCCGGGCCGCAGCTCGTGGGAGGCGCGCGGTCCGACCCGGGTGCGCCGCTCGGTGTTGTACTCCGCGGACAGCAGGTCGTCGAGCGGCACGTCGGCCGCGTCCCCGTACCAGGCCTCGCGATCGGCCATGGCGAGCTTGCAGCCCTCGATCAGCAGGTGCAGGTAGTCGGCGGACCCGTGGGGCGGCAGCTCCGGCGGGAGGAGAGCCAGTTGCTGGAGGAGCACCGGGCCCTGGCTCCAGGGGCCGGCCTTGCACACGGTCCAGCCGTCCCGTTCGTACGTCACCGGGCTCTCGTAGGTCGCGGACCAGCCGGCGAGGTCGTCGGCGGTCAGCGTCCCGGTGTGGTGCCGGCCGCTGGTGTCCAGGGTGGGCCGCGCCGCCTGCCGCACCAGGGCGTCGGCGATGAAGCCGGTCCGCCAGACGCCGCGGGCGGCCTCGATCTGCGCCTCCCGGTCCCCCGCCCCGGCGACCTCGCCGAGCAGCCGCTTCCAGGTGGCGGCGAGGGCGGGATTGCGGAACAGGGCGCCGGGGCGCGGGGCCCGGCCACCGGGCAGGTACACCTCGGCGGACGAGGTCCACTCGGTCTCGAACAGCCGCCTCACGGTCTCCACGGTCGCGCCGACGTTCTCCACGGGCGCGTGCCCGTGCTCCGCGTAGCCGATGGCGTACTTCAGGACGTCGGCGAGGGTCTTGGTGCCGTGGTCGCGCAGCAGGAGCATCCAGGCGTCGAAGGCACCGGGGACGGCGGCGGCGAGGGGGCCGGTTCCGGGGACGAGTTCGAGGCCGAGCGCCCGGTAGTGGGCGGCGCTCGCCCCGGCGGGCGCGACGCCCTGCCCGCACAGGACCCGTACCTCGCCGCCGGCGGGGGCGAGGAGGATCGGCACCTCGCCGGCCGGCCCGTTGAGGTGCGGCTCGACGACATGCAGCACCAAGGCGCCGGCCACGGCCGCGTCGTACGCGTTGCCGCCGTCCTCCAGGACGGCCATCGCCGACTGCGAGGCCAGCCAGTGCGTGGACGACACCATGCCGAAGGTGCCCTGCAGGGTGGGGCGGGTGGTGAACATGCCCGCAGGCTATCGCCGGCGCACCGAACTGAAGTGCGCGGCAACCGCGTTGGGCGTAGGTTGTGGTGGATCACCTGCCCCTGCCGAGAGACGGACCGTACCCATGAGCGATCCCGCGACGACGCCCGGCCCCGCCGCCCGGCAGAACATCGACACCTCGGTCCCGCACTCGGCCCGGATCTGGAACTACTGGCTCGGCGGGAAGGACAACTACCCCGTCGACGAGCAGGCCGGCGACGCCTACACCGCCGTCTTCCCCGGCATCGTGACCATCGCCCGCAGCAGCCGGGCCTTCCTGCGCCGCACCATCACCTACCTGGTGGCCGAGGCGGGCATCCGGCAGTTCCTGGACGTCGGAACGGGGCTGCCGACCGCCGACAACACCCATGAGGTCGCGCAGCGCATCGCCCCCGAGACGCGGATCGTCTACGTCGACAACGATCCGATGGTCCTGGCCCACGCCCGCGCCCTGCTCTACTCCACGCCCGAGGGCGCGACCGCGTACGTCGACGCCGATGTGCGGGATCCGGAGCGGGTGCTGGCGGCGGCCGCGAAGACGCTGGACCTGAGCCGGCCCACGGCGCTCATCCTCAGCAACATCCTGGGCCACATCCCCGACTACGAGCAGGCCCGCTCCGTCGTCACCCGCCTGATGGACGCCCTGCCCTCCGGCAGCTATCTGTCCGTCAACGACGGTTCGCGGGGCATCGATCCGGTCTTCGAGCAGGCCCAGGACGCCTACAACGACAGCGGCGCCGCGCCGTACGTCCTGCGCACCGTGGAGGAGATCACGGCGTACTTCGACGGACTGGAGCTCGTCGAGCCCGGCGTGGTCTCCGTCCCCCTCTGGCGCCCGGACCCCACCTCCCCGGCCCTGGAGCCCATCGGCGAGCACGGCGGCCTCGCCCGCAAGCCCTGAACCGGTACGTCACCGACCGAAGGATCACCGTCCGCGGGCGGTGACCAGGCCCGACTCGTAGGCGAAGACGACGAGTTGGGCCCGGTCGCGAGCGCCGAGCTTGGTCATCGCGCGGCTGATGTGGGTCTTGGCGGTGAAGGGGCTGATGACCATGTGGGCGGCGATCTCCTCGTTGGTCAGTCCGCGGGCGGCGAGCGCCGTGACCTCGCGTTCCCGGCGGGTGAGGCACTCGAGGCCGGGGGGTGTGGCGCGGTCGGGGGGCCGTGCCACGAACTCGCCGATCAGGGTCCGGGTGACCGAGGGCGACAGCAGCGCCTCGCCGCGGGCGACCACCTCGAGGGCCTGGAGGAGGTCGGCCGGTTCGGTGTCCTTGAGGAGGAATCCGCTGGCGCCGGCCCGCAGCGCCTCGAAGACGTAACTGTCGAGGCCGTAGTTGGTGAGGATGACCACGCGTACGGCGGCGAGCGCCGGGTCGGCGGCGATGCGGCGCGTGGCCTCGATGCCGGACATCACCGGCATCTGCACGTCGATCAGCGCGATATCGGGCACCTGCTCCCGTACCAGGGCGACTCCTTGCTCCCCGTCGGCGGCCTCTCCGACCACCTCGATGCCGTCCTCGGCGTCCAGGAGGGCGCGGAACCCCGCCCGCATCAGCCCCTGGTCGTCGACGAGCACGATGCGCAGCACCTGCGGCCGCGAGGGCGTCTCGGTCATGCCGGCTCCCCCGCCGTCGCCGCCTGGTCCCTGGCCCGGCCTCCGTCCGCCTCTCGCACCGGCAGCCGTGCCCGCACCGAGAAGCCGCCCTCCGGGCGGGGGCCCGTGGTGAGGGTGCCGCCGAGCGCGGCGACGCGCTCCCGCATGCCGGTCAGACCCGTGCCCGGCGGCGAGGGACGGGCCGGGTCGGCCCTGCCGTCGTCGTCCACCCGTATCGTCAGCTGCTCGTCGCCGTAGTCCAGCCGGACCCGCACCGTGGCGGGACCGGCGTGCCGGGCGGCGTTGGTGAGGGCTTCCTGGACGATGCGGTAGGCGGCCCGGTCGACGGCCGCAGGGACAGGGCGCGGCTCGCCGGTCACGGTGAGCTCGGCCGGCAGGCCCGCAGCGCGGGCGCGGTCCACCAGCTGCCGGGGCGTGCCGACGGGGTCGTCCGTGCGCAGCACCTCCAGGGTGGCGCGCAGTTCGCGCATCGCCTCGCCGCTCGCCTCCTGGATGGCGAGCAGTGCGGGCGGCACCTCCTCGCCGCGTTTGCGCGCGAGGTGGACGGCGACGCCGGCCTGGAGCTTGACGATGGAGATGCTGTGGGTGAGCGAGTCGTGCAGCTCCCGCGCGATGCGCAGCCGCTCCTCACCGGCCCGGCGCAGGGCGGCCTCCTCGCGGGTGCGTTCCGCCTGCAGTGCGCGTTGTTCGGTCTGGCGCAGGTACGCCTGCCAGTTGCGGTCGGCCAGCCCGGTGACCACCGCGCACAGGAACCAGCCCAGCAGCAGCGCGGCGCGCTCCGCGACCTCCCGCGTGCCGGGCCCCGTGCCGACGTACGCGGCCAGGAACACCGTGCTCGCCGCGCCCGCCAGGCCCCGGTGCCCGACGCGCGCCGCGGTGTGCACGGCGCCGAGGACCGGCAGCGCGGCGAGCGGCCCCGGGTGGGCGTGCAGGACGTAGCCGGCGCCGGCCGCGGTGGCGACGGCCAGCACCGCCCGCGGGGCGGAACGGTGGAAGGCCAGGGCCGCCGAGGCGACGGCGATGAGCACGTGGTCGAGCACGGTCGTGGCGTGGTCGAGGGCGGCGGTGGTCATGACGAGGGCACCGACCACGACCGCGAGGGCCGCGTCGCCGATCCGCCGGCCCGTGATCTGACGCCCACTCATGCTCGCACTCTAGGCGCCGCCACCGACACCGGCGTCAGCCCTGTGGACGGATCCGGCACTACTCCCCGCGAAGTAGTCGCCCCCTCCTGCGGGTCCGGCCGGCGCAGCCGGGACTGCATCCGGCCGTACGACGACCGGGGAGGGACCGGCGCCGCACGCTGACGTGCATGACTTCACCCTTCCGTCACACCGAACCGCTTCCGCCCGCGTCGGCCACGGGCCGCGTCGCGGAGGTCTACGAGCAGATCGCCCGTGACTTCGGCATCGCCGAGCCGTCCACCTTCGTTGTCCTCTCCTCCGCACCCGAACTGCTCGCGCCCGCGTGGGCGTTGATGCGGGAGTCCCTGATCGCCGGGCCCGGTGCGCGGACCGGCAAGGAGGTCGCCGCCCTCGGGGTGTCGCTCGCCAACAAGTGCCCGTTCTGCGTGGACGCGCACACGGTGCTGCTGCACGCCACCGGCGACCACGCCCTGGCCGAGCGGCTGGCCCGGGGCCGGGAGCCGGAGGACGAGACGCAGGCGCGGGTGCTGGACTGGGCGCGGCGCACCCGGGTGCCGGGCGCCGCCGGGGAGCCGTACCCGTTCCCGCGCCAGGAGGCTCCCGGCTATCTGGGGACGGTGCTCGCCTTCCACTTCATCAATCGGATCGCGTCGGCGCTGCTGACCGAGAACCTGCTGCCGGCGGGGGCTCAGCGGCTGCGCCCGGTGCGCAGTCTGGTGGGCAGGTCGCTGTCCCGCGCGGTGCGCCGCCCCGCCGTGCCGGGGACCGCCCTGGCCCTGCTCGACGGTCCCGCTCCGGGAGCGGGGCCCGGGTGGGCGGCCGGGACACCGGTCGGCCCCGCGTACGCCGCCCTGCGCGGGGCCGCCGCTTCGGGCGCCGGCCTCCTCGACGAGGAGGAGCAGGCCCTCGTCCGGGACACGGTGGCCGCGTGGGACGGGTCGCATCCCTCGCTGTCCTGGCGCGGTCTGCCGGGACGGGACGAACTGCCCGGCGCCCGCCTGGCCTTGCTGTCCGCTCTCGCCCCGTACCGCATCACCGACGAGGACGTGGCCGCCTGGCGCCGGCCGGAGCACACCGATCACTGTCTGGTGCACCTCGTCGCCTACGGCGCGTTCACCGCCGTCGACCGTGTCGAGAGCACGCTGTCCTCTCCGGTCGAGGACCTCACCCGGGAGACATAGCCACCCGCGCCCCGTTCCTGCGCCGGCGGGGGCGGGAACGGGGCGGGAGCGAGGCGGCGGCTCGTCTCCGTCACCGCCCGAGCACGCTGCGAGTTGGACCCTTCCGCACCACAGGGAAGCGTGTGACACTGGCGTCCCGTCCGCAGTGTGGACTCCTTCCGCACCGACCCCACGAGAAGTGCGCCGTGCGTTCCTTTCCTCTGCCGATCGCCCTGACCGCGCGCCTGTCCCCGGTGGTCGTCCTCGCCGCGGCGGGCTGGGCGCTGTCGTCCGGTCCGCTGGCCGCGCCACAGGCCGCCGAGAAGTCGCCGACCGAGAAGACGGGAACCCAGTCCGCCTCCGCCCCGTCGGCGACGCAGGAGGCGAAGACCTACACCTCGGCGCCCGCGCCGTGCGGCGGCATCTCGGAGAAGACGGTCAAGTCCCTTGTGCCCGGCGCCAAGACGTCCGGCAAGGAGATACCGTCGACCGACTCCAAGCTGCGCCGCACCTGCTCGTGGAACGCCCTCAAGGGCTACGAGTACCGGTGGCTCGACGTGTCCTTCGAGGTCATGGAGTCGGACGACGCGGCCGAGCGGTCGTACCAGGGGCGTCTGGAGGAGAAGAGCGGCGGCGGCGCGGTCCCCGGGCTGGGGGACGCCGCGTACTCCGTCGTGAACCTCACCACCGAGGACAAGCAGCAGACGCGGGAGGGCGTGGTCGTGGCCCGCGCCTCCAACGCGCTGGTGATCGTCACGTACAACGGCAGCGACTTCGAGTCGAAGAAGGCGCCGAGCACGGACGAGATCAACAAGGGCGCCATCAAGGCCGCCAAGGAGGCGGTGGCGGCGCTGGAGACCGGCCGCGACTGAACCGGAATCTGCGGTTCCGTGACATCCGTCACACCCACCTCACGATCTATGCGGTCGGCTTAGTAGACAGCCCCGCGACGACATAGTGGACTTGTCCGTCTTGCCCCCGGGCCTGGACGGACACCGGCGGGGGGCGACCCCGCCCGCCGGTGCGCATCACCGTCTCTTCGCGAATGCAAGCCTTTTGACGTGACACCAGGCGTCCCCAGGGCCCCTCCCGTACGGGTCGGCATGCTCTCCCAGCGGCCGCAAGAGGGCTCCGGAACTACGAAGCACGGTAGTAATACGCCCATTGCCTCGGCGCCGGACGGTCCCAAGAATGGCCAGCCTCCGGACAGCAAGGGTGAGGTCACGCATGGGAAAGCATCGCCACCAGCAGCGTTACCGGCGACCGATCGTCGCGGCAGTCGCCATGGGCGTCATAGGCATACCTTCGGTCGCCATGGCCTGTACCGACTGGCCCGGCGACGAGGAGGGGCGGCACGAGCGCACCGCCACCACGGTCGCGGCCGATGACAGGTGGGACGGCGCAAACTGGTACCGCGAGTGGAGCAGCCGGCAGGGCGGCGAGCCCACGGCGACGGCGTCAAAGTCGCCGGCCGCGAGTCCTTCGACGTCCCGCGAGGCCAAGAAGCCGAAGAAGGCGAAGAAGACAGACAGGGCGAGGAAGGCGAAGAGGGCCACGGCCGGGGTCTCCAAGACCTCGCAGGCCCCCGAGCCTGCCGGGACCGCCACCGCCGAGCCCTCCACCACCGCCCCGAAGCCCCCCGCTTCCTCCGCCCCCTCCTCGCCGAGCGCCCCGAAGCCCTCCGCCACCGCCTCCGGAGCCGTCGCCCGGGTCGTGGAGCTGGTCAACGCCGAGCGCAGCAAGGCCGGTTGCTCGGCCGTGAAGGTGAACTCCGCGCTGACCAAGGCCGCGCAGGACCACAGCGAGGACATGGCGGCGACCGGCACCATGTCGCACACCGGCTCGGACGGCTCCTCCCCCGAGCAGCGGATCACCCGCGCCGGTTACAGCTGGAGCGCCTACGGCGAGAACGTCGCCTACGGCTACTCCACTCCCGAGCAGGTGATGCAGGGCTGGATGAACAGCCCCGGCCACCGGGAGAACATCCTCAACTGCTCCTTCAAGGAGATCGGTGTCGGTCTCGCGCAGCCCGGCTCCTACTGGACGCAGGACTTCGGCACCGCCCGCTAGGCGGACCACGGGCCGCTGAAGGGGGCCGCAGGCGCCGGTTCAGGCGCGCCTGCGGCCCGCCATCAGCGCCACGTACACCACGAGCGAGGCCGCGAGCCCGACCGCCCAGCCGTAGTCGGCCAGCGGCTTCAGGAACGGGATCAGCCCGTCCTCGGGGAAGGGGCCCTTGCCCGGCGCCGAGTGGGAGCCGCCCACCGCGAGCACTCCGCCGATCACGAAGGCGGCGACGGCGCGCAGGTTCCAGCCGGAGGTGTACCAGTAGCGTCCGCCGGGCGTGTACAGGCCGGGCAGGTCCAGCACGGTGCGGCGGACGAGCCAGTAGTCGGCGATGAGGATGCCGGCGACGGTGCCCAGCAGCCCGCCGACCAGACCGAGCCAGGTGAAGATGTACAGCTCGGGCGTCTCGGTGAGCTTCCACGGCATGATCAGCACGCCGACGACTCCGGTGATCAGGGCACCGGTGCGGAAGGTGATGAACCGCGGCGCCAGATTCGCCAGGTCGTACGCCGGTGAGACCACGTTCGCCGCGATGTTCACCGAGATCGTCGCGACGAGCACGGTCACCAGGGCGAAGAGCAGTCCGAAGACGTTGTCCGTCTTGGCCGCGAGCGCCACGGGATCCCACAGCGCGACCCCGTACACCGCCTGCGAGCCGGAGGTGACGAACACCGACAGCAGGGCGAACAGCGTCATGGTGGTGGGCAGTCCGAGCGTCTGGCCCCAGACCTGGGCGCGCTGGCCGGCGCCGAAGCGGGTGAAGTCGGGGATGTTCAGGCTCAGCGTGGACCAGAAGGCGATCATGCCCATGAGGGACGGGAAGAACACCGGCCAGAAGTCGGCGCCCCAGCCCAGCTGCGACGGCTGGTCGAGCAGGGGGCCGAGACCGCCGGCCTTGTTCGCGATCCACACCAGCAGCACCAGCGCGCCGACGATGACGAACGGCGCCGCCCAGTTCTCGAACCGGCGCAGCGCCTCCATCCCCCGGTAGATGATGGCCAGTTCGAGCGCCCAGAACAGCAGGAAGCACACCCACAGCGTCCACGGCTGACCGCCCACCTCGGACGCCTCGGCCCAGCCGCCGAAGATCTTGCCCAGCAGCACGAAGATGCCCTGGCCGCCGATCCAGGTCTGGATGCCGAACCAGGCGCACGCCACCCCGGCCCGGATCATCGCCGGCAGGTTGGCGCCGCGCAGCCCGAACGAGGCACGGGCCATCACCGGGAACGGAATGCCGTACTTGGGCCCGGCGTGACCGGTCAGCAGCATCGGCGCCAGCACGATGACGTTGGCGAGCGCGATGGTGAACACCGCCTGCTTCCAGTCCATGCCGAGCGCGACCAGACCGGAGGCCAGCAGCCAGGAGGGGATGTTGTGCGCCATCCCCACCCACAGGGCCGCGAAGTTGTACGTCGTCCAGCGGCGCCGGGCCAGCGGCACGGGCAGCAGGTCGTCGTTGACGAAGCGGCTGTCGGTGGGGACGGTGCCGGGCGGGAGCTCGACGCGTCCGGCCGGGTCGGATATGGGTGGGTCGGAGGGCGTGGGCGGGACGGTCGCGGTCATGGGCGAACCCTTCGGCGGGGAGTACCGGTCGGCGATCGGGGAGACCGGTCAGCGGGCGAGTGCCGGGATGATCTCCGCGCCGTACGCGTCGATCGTCGTCTCCTGCGCGTCGTGCATGTCGTAGACGGCGAACTGGTCGACGCCCAGCTCGCGCAGTGCCTTCAGCTTCTCGATGTGCGCCTCGGCCGGGCCGAGGAGGCAGAACCGGTCGACGATCTCGTCCGGTACGAAGTCCGTGGACGGGTTTCCGGCCCGCCCGTGGTGGCTGTAGTCGTAGCCCTGCCGTCCCTTGATGTACGCCGTCAGCGCCTCCGGCACCATGTCCGAGTGCTCGCCGTAGCGGGACACCAGGTCGGCGACGTGGTTGCCGACCATGCCGCCGAACCAGCGGCACTGCTCGCGGGCGTGCGCGAGATCGTCGCTGACGTAGGCGGGGGCGGCGACGCAGATGGTGACCGAGCCGGGGTCGCGGCCCGCCTGCGCGGCCGCGTCGCGTACGGCCTTCACCATCCACTCGGTGAGGTACGGGTCGGCGAGCTGGAGGATGAAGCCGTCGGCCTTCTGCCCGGCGAGGGCGAGGGCCTTCGGGCCGTACGCCGCCATCCACACCGGGAGCCTGCCGTCGCGCACCCAGGGGATGCGCAGCGGCTGCCCGTCGACCTCGGCCTCGCGGCCCTCGGCGAGGTCGCGGATCACGTCGATGGCCTCGCCGAGACGGGCCAGGGTGTTGGGCCTGCGTCCGGCGACGCGCATGGCCGAGTCGCCGCGGCCGATGCCGCACACGGTGCGGTTGCCGAACATGTCGTTGAGGGTGGCGAAGGTGGAGGCGGTGACCTCCCAGGTGCGGGTGCCCGGGTTGGTGACCATGGGGCCGATCCTCAGCTTCGTGGTGTTGGCGAGGATCTGGCTGTAGATGACGAACGGCTCCTGCCACAGCACGGCGGAGTCGAAGGTCCAGCCGTAGGTGAAGCCGTTGCGTTCGGCGCGCTTCATCAGGCTGATGACCCGGGAGGCGGGCGGGTCGGTCTGCAGGACGAGTCCGAAGTCCATGGGTGCCGCTCCTAGTTCAGGTACTGACAGGTGGACCGCGGGGTGTAGACGCCGTGCCCGGCGCGGCCGGTGTACTCCCGCTCGGTGATGACGGGGACGCCGCGGGACAGCACGGTCTCGACCCGTCCGGTGACCCGCTTGCCCTCGTAGGCCGAGTAGTCGACGTTCATGTGGTGCGTCTCGGCGGACATCACCTGCTCGGCGTGCGGGTCGTAGATCACGACGTCGGCGTCCGCGCCGGGCGCGATGGTGCCCTTCTTCGGGTACAGGCCGAACATCCGGGCCGGGGTCGCGCAGGCGATCTCGATCCAGCGGCGGCGGGAGATGTGCCCGTCGAGGACGGCCTGGTGCAGCAGGTCCACACGGTTCTCCACGCCCGGCAGACCGTTGGGGATCTTGGAGAAGTCGCCGCGGCCGAGTTCCTTCTGGCCGGTGAAGCAGAAGGGGCAGTGGTCGGTCGAGACCACCTGGAGGTCGTTGGTGCGCAGGCCCTGCCAGAGCTTGGCCTGGTGCTCCTTGGGGCGCAGGGGCGTGCTGCAGACGTACTTGGCGCCCTCGAAGTCCGGCTCGGCGAGGTTGTCGGTCGACAGGAACAGGTACTGCGGGCACGTCTCGCCGAAGACGGGGAGCCCCTCGTCGCGGGCACGGGCGAGTTCGGCGACCGCCTCCATCGCCGAGACGTGGACGACGTACAGCGGGGCGCCGGCGACCTGGGCGAGGCGGATGGCGCGGTGGGTCGCCTCGGCTTCGAGGAGCGCCTTGCGTACCTCGCCGTGGTAGCGGGGGTCGGTCTCGCCGCGGGCGAGGGCCTGTTCGACGAGGACGTCGATCGCGATGCCGTTCTCGGCGTGCATCATGATCAGGCCGCCGTTCTCGGCGGAGCGCTGCATGGCGCGCAGGATCTGGCCGTCGTCGGAGTAGAAGACCCCCGGGTAGGCCATGAACTGCTTGAAGGAGGTCACGCCTTCCTCGACGAGGAGGTCCATCTCCTTGAGCGTCTCCTGGTTCACATCGGAGACGATCATGTGGAAGCCGTAGTCGATCGCGCAGTTGCCCTCGGCCTTGGCGTGCCAGGCGTCGAGGCCGGCGCGGAGTGTCTGGCCGACGGTCTGTACGGCGAAGTCGACGATGGTCGTCGTGCCGCCCCAGGCGGCGGCGCGGGTGCCGGTCTCGAAGGTGTCGGAGGCGAAGGTGCCGCCGAAGGGGAGCTCCATGTGGGTGTGGGCGTCCACACCGCCCGGGATGACGTACTTGTCGGTGGCGTCGATGGTGTGGTCGGCGGTGAGTACGCCGGGGGCCGTGAGGGCGGCGATGCGTCCGTCCTCGATGAGGACGTCGGCGTGGATCTCGTCGGAAGCTGTGATGACTAGGCCGCCGTGGATCAGTGTTCGGGTCATCGGGCGCTCCTCGATGTGGGTGTGTGCGGGTTCGTCGTGGCTGGTCGCGCCCGCGCGGCGGTAGCCGCACATCGAGCACAGACCCGCGCCCCTGGGTCAGTCGCCCCTACGGGGTTGTCAGCGGACCGTACGTTCCGGGCGCACGGTCCCTGTAGAACTGCCAGCGGTCCCTGACCTCCCTGAGCTTCGCCAGATCCAGGTCCCTCACGACCAGTTCCGTCTCCTTGTCGCCGGCCACCTCGCCGACGAACTGGGCCTCCGGGTCGACGAAGTAGCTCGTGCCGTAGAAGTCGTTGTCGCCGTACTCCTCCACGCCGACCCGGTTGATCGCGCCGATGAAGTACTCGTTGGCCACCGCTGCCGCCGGCTGTTCCAGTTGCCAGAGGTAGCCGGAGAGGCCGCGGGAGGTCGCCGAGGGGTTGAAGACGATCTCGGCGCCGGCGAGGCCCAGTGCCCGCCAGCCCTCGGGGAAGTGGCGGTCGTAGCAGATGTAGACGCCGATCCGGCCGGCCTGCGTGTCGAAGACGGGCCAGCCGCTGTTGCCGGGGCGGAAGTAGAACTTCTCCCAGAAGCCCCGCACCTGCGGGATGTGCGTCTTGCGGTACTTGCCGAGGTAGGTGCCGTCGGCGTCGATCACGGCGGCGGTGTTGTAGAGGACGCCGGGCTGCTCCTCCTCGTACATCGGGAGCACCAGGACGATGCCCAGCTCGCGGGCGAGGGTCTGGAAGCGCTGGACGATCGGACCGTCGGGGATGTGTTCGGCGTACTCGTAGAAGGCCGGGTCCTGGACCTGGCAGAAGTAGGGGCCGTAGAACAGCTCCTGGAAGCAGAGGACTTGAGCGCCCTGGGCGGCCGCGTCGCGGGCGGCCTGCTCGTGGACCTGGATCATCGACTCCTTGTCCCCGGTCCAGGCGGTCTGGAAGACGGCGGCACGGATCACTCGGCTCATCGCAACCTCCGGTCGCTCGGTGTGCGGCGAGCCTAGGAAGTGCGCGAGCCTGCGGTGAGGTACACCGTGTCACGTCTGCGGGGGCCTGGCGTGTCACCGTGTCACTCTTGAACGGGCCCATGTTTCACCGCCGTTGTCGCAGGTGGCTTCGGGTTTCACTGGTGTTGCGCGTCGTGCGCGAGGAGCGCGATGTGGACCGAGGCGGCCTGTTCGAAGTCGTCGAGGTCCACACCGAGCCGCGCCTGTATCGCCTCCAGCCGGCGGTAGAGGGCGGGGCGGGAGACGTGGTGGAGCTGGGCGGTGCGGGACTTGTTGCGGCCGGTGGCGAGGTACGTGCGCAGGACGGAGAGCAGGTCGTCGTCCGGCTCGCACAGCAGGCCGTCCAGCTCGCGTTCCGCGAAGGACTGCACGTGCGGGTCGTCCCGCAGCAGGCGGATCAGCCCGCGCAGATGGACGTCCCTGAGGCGGACCACGGGCGGCAGGTCCAGCGCGGGGGCGGATCCGGCGACCGCGTCGGCCACGTGCCGGGCCTCGCGCAGCCCGGCGGGTACGTCGTCGAAGGCGGTCCGCGCGTCCGCAGCGGCCACGACGACCTGCGCCGGGCCCGGCTCGGCGCGCAGCCGGGCGGCGAAGTGCGCGGTGAGCGCCGCGGTGTCCTGGTCGCGGGCGAGGGAGAGCAGGACGGCGTGCGCCGCGTCGGCGAGTTCGGCGGCGAGGCCGGGCAGGCCCAGCAGGCGCAGGACGCGGTCGAGTTGAGGTACGGTCCGGCCGCGGACCACGAGCGGCACGAAGGTGCGCCGGTTCACCGGGAGTCCGGCGGCGCGGGCCCTCGGCAGGAGTTGCCTGGCCGGTACGACGCCGCTGACCAGGTCGGTGAACAGGCTCTGGGCGGACTGCTCCTCCCAGGAGCAGCCGGCGCCGCCGCCGAGCATGCGGTGCAGGACGAGGGCCTCGGCGGCGCGGCCGGCGAGCAGCCGGCCGGTGGCGGTGTCCCCGCGGTAGCCGCACAGCACGATCCGGCCCCAGCGCTCGCCGCGTCCGCCCAGTTCGGCGCGGATCCAGCCGTCGCCGTCGCTGCCTCCCCCAGTGCCTGAACGGCCTGGGCGGTGCCCCCATGCCTGGCGGGCGATGCGCTCCCAGTCGCGCAGCACGTCGTCCACGGCGGGCCGCTCCCCCGCCGTGCCGAGGACGCGGTGGGCGAGGTTGGTGACGACGACGGGGCAGCCGCTGTGCCGGGCGATCTCGTCGAGGAGGCGTTGCAGCGGAGCGCCGGCGGTGATCAGTGCGGTGAGTTCGGTGCGGACGGCCTCGGAGAGACTGACGGCGGCGAACTTGCGTCGCACCAGCCGCGACTGGACCTCCTCCGTCAACTGGGCGAAGGGGAACGGCCGGTGGAGTACGACGAGGGGCAGCCCGCACCGCTCGGCCACCCGGCGCATCGCGTCCGGCGGGGACGGGAAGGCACGGCCGAGACCGAGGACGACCGCGGACGCCTCCGCGCGGTGCAGGGAGCGGACGTACTCGGCCTGCTTGTCCTCGTCGCCGGCGAGCAGCACACCGGTGGTGAGGACCATCTCGCCGCCGCTGAGCATCACGCCGACGTCGGCCGCCTCGGCGACGTGCACCCAGCGCACCGGCCGGTCCAGCCGGTGCGCGCCGGCCACCACCTCGGGCTCACCGGCGAGCACCCGCTCCAGCGCGAGCACCTGCCGGACCGACAGTGCCGGTGCCGGGGCTTCCCAGGGATCCGAGACGGTGGCCATGGCGGGTTCCCTTGATCGGTGTGCTGCTACTGGATGCTCCTCAGCGCGCGCTCGAGGATCGCGGCGCCCTCCTCGGCCTCCGCGACGTTCAGCGACAGCGGCGGGGCGATGCGCAGGGCGCTGGTGTTGTGGCCGCCGCCCTTGCCGATGAGCAGGCCGCCCTCGCGGGCCGCCTCCAGGACGGCGGAGGCCGCTTCGGGGTGGGCCTCGTCGGTGCCGGGCTTGCTCAGCTCGATGCCGATCATCAGGCCGCGGCCCCGGACCTCCCGTACGGCCGGGACGTGCGCGGCGACGGCCCGCAGCCGTTCGATCAGCAGGCCGCCGACCCGTCGGGCGTTGCCCTGGAGGTCGTGTTCGAGGAGGTAGGTGAGGTTGGCGAGGCCGGCCGCCATGGTGATCTGGGTGCCGCCGAAGGTGGAGATGCTGTTGGCGTCCAGGCAGTTCATGATCTCGGCGCGGGCCACGACGCCGCCGATGGACATGCCGTTGCCGATGCCCTTGGCGAAGGTCAGCATGTCGGGCGGGCCGCTGCGGCCGTGCGCCTGCCAGCCCCAGAAGTGCTCGCCGGTGCGGCCCCAGCCGGTCTGCACCTCGTCGGAGATCCACAGGATGCCGTGCGCGTTCAGCACCTCACGGAAGGCCGCGTACAGGCCGTCGGGGGGTGAGGTGAAGCCGCCGACTCCCTGGATCGGCTCGGCGATCAGCGCGGCCGGCGGGCGGGTGTGGCCGAGGAGGTCCTTGAGGTCGTCGACGCAGGCGGCGACGAAGTCGTAGTCGTCGAGGGCGGCGTACGGGCCCCGGGTGCGGACGCCGCCATGGACGTAGAGCGTCTGCAGCGGGGACAGCGAGGTGGGCGACCAGCCGCGGTTGCCGGTGATGCCGACGGCGCTGAAGGAGCGGCCGTGGTAGCTGTTGCGCATCGCCAGGATCGTGTTGCTGCGCCGGTAGGCGGTGGCGAGCAGCAGGGCGGTGTCGTTGGCCTCGGTGCCGGAGGTGGTGAAGAAGACCCGGGCGTTCGGGATGCCGCTCAACTGGGCGATGCGTTCGGCGAGTTCCACCATCGGCCGGTTGAGGTAGAGGGTGGAGGAGTGGATGATCCGCCCGGCCTGCTCGCTCACCGCCTTGGTGATCTCGGGCAGGGCGTGGGCGGTCATGGTGGTGAGGATGCCGCCGAAGAAGTCGAGGTAGCGGTTGCCGTGGGAGTCCCAGACGTGGCGTCCCTCGCCGTGGGTGATCTCGATGGGCTCCTCGTAGTAGAGGGCGAGCCAGTCGGGGAGCACCGCGCGGTGGCGGCCCAGCAGGTCGTCGGTCACGGCTGCACCAGCCCTTCGTAGGCGTCGGGGCGGCGGTCGCGGTAGAAGGCCCACGTCTGCCGCACCTCCTCGATGAGGTCGAAGTCCAGGTCGCGGACGACGAGTTCCTCCTTGCTGTCGCTGGCGACGTCGCCGACGAACTGGCCGCGCGGGTCGACGAAGTACGACGTGCCGTAGAAGTCGTTGTCGCCGTACTCCTCCTGGCCCACGCGGTTGATCGCGGCGACGAAGTAGCCGTTGGCGACGGCCGCGGCGGGCTGCTCGAGCCGCCACAGGTGGGACGACAGGCTGCGGTGGGTGGCGGACGGGTTGTACACCAGCCGGGCGCCGTTCAGGCCGAGCTGCCGCCAGCCCTCCGGGAAGTGCCGGTCGTAGCAGATGTAGACGCCGACCTTGCCGGCGGCGGTGTCGAAGACGGGCCAGCCGAGATTGCCGGGCTTGAAGTAGTACTTCTCGCGGAAGCCCTTGAGCTGGGGGATGTGGTGCTTGCGGTACTTGCCGAGGTAGGTGCCGTCGGCGTCGATCACGGCTGCGGTGTTGTAGTAGAAGCCCGGCTGCTCGATCTCGAACACCGGCGCGACGACGACCATGCCGGTCTCGCGCGCCAGTGCCCGCATACGGCGCACGGTGGGCCCGTCGGGCACGGGCTCGGCCCAGCGGTAGTGCTCGGGCTCCTCGACCTGGCAGAAGTAGGGGCTGTTGAAGACTTCCTGGAACCCGATGATCTTCGCGCCCCGCCGGGCCGCCTCGCGGGCGTGCTCCTCGTGTTTCGCCACCATGGACTCGGTGTCGCCGGTCCAGGCGGCCTGGACCAGAGCGGCACGTACGACGTTGGCCATGAGCTGCTCCTTCGACGCGACGTCAGCGCCTCTACGCCCGTAGAAACGGTCGTAGAGGGACGAACGTAAGCCTCTCGGACGGCCTTGCCAAGACCATCGTCGTCAACCCGCGGAGTCGATCGTGTTTCACACTCCTGTGGGTGAGCGGGGCGGGTCAGGCGGTGGTTCCGGCGACCCGCAGGGCGTGCAGGAGGTCCCAGTAGCGCTCGTCGGAGACGCCCTGCGCGGCGGTGAGCAGCAGCGGCACGAGCCGCTGGGGATCGGCGGCGGCGCTGCGGGCGGCCTCCTCCGGGGTGCGCATCCGGACGTAGGCGTCGAGCAGGGCGGTCACCTCGCGGTGGCGCTCCTCGGCGGCCAGCGCGAGCACCGCCTGCCCGATCTCCTCGGCGGGCCGTACGACGCCCTGCCGCAGGATCTGCTGCCCGTCCTCGGTGCGGCCCGCCGCGGCGAGGGCGTCGGCCGCGGCGACCAGCCGGTCGGCGGGCAGCGAGGCGGTCTCCCACAGCAGGGTCGCCCAGTCGGCGCCGAGCCCGGCCCGCTGCATCTCGGCGGCGAGCAGGGGGAAGCGGGCGGCGGGCCAGTACGCGGTCTCGACGAGCACCGCGTGCGCCTCACCGGTCCGCCCCTCGGCCCGCAGCCGCCCCAGCGTCCCGACGACCCGCCCGACCTCCTGCCGCGCCGCACCGTCGACCGCGATCTGAACGGGAGGCCCCGCCCGCCCCTCCCCCGCCTCCGTCGCCCCGGCGAACCGGGCGCCGCGCGGGGTGCGACGGGCGGTGGGCGGGGCCCCGGACGGCCCCGGCTCGGCGGCAGCGGGCGGCACGACGGCAGGGGGGACGACGACGGGAGCGCCCTCGTCCTCCACCACCCCCGCGAACCGGGCCCCGCCCCGGCGACGCTTCCGGGGCTTGACGGCGGCCGGGGCGGACTCACCGGCAGGTGGCGACGCGGAACCTGCCGCCGACGTGCGCTCGCCGTCCGGGGCAGGAGGGGAGGAGGCGCCGGGCAGGGAGCCGGATTCCGGCCCGGAGCCCGCACCTGCCCCGGCGGCAGCCTCGGCGGGGACGGAGCGTGACACAGCGGCACTCCCCCACCCGGCAGCCGAGCCCGACGTGAACCCACGCCCCGCCTCCGACCGGCGCCGAGCGGCGTAACCGGGCGCAGACTCCGTCCCCGGAGCGGACGCGGGTCCCGGCCCGGCAGTCGGGGCCGACGTGGTGGTGTCCGGGGCCGAGGCGGGGCCGGGGCGCGTTGCCATGCCCGGCCCGGGGGCGGTGGCCCCTCCTGCGGCGGGGGCCGGTGTCGGGGTCGGGGTCGGTGAGTTAGTCGCCCAGGTGGTGGGGAGGTCCTGGCCCGTCGTCCCGCCGGGGCTCGCCGCAGCCCGCGTGCGGCGGTCCAGGTGCTCCAGCCTGGTCCGGAGTTCCGCGCAGCGGGCCGCGGCACGGGTGTGGTCGTCCTCGGCCCAGGCCAGGTCGAGGCGGAGGGCCTCGGCCTTCTCCCGGGTGGGGGCGGTGGCCACGGCGCGGCTCAGCGCTGCCCGGCGTTCCGCGGCGTACCTCTGCTCGCGGAGCATGACGTCCAGCCGGTCGCCGAGGGCGTCGCGGGCGCCGGGACGGGCGTCGTGCGCGGCGAGGGCGGCGGCGTGCAGGGCGCGGGCCCTGGCGGTCTCGGACTCGGCGGCCCGCGGGCCGTGTGCGGCGGCGAGATCCTGGAGCAGGGCCTCCATCACGTCCCACGGCGGCAGCTCACGCCCCTCGAGGCAGGCCCGCATACCGTCCGGGTCCCGCTGCCAGAACACCCCGCACCAGCCGCCGGAGGGGTCCAAGCTCCCCAGCAGCCCGTTGAGGTAGCTCGTGAACTCCCGGATGCGACCCGGAAGTTGCTCCACCGCCATAGCCAACTCCCGCCAGACCTGGAGGACTCCGCTCCGTAGGCAACACCAGCCGTGTTACGACAGCGCTACAGGGAGTTTTCGGCGGGAACGCAAGGTGCGCATGACGTCCCCCGCGGGGGGTGAGACGTCACGCCGCGAGCGGGGTGCTCCCGCCGCAGTGAGCGGCCAGCGTGTCCATCGACAGGCCCAGTTCGACCGCCAGCGCCGCCACCGTGAAGAAGGCCGGTGTCGGCGCACGGCCCGTCTCGATCTTGCGGAGCGTCTCCGCGGAGATGCCGGCCCGTGTCGCGACCTCGGCCATGCTGCGGCCGCCGCGTGCCTCGCGCAGCAGCCGGCCGAGCCGTTCGCCGCGTTCGCGTTCTTCCGGAGTGAGAGGGGTGCGCACCATGGCACCCATTCTAATACCGGTATACTAATTGGCATGGTGGAGCTGAAGACCGACACATCGATCGATGCCATGTACGAGGCGGGCCAGGTCGTCGCGAGCGCGCTGACGGCCGTACGCGAGGCCGCTGACGTGGGCGTTTCCCTCTTGGAGCTGGACGAGGTGGCGCGGGGCGTGCTGCGTGCGGCGGGTGCGACCTCGCCCTTCCTGGGCTACCGCCCCTCCTTCGCCCCGACCCCGTTTCCGGCCGTGATCTGCACGTCCGTCAACGACGCGATCGTGCACGGAATCCCTACCGGCTACCGACTGCGCGACGGCGACCTCGTCTCCGTCGACTGCGGCGCGGAACTGGGCGGCTGGGTCGGCGACTCGGCGCTCAGCTTCACCGTGGGCACGCCGCGCCCCGCCGACGTACGGCTGATCGAGACGGCCGAACGGGCGCTGGCGGCCGGGATCGAGGCGGCAGTCGTGGGCAACCGCATCGGTGACATCGCCCACGCCATCGGCACGGTGTGCCGCGCGGCGGGGTACGGCATCCCGGACGGCTTCGGCGGCCACGGCATCGGACGCCGTATGCACGAGGACCCGTCGGTCCCGAACGAGGGCCGCCCGGGCCGCGGCATGCGCCTGCGGCACGGCATGGCGCTCGCCATCGAGCCCATGCTGATCGCGGGCGGCACCGACGGCTTCCACGCCGCCGGCGACGGCTGGACCCTCCGCACCGACGACGGCACCCGCGCGGCCCACGCGGAACACACGATCGCCGTCACCGAGACCGGCCCCCGCATCCTGACGGCACGCTGAGCCCGCACCCCCGGCACGCCCCGCCCCGCCCCCGAGCCCGGCCCGGCCCGCGCGCCGCCCTGAGGTGCTCCCCCACACCGATCGTGCGAAGGTGTTCTACGAGTGCGCCTCACGCGGCACAGGGACACACCCGCGCGGCACAGAACCCGTGCGTGTGTAACAGCGAGACGGTCGGGCACCCGCGTCCGGACCGTACGTCGAGCAGTGAGCGCGCCCCGGGCCCCTCGAAGGTTCCGGCTCCGTCCGGCCGAGGGGGGTCCCCGCGAGGGCGCCGGAACGGATGGCCATGACCAGCGGGTTCACAGGTCCGCAGGGCTACGGCTCGGACCCCTTCGGAGAATTCCTCGCACGCTTCTTCGGCGGGCCCCGCCCCCGGCAGATAGACATCGGGCGGCTGCTGAGCCAGCCGGCCCGGGAGCTGGTGCGCGGCGCCGCCCAGTACGCCGCCGAGCACGGCAGCCGGGACCTGGACACCGAGCACCTGCTGCGGGCCGCGCTCGCCACCGAGCCGACCCGCAGTCTGCTCAGCCGGGCGGGCGCGGACCCCGACTCGCTGGCCTCGCAGATCGACGAGCGGTCCGGCCCCGCCCAGCACGGCCCGGACAGCGCCCCGCCGCCGACCTCGCTGTCCCTGACGCCCGCCGTCAAGCGCGCCCTGCTGGACGCGCACGAGCTGGCCCGGACGAGCGGCGCCGGCTACATCGGCCCCGAGCATGTGCTCAGCGCCCTGGCCGCGAACCCCGACTCGGCCGCCGGGCACATCCTGAACGCGGCCCGTTTCACCCCGCCCTCGGGCCTGCCGCCGGAGGTGCCGGAGTCCACGCCGCCGCGCGTCGAACGGCCGCGCCCGGCGACCGGCACGCCGACGCTGGACAAGTACGGCCGCGACCTCACCGAGCTCGCCCGCGAGGGCCGCATCGACCCGGTGATCGGACGCGAGGAGGAGATCGAGCAGACCGTCGAGGTGCTCTCCCGGCGCGGCAAGAACAACCCCGTGCTGATCGGTGACGCGGGCGTCGGCAAGACCGCCGTCGTGGAGGGGCTGGCCCAGCGGATCGCCGAGGGTGACGTGCCCGATGTGCTGCTCGGGCGGCGGGTGGTCGCCCTGGACCTGACGGCGGTGGTCGCCGGGACCCGCTTCCGGGGCGACTTCGAGGAGCGGATGAACAACATCGTGGACGAGATCCGTTCGCACTCCGACCGGCTGATCGTCTTCATCGACGAACTGCACACCGTCGTCGGCGCGGGCGCGGGCGGCGAGGGCGGTTCGATGGACGCCGGCAACATCCTCAAGCCGGCCCTGGCCCGCGGCGAGCTGCACGTGGTGGGGGCGACCACGCTGGAGGAGTTCCGCCGGATCGAGAAGGACGCGGCGCTGGCCCGCCGCTTCCAGCCGATCATGGTGCCGGAGCCGACGCCCGCCGACGCGATCGAGATCCTGCGCGGACTGCGCGACCGCTACGAGGCGCATCACCAGGTCCGTTACACCGACGAGGCGCTGGTGGCGGCCGTGGAGCTGTCCGACCGTTACCTCAGTGACCGCCGTCTGCCGGACAAGGCCATCGACCTCATCGACCAGGCGGGCGCCCGGGTGCGGCTGCGGGCCCGCACCAAGGGCACCGACGTACGCGCCCTGGAACGCGAGGTGGAGCAGCTGACCCGCGACAAGGACCAGGCGGTCGCCGACGAGCAGTACGAGCAGGCCACCCAGCTCCGGGACCGCATCGTGGAGTTGAAGCGCCGGATCGACGAGGCGGGCAGCAGCACCGAGGTGGACGAGGGCCAGGACCTGGTGGTGGACGCCGAGGCGATCGCCGAGGTGGTGTCCCGGCAGACCGGCATCCCGGTCAGCCGTCTCACCGAGGAGGAGAAGGACCGGCTGCTGGGCCTCGAACAGCATCTGCACCAGCGGGTCGTCGGACAGGACGAGGCGGTGCGGGTCGTCTCGGACGCGGTGCTGCGCTCGCGCGCCGGGCTCTCCAGCCCCGACCGCCCAATCGGCAGCTTCCTGTTCCTCGGACCCACCGGCGTCGGCAAGACGGAGCTGGCCCGCGCGCTCGCCGAGGCGCTGTTCGGCAGCGTGGACCGCATGGTCCGCCTGGACATGAGCGAGTACCAGGAGCGGCACACCGTCAGCCGGCTGGTCGGCGCCCCGCCCGGTTACGTGGGCCACGAGGAGGCGGGGCAGCTGACCGAGGTGGTGCGCCGGCACCCGTACTCGCTGCTGCTGCTCGACGAGGTGGAGAAGGCCCACCCGGACGTCTTCAACATCCTGCTGCAGGTCCTCGACGACGGCCGGCTCACCGACTCCCAGGGCCGCACGGTGGACTTCACCAACACCGTCATCGTGATGACCAGCAACCTCGGCTCCGAGGCGATCACCCGTCGCGGGGCGACGCTGGGCTTCGCGACGGGCGGCGCCGAGGCGGACGAGGAGGCGCGCCGCGAGCAGATCCTGCGGCCGCTGCGGGAGCACTTCCGGCCGGAGTTCCTGAACCGGATCGACGAGATCGTGGTGTTCCGCCAGCTCACCACCGAGGAACTGCGGCAGATCACCGACCTGCTGCTGGAGTCGACCCGGCGCAGCCTGAAGGGCCAGGGCATCTCGATCGACTTCACCGAGTCGGCCGTGGACTGGCTGTCCCGACGCGGCTACCAGCCCGAGTACGGCGCCCGCCCGTTGCGCCGCACCATCCAGCGGGAGGTCGACAACCAGCTCTCCCGCCTGCTCCTGGACGGCCGTGTGAAGGAGGGCGACAGGGTGACGGTGGACACGGAGAACGACAAACTCACGTTCCGCACCGGTGACATCCCGACACCGGAACTGTAAGCGCCCCGAAAGGGGCGCGGGGCTGTATCGACTTGCGGCTCCGCCGCGTGGGCGCGACCAGCCCCAACGGCGCCGCACCCGCCCGACAACAGATCGCTCACCCCACCGGATGCACGACCATCGCCGACCCACCGCCCCTACGTACCTTCTCCGCAGCCGCCAGCCACTTACCACCCGGCAGCCGCTGCACGCCCGTAGTCGCCCCGATCTCCGGGTTCACCTTGAAGCTGTGCCCAATGGCCTCCAACTGCCCGCGCACCTCACTCCCGTACAGCCCAGGCTCCAGCTCCGTCTGCGCGGCGTTACGTTGGCTCGCCCGAGGCGCGGCAATCGCCTCGACCAACGGCAGCCCCCGATCCAGGAACCCGGTGAGCGTCTGCAACACGGTGGTGATGATCGTCGATCCCCCGGGCGACCCCAGCGCCACCACCGGCTTCCCCTGCCCGTCAAGAACGATCGTCGGCGAGATGGAAGACCTCGGCCGCTTCCCAGGACCCGGCAGATTCGGATCATGCACCGCAGGATTCGCCGGCGCGAAGGAGAAGTCCGTCAGCTCGTTGTTGAGCAGGAACCCGCGCCCGGGAACGGTGATGCCGCTGCCGCCGGTCTGCTCGATGGTGAGGGTGTAGGCGACGACGTTGCCCCACCGGTCGGCGGTCGTCAGATGGGTGGTGTTCTCGCCCTCGTACGTCGTCGGGGCGGGCGTGCCGCCGGTCGCGCACGGCCTGGGGTCGCGCGGGTCGCCGGGTGCGAGCGGGCTGGTGAGGACCGCGTCGTCCTTGATCAGGCACTCACGGGAGTCGGCGTACCGCTGTGAGAGCAGCTCCTTGGTCGGCACGTCCTCGAAGGCGGGGTCGCCGACCCAGCGCCCCCGGTCGGCGAACGCGATACGGCTCGCCTCGATGAAGCGGTGCAGGTACCGGACGTCGCTCGCCTTCGACAGATCGGTCCGCTCCAGGATGTTGAGGGCCTCGCCCACCGTCGTGCCCCCCGACGAGGACGGCGCGATGGAGTAGACGTCGAGGCCCCGGTAGGAGGTCTTGGTCGGCGGCTGGGCCTTGACGCGGTAGGCGGTGAGGTCCCGTGCGGACAGGTCGCCGGGGCGGGCGTTCCAGCCGGAAGCCGGGTCCACGGGCGGCTTGTTGACGGTGGTGACGATGTCCCGGCCGATGTCGCCCCGGTACAGCGCGTCGACGCCCTTGCGCCGCAACTCGGCGTAAGTGCGGGCGAGATCGGGGTTCTTGAAGGTGGAGCCGACCACCGGGAGCCGGCCGCCGGGCAGGAACAGCTCGGCGGTGTCGGGGAAGTACCGGAAGCGGGTCTCGTTGGCGGCGGTCTGCGCGCGGAAGGTCTCGTCGACGGTGAAGCCCTGCCGGGCGAGCCGTTCGGCGGGTTTCAGGACCGTCCCGAGCCGGTCGCTGCCCCACTTGTCCAGCGCCCGCTGCCAGGTGGCGGGCGTGCCCGGGGTGCCGACGCCGAGGCCGCTGCTGACGGCCTCGGCGAAGGGGATCGGCTTGCCGTTCTCCAGGAACAGCCCGGAGTCGACGGTGAGCGGCGCGGTCTCGCGGCCGTCGAGGGTGTGCACGGTGCGGGACCGGGCGTCGTAGTAGACGAAGTAGCCGCCTCCGCCGATGCCGGCGGAGTAGGGCTCGGTGACGCCGAGCGCGGCGGCGGTGGCGACGGCCGCGTCGACCGCGTTGCCGCCCTTGCGCAGGATCTCGATGCCGGCGGCGGAGGCGTCGGGGTCGACGCTGGAGACCGCGCCGCCGTAGCCGACGGCCACGGGAGTCTTGGGAGTTCGCCTGTCCGAGTCGCCGCCGTGCTCGCCGGGCGGCGCCGCCGCCCCGACCGACACGACGGCCGCCGAGACCGCCAGGACCGCCAGTTTCCGTGCGACAGAACGACGCGACCGCAGCATCCGCACCTCCAGTGAAGGGCCGTCCGCGCAGCTTAGTTCATCGCCATGCCCCCGTCAGGAACGCCGACGGGCGTGCCGCGGACCATCGGCGGGAAACTCTTCGCGGATCCCGACGGCATCTTTTCGCGTACGCGTCGAACGCGAGTTTGCGTGGGCCCGCTACCATGCGCGCCCATGACTGACGACGTGCGCAACATCGTTCTGGGTGTGGTGGCCGCCGGCATCAGTGCCGCGCTGGGCTGGATCGCCCGTACGTATCTGTGGAACCGGAAGCTCCGCCGCAAGCAGGCCTTCTTCGGGCTGCCGGAGAACTCCGAGTCGCTGCTCGTCGTCAACCGCGATCCGGCCACGGCGGAGCCGGCGGTGCACCGCTTCGACGTGTTCGCGCTGCTGGAGCTCTCGGCGCTGATCAAGGACTGCGGGGCGCATGTGCAGGTGGTGACGCAGGACGCGGTGCACCAAGGGTTCGGTGAGCGCACGGAGTTCTGCGTGGGCGGTCCCGGGTCGAACCGGAGGATGGTCGCCCACATGGCGGCGATGCTGCCGGGGGTGCGGGTCAACGTGGACCCGGAGCCGGGACCGGACCGTGGCGCCTTCCAGATCGGCGGCGAGCGCTACCGCATGGACCCGGGCGTCACGGAGTACGTCATGCTGGCCCGTCTCACGGCCGGCGACCGGCACGAGGCGCGGCCGGTGTTCCTGTTCTGCGGGCAGCGGGCGATCACCAATCAGGCCGCCACCCGGTATCTCGCCCGCCATCACGAGCGGCTGGCCCGCAAGTACGGTTCGCGCTCGTTCGTGCTGCTGCTGAAGGTGGTCAACTCCCAGGCGTACGGCCCGGATGTGGTGGAGCTGGTCGGGGACGTGACCAAGTCGGCGCAGACGCCGCTGCCGACTCCCACGCCCCGCAAGGCACATCAGGAATCCTGACGTCCGCTCCACCCCAACGATCGTTACTGGCACGTAACTTACCGACGGGTTACTCCAAGTAAAGAGGAAAGGTTACTGTCTGGTCACTTTGCACTGACACGAGTGAGGAGTGACCGTGGGACCCCACCGCAAGGCCCTGCGCACGACCGCCGTGGGCGCCGTGTCGGCGACCCTGATCGCCGGAAGCGCCCTCGGACTCGCCCCCACCGCCCAGGCCGCGCCGGACCCCGTCCGCTTCGTCGACATCACGGGGGACGGCGGCACGGTCCTCAAGGCCAACGTCATCACCCCGGCGGGCGCCGACGGCACGAGCCGCTACCCGCTGATCGTGCTCCCCACCAGCTGGGGACTGCCGCAGATCGAGTATCTCGCCCAGGCCCGGCAACTCGCCGACTCCGGTTACGTCGTGGTCACCTACAACGTGCGCGGCTTCTGGCAGTCCGGCGGCGAGATCGAGGTCGCCGGCCCCCGCGACACGGCCGACGCCTCACGCGTGATCGACTGGGCGCTCGCCCACACCCCTGCCGACGCGCGGCACATCGGCATGGCCGGCGTCTCCTACGGCGCCGGGATCAGCCTGCTGGCCGCCGCACACGACGAGCGGATCAAGGTCGTGGCCGCATTGAGCGGCTGGGCCGACCTGATCGGCTCGATCTACTCCGAGCGCACCCAGTCCGTCCAGGCCGCCGCCGTGCTCGACGGCGCGGGCAGGGTCACCGGCCGGCAGAGCGCCGAAGTGAGATCGATCTTCGCCGACCTCTACGCCTCCGACCTGTCGCGCGAGCAAGAGATCATCGCGTGGGGGAAGAAACGTTCCCCTGGTACGTACACGGACCGGCTCAACCGCAACGGCACCGCGGTGATGCTCGCGAACGCCTGGGGCGACACGGTCTTCCCGCCCAACCAGTACACCGCCTTCTACGAGAAGCTCACCGGCCCCAAGCGGCTGCAGATGCGCCCGGGCGACCACGCCACCCCGGAGATCACCGGTCTGCTCGGGCTGCCCAACGACGTGTGGAGCGACACCCGTCGCTGGTTCGACCACCATCTGCGGGGCGTCGCCAACGGCGTCGACCGCGAGCAGCCCGTCCGTCTCAAGCCCCGCTCCTCGGGCGGCTACGAGACGTACCCCGACTGGAAGTCGGTGGCCGCGACCAGCCGCAAGATCGACCTCGCGGGGTCGACCACGATCCGCGCGAACGTCAACTCCGGCGCGGACGGCGGTGTCGTCTTCCTCTCCAGCATCCTCGACCAGGTGGCCCAGGTACCGCCGATGGCGTACGTACCGCTGCTGCCCCGGCGTTGGGCGGCGGTGTGGCAGTCGGAGCGGTACGCCACGGCTCAGCACGTACGGGGTGCGGCGAGACTGCACACCACCGTCACCCCGACCGAGGAGAGCGGCACCCTCGTCGCCTATCTGTACGACGTGGGGCCGCTCGGCCTCGGCAAGCTGGTCAGCAACGCGCCGTACACCTTCCACGGGCGTACGCCCGGCAAGCCGTTCGGCGTCGACCTGGAGCTGTTCTCCACGGCCTACGACGTGCCGGCCGGGCACCGGCTCGCCCTGGTCGTCGACACGGTGGACCCGCTCTACATCGAGCACAACCCGTCCGGCGCGCAGCTGACCTTCTCCTCGCCGCCGAACGACCCGTCGTACGTGTCGGTTCCGCTGCGCGAGCAGTGATCTCCGGCTGCCGCCGGACGGGACTGGCCGATGTGGTCCGCCGCCCCCGCGGGTGTGGGGGCGGTGGGCCCCTCCCGGTGGCGGCGTCCCCGCTCCTGCCGCGAAGTGCCCTGTCCCACCGGAGTGAAGGGCTCATCGTAGTCGAGGAACGGAGGGACGGGTGGGCCGGCGTCACGCCGTTCAGTGCTTGAGGATCTTGGAGAGGAAGTCCTTGGCCCGGTCGCTCTCCGGGTGGGTGAAGAACTCGTCGGGTGTGCGGTCCTCGACGATGCGGCCGTCGGCCATGAAGACGACCCGGTTGGCGGCCGAGCGGGCGAAGCCCATCTCGTGGGTGACGACGATCATGGTCATCCCCTCGGCGGCCAGTTGCCGCATGACCTCCAGCACCTCGTTGATCATCTCGGGGTCCAGCGCCGAGGTCGGCTCGTCGAAGAGCATCACCTTGGGTTCCATCGCCAGGGCCCGCGCGATCGCCACGCGCTGCTGCTGACCGCCCGAGAGCTGCGCCGGGTACTTGTCCGCCTGGTTGGCGACCCCGACCCGGTCGAGGAGTTCGTGCGAACGCCGGTCGGCGTCCTCCTTCTTGCGACCGCGGACCTTGACCTGCCCGAGGGAGACGTTCTGCAGCACGGTCTTGTGGGCGAAGAGATTGAACGACTGGAAGACCATGCCCACATCGGCGCGCAGCCGGGCCAGCGCCTTGCCCTCGTCCGGCAGCGGCTGTCCGTCCACCAGGATGGTGCCGGAATGGATGGTCTCCAGCCGGTTGATCGCGCGGCACAGGGTCGACTTGCCCGACCCGGACGGGCCGATGACCACGACCACCTCCCCCCTGCCCACGGTGAGGTCGATGCCCTGCAGAACATGCAGGTCACCGAAGTACTTGTTGACGTCACGCAGTTCGATCAGCGGATCGACGGCCATAACCACCCCTACTCATCCTCAGCCGTGTGGTGGTTGCCGCAACGTATCCAGGCAAGATCGCGAGGACGGTGCGACACGCACTTTTCGGTCATAAGCCGTATTTACGCCGCATTTACTCCGGTTGTCATGGGAGGTGTGGATCCGTGTCTCACGCCTCCGCGACCTCGGCGTACAGCTGCGACAGTTCGGGGACGCCGCTGGCGGCCCATTCGTGACCCGAGTCCACGACGTCGAACTCCCGGCCGGAGGCGAGCCGGACGACCGGCTGGCCGTCGGACCGGATCTCCCAGGCGGCGCCGGGCACGGTGCGCACGATGACGGTGCCGAGATACAGCCCGGCGTCGTTGCCGAGCCAGGTCAGGGTCTCCTCGTCGTCCCGCCAGCCCGGTACCAGCTGGTCCAGCGCCTCCAGGGAGGCGGGGGAGTCGTCCAGCCGGACGCCCGCCCGGGACGCCTGGGAGCGCAGCAGTTCGCACTCGGCGAGGAGTTCCGCGATGCCCTCGGGATCGGGAAGCCCCGCCTTCCGGCGCCGGTGGCCCAGGAAAGGGATGTTCATACCTCCAGCCTGTCATTCGTACCGCCCTCTGCACCACAGGCGCGCGGGCCCCCGGCCGGGCGGCTTCCGGGACGGTTCACCTCCTGTCCGCGCATGGCGCGTTGACCCGCCGGTGCCGTCTCCCTAGCTTCTCGTGGGTCGTGAGTCGTGGGTCGTGAGTCGAGGGTTGCGTGGTGCGTCGCGCTACGCACACCGTGCCGGTGCTCGTGGCGGCGTGGCGGTGGACGGCCGGTCGATGGACGGGAGGAGCCGGTGTGCGCCGAGGGGTGCGGAAGGCCGTGGTCCTGGTGGCCGCGTGCGGATGGCTGGTGCCGTCGGCGGTCGTGCGGGCCGCGTCCGGGCAGGCTCCCCTCCCCCTCGAGCTGCTGTTCGACAACGTTGCCGTCAGTGAGGACGCACGGCCGGGCGAGGCCGACTTCGACGGCTTCGGCGCTTCCCTGTCGGCGCGGGATCTCACCGCGGCGGGCTGGACACCGGGCCGGGAGCTCACCGTGCAGGGCGCCCGCCTGACCTGGCCGCTCTCGCGGCCGGGCGAGCCGGACAACGCGCGCGCGGCCGGTCAGGAGGTGCGCGTGGGCGGCGGCCCGGGGGACGCCCTCGCCTTCCTGGTGGCGGGCACGGCGGGGCGGGACGTGGGCGGGCAGGGAACGATCACGTACACGGACGGCACCCGAAGCACGTACCGGCTCCTGGCGCCCGACTGGCGCACCGGCCCTCTCGCCACCAAGGCCGTCGCCCTGCCGCACGTCAACACGCCCGCCGGTCAACTCACCCAGCGGGCCCGGCTTTACGTGCGGACGGTGCCCCTGCCGCTCGGACGCGCGGTGGCGTCGGTGCAGCTGCCGCGGGCGGCCGGCCTGCATGTGTTCGCGCTGTCGGTACGGGACATGTCGCGGGGCTGGACCGGCAGTTGGGCCGCGTCGACGTCGGGCCACCCGGCGGTGGGTCCGTGGTCGGACCGGACGCTGCGGCTGGTGGTGCACACCTCGGTCGGTGGACCGCGGGTGCGGCTGAGGTTCGACAACACCTTCGCGTCCGGGCCGGTGCGCATCGGCGGGGCGACGGTGGCGGTGCGCGCGGCGGGGGCCGGGGCGCGGGACGAGCCGGTGCGGCTGGCGTTCGGCGGCCGGCCGGGGGTGGTCGTGCCGGCCGGGGCACAGGCGTACAGCGATCCGCTGGGCTTCGCGGTGCCGGCGGGCGCCGATCTGCTGGTGAGTTTCCATCTGCCGGGGACGGTGCGGGCGGCTCCCGTGCACGGGCGGGCGATGCAGCGGTCGTATCTGAGCGCGCCGGGCGACCACACGGCGGACCGCTCCCCCGCCGCGTACACGGCCGACCTGACCGGCTGGCCGCTGCTGACGGGGGTGGACGTGACGGGCGGGCCCGGGTCGGTGGTGGTGCTCGGGAACTCGATCACCGACGGGGTGGGTTCCACTCCGGACGCGAACCGGCGCTGGCCGGACGTGCTGGCCACCCGGCTGCGCGCCCGGTACGGGGTTCCGCCCCATGGGGTGCTCAACCATGGGATCTCGGGCAACCGTGTGGCCTCCGACCGGTATCCCGGTGACGGGGTGTCCACGGACACGGCCGGGGTGAGCGCCCTGCACCGCTTCGACCGGGATGTCCTCGCCCAGACGTCGGTCCGGGCGGCGGTGGTGTTCGAGGGCGTCAACGATCTGCGCTGGGGTGCGTCGGCGGAGCGGGTCATCGCCGGACTGCGGGAGATCGCGGCGCGCGGCCGGGAGCGGGGTCTGCGGATGCTGGGGGCGACCCTCCTGCCCTGCGAGGGCGAGTCCCGCTGCACGGCCGCCGTCGACACGGAACGGGGCGCGGTGAACGCGTGGATCCGCTCCTCGGGCGCCTTCGACGGCGTGCTGGACTTCGACGCGGTGCTGCGGGACCCGGAGCGCCCCGCCCGGATGCTGCCCGCGTACGACAGCGGGGACCATCTGCACCCGGGCGACGCGGGGCATGCGGCGCTGGCCGAGTCGGTGGACCTACGGGCGCTGACGGGCAGGCCGTAGCGGACCCGGACCGGACCCGGCTGCACGTCCGGGCCGGCCACCGCCTACCCGTCCCGGTCCGCCATCACCCGGGCCTCCAGGTCGACCACTGCCCGGACGTCCAGTCCCGCACCGCTACACGTCCAGGTCCACGACCACCGGCGCGTGGTCCGAGGCGCCCTTGCCCTTGCGCTCCTCGCGGTCGACGTAGGAGTCGGTGACCGCCTTGGCGAACGGCTCGTTGCCGTACACCAGGTCGATGCGCATGCCGCGGTTCTTCGGGAAGCAGAGCTGGCGGTAGTCCCAGTACGTGAAGGGGTGTTCGTACTTCAGCGGGCGCGGGACGATGTCGGACAGGCCGGACTCGCGCAGGGAGGCGAGGGCGGCACGCTCTGCGGGGGTGACATGGGTGGACCCCTCGAAGGCCGCCCGGTCGTACACGTCGTCGTCCGTCGGCGCGATGTTGTAGTCGCCCAGTACCGCGAACGGGCGGCTGCCTCCCGCGTCGCCGGCGACGGCGGCCTTCAGGGCCTCGATCCACTGGAGCTTGTACGCGTAGTGGGGGTGGTCGACCTCACGGCCGTTGGGCACGTAGACCGACCAGACGCGGACGGGGCCGCAGGTCGCGGCGATGGCGCGGGGCTCCACCGAGCCGTCGTAACCGGGGTCGCCGGGCAGGCCCTTGACGACGTCCTCGATACCGACGCGGGAGAGCACCGCAACCCCGTTCCACCGGCCGGTGGCGTGGACCGCCGACTCGTAGCCCAGTTCGCGCAGTTGCTCCGTCGGGAACTGGTCCTCGGCGACCTTGGCCTCCTGGAGGCACAGGACGTCCGTGCCGCTGCTCTCCAGCCAGGCGAGCAGCCTCGGCAGGCGGGCGGTGATCGAGTTCACGTTCCAGGTCGCGATGCGCATGTCCCACAACCTACCCGGAGGGTCTGACAACGCTCGACCACCGCCCACCGGACGCCCCCGACGTGCGGATTCTCAGATCTCGTGCGGACTCTCAGAGCTCGGCCGACGCCCCGGGGGCCAGCCGCAGGTGCTCCGCGCCGCCCAGGGCGCCGATCTGCCGGTCGTAGATCGGGCGGGCCAGGTCGGTGAGCAGGGCGTCGTGGATGTCGTAGGCGCGCTGCGGGCGGACCTCGCGTACGTAGTCGATGACCTCCCAGATCTTGCTCCAGGGGGCCATCACGGGCAGCATCAGCGTCTCGACCGGCTGGTCGGGGACGGTGAGGGCGTCGCCGGGGTGGAAGAGCGCGCCGCCGTCGACGAGGTAGCCGACATTGGTGACGCGCGGGATGTCCGGGTGGATCACGGCGTGCAGTTCGCCGTGGACCTGGACGTCGAAGCCCGCGGCGGTGAAGGTGTCGCCGTGGCCGACGGTGTGGACCCGGCCCGGGAACGCCGGGGCGAGCTGGTCCGCGACGGACCTCAGCGTCCAGACCTCGACGCCGGGGCCGGCCTCGAGCGCGGCCCGCAGCCGCCCCTCGTCGAAGTGATCGGGATGCTCGTGCGTGACCAGGATCGCCTCCGCGCCCTGGGTGGCGTCCTCCTCGCTGAACCCTCCGGGGTCGAGCACGAGGACCCGGCCGTCCTTCTCCAACCGAACACAGGAGTGCGACTTCTTCGTGAGCTTCATGGGCTCCATCCTGCATCCGCGTACGGGATCACCGCGCGAAGGGGCGGGCGGGGCGCGCGTGGGCCCACGGCGGCTACTCCTGCGGGGTCGTCTCCTCGCGGATGACCTGCTGGGCGATGCGGAACGCGCTGTTCGCCGCCGGGATGCCGCAGTAGACGGCCGCCTGGAGCAGGACCTCCTTGATCTCCGTGGGAGTGAGGCCGTTGCGGAGGGCGGCCCGGACGTGGACGGCGAGGTCGTCCAGGTGGCCGCCTGCGACCAGGGCGCTGAGCGTGACGCAGCTGCGGGAGCGCCGGTCGAGGCCGGGCCGGTCCCAGATCTCGCCCCAGGCGTAGCGGGTGACGAGTTCCTGGAAGTCGGACGAGAAGTCGTCAGCCTGGGCGAGAACGCGGTCGACGTGGGCGTCGCCCAGCACCTCCCGGCGGACCTTGATACCGGCGTCGTACGGGTCGGGCCGGCCCTGGGCCTGCGGCACCGGGGCGGCCGGGGCGATCTCGGCGACGGGCGCGGGCTGCGGCGGCACGGCGGACAGAGCGGGCTTGACGGCGGCGGCCGGGAGGGCGGTCTGGCCGGTGCCGTACTCGAGGGCGGGCTGCCAGGCGGTGGAGAAGTGCCGCACCAGCAGGTCGGTGACGGCGGCGGGCTGTTCCACGGGCACCAGGTGGGAGGCGCCGGGCACGACGGCGAGCCGGGCGTCCGGGATGCCGGCGACCAGGTGGCGGGCCTCGGCCGGACCGGTGACCTGGTCCTCCGAGCCGACCAGCACGAGGGTCGGTACGCCGACCCGGCCGAGTTCGGCGCGCACGTCGAAGGAGGCGAGCGCCTCGCACGCGGCGATGTAGCAGCCGGGGTCGGTGGTGCGCACCATCTGCACGGCCCACTCGGTGATCGCGGGCTGCGCGGCGGCGAACCCGCCGGTGAACCAGCGGTCGGGAGCGGTGCGGGCGATCGGGTCGAGTCCGTTGGTCCGTACGATCACTCCGCGCTGGCGGAACTCGTCTGCGGTGCCGAAGCGGGGTGAGGCGGCGATCAGCGCGAGGGACGCGAGGCGCTCGGGGTGCCGCAGCGCCAGCTCGGTCCCGATCGCCCCGCCGAGCGCGCATCCGGCGTACCCGAAGCGCTGCACGCCGAGCCCGTCGAGGGTGGCGAGCAGCCGCGCGGTGAGCTCGCCGACCGACCCGGCCGGATACGCGGGCGCGCCCCCGTGCCCCGGCAGATCGAACCGGAAGACGCGCCACTGCTTCGTCAGCTCGGGGACCTGCCGGTCCCACATGTGCCAGGTGGTACCCAGGGAGGGCCCCAGGATCAGGACGGGAGCCTCTTCTGGCCCGTCAAAGCGGTATTGCAGGGTGTTCGACGGTGTCTCACTCACGCGTCAGACCCTCTCATGCATCACGACTGCCCCTATCACGGGGGATCGGTAGGTGCCGTTTTCACCAGGTTGAAGACCCCTCGGGCGGCATGTCGCTTGAGGCATCGGATGCTCTCACGCCGGTCTTGCCCTCTTGGGTACGGCGTTCGTAGTACGCCTGGGTGCAGGGATCGAAGCGCAGCCGGTGAACGCGATGCGGTGCAGGGCGCGTTGGCCTGCGGTCGTCGCCATGGTTGAGCCGGCGCGAGCTCCGACGGCGCGAGGAGTACTCGACGGGACTGACTCCGCGCCGAGCGGCAACGGGCGCTCGGGCAGCCAGCCACGGCGGAGTCTGGCCCGCCACCATCTCCACCCTCGAACGAGGCATCCGCCGCAACTCGCAGTCACCAGGAGGAGGGAGGTGAGGTGCGGGTGACCACGGCAGGAAGCTGCCCGTGCTCGATCACCTGCCGCGGCAGCAACAGCCCGAAATGCTCACCGACGACCTGCAATACCCGGCGCTTCTGTTCGACAGACGACAGTTCCTCGTCCGCGCCGAGCAGGTCATCGAGGGAGCCTTCCGGCGGGATGACTCCGGCCGCTTCCAGCGCCGGGCGCAGCAGGTCAGGCTGGGCTCCGGCGGGGTCGTAGCCGAAGCCCAACTCGAAGTGCAGCTGAACCTCACCGTCGGCGAGGTACCTGAACAAGGAAGGCGGATCGTCCGGCCGTGGGTCGAAGATCAGCACCTCGGCGCCGCCGCGGGACACTGCCGGGTCCAGGGCCCAGCCTTCACTGCCCCCGCACTCCACAATGAACGACCAGTCGCCGCTCTGGCCGATGCGGCCGACGCAGTAGACATGCGTAAGGTCGACCATGCGGGACGCTTCCTGGATGGTGAGGGCAGGCCCGATCTCGACAGGCTCATGGTCGGCCATGCGTTCAGCCAGTTGCTCAGAGCTGAGGCCGCGGGCGCAGGTGATGTACAAGTCGGTGGCGTTCAGGTCGGGGCTGTGCCAGGCGTCGGCGATCCATGCGAGGCTGTCGGGCATTGCCGATGGCTCCTTCCGTACACAACGTGGGCTGGTGGGGCACAGCGAGAACCCGGTGCTGTGCCCCACCAGCGGTCAGCAACCTGTCATGGCTTGGGTACCGTGCAGGCCACGGTCACCTTGGACGCATCGCAGTGCGCGAACTGAGGGAAGTCCACCCAGTACGGGTCCTTGTCCAGCATCCGGTACTTGGTCGAGAAGCCCGAGCTGAACGCTCCCCCCATCGAGGTGGAGTTGATCCATCCCGACATGGCCGAGCGGCCACACACTTCCTTCCACGTCGGAGCAGCTGCACGTAGGTCGTCGTACAGGTGCCATTCGCCCTGTTTGACCCGGGTGGCGTAGGTCTGCACGCAGTCGTTGCCGGTGTCGACCTCGTTCATGCCGCCCATGCCGGCGGGCATGCCGCCGGAATTGTAAGTAGAGGCGTAGGCGAACTCGTCACACGACGCCTTGTCGCCCGCGCTGATCTCGGGAACTGTGGTGGCATCCGGGTTGCCGTAGGTGGCCGCCCATCCGTCAGGGCAGATCACCTTGCGGTTGTCGTCCGGGTCGCGGTGGTGCGCGTTCTTTGACGCGGCAGGCAGGTAGAACAGCGGCTTCTTGGCTGCCTCGCTGCCGGGGTGGTTGGGCAGCTTGGCCTGGATCAGCCACGCGTGCGCGACGGCCGGCGGCGTCTTGGCGAAGTTCATCACCCACGTCGGTATGTACTTGTAGAAGGTGCAGCCCGGCGTGGTGGAGGAAATCTTGTCGCAGCGGATCTGCGCACCACCGGCCTGCCACCGCATGGCGGCCGGGTTCGCCACCGGCGAATAGGCAGTGATCTTCGTGGACAGGTCCAGCGTGTCCGGTCCCACGCAGCGGGTGGCTTTGCAGGGTGAAGGGCACGGCCTGGTCGGTCGCGAAGAGTTCCCGGGTCGGATACCGGCGTCGGCCGTAAGCCGCATGGCGTCGCCGCGTCCTTGGCATCACGGACGCCCCTGAAACGAGGGGACGCCGGACGTCGTGGGTGCGGCGTTCGTGGTGTGTCCGGGGTGGGCGGGGCGTGGCGCAGACGGGTGAACACGGTGCGGTGCTGAGCGGCGCTCGGCTGCCGGTCGCCGCCATGGCTGAGGCGACGCGAGTTCCGGCCGCGGTGCGTGGCGTTCGATCGGGCTCGGGCCCGCTGACCACGGCAGACGGGAAGGGCCCGGCGTCCCGAAGCCGGGATGCCGGGCCCTTGACCGAGGCGCGCGCTCAGGCGGGGCGGATGTTCTCCGCCTGCGGGCCCTTCTGGCCCTGCGTGACGTCGAACTCGACCTTCTGGCCCTCCTGCAGCTCGCGGTAACCCTGGCTGGCGATGTTGGAGTAGTGGGCGAAGACGTCGGGGCCGCCGCCCTCCTGCTCGATGAAGCCGAAGCCCTTCTCGCTGTTGAACCACTTCACTGTGCCCTTGGCCATGACTGTCTCCTTCGAGGGGAACCGGACGCGCACCCTGCACGCCCGGGAGGTGATCGCCCTGGTCCGGAGAGGCGCTGAACAGCAAGAACGCCCGTGACGGCGATCACGGGCGAACGGAACTTCGGAACCACGACTGCTGATTACAACGCTATAACGGCATGACCGAAGCCGCTAGCGAAAACGCGCCGGCATGCGGCCCGGAGTCATCGAGGGGTGCGCACACCAGTGCGATCGGGGCGGCCACCAGGCGAACGGTTCACAGGTGGATCACACAGGCAGTGGATCACCTTGTCCCGCTCCCGGGTACCGTCAGGGGATGAGTCATCCGCATCCCGAGCTGAAAGCCGCCCCGCCCCTTCCCGAGGGAGGGCTGCGGGTCACCGCCCTGGGCGGCCTGGGTGAGATCGGCCGCAACATGACCGTCTTCGAGCACGCGGGCAAGCTGCTCATCGTCGACTGCGGCGTGCTGTTCCCCGAGGAGACCCAGCCCGGCGTGGACGTGATCCTGCCGGACTTCACCTCGATCCGGGACCGGCTGGACGACATCGTGGCCGTGGTCCTCACCCACGGCCACGAGGACCACATCGGCGGCATGCCGTACCTGCTGCGCGAACGGTCCGACATTCCCGTCGTCGGCTCCAAGCTGACGCTGGCGTTCCTGGAGGCCAAGCTCAAGGAACACGGCATCCGGCCGCGCACGGTGCGGGTGCGGGAGGGCGACCGGCGCGGCTTCGGGCCCTTCGACTGCGAGTTCGTGGCGGTCAACCACTCCATCCCCGACAGCCTCGCGGTCGCGATCCGCACCCGGGCCGGGATGGTGCTGCACACCGGCGACTTCAAGATGGACCAGTTCCCTCTCGACGACCGCATCACCGATCTGCGCGCCTTCGCCCGCCTCGGCGAGGAGGGCGTGGACCTGTTCCTCACCGACTCCACCAACGCCGAGGTCCCCGGCTTCACCACCTCCGAACGCGAGCTGAACCCGGCGATCGAGCAGGTGATGCGCACCGCGCCGCGCCGGGTCATCGTCTCCAGCTTCGCCAGCCATGTGCACCGAATCCAGCAGGTCCTGGACGCCGCCCACCAGCACGGCCGCAAGGTGGCCTTCGTCGGCCGGTCGATGGTCCGCAACATGGGCATCGCCCGTGACCTGGGCTACCTGAAGGTCCCGTCCGGTCTGGTGGTGAGCACGAAGGAGCTGGAGAAGCTCCCGGACCACAAGGTCACTCTGGTGTGCACCGGCTCTCAGGGCGAGCCGATGGCCGCGCTGTCACGGATGGCCAACCGCGACCACATGATCCGCATCGGCGAGGGCGACACCGTCCTGCTCGCCAGTTCCCTCATCCCCGGCAACGAGAACGCCATCTACCGGGTGATCAACGGCCTGACCCGGTGGGGTGCCCACGTGGTCCACAAGGGCAACGCCAAGGTGCACGTCTCCGGACACGCGAGCGCCGGTGAACTCGTCTACTGCTACAACATCGTCAAACCCCGCAACGTCATGCCCGTGCACGGCGAATGGCGCCACCTGCGGGCCAACGGCGACCTCGCCATCCGTACCGGCGTCGACCCCGAACGGGTCGTCATCGCCGAGGACGGCGTCGTCGTCGACCTGGTCGACGGGCGCGCATCCATCACCGGCAAGGTGCCCGCCGGCAACGTCTACGTGGACGGCATGGAGGTGGGCGGCGCGACCGAAGCGTCCCTCAAGGACCGCCTCACCCTCGCCGCCGAAGGCGTGGTCACGGTGGTGGCGATCGTCGACGCGGACACCGGCGCCCTCACCGAGGCCCCCGACTTCCTGGCCCGCGGCTTCGTCCACGACGACACGACCTTCGAACCGGTCATCCCCGTCATCGAGAAGACCCTGGCCGCCGCGGCCGAGGAAGGCGTCGGGGACGCGCGCCAGCTCGAACAACTCGTCGCCCGCGCCGTGGCGAACTGGGCGTTCCGCACCCACCGTCGCAAGCCCCTCATCATCCCCGTCATCATCGACGCCTGAGCCGCAGCGGGGCGCGAACCGGCACACCGCGTCATTGCGAAGGAATGCGAAACTCGAACTCGGGACGGTCCCACGGCACGGCGGGCGGGTTCGCGAGCGCGGTCCCGGTCCGCACTGCGCCGACGCGGTGGTAGAAGCTCTCGGCGGGAACATGCGACACGACCTTGACACGGTCGAGCCCGGCGGCACGGGCCTCGGACAGCATGTGCGCGACGAGCAGCAGTCCGATACCCCGTCCTTGCGCTTCGTCGGCGACGAACAGCAGGTCGAGCTCCGGTGGAGCGAGGACCAGCGAGTAGAAGCCGAGGACCCGGCCCCCGTGCTCGTCGGCGCCCACGGCTACGAAGGCACGGTGGGCCTCGATGTAATCAGGACCGACCCGGTAGCCCGCGACTGCGGCTGCGTACTCGCCCTCATAGGCACGTGAACCACGCACGAGCCGCGTGAGCCGTTTGGCATCCCGCGCGACGGCCCTCCGTATGGTGATCGGCTGGCTGATCCGGGACGTGCGTGAACTCATCGGGGGAGTATTGCGCACCGGGGGGTCGGACGGATGAGCGGGTGCGACGGCAACCAGTCGATCACATGCCGAAGCCGCGCCCGAGCACTCCCGTGCGGCTCCGGCGTCTCACGGCTCCGGCGCCATGATCACACCGGCCACAGCGAGAGCGTCTCACCGGGGTGAGCCGAGTTCCCCATTCGCCCGTCCCTGGCCGGGCCACATGTCGTCGTACGCAGCGTCCATGAACTGGACCTGCGGCCCGCGCAGCGCCGACGCGTCGGCCGTCTCGCCTCGGGCCGCCTCAGCAAGGCGGAACGCATAACGATAGGTAGCGCCCCGCAAGGGCTCGGTTCTGGCCGCCAGGTCGATCTCGGCCTGAGCAAGCCACAGATCATCGACGAGCCGGCCGAGCTCGGAATCGGCCGCGGGGCCTGCGGCCTCCGAGCGTGTGAGCGCCACCTTCTCCACCTGCAACGCGATCCTCACGAACTTCAGAACCGCGTTCTTGAGCTCGGCCCGGTGAGCGGCTGCTTCCTGGACCTCGAGCTGTCGCGTGCTCGCACGCGAGACGAGGTACTGACCGAACAGCGACCCGCCCGCGCCGAGCACCACCCCTGCGAGAGACAACAGCGCCGGCCCCAAGGTTCCCCAAGATCCCATGGGTGGAGTCTCTCAACATCGATCCACCCCTTGGGGAGGGCCGGGACGCCCGCCCACCGCGGACAGCTGGGCGTTGCACTCCTGCTGCAGGCCGAGGTCGTTCCACATCGGGTGGTGGGGTGCGGCGTTGGAGCACACCACCGCGCCCCAGGCTCCGGCGCGTGCGGAGGCGGTCACCGCCAGACGGCAGAAGGCCGCGCCCACCGGGCCCTCTTCGAAGGTGCCGTGCAGCGGGGTGTAGCCGATCCAGCCCTCACCGAACACGAACGGCACGCCGGTCTCGGCGGACCAGTCTGCGGCGGCGTCGATCCAGGTGCGCAGCTGCTGTTCCATCGCCGTCCGGTGGACGGCGTAGCGTTCGTACAGCCAGGCGTCCCAGCGTTGCGGGTCGCACCAGTCGTGCACGTACACCTCGCGGTGGCCGACCACGGTGGCGTCCAGGCGCCAGCGGTCGCCGGCCGGTGGCGCCCAGTCCTCCAGGGCCGGTGCGCCGGGGCGCAGCAGTTCGCGCCGGGCACGTTCCTGAGGGAAGGGGCGGGAGGGGTCTCTCAGGGCGAACGTGTCCAGGAGTTCGTCCAGGACGCCGTAGACGTAGGGGTGGAAGACGGCGACGTCGATGTCCCGGGGCACTCCGCGCAGGGAACCGACCGGTACGCGGGCGTAGTTGACGGTCACCATTCGTTCGGGGTGCCGCTCGCGGAAGCGGGCGAGTCCCCTTTCCAGCCGGGGGCGCAGGGCGACGACGAGGTCACCGGTGAGGCCCTCGGTGAGGAAGCCGCCCTGGACCTCGTTGTGCAGCTCGGTGAACGCGATCCGGTCGTCCAGACCGCCGTGGTCGGCGAGGAAGTCGATCAGGTCGGCGAGTGCGTCGGCCAGGGCCGTGGGGCGGTGTTCGGGATCGACGGCCATCAGCGCGTCGAACCAGGCACGGTCCTCGGCGAAGGACGACGACTGCTGGTACTCCCAGCTGGAGAGGATGACGAAGGAGTCGTGCCGGCGGGCGGCTTCGAACAGCGCCAGCAGGTGGGCGCGCGCGTCGATCTGTGTCGTCGCCGGTACGTCGTACCAGCGCACGCGCTGGGCGTAGGCGCCTCCGAGGGGGCCCAGGCGCAGGCGGCCGGTGTCCAGGCCGGAGCCGAAGAGCAGGTAGGGCATGGCGCAGATGCGCACGGTGTTGTAGCCGCGCTCCACCGCCTGGGCGAATGCGGCGTCCAGGTCGGCGAAGGGTTCACCGGGGCCGGTGCGGGTGTACCAGGTGAAGTCCCACAGGGTGATCTTCAGGGTGTCGGGGAGGTGGCTGGGCCGTGTGACGGGCATGGCTGGATGGCCTCTGGGTCAGGGGGCTGGGGTCGGTGAGCCGGCCGGGACCGGGCGGTCGTCCCGGCCGGCTCCTCGTCAGGCGTGTCTCACCAGGTGCGGAAGGCGCTCAGGCCGGGCAGTGCCCTGTGCGTCCGGTTGTAGTCGAAGAAGGAGGTGTCCTCGACCTCGTTGTCGCCGCCGACGATCCAGCCGTTCGGGTCGGCTCCGTCGGCGAAGTCGATCGCGATCGGGTCCCAGTACGAGATCCCCACCACCTTGCCCGTGTCGTACATGGCGCGGAAGAACTCGCGGGTCCACCGCAGCTGCCCGTCGGGGGTGGCGCCGTAGTTCTCGGGGCCGTCGGGGTCGAGATTGTTCTGCGCGATCAGGGTCGTCTCGCTCGCGCCGCTCGCCTCGAGTGTCGAGGGGTAGCCGGTCTCCATGGCCATGACAGGCTTACCGCTGGCCGATCCCACCCAGCTCGCGAAGTTCGCCAGGGACGCGATCGACATGTTCGTCCAGAAGGGATACAGCGACACGCCCATGATGTCGTAGTCGAGCCCGTTCGCCCGTGCGCCGGCGATCCAGTCCGCGTAGGCGGTGCGGTCCGGGGTGGTGAGGTGGATGACGGTCCGGCTCGTCGGGGAGGTGTCCCGCACCGCCTTCGACGCCGACTTGAGCAGCGCGAAGTAGTCGGCGGGGCTGGTCCAGCGGCTCACGTCCGCGAGGGCGTTGTTGATCTCGTTGCCGAGGGAGACGTACTCGGGTGTGACGCCCGCGTCCTTCATCGCCCGGACGGAGGCGGCCGTGTAGTCGTAGACGGCCGTTTCGAGCTGGCCCTGCGAGTAGCCGGCCCAGTCCTCGGGACGGATCTGGAGGGCCGGGTTGGTCCAGAAGTCGCTGTAGTGGAAGGAGAGGAGGATCTTCATCCCCCGTGCCTTGGCGTCCTGCGCGTTCTTGACCGCGTCGTCGATGTCCTGCCAGCCGGGCTGGAGTTGCTGCTGCTGTCCGTTGTTGTTCACGACGGCACCCGGCTTGTTGTAGACGCGGATGCGGGCCAGGTCGAACCCCTGCGGGGCGAGGATGTCCAGCACGTCCTTCTGACGGCCGGCACTGTCGGCGTACTGGCCTCCCGCGGCGGCGTTCATCCGCCGGTAGGTGATGTCCCCGCCGACCGCCATCGCACCACCGGATCCCGGTGTGATGCGCGTGAAGGCGAAGTCGTCGGCCTGGAGCGTGCCCTCCCCGGAGTTCGACCAGATGCCGACGGTGCACGAGGAGCTGAGCACGGAGACGCTGAGTGTCACCCGGGTCCACTGCGAGGACTGGGGGAGGTCGAGGCTCTGGGTGGTGTCACCGCAGGAGTACGCCTGGAGGCCCGCGGAGGTCACCCCGTTGTTCTTGATCCAGGCGGAGAGGGTGTAGGTGCCCCGCGTCAGACCGGTCAGGGTCTGCACCGTGTTCACCGACCACTGGCCCTTCCTCCCGTGGCCGAGGCCGGTCGTCCCGCTGTGGGGGCTCGCGGTCTGCGCGTACGCGGAGTTCGGGGTGCCGATGTTCGTCCAGCCGGTCAGTCCGCTCTCGAAGCCGGGATTCACCAGGAGGTTGGATTCGCTCGCGGCGGTGCTCTGGGGTGCGGTGGCGAGCGTGGTCGCCGTGAGCAGCAGGCCGACGGCGGTCGCTGTCGCACCACGTTTGTGGATATGCACTGGAACGACTCCTCGATGTGTAGGGGTGGGTCAGCTCTTGACGGCGCCGGCGGTGAGTCCTTCGAGGAGCTGCTTGCGCAGGACGAAGAAGACCACCAGGCTCGGGATCGCCGCGAGCACGGCGCCGGCCAGGACCAGGTCGTACTGTCGGCCGGTGGCGGCGAAGAGGGCCTGCAGCCCCATCGGGAGGGTGTAGTCGGCGGGGTCGCTGACCACGATCAGGGGCCAGATGAGGCTGTTGTAGCTGTTGAGGAAGGACCACACGCCCAGCGCGCCCAGGGCGGGGCGCAGCAGGGGCAGGACGACGCGCCAGAAGAGCCCGAACTCGGTGCACCCGTCGACGCGTGCGGCGTCCAGCAGGGCGTCGGGCACGGACTGCTCGGTGAACTGGCGCATCATGAAGATGCCGAAGGCGGGGGCCACCCAGGGGACGACGAGCGCGAAGTACGGGGTGGTCAGATGGGCCTTGGCGACCATGATGAACAGCGGGACGACGATCACCGCGAACGGGACGGCCAGCGAACTGAACATGATGTTGAACAGGGCGTTCTTGCCGCGGAAGCGGTACTTGGCGAAGGCGAAGCCGGCCAGGGCGCACAGCACGACCGAGGCCGCGGTGGAGATGAGGGCGACCACGGTGCTGGTCAGCAGCCAGCTCCAGAACGGGTTGGCGTCCAGCAGGCCCCGGTAGTTGGCCAGGGTGGCGGGCGAGGGCCACAGCTCGGGCGGGTAGCTGAAGATGTCGGCGCGGTCCTTGAAGGACGACGACAGGGCCCACAGCAGCGGCAGTGCGAAGACGAGCAGCAGGGCGATCAGGAAGACGTAGAGCAGGGTGCGGCTGATCCTGCCGCGGGTCCGGCCGGCCGTGGGCCGGACCGTGGGGTCGAGCGTGGTCATCGGTCATCCCTTCCCACTCCCAGCAGGCGCATGGCGAGCCGGCCGAGGACGAACACGGCGACGAAGAGCAGCACGCCGGCCGCCGCCGCGTAGCCGAGCTGCTGGCGCTGGAATCCGGCGCGGAAGATGAACATGGCGACGGACAGGGTGGATTCGCCGGGGCCGCCCTGGGTGAGCAGGAACGGCTCGTCGAAGATCTGCGCCGTGCTGACGAGGACGGTGACCGCGACGAACGCGGTGACCGGGCGCAGGCAGGGCAGGGTGACGTTGCGGAAGCGGCTGACCGGTCCGGCGCCGTCGATGGCGGCCGCCTCGTACAGTTCGCGCGGCACGTTCTGCAGCCCGGCCAGGAAGAAGATGGTGAGGTAGCCGGTCCACCGCCACAGCACCAGGATGACCACGGCGACGCGCGCCCAGTCCGGGGAGCCGAGCCAGTCGATGCCGCCGAACCCGAACAGGGCCTGGCCCAGGGCGTTCAGGAGGCCGAACTCGTTGTCGAAGAACAGGCCGAAGACCAGGGTGACGACGATCGGGGAGATCACCACCGGCATGAAGTAGGTCAGCCGGAACAGATCGCGTCCGCGCAGGCCCCGTGCGTTGAGGGCCTGGGCGATCAGGAGGGCCGCCGGGAGCACGACGCACATCGTGAAGACGACGTACAGGGTGGTGTTGCCGACGGCGGTCCAGAAGCTGTGGTCGCCCAGCAGGTCACGGTAGTTGCGCAGGCCGACCCACGTCGGGGTCCCCAGGCCGGCCCATTCGGTGCAGCTGAGACAGAGACCGATCAGGATCGGCACCAGCATGAACAGGCCGTACAGCAGATAGAAGGGCGAGATGAAGACGTACGGGGCCCAGGTGCGCTGGCGGCGCATCCACCAGGTGCGGGACGCGGCGCCGTCGGCGGAGGCGTCCTTCACCGCCGCGGGGACGGCGGGCGCGGAGCGAGTGGGCGGCGGAGCGGTCATCGTTTCACCTGCTGTCGGTAGGCCTTCAGCCCCGCCTCGAGGGCGGCGGCCGGCGAGGTGCGGCCCTTGAGCGCGTCCAGGACCGGGCCGCCCAGCACGTCGGTGAGGATCTGCATGCCGGGGGCCTGGTAGAAGAGGGGGAGGTCGGCGGCGGCCTCGCCGTAGACGTCGAAGACGCGCTGGCCGCCGAGGTATTCGTCCTCGACCGTGGTGAGTTCCGGGTCCTGGTAGAGGGGTTCGAGGGTGGGCAGGAAGCCGCCGTTGCGGTAGCGCAGGATCTGGCCCTCGCGGGTGAGATAGACGCGCTTGAGGAACTCCAGTGCTGCCGCGGTGGTCGGCTTGTCCTTCAGTACGGCGAAACCGGTGCCGCCCAGGGTGGAGCCGATGTGGCCGCCGCCCTCGAAGCGGGGCAGGGTGCGCATCCGCCAACGGCCCTTCTGGTCGGGCACGTTGGCCTGCAAGCCGTAGACGTTGTACCAGTTGGGCATGGCGGTGGCCGCGAGCCGCCCCGACTTCAGGGCCGCCGCGCAGGCGGCTCCGTACGGGTCGGGCAGGGCCAGCAGGGCTCCCGAGCGGACCCCCCGGGTCATGAGCTCCAGGACCTCCAGGGCCTCGGGCGAGTCCAGGGTCAGCTCGCCGGCGGCGTCGAAGAAGCCTCCGCCGCGCTGGAGCAGGAACTGGTTGAACCCATTGACGATCGCGCCGTTGTCCCCGGTGGACACCATGCCGATGCTGGTCCTGTGGTCCTTGGCGAGGCGTTCGCCGTGCTCCAGGAACTCCTCCCAGGTCTCGACGGTCTCGGGGACCCGGTACTTGTCGAACAGGTCCTGCCGGTAGTAGAGGACCGTGATCGAGTTGTCGGAGTCGAGGGCGTAGGGGACCTTGTCGACCGTGTACGGGGCGAGCTTGAGCAGGTCGTCGCCGAACGGGCGGACGGTGTCGCTCAGATCGACGAAGAGGTTCTCGGCGATCCTGGCGTTCATCACCCGGGGGAACTGGTCGATGATCAGCCCGGCGAGGTCGGGGGTGTCGCCGTCGGCGACGGCCTGGGCGATCATGCGGGTCACGACATCGCTGCCAGCGGCACTGGTGGGCTTCACGGAGTAGGTGAAGCGCGAGCCGCGCATCAGCCGCGCGTCCTCGGCCGCGTCCTGGAAGGTCTTGATGTAGCCGGGGTCGTGGGTCCACAGGCTGATGCGCGCCTTTCCGGAGCGCACGGGTGCGGCGGCCGAGCTGCCGCAGCCGGCCAGCGCGGGGGCGGCCAGCAGTCCCAGGCCGGCGCCGCCCGCTGCTCTCAGCAGGCTTCGGCGGCTGATCTCAGTCACGTCCGTCCCCCGAGTCGCGCAGCGCTGTGCGGGGCACGGCCACCAGTTCGACGGCCTCGACGGCGGCGCGGTCCCGTGCGGCATCCAGTCCCGCTCGGGCGGAGGCGTCCACGTAGACGGCGGAAGCGGGGTTCAGGGGCAGCACGCGGATCTCGAGGCCGTGGCGTACGGCGGCCTCGGCGTGGCGGCGCAGGCCGATCTCCCAGTCGGGCCCGTACCAGAAGTGGTCGGCGATGAGCTTGCCGTCGATGTAGGCGCGGGCGGCGTCGCCGGTGTAGCGCACGCGCAGGAGGGTTTCCGTCCCGGCGTTGAGGGCCTGGTCGTCCAGTGCCTCGGCGGGCACGGTGATCCGGAAGACGGCCGCCTTGTCGAAGTCCGCGTCCAGCGGCGCGGAGGCCCGCTGGTGGGGGCCGCCGGTGCGGGCCGGCGCGGCCACGGCCTGCTCCCGCACGCACTCCAGGGCCGGCTGCGGCAGGTGCGGTGGCGCGGCCGACTGCCAGCGGGTGAAGGCGCCGTCGGTGGCGGACTGCCCGATGCCTTCCCCGTACAGGGCGTCCGGTGCGGGGAGCAGCGCGAGGGACGGGGCCGGGGAGGAGACGTGCAGGTGCAGTGCACCGCCGTCGGCGACCACGAGGTCCTCGCTGAGGGCGAGCCGCTCACGGCCGTAGGCGTGCACCTTGCTCAGCCTCAGGGCCAGTTCGTGGGAGAGCACGAGGATCTGGGCGGTGCCGGACGAGCCGGTCACGGTCAGCAGGGCGTCGGTGCCGGGTTCGGTGAGCGTGGCGAGGGTGTGGTCGGCGGTGCGTTCCAGGCGGGCCGGGCCCTCGACGGCCGCGTCCAGGGGCAGGGCGAGGGTGGCGGGGATGCCGTCGGCGGCGGCCAGCACGTTCAGGGGTGTGCCGTCGTCCAGCGTGATGCGGGTGGCGGGCTGCGCGGTCGCCCAGTCCAGGCGCAGGCCGCTGCCCAGGTCCAGGCCGATCGGCCAGACGAAGTGCGCCCCGGACGGTACGGTGACCGGCTGCGCGGGCAGGGTGACGGTCCGGCCGCCCTCGAGCCGGACGCGGAACCGGACCCCCGTGTGGTCGGGGAGCGTGGTGTACGGGTCGTGGTTGTTGACGAACAGGAAGCCCTGGTCACCGGCCGAGCGGACCGCCCAGCGCAGGGTGGTGTCGTCGTCCAGCGACGTGGGCTCGGCGTCCGGGAGCGCCATGGGCATCCGGGCCAGGTCGGCGCCGTGGCTCTCCAGGAAGAGGTGCTGCAGGCGCAGGCCGTGGAAGGTGGGGCGCACCTGGCCGTACTCGCCGAGCGGTGCCTGGAAGTCGTAGGTGACCGTCGGCATGTCGTTGGGGTAGCCGGTGGCGTGGCTCTCCTGGTTCGGCTCCTTGAGATCCAGGCGCTGTGAGCTGCCGTGGTAGAGGTAGTAGCCCTGCCAGACGGAACCGCTGCCCAGCTTCGTCAGGGCCAGCGAGGTGATGTCGGCGGGCCGCACCAGGGGCCGGCGGTGGTAGGCGATGGCCATGCCGCCGCCCAGCTCGCAGGTGGCGTACGGATAGCGGCCGGTGTCCGGGCCGGTGCCGGTGGACGAGGTGGACCGCAGGTCGGCGCCGATGGCGAAGTCGTCACGGATCGCCGTGAAGAAGAAGTGGCGTCGCATGTCGCGGGCCGGGCCCAGGCCGGCGTCCTCCCAGAACACCTCCGAGTAGCCGCCGTACAGCGGCAGCAGGGTGTCCTGCGGGATGTCGGCCGCTCCCCAGGCGGTCGCCGTCCACAGCGGGGCGCGCATGCCGAACTTCTCGGCCATGCGCCGCAGCGTGGCCAGGTGGCCGGGGTCGTCGTAGAGCTCGTTCTCCACCTGAAGGGCGACGATCGGGCCGCCGTCGTCGTGGAAGAGGCCGCGCAGCTCCTCGGCGATGCGCCGGTAGTACGGCTCGACCAGCGCCAGGTAGGCCGGGTCGTCGCTGCGCGGGGTGCAGTCGACCTCGCTCAGCCAGTCGGGGTGGCCGCCGTTACGGCACTCGCCGTGGGACCACGGGCCCAGTCGCACCACGAGGGCCAGGTCGAGTTCGGCGCAGAGCTCCACGAAGCGGCGCAGGTCGAGGTCGCCGTCGAAGCGCAGGAGTCCGCGCTCGTTCTCGTGCTGGTTCCAGAACAGGTAGGTGGCGACCAGGTCGATGCCGCCCGCCTTCATCTTGAGCAGTTCCTCGCGCCACTCGGCGGCCGGGTACCGGCTGAAGTGGAACTCCCCCATGGCGGGGATCCAGGGCCGGCCGTCCCGGATCAGGCTCTGGCTGTCCACGGTCAGCGAGTGCGGCGCGGTGGCGGAACTGCCCATCGGCAGATGCCCGGTGAGGACCGGGGGCGCTCCGGGGGCATGCAGGGACAACATGACAATCGGCTCCTACAAGAGCGGCTCGGTGAAGTGCGTTCATCGTGGGTGGGGCCCGCACCCCTGTCAAGATGTATTCATAATTAACGTGCAGAGCTATGATGGACCTGCTCCAGCACCGACCGCTTCCCACCGCGAGGAGACCACCGCATGGCGTCCTACACCGGCCGCGGCGTACACGGGCAGATCGTGCACACCCTGGGCACCCGCATCGTCGGCGGTGACCTGCCCGAAGGCGCGATACTCGACGTCCGCGCACTCGGTGAGGAGCTGGACGTCAGCCTGACCGTCATGCGCGAGTCCATGAAGGTCCTCGCCGGCAAAGGGCTGATCGACGCCCGCCAGAAACGCGGCACCTTCGTCCGGGAGCGCAAGCACTGGAACCTGCTCGACGCGGACCTCATCCGCTGGCAGGTGGAGAGCGGCGGCGGTCAGCGGCTGATGCGGGACCTGGCCGACGTGCGCTCCATCGTGGAACCCGCCGCCGCGCACCGGGCCGCGCTGCACCGCACCGACGACGACCTGGACGCGATGCGCGGTGCCCTGGAGGCCATGGCCGAGGCGCACGCCCACTCGCCGGCGGACGCCGCCGAGGCGGACGCGGCGTTCCACCGGGCCCTGCTCAACGCCACCGGCAACGAACTGCTGGCCCGCATGGACCTCCTCCTGACGCCGGGACTGCGCGAACGCGACCGCGTGGTGCACTCCCACAGCCAGGCGTCCGACCCCCTGCCCAGCCACCAGGCCGTGTTCGACGCCGTACGCGACCAGGACGCGGCCCGGGCGGAGCTGGCCATGCTCGACCTGCTGGCCCAGGCCACGCACGACTTCGACCGGGTCACCGGGGACCGGCACGCCGCACCCCACTGATGCCGCGCCGGGCTTCCCGGACCACGGCATCGGCGGGGACGCACACCGCTCACGCGGTCAGAGGCGCTGCTCGGCGCCGGGGGTGACCGGAGCGCCGGCCGTGCAGGAGGCGCGAAGCACGGCCCCGTCCCACGGACCCGGGTCGGCCAGCCCGTACGCGGCCGTCGTCACGACGAGGTGCTGTCCGGTCAGGCAGACGGCGCTGGGCTGGAGGGCGGGAACGTCCACCGTCTGCAGCAGCCGCCCTTCAGGGCTGTAGCGGCGTATCTGGCTGCCGCCCCAGATCGCCGACCAGATGCAGCCCTCGGAGTCGACCGTCATGCCGTCCGGGCTGCCCACCTGGGGGTCGATGCGGAACACCGGTCGGCGGTAGGACAGTTCGGCCGTGTCGGGATCGACGCTGAACGCCTCCACCGTGCCCGCGGCGGAGTCGGCGAGATAGAGGGTGCGGCCGTCCGGGCTGAAGGCCGGCCCGTTGGGAACGGTCAGCCCCTTCAGGACGCAGGTCACCGAGCCGTCGGTGTTCCACCGGTGCAGCGCGCCGGCACCGGGTGTGGCGTCGTACGCCATGGTGCCGGCCCACATCCGCCCGGCGGGATCGCAGACTGCGTCGTTCATGCGCTGTGGGCCGCCCGGCTGGGGAGCCACCGGCACCGTACGGATGGTCTTCCCGGACTCGTCCAGAACGGCGAAGGCCATACCGGTGGCCGCGGCCCAGCCGCGAGGGCCCGGGCCGGAGCCGCCCAGCGGGGCGATGGCACCCAACGGCTGTGCCAGGTGCGCCAGTTCCAGCAGGGGTGCGGTGTCGTCCTCGGGCAGCCGCAGGAGTCTCCCGGTCAGGATGTCGACGAGGACCACGCTGCCGTCGGACAGCAGGCGTGGTCCTTCACCGAGTTCCAGCCGATCGGGCGTGACGGGTGCGAAGGTGCCGACCGGCTGGTGCGCGGGCGCGGGCATGTGACGGCCTTTCGGATAAGAGGGGGGCAGGAGTCCGCCGGGCGGGCTCAGCGCACCGTTGCGCCGGGTGCCGCGTCCAGGAGGGCGAGTTCGTCGCGGTGGGGCAGCCCTTCCCAGTCACCTGAGCCGGCGACGGCGAACGCGGCGGTGCGGGTGGCGCGGTGCAGCCTTTGTCCGGGCGGCAGTTCGTCCAGGACGCCGGAGAGGTATCCGGCGCAGAACGCGTCGCCGGCGCCCACCGTGTCCACGACCGGTACGGGGTGGGCCGGGGCGTGCACGACCTGATCGGCACTGAGGTACAGGTCCGCGCCCTTTGCTCCCCGCTTGACCACGACCTCCCGCACGCCACCGGCGAACAGTTCGGCCACCCGGTCCGTCTCCGGGGTGCCGGGGTCTCCGGCGATCAGGGGCAGTTCGTCGTCGGAGGCGATGACGATGTCGATCAGGCGGAGCAGCGGGCGCAGGGCGGCCGAGGCGGTCGCCGCGTCCCACAGGCGGGTGCGGTGATTGACGTCGAAGGACACGGTCCAGCCGTGCTCGGCGGCGTGTTCGGCCGCGGCGCGCACGGTGTCCAGCGGTCCGGAGCCCAGGGCGCAGGTGATGCCGGTCAGGTGCAGGAGGCGGGCGCCGGTGGTCAGAGCGCTGTCCAGGTGCGCCGGCTGCAAGCGGGAGGCGGCGGATCCGGAGCGCCAGTAGTGCACGCGGGCCAGATCGGCGACCCGGCGCTCGCGCATCAGGGCTCCGGTGGGGGCGTCGGGATCGACGGTGGCATGGTCCACGTGCACGCCTTCGCCGCGCAGTGTCCGCAGGATCATCCGGCCGGGTTCGTCGGCACCGAGGCGGCCGGCCCAGCCGGCCCGGTGCCCCAGTCGGGCGAGGCCCACCGCCACGTTGGACTCCGCGCCCGCGACCGCCGTGCGGGCCACGCCACCCGAGGTCAGGGCACCGTCCACCTGGAGCGAGAGCATCGTCTCGCCGAACGTCAGGGCCTCCAGCGGGACGGTGCTCATGCGGCGTCTCCCGCCGCGCACACGCTGAGGAACTCCCGGGCCCGGACGCGCAACTGGGCCAGGTCGCCGCCCCGCGCCGCATCACCGAGCAGGGGGGAGCCCACGCCCACGGCGACGGCACCCGCGGCGAAGTACGCCCGGGCGGCTTCGGCGTCCACTCCTCCCACCGGTACGAACGGCGTGTCGGGCAGCGGGTCGCGCAGCGCGCGCAGATAGCCGGGGCCGCCCAGGGAGGCGGGGAACAGCTTGACCGCGGCGGCGCCGCATCGCATCGCGGTCACCGCTTCCGTGGGGGTAAGCGCGCCGGCCAGTACGGGCACGCCGAGTGCGACGGCGTGCTCGAAGCCCTGGTCCAGGGCGGGCGTCACCATCCACCGGGCTCCCGCGTCCCGGGCCCGCAGGGCGTCCTGCCGGGTGACGACCGTGCCCGCTCCGATGACGGCGTCGGCGCCCGCCTCTGCGACGGCCTGCCTGATGACGGTTTCGGCGTCGGGCGTCGTCAACGAGATCTCGATCAGGCGCACGCCCTCCTCGGCGAGGGCCAGGACGCCGGCCAGCGCGGCCTTGGGGTCACTGCCGCGCACGATGGCCACCAGCCGGTTGCGGCGCAGTTCGTGGGTGAAGTCGGTGTGGTTCAGCATGGGTTGTTCTCCGTCGTGCTCGGCGGGGGCGGGGTCACCATTCGGCGAACGAGCCGTCGGCGTGACGCCACAGGGGGCCGCGCCAGTCCGGGGCGCTGTCGTTAGCGCGGCGTACGGCCTGTTCGTCGACCTCGATGCCCAAGCCGGGGCCGAGGGGTCGGTTGATGTGGCCCTGGTCGAACCGGAAGACCGCGGGGTCGACCAGATAGTCGAGGACCTCGGCGCCGGCGTTGTAGTGGATGCCGATGCTCTGTTCCTGGATGAGGAAGTTCGGTGTGCTGAAGGCGACTTGCAGGCTGGCGGCGAGGGAGATCGGGCCCAGTGGGCAGTGCGGGGCCAGCAGCACGTCGAAGGTCTCCGCCAGCGACGCCATGCGCCGTACCTCGGAGATGCCACCGGCGTGTGAGAGGTCCGGCTGCAGCACGGCGATGCCGGCCTGCAGTGCGGGCAGGGCGTCGGTGCGGGAGAAGAGGCGCTCTCCGGTGGCGACGGGCACCGTGGAAGCCGCCACCACTTCGTGCAGTCGGTGGGCGTGCTCCGGCAGGACGGGTTCCTCGACGAACAGCGGGTGCAGCGGGGCGAGTTCGGGCAGCACGCGGCGGGCGTTCGCGGTGGTGAACCGGCCGTGGAAGTCGAGCGCGAAGTCCCGGTCGGGCCCCAGCACCTCGCGGGCGATGCGGGCCCGTTCGACCACGGCGTGGACTTCGGCGGCGGTGGCCATCTTCCCGGTCCGCCCGGCGGCGTTCATCTTCACCGCCGTGAAACCGGCCTCGACCTGGGCCCGGACGGCGTCGGCGATCTCGCCGGGTTCGTCGCCGCCCACCCAGCTGTAGGCCCGTACGCGGTCGCGCACGGGGCCGCCCAGCAGCACATGCACCGGCACGTCGAGGGTCTTTCCCGCGATGTCCCACAGGGCCTGGTCGATACCGGCGACGGCGCTCGACAGGATCGGGCCGCCCCGGTAGAAGGTGCCCTTGGTCATGACCTGCCAGTGGTCCTCGATGCGCATCGGGTCCTGGCCGACGAGGTACTCGGCGAGCTCGTGCACGGCCGTGCGCACGGTGGCGGCCCTGCCTTCCACCACCGGCTCGCCCCAGCCCACCACACCGTCGTCGGTCTCGATGCGGCAGAACAGCCAGCGGGGCGGTACGGCGAAGGTCTCAACCCGGGTGATTTTCAAGGGAGATGGCTCCAAGACAGGGAATGGAGGAGGGGCAAGAGGGGTGCGTGCGGGGTGCGGGGTGCTCACGAGGAGTTCTTCAGCACGCTCCATCCACCGTCGACGACGAGGGACGCCCCTGTCACGAAGGACGCGTCGTCGCTGACGAGGAAGGCGACGGCGGCGGCGACCTCCTCCGGGCGGCCCAGGCGGCCCGTTGCGGTCTCGGCGGCACTGGCCCGCCGGTCCTCCTCGCCGATGGCGTCCCATGCCTGGGTCAGAACCGGGCCGGGCAGCACGCTGTTCACCCGCACCTGCCCGCCGTACTCGACGGCCAACTGCCGGGCCAGTCCCGTCAGGCCGGCCTTCGCGGCCGCGTAGGCGGGCCGTCCGGGCAGGCCGACCAGGGCGTGCACCGAGGACACCAGCACGACGCTTCCGTCCGTGGCCCGCAGATCGTCGAGGCAGGCCCGCACGCCGAGGAACGATCCGCTCAAGGTCACGGAGAGTTGCCGGTTCCACTCCTCGGCGCTGGTCTCGTGGGCCGCCGCGACCCGGACCGTGTAGGCGTTGCTCACCAGGGCCCGGACCGGGCCGAAGGCGTGGCGAGCGATCTGGACCGCCCCGTTCCACGAGGACGCGTCGGCGACATCGCAGTACTGGAACAGCGCCTCCCCGCCGTCCTCGCGGATGCCGGCGGCCACCGCCTCTCCGGCCTCGGCATCGATGTCGGCGAGGACCACGCGGGCACCCTCGGCGGCGAGGCGACGGGCCGTGGCGGCCCCGATGCCGGACGCGGCTCCACTGACGAGCGCGCACCGGCCGCTGAGGCGCTCCGAGAGGGTTACCCGTGCGGGAAGCATGGAGAGGACTCCTGTGACTGAGGCAGGCAACGACGGGGACATTAAATATTAATTATCGAGGAACGCCAAGAGGTACCTCTGGCCAGAACGTGGACTTGTCGACAGGTCGCCTCCTCCTCCACCCTTCCAAGGTCACTTGTGACCGTTTGGGGGGATCATGCCGTTCGGCAGTGCAGACAGGGCCCAGTTGCAGCGGATCACGGACCAGCTCGGCAGGATGAGCACCGACCTCGCAGCTCTCAAGCAGCAGGTCGCCGACCAGCAGCACACCATCGACCAGATCCGGCAGGATGCCACCGCCGCCATCAACACCGGCCTCGCCGAGATCCGATCCGTCGCCCGCGAAGCCATGGCCCGTACCACCGACCTCGTCACCGGCCCGCTCAGCCGCATCAGCACCGAGATCGTCGGTCTCCGCGGTGCCGTCGAGCAGATCGACGGCCGGCTCAGCGCCGCTCCCGCTCCCGAACCCGAGCCCGAGACTGCGAGCCGACAGGATGCGCCGCAGCTCGCCGCAGGAGGCGAGCCACCGAACCCGCCCACCGGCGAAGTCACACCGAGTCCGGAGCCCGAGCCCGGCAGTGACGCCGCCGGTCCTGACCCGGCCGTTCTGCGGGCCGCCGCCGGCGTCGCCCACGCGACGGTGGAGGCACACCGCGACACCTGGGCTTTTCTCGTCCAGGTCGCCGGCCGCGCGCAGCACTTCCACATCCCGGGCGAAGTCAGGGACGACGACGGGTTCGTCAGTGTTCGCTTCTCCGGGCCGAGCCTGGTCGCTGCCATCACGAGTCTGAGCCAGATCACGAGGACCGCCACCAACCCGGTCACTCAGGCCATCGCCGACCACATCCAACAGAAGATCACCAACGCCGTGGAGGAGATCATCACCCGTCCGGGCAGCGACGGTGACGGCAAACCGGTCCGGATCGTGATCGACGACCGTGCCGCCCCGGTCGAGGCAGACGGTGCGCAGGAGCGAGCCGCCGGGTCACGTCACGGGACGTGACGTAGCGTCAGTGCCTCCGCGTAGGGGGTGCCGGTGCGTTGCGCGTACGTCATGCGGTCGCGGGCCTCGCGCAGGGTGCGGGGGCGGTAGCCGGGGCCTCCGCAGCAGGTCTTGTGGAAGCGCACGCCTGCGTGCAGCAGGACCGAGAGGGTCCGCCATGCGGCGGTGTCGCGGCGTCGGGGGGCGGCGAAGGCCGAGCCCACGTGGATCAACGGGTTCGCGCACCGCGGGCATGTGCGTTGCCGGTCCCGGTCGTAGGGCTGCTTGTATGACGCCCGGCAGGGCAGGCAGACGTACGACGTCTTGGCGTGGGGCATGCCGGCAGGGTAGGGGCCTTGCCGGGGGAAAGCGAGGTGTTTTCAGCGGGGGTCCGCGTCAGGCCACCGACGTTGAGGGCCGGCTGCCGCCTCGGGCGGGCCGGGCGCGGCAGCCGGGGTGCGGTCAGCGGTCGCCGGGGGAGGTGGCGGGGGTCTGGTGGGTGGGCTGGTCGTGGGCGTCCGCTTCCAGTGGGGGTGCGGTGTGGCGGTCGGTGCGGTGCTGGTCGCGCGGCACAGTGATGCGGCTCCGGGGCGTGGCGGAGGTGCCCGGCGGCACCGGCACCGGCCTGCGGGCGATCAGGCGGCCCACCCAGTGGCGGCCGCAGATCGGGCAGGCGGGCGCGCCCTGGAGGTCGTAGGGGGACGACACGGCGATGCCGTCGCGGGTGAAGTACTCCCATTCGTCGCCGTTGTCGTCGCGGTAGTACTGCACGTCGTAGTCGGCGCTCCACTTGTGCCAGCAGTGTCCGCAGGTGAATTCGACGCGCTCGACAGCCAGTTCGGTGATCATCGGCCTGCCTCCCTTCCCGCGGGGGTCGTCGCCCGGACACATGACCGTGATGTTTCCGTGATTATTTTAGCGAGAGGTCCGGGTGCCCCTGGCGGACGTCAAGGACGTCAACCGGCCCGTCACAGCGCCCCCGGCGTGTCCAGACCCGTCAGGGCGCCGACGGGGTCCGAGTCCGGTGTGCCGCGGGGCCACCAGTCGTCGTGGCCGGGCTCGGACTCGTAGGCGTACCAGAGGTGGTCGCGGCCCAGCCGGAGCTGGACGTGACCGCGGGGGTGGGTCAGGCGGTTGCGCCAGGGGCGGAACGCCGGCAGGTCGGCGGCGAGGAGCAGGGGGCGGGCCCGGTCGAAGCGGCCGGCCGGTGGGTCCCAGGGTTCCTCCAGGACCCGGAGCCCGTTCAGGCCGCCCTGACGCCAGGCGGCCACGGCCCGCGCCAGCTCTGCGGGGCTGCGGCCGGCGGCCTTGGCGAGGGAGGCGTACAGGCTGCGCGTGGCCGCGGTGAGTCCGGAGCCGGGGCGGGCGGCGGCCAGGCGCACCGCGTCCTGCCACAGGGTGAGCCCGCCCACCGGGTCGCGGCCGGTGGTCAGCAGGGCGTGGGCGCGGGCGGCGGCGTCGGTCGCCAACTGGTCCAGCGCGAACGGGTCCGGGCCGCCGGGCGCCGGCGGATACACCGGGGGCTGCTCGGGGTGCGGGGGCGGCGGCAGCGGTGCGGGGAGCGGAGGCAGGACGCCGCCCGAGCCACGCGAGTCCGCGAGGAGGTCACTCGCGCGTACGCCCGGCAGCGGCTCCGGTTCCTTCCCCTGGGCGGCGCGGGCCGCGCGGGTCGCGCTGAGCCGGGACAGCGCGTCGATCACCGTGCGCTCTCCCCGGCCGCGCAGCAGGAGCAGCACGAACGGGTCGGCGTCGAGCAGCCGGGCGGTCTGGTAGCAGAGGGCGGCGGCGTGCTTGCAGGGGTGGCCCCTGTCGGGGCAGCTGCAGTGCGGGTCGAGGTCGCCGGGACCGGGCAGCAGGGGGACGCCGCAGTCGGCGAGGGACTGGGGCATCTCCTTGTCCAGCAGGGCCGCGATGTGTCCCGGCCGGTCGGCGGCGGCGTCCAGGAACCGCTCCCAGTCGGCGTCCGTGAACGTACGCAACCGCACCTGCACGCGGTACGGCCGGGGGCGGCTGCCCTGGACGTAGGCGAGCACCAGCCCTGGCGTCACCGTGATCGCGTCGACGTTCCCCTGCTCGGCATACCCCCGCCCCCGCGCCAGCCGCGCGGCGTCCAGGGCGCCTTCTTCCAACGCGGTGACCCAGGCGTTCCCCCACCAGGTCTCGGCGAAGGTCCCCTCGCCCGAGGGCCGGGCGGGAAAGGCGGGGAAGGTCCGGCGGAGGTCGGAGTCCCGGGTGGGGGCGGCCATGGAGTGTGGGGTGGCGTAGGAGGTGCTCGGCGCGGACCGACCGGGCTCCCGGGATCCGCCGGCCGCCGGTCGTGCGGTGCCCCCGGGGTGCGAGGATTCCGGGGCTCCGGTCGAGCCGGGAAGGGCAGGGGCAGAACGGTCCTCTCCGGTACGACGGTGGTCGTCGGTCCCCCTGTCCGGCTCGTCCACCGAGGCGGGCATGCGGAAGGCGTCGGCGAGCGCCTCCCGTACCTCACGCGCGCGTGCCTGGGCGACACGGTCGCCCGTGGTCGTACGGGGCATCCGCGGCGGGGCCGGCGGCGTGGACCTCCTGTGCTGCCTCGTGTCGTCGGCGCCGCGTCCCTCTGCCGCCCTGCGCGCCCGCTGCGCCTCCGCCCGGGCGGACCGCAGGGCCTCCCGCGCGATGTCACCGGGCCGCTGCACGGGAGGCCCGCCCGTCCCCTGTACGGGTCGCCCACCCGTCTCCGGTACAGGACGCCCGCTCTTCTCTCCGCCGGCGCCTGCACCGCCGTCGGACCCGTCCGTCACCCGGGATGCCGCCGGGGCAGGCGCGCCCTCCTCCTCGGATGCGTGGACGCCACCGGCACTCCCCTCCCCCGGTGCTGAGGCACCGCCGCCACCGTCGTCGGTGACGGGGTCACCCGGCGCCGTCGCCTCAAGGGCTCTGTCCCGCGCCCCGGTGCTCGCCTGCTCGTCCGTGGCCGCCTCGCCGCTCCCCGCCGCGTGGCCGCCCCGTGCTCGCAGCGCCCGGCGCAGGGCCTCGCGGGCCGCGTCGGCCGGGCCCTGTTCCCTGCTCGCCGGTGTGCTCGCCGGCTGCCGCTGTTCGGCGTTCTCCCGCTCCCGGGCCGCGCGCAGCGCCTCGCGGGCCTCGTCGGACGGGCGCGGGGTCATGACGGCCTCCGGAGCGAGACCAGGTCGGACAGTTCGCGGTCGGTCAGTTCGGTGAGGGCGGACTCGCCGGAGCCGAGGATCGCGTCGGCGAGGGCACGCTTGGACTGGAGCATCTCGGCGATGCGGTCCTCGACGGTGCCCTCGGTGATCAGGCGGTGGACCTGGACCGGCTGGGTCTGGCCGATGCGGTAGGCGCGGTCGGTGGCCTGTTCCTCGACCGCCGGGTTCCACCAGCGGTCGACGTGGACGACGTGGCCCGCGCGGGTGAGGTTCAGGCCGGTGCCCGCGGCCTTCAGCGACAGGACCAGCACCGGGGTCGCGCCGCTCTGGAAGCGGTCCACCATGCGCTCGCGCTCCGGTACCGGCGTACCGCCGTGCAGCAGGTCGACCGGGACCGCGCGCTCCGTCAGGTGGGCGGTGATCAGCCGGGCCATCCCCACGTACTGGGTGAACACCAGGGCCGAGCCGTCCTCCGCGAGCAACGTGTCCAGCAACTCGTCCAGCAGGGCGAGTTTGCCCGAGCGGGCGGCCAGCCGGTCCGCACCGGTGCCCGCGTGCTCCTCCTTCAGGTACAGCGCGGGATGGTCGCAGATCTGTTTCAGCGAGGTCAGCAGCTTCAGCACCAGGCCCCGCCGGCCCATGCCCTGCGCGGTCTCGATGGCGAGCATCGACTCGCGTACCACGGCCTCGTACAGCGCGGCCTGTTCGCGGGTGAGGGGGACGGGGTGGTCCGTCTCGGTCTTGGGCGGCAGCTCGGGGACGATCCCGGGGTCGGACTTCTTGCGGCGCAGCAGGAACGGGCGCACCAGGCGGGCGAGGCGCTGCACCGCCTCCTCGTCCTCGCCGGTCTCCACCGCGCGTGCGTGCCGGGCGCGGAAGGACTTGAGGGGGCCGAGCAGGCCGGGGGTGGTCCAGTCGAGGAGGGCCCACAGCTCGGAGAGGTTGTTCTCGACCGGCGTGCCGGTCAGGGCCACGCGGGCCGGTGCGGGGATCGTGCGCAGCGCCTTGGCGGTCGCCGAGTGGGGGTTCTTGACGTGCTGTGCCTCGTCGGCGACGACCATGCCCCACCGCTGCGCGGCCAGGGTGGGCGCGGCCGAGCGCATGGTGCCGTAGGTCGTGAGGACGAAGCCGCCGTCCAGGTCGTCCAGGGTGCGGTCCGGGCCGTGGAAGCGGCGCACGGGGACGCCGGGCGCGAACCGGGTGATCTCCCGCTGCCAGTTGCCGAGGAGCGAGGCCGGGCACACCACCAGGGTCGGCTCGGGGCGGGCCCGCTTCAGGTGCAGCGCGATGAGGGTGATCGTCTTGCCGAGGCCCATGTCGTCGGCCAGGCAGCCGCCGAGACCGAGCGAGGTCATCAGGTCCAGCCAGGCCAGGCCCCGGAGCTGGTAGTCGCGCAGGGTGGCGGCGAGGCCGGGCGGCGGCTCGGCGGGGCGTACGCCGGCGGTGAGGCGGTCGCGGAGGACGGCGAGGGCGCCGGTCGGCACGGCCTCGACCGTCTCGCCGTCGACCTCGGCGCTGCCGGTGAGGGCGACGGACAGCGCGTCGACCGGGTCGAGCAGGCCCAGGTCCCGTTTGCGGGCCTTGCGCACGAGCGCCGGGTCGACGAGCACCCACTGGTCGCGCAGCCGCACGATCGGACGGTGTGCCTCCGCGAGCGCGTCCATCTCCGCGTCGGTGAGCGGGTCGCCGCCCAGCGCGAGCTGCCAGCCGAAGCGCAGCAGGTCCTCGCTCTCGAAGAAGCCGGTGCCGTCCGTCGCCGAGCCGGGGGCCGGGCGGACCACGGCCGTGGCGGTCAGGTCCTGGGCGAGGTCGCGCGGCCAGTGCACGCCGACCCCGGCCGCGGCGAGCCGGGTGGCGGCCACGCCGAGCAGGTCGCTCAGCTCGTCCTCGGACAGGGCCAGCACGTCGGGTACGTCCTGGTCGGAGAGCCGGTCCAGCGGGGGCCAGACCCGGGCCGCCCGGCGGACCGCCAGGGCGGTGTCCACCCGCGCGCGAGGGCCGAACGCGCTGTCGGCCTCGCCCGCCCACAGGGCCGCCGCGTCGGCCACCAGGGTGGGGTCGGCGAGGCTGTGCACCTGCACGATCGCCGCGCCGGCGCTGCGCGCGCCCGCGGACGCGCCGTCGGTCCCGGCGGCGTCGAAGAGGTCGTACGCGGAGAGGTCGAGGCGCAGGGAGATGCGCACACCCGCGTCCATCCCGGCGGCGACCTCGGCCGCCCAGTCGCGGGCCTCGGGCAGCCGCTGGGGCGCTCGCGCGGCGAACGGCAGCCCGGTGGCGTAGGGCGCGGCGGGGGTGCGGGGCAGTGTGTCGGCGACGGCGTCCAGGAAGGCGCGCAGCAGCGCCTCCGGCTGGGGCAGGCGGAGCGGGCCCGGGCCGGGCAGCGGGACGGCGTGCCCCTCGTACGGCAGGGCGGCGGCGACCGCGCGCAGGTGCGCCACGTCGGCCGGGTCGAGCGGGCCGGCGCGCCAGGCGTCGTGTCCGGTGGCCGTGAGACCGGGCAGCAGCCTGCCGCGTGCCGTGAGCCGCAGCGCGTGCAGCGCGGCCGCGCCCCAGCAGGCGGTGGCCGGGTGGGCCCCGGGGTCGTGCCGCGCCCGCACCAGCAGGGGGAGGGCTTCGTCGAGGGGCAGGCAGAGGGCGGGGACGGTCCGCCGCCGCACACCGGCGCCGTGCGGGCGGACGACGGTGAGTTCTGTGGGTGCCCCGGCCGCATCGGGTGAGTGGGGCGGCCCTTGCGGTGCGTGCGCCGCGTCGCCCTCGGGGTCGTAGAAGGCGATCCGCCCGTCGCGCGGGAGCGGTGCGGGCAGGAACACGGCCGGGAGGCGCGGCGGCACGTCCGGCTCACCTGCGCCGGTGGTCCCGGGTGTGGTCCCCCGCTCGGCCACCGCGATGCCCTCGCTCATACGACTTGTCACCTCCCGCCCGTCTGCCGGATCAGTCGTCTTCGACTCTACGGGCGGGGTCTGACAATCGGCCCCGACGGCGGGTTCACGGCCGGGCGGGCACCGTCAGGGCACGGTCCGGGAGACGAGGTACACCCTCGGATAGCCGGGCTTGTCGTGGTTGACCACGACGTCGTGCGTCGGCGCCGGGTTCTTCTGCTTGTGGACCAGGCCCGACCAGGTGCCGGGGCCGTCGAAGCGCCAGCCGGTGATGTGCCGGTCGCGTTCGCCGATGGTGATGTCGCCCCGGTCCAGGTCGTCCGGGGTGACGCCCATGCTGGTGAGGAAGGCGTTCAGCCCGGCGTCGGTGGTCTCGAACTCGACGTAGAGGCGGCTGGTCTTCCAGTTGTTGGTCTCGTAGTAGGCCACCCACCAGGCGGGGTGCGGGATGGGCACCTGGTAGATGCGGCGCTGCACCTTGGACGGCCAGCCCTCGGTCAGACCGGTGGCCGCGTACTTCGCCTCCTTGTCCTTGCCGCTGGCCCGGCTCTGGTTCGCGGAGATCACCAGATACCCGGCGGGGATGCCGATGAGCAGCACGATGATCAGCAGGGTGAGCGCCCGGCGGCGGATCATGTGCCGGCGGTCCTCGGCCGGCCGGGGCCGCTTCGGGGCGCCGCTCTGACGGGGAAGGTCGCCGGTCACAGGGCCTCCCGGGTCGTACGGCGGAACTGGGCGTACTTCTCGTAGCGCTCGTACCGCTCGACGCGGCGGCGCTTGGCGCGGCGGAAGCGGCGGGCGACCAGGCGGGCCAGGTCGGCGGCGCCCACCATGCCGGCCTCGGGCCCGAGCTGGGCGCGCACGATGTGCGCCTCGGGGCGGTAGCCGCGGCCGGTGAGGTGCCGTTTGAACGCGTCGCGGGCGGGGCCGATGAGCAGGTCGTCGGCGGCCGAGACACCACCGCCGATGACGAAGCAGGACGGGTCCAGGGCGGCGGCGAGGTTGGCGATGCCGACGCCGAGCCACTGGCCGATGTCCTGGAGCAGCTCGATGCACATGGCGTCGCCCTCGCGCGCCAGCTCGGTGATCATCGGGCCGGTGATGTCGGCGATGTTGCCCTTGACGTGCTCGATGATCCCGTAGGCGACCGGTGAGTCGGCGGCGGCCAGCTCGCGGGCCTCGCGCACCAGGGCGTTGCCTGAGCTGTACTGCTCCCAGCAGCCGCGGTTGCCGCAGGGGCAGCGGTGTCCGCCGGGGACGACCTGCATGTGGCCGAACTCGCCGGCGACGCCGTACTTGCCGCGCTTGACCTGGCCGTCCTCCAGGATCGCGCCGCCGATGCCGGTGCCGAGGGTGATCATGACGAGGTGGTCCTCGCCGCGTCCGGCGCCGAAGCGCCACTCGGCCCAGGCGGCGGTGTTGGCGTCGTTGTCCACCAGGACGGGGACCGCGAGGCGGCCGGCGATGCGGTCGCGCAGCGGCTCGTTGCGCCAGGACAGGTGGGGGGCGAAGAGCACGCGGTTGCGGTCGGCGTCGACCCAGCCGGCGGCGCCGATGCCGACGGCGTGCACGTCGTGCCGGTCGGAGAGGTCGAGGACCAGTTCGACGATGGTGTCCTCGACGACCTTGGGGCTCTTGGACTTGTCCGGGGTCTCGGTGCGGAGCTTCTCGAGGATGTTGCCGTCGGCGTCGACCACACCCGCCATGACTTTGGTGCCGCCGATGTCGATGCCCACGGTCGGGACGCGGGGGGCCGACAGGTGGGACCGGCGCTCCCGGGTGCCGACGGTTCTGAGGACCGGGGCACGGCGGGAGCCGATGGGGGCGGTGAAGTCGCGGTAGGTGCTCATCGGGTGCGATTCTGCCGCACGGCTCCGCCGGGTGCCGAATGGCTTATGGGTGGGTGGGTGCCGCTTTCGTTGCCGGGTGCGGGTGCGTTGTGGTTGTTCGCGCAGTTCCCCGCGCCCCTTACGCCAGTTGGAGATCAGCTTCTTACCAGGAGCTGGAACTCGAAGCTGTAGCGGCTGGGCCTGTATGTGTGGGTGCCGTACTCCACTGCTCGTCCCGTGTCGTCGTATGTGACGCGTTGCATGGTGAGCAGGGGGGCGCCGGGGTCCTCGGACAGGCGGTCGGCCTCCGCTGCGGTGGCCGCTCGCGCGCCGATGGTCTGGCGGGCGCTGTGCAGGGTGATGCCGGCCGCGCGCATCAGGCGGTACAGGCCCGTGGCCTCCAGCTGGGCGGTGTCCAGGTCGAGGAGGCCGGGGGGCAGGAAGTTGCACAGGTACGCCATCGGCTCACCGTGGGCGAGGCGGAGGCGTTCGATGCGGTGGACCTCGCTGTCCTCGGGTACGCCGAGCGCGGCGGCGACCTCGGCGGAGGCGGCGACGAGAGTGTTGACCAGGACCTTGGTGGCGGGGCGCTGGCCCGCGGACTCCAGGTCGTCGTAGAGGCTGCTGAGCTCCAGGGGGCGTTTGACCTGGCTGTGCACGACCTGGGTGCCGACTCCGCGGCGGCGGACCAGGAGGCCCTTGTCGACCAGGGACTGGATGGCCTGGCGGACGGTCGGGCGGGACAGGCCGAGCCGGGCGGCGAGCTCGATCTCGTTGCCCAGCAGGCTGCCGGGGGTCAGCGTGCCGTGTTCGATGGCGGCCTCCAGCTGCTGGGACAGCTGGAAGTACAACGGCACGGGGGAGCTGCGGTCCACGCTCAGCTCCAGTTGCACGGTCGGGTCCACGTCTGGTTTCGGCACGGCCCGAGCGTAGCTCCGTGCGCTGTTGACGGGAAGTTGTGAAGTTCGGTTGTCCGGACATACGGATTGACAGGGCGGGGTGCGGGCCGCACTTTGTTTCCATGCGCATCGGGGTCATCGGTACGGGCCGCATCGGCACCCTTCACGCCCACACGCTCAGCAGGCACCGCGACGTGGGCTCGCTGATCCTGACGGACGCCGATCCGGCGCGCGCCCAGGCGCTCGCCCACCGGCTGGGCGAGACGGCGGCGCCCGGGGTGGACGAGATCTACACCTGGGGAGTGGACGCGGTGGTGATCACGACGGCCACGTCCGCCCACGCCGAGCTGATCGGCCGGGCCGCGCGTGCGGGCCTGCCGGTGTTCTGCGAGAAGCCCATCGCCCTGGACCTCCCGGGCACGCTGCAGGCGATCGCGGAGGTGGAGACGGCCGGGACCGTGCTGCAGATGGGCTTCCAGCGGCGGTTCGACCGGGGGTACGCGGGTGCGCGCGAGGCGGTCCGCTCGGGACGGCTCGGGCGGCTGCACACCGTACGGGCGATGACCAGCGACCCGGAGCCGCCGCCTGCCGGGTACCTGCCGCAGTCGGGCGGGCTGTACCGGGACACGCTGATCCACGACTTCGACATCCTGCGCTGGGTGACCGGCCGGGAGGTCACGGACGTGTACGCCGTCGGGTCCGACGCCGGGCCGGCGATGTTCCGTGAGGCGGGTGACGTGGACACGGGCGCGGCGCTGCTCACGCTGGAGGACGGGACGCTCGCCACGCTCACCGCGACCCGGATGAACGGCGCCGGCTACGACGTCCGCATGGAGCTGGCCGGGGAGCGGGACCAGATCGCCGTCGGCCTGGACGACCGTACGCCGATCGCGTCCACCGAGCCGACCGGGCCGCCGGCCGCGGACAAGCCGTGGACCGGGTTCCTGGAGCGGTTCGGGCCCGCGTACGAGGCGGAGCTGATCGCGTTCGTCGAGGTGGTGCGGGGCGAGCGGGCGAACCCGTGCGACGGGCGGGAGGCTCTGCAGGCGCTGCGGATCGCCGAGGCGTGCGAACTGTCCCGGCGTGAGCACAGACCGGTCCGGCTCGCGGAGATCCCGGGCGGGGCGGCGGCCCTCTTCGGGTGAGGAGGCCGCCTTCGGGTGAGGAGGCCGCCTTCGGGTGGGGAGGCCCGCCTTCGAGTGAGAGGCGTCAGGGCGCCGCGATCGGCAGGACCGTGCCCTGGGCGACCGCGCAGAGGGTCTCGGTGCCGTCGTCGTCGGCCATGAGCAGCTCGCAGCGGACCACGGCCTGGCGCCGGCCCGCGTGCACCACCTCCGCGCGGGCGCGCAGCGTGCGGCCGACGGCCGGGCGGAGGTACTGGATGGAGAAGCCGCCGGTGAGGACGTGCGGGCCGAGGGCGGCGCCGCCCGCGAAGGTGAGGGCGTTGTCGGCGGCGTAGGAGAGGACGCCGCCGTGCACGAAGCCGTGTTGCTGGTGGAGTTCCTCGCGGACGTCGACCTCCAGGGTGGCGCCGCCCTCCCCGAAGGCGGTCACCCGCGCGCCCACGAGCCGACTGAACGGCTGGCTGTCCAGGGCCTGTTGGGCCGTGGCGAGGTCGAGGGCGGGGGTCGCGGTCATGGCGGCGAGGTCTCCTTCGGCCGGGTGGTCGGACGGCACGCGGGCCCCAGTGTCCCGCAGCGTTCCCGTGGTGTCCTCAGCGCCCCTCGGTGTCCTCCAGCAGCCCCGCGTCGTAGGCGAGGAGGGCGATCTGGACGCGGTTGTTGAGGTCGAGCTTGGCCAGGATGCGGGAGACGTGGGTCTTGACGGTGGCCACGCTCATGAACAGCTCCGTGGCGATCTCGGCGTTGGCGAGGCCCCGGCCGACGGCGACGGCGACCTCGCGTTCGCGGTCGTTGAGAGCGGCGATGCGCTCCCGGGCGCGTGCGTGCCGGGTGTCGGCGGCGGTTCCGGCCGCGTGCTGCATCAACTGCCGGGTGACGGTGGGCGACAGGACGGGGTCACCGGCGGCCACCCTGCGCACGGCGTCGAGGATCTCGGCGGGCGGGGTGTCCTTGAGGACGAACCCGGCGGCTCCGGCGCGCAGGGCGCGCAGCACCTGCTCGTCGGCGTGGAAGGTGGTGAGCACGACGATCTGCGGCGCGTCCGGGCGCCGGCGCAGCCGCTCGGTGGCGGTCAGACCGTCCACGGCCGGCATCCGGATGTCCATGAGGACGACGTCCGGGCGGGTGCGGTCCACCAGCGCCTCGACCTCGTCGCCGTCGGCCGCCTCGCCGACGACCTCGATGTCGTCGGCGCCGCCCATCATGAAGGACAGCCCGGCCCGCACCAGCGGGTCGTCGTCGACGAGGAGCAGTCTGATCGCAGTCATGGGCCCTACGTAATCACGGTCGTTCGCGGTTGTCGGGGCGCGGGTGCACGTCTCGGGTCTGCCGGGGCGCGGGTGCACGGCTCATGTCCACGGCAGCCGTGCCCGTACCTCGAACCCGCCGTCGGGTGTGGGGCCGTGCTGCAGGGTGCCGCCCGCCAGGGTGGCCCGTTCGGTGAGGCCGATCAGGCCCTGCCCGGCGCCGGGCACGTGCGGTACGTCCCCCTCGGGGCGGGGATTGCGCACGGTGACGGCGAGGCCCTGGCCGGGGCCGCCGGTGACGCTCACGGTGACCTCCGTGCCGGGGGCGTGCTTGCGGGCGTTGGTCAGGCCCTCCTGCGCGATGCGATAGGCGGTGCGGCCGACGGAGGCGGGGACGGCGGCGGGGTCGGTGACGCGGTGGTCGAGGGTGACCTTCATGCCGGCCTCCCGGGACTCGGCGACCAGGGTGTCCAGCGCCGCGAGGGTGGGCTGCGGGCGGCCCGCGTCGTCGGACTCGCCGGCCCGCAGGACGCCGATGATCTCCCGCAGGTCCTGCAGTGCCTCGTGGGCGCTCTCCCGGATGACGCCGGCCGCGCGGGCGATCTCCTCGCGGGGCGCGTCGGGCCGGAACTCCAGCGCGCCCGCGTGCACGCTGAGCAGGGTCAGCCGGTGGGCGAGGACGTCGTGCATCTCGCGGGCGATGGCCTCGCGGGCGAGCCGCTGCGCCTGTTCGGCGCGCAGCCGGGCCTCGGTCTCGGCCCGCCGGGCCCGGTCGCGCAGGCTCAGCATGAGCTGCCGCTTGGAGCGGACGAACATGCCCCAGCCGACGACGGCGACGGTGAGCACCATGAACAGGACGATCGAGGCGAGATACGGCAGGTCGGGGTCGGGACGCCACCAGAAGTAGAGCGGGACGAGCGCCGCGTGGGCGCCGCCCACCCAGGCCACGTACCGGAAGGGCCGGTGCACGGCGAGGGTGAACAGGGCGATGACGGCGACGCCGCCGGAGGTCTCCGAGACGAAGCTGACCGGGACCATCACCGCGGCCAGCCCGAGCGGCCAGCGGCGGCGCAGCCAGATCGCGGCGCAGGAGAGCGCGCCGAGCATCTGGTCGGCGGTGGCCAGCGGCTCGGGGACGCGGGTGTTCGCGGCGACCGCCTCGGCGCCGAGGAGGCCCACTCCGACGGCCAGCAGGAAGCAGCTGAAGTCGACGGCCCAGTCGCGTGCGGTACGCCTCGGGCGGCGGCCGGAGCGTTCGGCGTCGGGGTCGAGTTCGTGGATGAGGGCGGACGGGAAGAACCATCTGCGCCCCGTGAACACCGGGGCCGTCTGCGTCGCCTTGTCACCGCTCACGGTCGACAAATCTACGCAGGGGCCGGGCGCCCCACGGCGTCGCGGACCGGATCACCGACCAAAGTCGCGGCACCGCAGACTTTCGGCGGACCGGCCGGCGCCGAGGGCGATCTCTTCGTCGGCCGGGACTCGCCCCGCGGCCGATGTGGGTGGGGGGTCCGCGGGGCGAGGGTCGGTGGCATGAAGCAACTGCTGGAGTTCCTGGGTTTCCTCGCCGTGGTGCAGGGCGTGGCCGGTCTGCTGCACGAGTTCACCGACTGGCACTGGGGACTGGTGCAGCGGATCGGGTTTCTCGACGGCTACGAGATCTATGTGAGCGCCGCCCTGCTGGTGCTGGGCGGCGCCCTGTTCGCTGCGGCGGCGAGCCGTCAGCAGCCGTAGTCGACGAGGTCGAACGAGGCGTAGTGGTCGGCGGTGTAGTAGTCCTCCTGGTGCTCCTCACCGGTGACGATGCGGCGGGCGCCGCGGGTGGGGGAACCGGGCGTGATCACCGTGTACTCGTGGTAGTAGCCGGTCGACCGGCTGGGCAGGATGCCCTCCCGGTTCTGGAAGACGGTCCCGTCCTGTTCGTACGGGAAGGGTCCGCCCTGCTCGATCAGGTCGAGGGTGTCGTGCGCCTGTGAGGGCAGGTCGCTGTAGCAGATGTCGCCGACCGCTGCTGCGGCGGCGCCTGCGGGGTTCGCGGTGACGGTGCCGCCCAGGAGGAGGGCGGACAGGACTGCGGCTGCTGCGCCGGTCCGAGCGGCGCGTGGGGGGAATCGCATGACCTCATGATGACGCGCGTAGACGATGGCATGTCAATGACAAGACCGAGGATTTTCCCGTCTCGCCGGATGAGTTCGCGCGGATTTAACCTGCCGCCCGGTCCCCCGCGCCGGGCGGCAGTGCTCGCCGCGCGAGCCGCGTGTCACGCGTTCTCGGGCAGCTCGTACGAGCCGTACTCCGGGCGGCCGACCCGGTCGTACGACTGGATGGACACGCCCGCGCCGGTGACGCTCCCGCCGGTGTGGCGGAAGGCGGTCGGCAGGGAGCCCTCCGGGAACAGGCGGCGGCCGGCCCCGAGGACGACCGGGAAGGTCAGCAGGTGGAGGGTGTCCACCAGGTCGGCGGCGAACAGGGACTGGGCGAGGGCGCCGCTGCCGTGCACCTGGAGCTCGCCGTCGGTGCGCTCCTTCAGCGCGGTGACCTCCTTTGCGACGTCGCCGCTGATCACGGTGGTGCCGGACCATGCGGGGTCGGTGAGGGTGCTGGAGACGACGTACTTCGGCAGGGCGTTGAGCTTGCCCGCGACCGGGTCGGCGGGGTCGGTCACCTTCGGCCAGTAGCCGGCGAAGATGTCGTAGGTGCGGCGGCCGAGGAGGAAGGCGCCGACGCGCGAGAAGACGCCGTCGATGAACCGGCCGAAGTCCTCGTCCCCGTACGGGACGCTCCAGCCGCCCTGCTCGAAGCCGTCGCGGGTGTCCTCCTGGGGGCCGCCGGGCGCCTGGTAGACGCCGTCGAGGGAGACGAAGGTGGTGACGACGAGGTTGCCCATGGCGGGTGCCTGCCTTTCCGGTGCGGTGCTGTGGGGTCATCAGCTCAGACCCCCGCGGCGCCCGCAACTCATCGGTGCGGCGGCAGGTCGACGTCCGTTGGCCGCCAGCACCCGCGCGACGGGGCCGCTGGGATGGAGGCATGAACACATCGAAGAAGGTCTCAGGAGAACTGATCGGCAAGGCGGCCCTGGTGACCGGCGGCAGCCGCGGCATCGGTGCGGCGACGGCCCTGCGGCTGGCGCGGGAGGGCGCGGACGTGGCCGTCACCTATGTGCACGGCAAGGACGCAGCGGCGGAGGTCGTACGGGAGGTGGAGGCGCTGGGGCGCCGGGCCGTGGCACTGCGGGCGGACCTGGCCGACGCGGCGGAGGCGGCGGGGGCCGTGGAGCGCGCGACGGACGCGCTGGGCGGGCTCGACGTGCTGGTCAACAACGGGGGCGTCGGGCTGCTGGGCCCCGTCGAGGACATCTCGGTGGCCGACCTGGACCGGGTGCTGGCCGTGAATGTGCGGGGCGTCTTCCTCACGTCCCGGGCGGCGGCCTCCCGGATGGGGCGGGGCGCCCGGATCATCACCGTCGGCAGCTGCATGACCCAGCGCGTGCCCGGCCCCGGCGGCACGCTGTACGCGATGACGAAGTCGGCCCTGGTCGGCCTGACGAAAGCGCTGGCACGGGAGTTGGGGCCGCGCGGCATCACCGCGAACATCGTCCACCCGGGTCCGGTCGACACCGACATGAACCCGGCCGACGGCCCCTTCGCGAGCGCCCAGGCGTCCCTGACGGCCCTCGGCCGCTTCGGCACACCCGACGAGGTGGCGGCGACGATCGCCCACCTGGCGTCGGCCGCGTACGTCACCGGTGCGGAGTTCTCGGTGGACGGCGGCCACGCGGCCTGACCGGAGCCCCTGCCGACACCCGCGGGACACGCCGCGTCGCCCCTGGTAGACGTGCGGGGCAGGCCGTCACCTCACCCCCACCATGCGCGGGACGCGCCGCCTGACCCCCGGCACGTTCGGGGCACCCCACCGCCTCGCCCCCGGCATACGCGGGACGCGCCACCTCCCCGGCATGCGCGCGGGACGCGCCACCTCCCCCGGCACGCGCGGGACGCGCCGCCTCACGCTCGGCATACGCGGACACGCCGCCGCCCCCGGCATGCGTGCGGGACCGCCACCTCACGCTCGGCATCGCCGGACACGCCGTCACCCCCGGCATCCGTGCGGGGCACCCCGCCGCCTCGCTCCCCGGCATACGCGGGACGCGCCACCTCCCCCGGCACGCGCGGGACCGCCGCCTCACGCTCGGCATACGCCGGACACGCCGCCGCCCCGGCATGCGTGCGGGGCACCCCGCCGCCTCGCCCCCGGCACGCGCCGGACACGCCGTCATGCCCGGTATCCGCGCGGGACGAGCCGTCACCCCCCGGTACGCGCGTGGGACGCGCCGCTGCTGTCCGATGCGGCGCGTCCCACGGGGCCTGGGGCGGGGGTCAGCCGCCCAGTTCCTGGTGGCGGGCGGTCAGGCGGGCGGCGCCGGTCTCCGTGAGGGTGCCGTGGAGGCGGAGGCGGGAGATGCCTCCGTCGGGGTAGATGTCCACGCGGGCGTGGGTGCCGGCGGCCGGCTCGGGGAGCACGAATCGGTGGTTGGTGTCGGGCTGGAGGCGGGTGCGGGGCAGGATCTCCACCCAGTCGCCGCTCTCGCCGTCCTTGACCGACACCGACGCCCAGCCGGCGCTGTTGCCCTTCAGGTACGCGGTGTCGATCTCGATCGCGCGGATCAGGGACTGCTCGACCAGGCGGTACTGGATCCAGTCGTTGCCCCGGTCACGGCGCCGGCGCGTCTCCCAGCCGTCGTCCATCTTGCGGGAGCGGCCCGGCTGGATGGTGTTGGTGGCCGGCGAGTAGAAGAGGTTGGAGGCGTCCTCGACCTGGCCGCCGTTCTCCAGGGCGACGACGTCGAAGGTGCCGAGCGCCCGCAGCCACGCGGGGTCCGGTACGACCTCGCCGTACACCCGCAGGCGTGCGATGCCGCCGTCGGGGTGCTGCTTGAGGCGCAGGTGGGTGAAGCGCTGCTCGACGGAGACGGCGAAGCCGTTCGCCGCGTGGCCGCCGACCGCGGTGCGCGGGACCAGGGTGGTCCACTTGACGTCGTCGCCGAGAAGTTCCTCGGGTGACGGGGAGCCCGGTACGCAGGTGCCCTCGACGGACACGGCCTGCGGGTAGTTGCCGCGGAAGTGGGCCGTGTCCACGACGATGCCGCGGACGATGCCCGGTGCGCCGAGGCGGATCAGCGCCCAGTCGTGGTCGCCGTCCGCCGGCCAGGGGTGGTCGGCGGAGACGCCGCGCCGTCGGCGGGTCTCCCAGCCGTCCATGATCTTGCCCTTGTGCCCGAAGTGCTCGGGGTCGAACTCCGCGCGCTCGGGCAGCAGCAGGTTCTCGCGCTGGGCGAAGAACTCGTCGTTGGCGGCGATGACACCGGCGCCCAGGCGGCGGTCCGCGAGGTCGGCGTGGTGGGTGAAGGGGAAGTCGGCGGTGCGGTAGTCCGCGTAGGGGTCGCCGCCCTGGTAGGGGTTCGCGTCGCCGGTGAAGCTCTCGATCGCCGTCACGGTGATCCGGTCCTGCCTTTCGGTGTCGGTGTCAGTGGGTGCGGGTGAGCAGACGGCCCTTCGGTGCGGTGAACTCGCCGTCCGCCACGATGCGCTCGCCGCGCAGCCAGGTGGACTTCACGACGCCGTACAGGGTCCGGCCCGCGTACGCGGTCACGCGGTTGCGGTGCTGGAGGGCCGCCGGGTCGACGGTGAAGGTCTCGTCGGGCGCGAGCACCGCGAAGTCGGCGTCGCGGCCGGGGGCGATGGCGCCCTTGCGGGTGTCGAGGCCGACCAGTTCGGCCGTGCGCGTCGACATCCAGCGCACGACGTCCTCCAGGCCGTGGCCGCGCCTGCGGGCCTCGGTCCAGACGGCGGCCAGGCTCAGCTGGAGGCCGGAGATGCCGCCCCAGGCTGTGGCGAAGTCGTCCGTCTTGAGGTCGGCGGTGGACGGGGAGTGGTCGGTGACCACGCAGTCGATGGTGCCGTCGGCCAGCGCCTGCCACAGCAGGTCCTGGTTGGCGGCCTCGCGGATGGGCGGGCAGCACTTGAACTCGCTGGCGCCGTCCGGGACTTCCTCCGCCGTCAGGGTCAGGTAGTGGGGGCAGGTCTCCACGGTGAGGCGTACGCCCTCGGCCCTGGCTTCGGCGATCAGCGGCAGGGCGTCGCTGGAGGACAGGTGCAGGACGTGCACGCGTGCGTCGAGGCGCCTGGCCTGGGCGACGAGGTGCGCGATGGCGGTGTCCTCGGCGTCGCGCGGGCGGGAGGCGAGGAAGTCGGCGTACTTGGGGCCGCCGTGCTGCGGGGCGGCGGCGAGGTGATGCGGGTCCTCGGCGTGCACGATCAGCAGCCCGTCGAAGGCGGCGATCTCGGCGAGCGAGCGGGCGAGCTGCTCCTGGTCGAGGTGGGGGAACTCGTCCACGCCGGACGGCGACAGGAACGCCTTGAAGCCGAAGACGCCGGCCTCGTGCAGCGGGCGCAGGTCCTTGACGTTGTCGGGGAGGGCGCCGCCCCAGAAGCCGACGTCGATGTGCGCCTTGTCGGCGGCGACCTTCTGCTTGACGTGCAGGTTCTCGACGGTCGTGGTGGGCGGCAGGGAGTTGAGGGGCATGTCGACGAGGGTGGTGATGCCGCCGGCCGCCGCCGCGCGGGTGGCGGTCCAGAAGCCTTCCCACTCGGTGCGGCCGGGGTCGTTGACGTGCACGTGGGTGTCGACGAGGCCGGGCAGCAGGACGTCGTCGCCGAGGTCCTCCAGGCGGGCGCCCTCGGGCGCGGGGGCGTCGTACGGCCCGACGGCGGTGATCGTGCCGTCGGCGACCGTGACGGTCGCGGCGCGCGTTCCCTCGGGGGTGATGACGCGCGTCGAGCGCAGCACCAGTTCGGCGTCGGACACCCGGACCCTCCTGATCTTCCGTGGTTTTCCACCTGGCGAAATTCAACGTTCTGTTGAAGGAGTCTTCACTCCCGCTCCGATGCCGTCAAGGGCACACTTCCCGTACGGGGGCGGTGACGGTCACCCTCTGGACGTTTCCACAAAGCGGAATTAGAATTCCGTCACACAGAACGTAGCTACGTACAAGCGGGCAGTCAACCGGCTGCCGGGTAGGCTTTGGCCCTTCCTGTCAGTCCCGAAAGGAACGCGCCGTGCCGACGTCCAGCGCCAGCACCACCGACTCCGCCCGGACCGCCGCCGCGAGCGGTGGCGTGCAGTCCCTCGAGCGCGCCTTCGATCTGCTCGAACGGATGGCGGACGCGGGCGGGGAGGTCGGTCTGAGCGAGCTGTCCGCGAGCAGTGGGCTGCCGCTGCCGACCATTCACCGCCTGATGCGTACGCTTGTGGCCTGCGGTTACGTCCGCCAGCAGCCCAACCGCCGTTATGCGCTCGGGCCTCGCCTGATCCGGCTCGGCGAGTCCGCCTCGCGGCTGCTCGGCACCTGGGCGCGCCCGTATCTCGCGCGTCTGGTGGAGGAGACCGGCGAGACGGCGAACATGGCGCTGCTCGACGGGGACGAGATCGTGTACGTGGCGCAGGTGCCGTCGAAGCACTCGATGCGGATGTTCACCGAGGTCGGCCGGCGTGTGCTGCCGCACTCCACCGGTGTGGGCAAGGCGCTGCTCGCCTACTTCCCGCCGGAGGAGGTACGGGCACTGCTCGCCCGCACCGGTATGCCCGCGGCGACGGACAAGACCATCACCACGCCGGAGGGCTTCCTCGCGGCGCTGGAGGACGTGCGCAGGCAGGGTTACGCGGTCGACGACAACGAGCAGGAGATCGGCGTCCGGTGCCTCGCGGTGCCGGTGCCGGACTCTCCGACCGCGGCGGCCATTTCGATCTCGGGGCCGGCGGGACGGGTCACCGAGGCGGCGACGGACAAGATCGTGCCGGTGTTGCAGCAGGTGGCTGCGGAGCTCTCCGAGGTGCTGACGTCGTCGGGGGGCGCGTCGGCGTCCTGATGGCCGACGTGGGGTGAGGGTGCGGTGCGGTTGCGCCGTGGGGCGGACCGTTGCTTTCGGAGTGCGGGTCGTCTGTGGCTGGTCGCGCAGTTCCCCGCGCCCCCAGGGCCTCACACCCACGAAGGTTTCGAGCAGACGTACGTCAATTCCTGGGTGACGGGCCGAAGAGGTCCACCGCCTCCCGGACCTCCCGCAGGCCGTTGCCCAGGGCGCTCACCGAGCCGATCGCGCCGGCGATCAGCAGTAAGGAGCGGCGCAGGCGGGGGATCTCGGGGATGCCGCTCAGGGCCATGGCGTCCAGGGCGGCGAGTTCCTCCTCCGCGATGCTCCTGTCGGGGAACTCCGCGGGATGGGCCGCGAGTTGACGGCGCAGCCGGGACACGGCGGAGCGCAGCTCCGTCACCCGTGGATCCTCGCGACCGCCGGCCACGCGCCTTTGCTCCACGCTCCGCAACACAGTCCTCCCCCTGGCACGTCGTTGTGCGCATCCCGCCCCGGCTCTCCCTCTCCCCGCCGGTTTCGGTGCGCGCCAGTAAACGCCACCCGGCACCTGTCGCGCCAGTCCGCTGCGTCATCGACTTGCTCCGCAGCGTGACATCCGGCCCGACCCGCCCGTGCGGTATGCAGGAGGCATGACGACACACCGGGCAGGCGGGGACAGCGTCCCGGTCGCGGGACTTCTCCTCGCGGCGGGCGGAGGGCGGCGGCTCGGAGGGCGGCCCAAGGCGCTGCTCCCCCACCGCGGGCGGCCGTTGGTGGAGCACGCGGTGCGGATGCTGCGCGAGGGCGGCTGTGCGCGCGTGCACGTGGTGCTCGGCGCGCGGGCGAGCGACATACGGGAGCGGGCTTCACTGTCCGGCTGCGTGCTCGTCGACAACCCCGCCTGGGAGCAGGGCATGGGCACCTCCCTGCGGGCGGGGCTGGACTCGCTGGCCGGGACGGGGGCGCGGGCGGCACTGGTGTCGCTGGTCGATCAGCCGGGGATCGGTGCCGAGGCCGTCGCACGAGTACTCGGGGCGTACGACTCCCCCGCGTCGCTGGTCTCCGCCGCCTACGACGGCGTCCGCGGCCACCCCGTGCTGTTCGGCGCCGCGCACTGGGCCGGTGTCGCGGCGACTGCCACCGGCGACCGGGGGGCACGCGCCTATCTGAAGGAGCACGCGGGACGGATCACGCTCGTGGAGTGCGGGGACGTGGCCGCTCCCTACGACATCGACACCGAGGCCGACCTGGCCCACCTTGAGTGAACGGCGTGGCACCCAGCGCCACCTTCGCTCGACTCAGAGAATCTCGACATCAACAAACCATTGAACTTCCACCATGAGGAAACTACTATCCACTGCTCAGAAGGGCCCGGCCTCTCTCCGGGCGTTCCCAGCCGTACCCGGGTCGACTGGCACCCGGTGCCACGCCATGCACGCGTAAGGAAGTGACAGCTGATGTCCGCACCAGCGCCGTCCCCGCTGGCCATCGTCGACGCCGAGTCCCTGCCCCGGCAGGAAGAGGTCCTCACCGAGCCGGCCCTCGCCTTCGTGGCGGAGCTGCACCGGCGCTTCACGCCCCGGCGTGACGAGCTCCTCGCCCGCCGCGCGGAACGCCGCGCCGAGATCGCCCGCACCTCCACCCTCGACTTCCTCCCGGAGACGGCCGCGATCCGCGCGGACGACTCCTGGAAGGTGGCCCCCGCCCCCGCGGCCCTGAACGACCGCCGCGTGGAGATCACCGGCCCCACCGACCGCAAGATGACCATCAACGCCCTCAACTCGGGCGCCAAGGTCTGGCTCGCCGACTTCGAGGACGCCTCCGCCCCCACCTGGGAGAACGTCGTCCTCGGCCAGCTCAACCTGATCGACGCCTACACCCGGAACATCGACTTCACGGACGAGCGCACCGGCAAGTCGTACGCCCTGCGCCCGAACGAGGAGCTGGCGACGGTCGTCATGCGCCCGCGCGGCTGGCACCTGAACGAGCGTCACCTCGTCGACGCCGACGGCACCCCGGTCCCCGGCGCGTTCGTCGACTTCGGCCTGTACTTCTTCCACAACGCCAAGCGGCTGATCGACCTCGGCAAGGGCCCGTACTTCTACCTCCCGAAGACGGAGTCCCACCTCGAGGCCCGGCTGTGGAACGACGTGTTCGTGTTCGCGCAGGACTACATGGGAATCCCGCAGGGCACCGTCCGCGCCACCGTCCTCATCGAGACGATCACGGCCGCGTACGAGATGGAGGAGATCCTCTACGAACTGCGCGACCACGCCTCCGGGCTGAACGCCGGCCGCTGGGACTACCTGTTCTCCATCGTCAAGAACTTCCGTGACGGCGGGGCCAGGTTCGTCCTGCCGGACCGCAACGCGGTGACGATGACCGCCCCGTTCATGCGCGCGTACACCGAACTCCTCGTGCGCACCTGCCACAAGCGCGGCGCGCACGCCATCGGCGGCATGGCGGCGTTCATCCCCTCCCGCAAGGACGCGGAGGTCAACAAGGTCGCCTTCGAGAAGGTCCGGGCCGACAAGGACCGCGAGGCGAACGACGGCTTCGACGGCTCCTGGGTCGCCCACCCCGACCTGGTGCCGATCGCCATGGAGTCCTTCGACAAGGTCCTCGGCGACAAGCCGAACCAGAAGGACCGGCTGCGCGAGGACGTCGACGTCAAGGCGGCGGACCTCATCGCCATCGACTCGCTCGACGCCAAGCCGACGTACAACGGCCTGGTCAACGCCGTGCAGGTCGGCATCCGCTACATCGAGGCGTGGCTGCGCGGACTGGGTGCGGTGGCCATCTTCAACCTGATGGAGGACGCGGCCACCGCCGAGATCTCCCGCTCGCAGATCTGGCAGTGGATCAACGCCGGTGTCGTCCTCGACAACGGCGAGAAGGTCACCGCCGAGCTGGCCCGCAAGGTCGCCGCCGAGGAGCTGGCGAACATCCGCGCGGAGATCGGCGAGGAGGCGTTCGCGGCGGGCAACTGGCAGCAGGCGCACGACCTGCTGCTGAAGGTCTCCCTCGACGAGGACTACGCCGACTTCCTGACGCTGCCGGCGTACGAGCAGCTCAAGGGCTGACGCGGCTCAAGGGCTGAACGTCACGCGGGCTTGTCCGAGTGGCCCAGGGACTTCCCCGGGGCCACTCGGTCGCGTACGGCCCGCTTCACGGCCGTCGGCTCCGGGAAGCCCTGCTCCCGCCGGTCCCACACCACCTCGTCCCCGACCCGCACCACGAAGACACCCCCGGTGCCGGGCCTGAGCGCGAGCTCGGTCAGCTCGGCCTCGAAGGTGGTCAGCAGCTCCTGCGCCAGCCAGGCGGCCCGGGGCAGCCAGCGGCACTGGGTGCAGTACTCGATCTCCACGCGCCGTTCGCCGGAAGTCATCGCAGGTGCACCGTCCCGTCGTGTTCCACCGCCGGCCGGCCGTGCAGGTCGGGGACCTGCTTGAGCCAGTCCGGCCGGCCCTGTCGTGTACGCGCCGCGCGCCGCGCGTTCTCCGCGGCCAGCTCCTGGGCGCTCGGGAAGTCGGTCGGCAGCCACGCCTCGGACGCCCGCACGCGTGCGTGGAGGTACGTCACATACGCCTCGCGTGCCTCGTCGGGCGTGGCGAAGCCGGGCTCGCCGGCCAGCCAGGCGTCGGGCACCTCGGCCGCGATGGACCGCAGCAGCTCCTCGGTCACCCGGGGCGCGAGCTCGGCGTCGGCGGCCCGTACGTCGGGCCCGTAATGACCGAGGGCGTGGTGCCGGAAGTCGTACGCCTTGGCGGGGTCCGCGCCGTCCCAGCGGTGGTGGAAGACGAGCGCCGCGCCGTGGTCGATGAGCCACAGGCGGGGGCGCGCGACGCCGAGGGTCGGCCAGACGACGAGGTTGGAGCTGTGCACCGTGCGGTCGACGTTCACGGTCAGCGCGTCGAGCCAGACGATCCGGCCCGCCTCCAGCGGATCGACCGCGAACTCCTGTGCGACCTCGGGGGTGAAGTCCCGCGCGCCCGGCAGGTAGTCCATGCCGAGATTGACTCCGGCGCTGGAGGCGTGCAGCTCCCGCACCTCCTGGTGCGGCTCGTGACCGGCGATCGACGGGTCGAAGTGCACGAGCACCAGCTCGGGGAACCGCAGCCCGAGCGCCCGCGCCAGCTCCCCCACGATCACCTCGGCGACCAGCGCCTTGTGGCCCTGCGCGGAGCCGGTGAACTTCACGACGTACGTGCCCAGATCGTCGGCCTCGACGACTCCCGGGACGGAGCCGCCGGATCTCAGCGGGGTCACATATCGAACGGCGTTCACATCGCGCAGCACACCCGCCAGCGTACGGCAGGCCCCTGGCCCGCCCACCGGCATTTATCCCCTGGCCAGCGGGTTGGGCAGGGGACGGTAGCGGGCGGCGGCGCCGTCCGCGCCGGTCCAGCGCAGCAGGAGGTTGGTCTTGCCGGGGAGGGTGGGGGCGGTGAGCAGGGCGGCGGCCTCGGGGAGATCGTGACGGGCCAGTTCGTGGCGTACGGCGGGCCACGGGTCGAGGCCGGGGTGGAGCTCGGCGAGGGCGGCGGCGATCTCGGTGAGGTGGTTGACGACCAGGCAGTACACGAGCCGTTCCCACCCGGCCTCCGGGGACACCTCGGGGAGACCCGCCGTACCGGACGCCCCCGGCAGGAGCTTCACGCCCTCGGCGTCCCGGAACAGGGCCTGCACGGGGGTGCCGGTGGCGTCCACGGCGATCAGGGTGTTCTGCAGATGCGCCTCCAGGACGACGCCGTGCCCGGCGAAGGCGGCCAGGACCGGTGGCACCACCTGGGTCAGATACGCCTCCCACCACGCGGCAGGGTCCCCGGTCGCGGCGAGCGGGTTGCCGTCGAAGCCCTCGACCAGCGCGGCGGCGAGATACGGGGTCGCGCCGGGCAGCAGACGGCCGCGCAGTCCGTCCCGGACGACGACGGCCAGCTGCTCGTAGGCGAAGCCGGCGGTGCGGTGGCCGCGGTCGCTGAGCCAGGCCGCCGTCCCGTCGAACGCGGCGAAGGCGCGGCACACGGCCGCGTCGGTGGCGCGCAGGCGCAGCAGGTCGTGCCGCCACAGGCGCCGGATGTCGTTGGTGATCCGCACGTCCAGGCTGAACTTGCAGAAGAGGTCGTGCTCGGGCGCGTACACCGTGCGGATCGCGGCCGTGGGCCACACCGGGGACGTGGTCGTGCCCAGCCGCAGCAGGCGGCCGTCGGCGAACGCGGGGGCGAGGTCGCGGGAGGCCAGGTCCAGCTGCCAGGGGTGGGCGGGCAGCAGGCGGTAGCCGGGCGGGGCGCTGCCCAGGCGGTCGAGCGCGGTGGTGTCGCCCTCGTCGACGAGGGTGTCCTCGCGCAGGGCGAGCAGCGTCAGCGGGAAGCGGGCGTACGCCTCGGGCGCGTAGGGCAGCCAGCAGGCGGCGGGGCCGCCGCCGCGCGCCTTGGGGGCCGGGTGGTGGGTGTGGCCGGTGACGAGGGACTGCTCGGAGCGCAGATACGGGTCGCCGGGCGGGGTGGCCCGGGCGCGCGCGGCGAGCAGGGCGGCCACCGCGTCCCGGCTGTCGATCATCTCGCCGGGCAGTTCGTGGTTGGACACACCGGTGTGCCGGCGCAGTTCCTCGGCGGCGAGTTTGACCAGCTCCACATGGCCGATCCGGTGCCAGGCACCGGCGGCGAACACCTCGGGTTCGGTGGGCCGCCGGGTGCCGCGTACGCGCAGCAGGCGGTCGACGCCGGTCAGGCGGTAGGTCCGGTGCCGGTCCCCGTACTCCAGGGGCTCGGCCACCTCCCGCAGCAGGCAGTTCAGCAGGGGTACGGCCGCGTGGGCGTCGGCGCGCCCGGCGAGGGTGTCGTTCGTCGACGCGTCGTCGTCTGCTGGCGGGGGCATGAGGTCCACGCGTTCCACTGGTTCCCTACGGTCTGTCCGGGCGGAGACGATCAGTATGTCTGTCGTCGACCGCCCTTTCGTCCCGCCTGTGTCGTACCCGAGGAGCCCGCCCGTGCACCGTCCCCCCACCGCCGAGTCCGAGGTCGCCGACGAGCTGGCCGCCGTACGGCCCGCGCTCGTGCCCCGGTACGCGCGGGAGCTGCCCGGCGCCCGCGCGGCCGTGCTGACCCGGCTGTGGCGTGGGCTCGCGCACGAGCCGCTGCCGTGGATCGCCCGCCGGGAGGCGTCCGGGGACGGGCTGGTGCTGCGGCTCACGGACGGGCGCGCGCTGCACGGCACGCGTGCGGATCCGTACGCGACCGACGCGTACGCCACGGTGGTACGGCTCGACGACGTGGAGCACGACGATCCGGCGCGGCTGATGACGGACCTCGCCGTACCCCGGTCGGCGGCCTTCGCTGCCGAACTCGGCCACAGTGTCGCCTCGTTGGCGCTGTCACGGGCCGCCCGGCCGGATCACCCGAAGGAGTGGCCGGTCAGCGACTGGGAGTGGGAGCAGCGGGTGATCGACGGGCATCCGTTCCACCCCAACTGCCGTTTCCGGCCCGGCTTCTCGGTGGCCGAGCAGCTCGCCTACGCTCCCGAGCACCGGCCGGTGGTGGAGCTGGGCCTGCTGCCCGTCCCCGCCGGGGAGTGCCTGGTGAGCGGTGTGTGGCCCGAGTGGCTGCGGGACGGGGGCCGCCTGGTGATCCCGGTGCACCCGTGGCAGGCGGCACACGTGCTCAAGCGCCCGTGCGAGCAGCGCCTCGCGGCGCATCCGCTGATGGCGCTGCGCACCCTCGCGCTGCCGGACGGACCGCATGTCAAGACCGCGCTGAGTGCCCGGCTGACGTCCTCGGTGCGGGACATCTCGCTCGGCTCCGTCGCCGCGTCGGCGGCGTTGTCGGACTTCGGGGAGGCGGTGGCGGCCCGCACGGACGGGCTGCTGCACATCACCCGCACGCTGGGTGCGGTCGCGGGGGGATCCCCGGATCTCGCGGCCGTCCTGCGCGAGTCGCCTCGCCTGTACGCGTCGGAGGAGGAACGCGTCGTCCCGGTGGGGGCGCTGGCGACCACCGGGCCGGCCCGCTCCCCCGCCTGGTCGGCGAGCTTCGCGCGGCTCGCGCTCACGGTGGGGCTGCGGCTGCTGGACCTGGGCGTGGCTCTGGAGGCGCACGGCCAGAACCTCCTGGTGGTGCTGTCCCCGGCCGGGGAACCGCTGCGGCTGGTCTACCGCGACCTGGCCGATCTGCGGGTCAGCCCGGCCCGGCTCGCCCGCCACGGCATCCCGCTGCCCGACCTGCCCACCCGTATGGTCACGGACGACGAACGGGCCCTGCGCCGCAAGCTGTTCGGCTCGCTCGTGGCGGGCGCCCTCGCGGGGGCCACGGGCTCGGCCCCGGCGCTGCGGGCGGCCCTGGAGACCGCCGTACGGGATGTGCCGCGCAGCCCGGATCTCGCGGCTCTGTGCGACGAGCCGCTTCCCGCGAAGGCACTCACGCTGATGCGTCTGTCACCGGGGACGGCCGGGGACCAGTGGGCCGACCTGCCCAACCCCCTGCACGCGTGAGGCCGCGCCGCTATCGGCCGACGGCCGGCGCTCCCGCCGGGGCGGTGAGCAACGCCTGCGGCAGATAACCGGAACGCACGCGCAGGTCCCAGCCGTGCACCTGGACCGCCAGTGCGGCCAGGGCGATGGTCCGGTACGGGAGCAGGCTGCGGGGCGGCGCGTCGGCCGGTGTGCTCTCCCGGTGCTGGGCGAGGCGGTCCGCCAGGGCCTGTTCGAACGCGGGCTGGTTGTCCTCCAGGAGCACCCGCAGCAGTCGCTGATCCGGCGTCATGTCCGCGAGGGCGTTCAGTCGCAGGGCACCGTCGAGACGCTCGTCGACCTCCGGCATGCACAGCGGCACCGACGGCCAGTCGCGGGGGAGATGCCCGCTCGCCCGGGTCAGGTAGCAGGCGAGGGTGTCCATCTCCGCCAACTCCCCCGGGTCCGACACGGATTCCAGCTCGGAGTGCGGCGCCCCGTCGCGGATCGCCGGCGCGTGGTCGTCGCGCAGGAGCAGTCCTATGACCCGGTCCCGTTCCCACAGCAGCCCGCTGATCAGGCCCAGCGCGAAGGCGTCCAGCCAGTCCGCGGCGGTGGCCGCGTGCTCCACCGCGTCCGCGAAGGCGGTGTCCTCGCTGCTGACGCTCTCCCCGATCAGAGGGAAACGGATCTCCTGGTCGCCGTTGGGGAAGCACCCGAGATCCAGGTGTCCGAGGGCGCACTCCGCCGCCGTGCGCAGGACGAGGGGGGCGGGCTCGGTGAGGAGGTGGGGGTCGGACACCGTGCGCGCGGCGAGGTGGTCGAGGAGGTCGTCGCGCATGCCCAGCAACTCCGCGTCGGAGTAGCAGTCGTACCGCATCGTGTGCCAGCGGCGGAAGGTCCGCCCCCGGATGTCCGACAGTGCCGGCTCGACACTCCGCACGCTCACCTCGTGCCGGGGCACGTCCATGATCGTCATGAGGATCATCCTGCCAGCCGCCACTGACAGCGCGTACGGCACTGGTCTCACATCTCCCGCAGGGACTTGGCGAGGCTTCCGTCGCCGGTCACCTCGACCCGGCCGGCGCGCACCGCGTCGGTGAGGGACAGCTCGCCGCGGCTGATCGCCGCGCAGGTCCCGGTGTCGAGGGACAGCAGGGCGTCCGGCTCCCCGGGCGCCGGACCGTCATCGTAGACGGGCCCGTCCTGGGCACCGGCATACAGGTGGAACCGCCCTTCCTCCAGCCGGACTTCGACGACTCCCTCGCCCTCGAGGGCCCGCAGCAGGGGCAGCGCGAACCAGTGGGCGCGCACGGCGTCGGTGGGGCGCCGCTCCCCCAGCTCGGCCTCGCCCCACGCCCCGAGCGCCTGGAGCACGGGCAGCAACTCGTGTCCCCGGCCGGTGAGTTCGTAGACGTTGGCCGCGCCGGGAGGCGGCAGCCGGCGGCGGGTCGCGAGCCCGTCGCGCTCCATGTCCTTCAGCCGGGAGGCCAGGACGTCCGTGCTGACGCCGGGGAGGTCGGCGTGGAGGTCGGTGTAGCGGCGCGGGCCGGCCAGCAGCTCCCGGACGATCAGCAAGGTCCAGCGGTCGCCGACGGCGTCGAGTGCGCGGGCGGCGGAACAGTACTGGTCGTAGCTTCGGCGAGCGCGAGGTGACATGCGGCGCAGTCTAGACAAGTTGTTGGACTTTCCAAGCGACTACTTGGTAAAACCAAGCAACACCAGATACCGGAGAGGTAGCGGCGCATGGAGTTCCGGCAGTCGAGCAAGCTCAGCGAGGTCTGTTACGAGATCCGCGGCCCGGTCATCGAGCACGCCGACGCGCTGGAGGAGGCGGGACACAGCGTGCTGCGCCTGAACACCGGCAATCCCGCGCTGTTCGGCTTCGAGGCGCCGGAGGAGATCCTCCAGGACATGATCCGGATGCTGCCGCAGGCGCACGGCTACACCGACTCGCGCGGCATCCTCTCCGCCCGCCGCGCGGTGGCGCAGCGCTACCAGACCCTGGGCCTGGAGGTCGACGTCGACGACGTGTTCCTCGGCAACGGCGTCTCGGAGCTGGTGTCGATGGCCGTGCAGGCGCTGCTGGAGGACGGCGACGAGATCCTCGTCCCCGCCCCCGACTTCCCCCTCTGGACGGCGGTGACGACCCTCGCGGGCGGTACGGCGGTCCACTACCTCTGCGACGAGCAGGCGGACTGGTACCCGGACCTGGCCGACATGGAGTCGAAGATCACCGACCGCACCAAGGCGGTCGTCATCATCAACCCCAACAACCCCACCGGCGCGGTGTACCCGAAGGAGATCGTCGAGGGCATCCTCGACCTGGCCCGGCGCCACGGTCTGATGGTCCTCGCCGATGAGATCTACGACCAGATCCTCTACGACGACGCGGTCCACCACTCGGCCGCGGCCCTCGCCCCCGACCTGGTGGTCCTCACCTTCTGCGGCCTGTCGAAGACGTACCGGGTGGCCGGCTTCCGCTCGGGCTGGCTGGTGGTCACCGGCCCGAAGCAGCACGCGAAGGACTACCTGGAGGGGCTGACCATGCTGGCCTCCATGCGCCTGTGCGCCAACGCGCCCGCCCAGTACGCCATCCAGGCCGCGCTCGGCGGCCGCCAGTCCATCCGCGACCTGACCGCGCCGGGCGGTCGCCTGCGCGAACAGCGGGACGTGGCCTGGGAGAAGCTGAACGAGATCCCGGGCGTCACGTGCGTGAAGCCGAAGGGCGCGCTGTACGCGTTCCCGCGCCTGGACCCCAAGGTGCACCGGATCCACGACGACGAGAAGTTCGTCCTGGACCTGCTGCTGCGGGAGAAGATCCAGGTCGTCCAGGGCACGGGCTTCAACTGGCCGGCCCCCGACCACTTCCGCATCCTCACGCTGCCGCACGCGGAGGACCTGGAGGCGGCGATCGGACGGATCGGCCGGTTCCTGAGCGGGTACCGGCAGTAGGGCTCCTAGGTGAGCGCGTGGGACCAGAAGCGGGCTTTGTAGAACCTCGCACCGCTGCGGACCGAGTCGCCCCGGCCGGAGAAGCCGACCGTGTCGCTCCACCAGGTCCCCGCGCTCGGCGCGTCGACCCAGAACTCCGTGCCGTCGGGGAGCCGGCTGAAGGACTTGGTGAAGTACCAGTCGTGCAGCCTGGCAGGGGTGGCGAAGCTCCACGTCCGCGCGAAGCTGTTGTACACGAGATGGGTCTTCCAGATGCCGTGGTCGGGGTTGGAGGCGTCGCCGCCGACCGTGTAGAAGATGTCCGCGGAGGCGTAGTCCGGCTGCAGGTCGTGGCCCGTACCGCTGAAGGTCAGCGTCGCCACCAGCGAGAGACCGGTGATGATGTCACTGCTGTCGGTCACCAGGCGATAGGCGCGGAGTTCGTTGTCGCCGATCGCCAACAGGAGTTCGTTCACGTCGTCCCACATCACGCCGTGGGCGCCGGGGAAACCGGTGCTGATGCTGGCGGCGAACGATGTGGGCGGCAACCCGCCGTGCGCGCTCGGTACGAACAGATTGATGCCGCCGCCCGACTGGTAGCTGTCACCCGTGACCCGGGCCTTCGACGACGCGGTGACGATCGCACCGTGCCCGTCGATGCGCTCCACCGAGTGCGGGTTGCCCGGCACGACGGCCTGCCAGACGATCTTCTTGTCGCTCTCCCGCACCATGGCGGCACGTCCGCCCGTGCTCGACGTGCCGTTGGCGCAGCACACCAGGACGTCGTCCCAGTTGGCGGTGAGGCGCCGCTTGGCGTCGGCCAGGTACTTCCAGTCCTCGGTGTCCGGGGCGCTCCAGTACCAGCCGGGAGTGCCGTTCCAGTTCGTGGTGCCGTTGCTGAACCGCTGGATCTGGTTGGCGGCCTGTTCCACGACCACGATCAGGTAGTCCGTGGCGGCGGCGGCAGGCCGTGCCGCAGCCGCACCGCCCACCGCCGCCAGCCCCCCGGTCACCACTCCTCTGAGCAGCGTCCTCCGCTTCAACGTCCCGCCCCTTCCGCCGATCTCCGATTGAGCTGATCACTTTCGCACGAGGGGGCACCGCCCGTCAGCCACAGGTGACGCTGCGCCGCCCGCTCGGGGGCAGAATGGTGACGCGGAAGCAGCTCGAACGCTTGCTGGAGCCCGCGTCCTGTGAGTCGCCGGCGTTCATCGAGAAAGTGCTGGGAGAGACATCATGACCAACCAGTGGGCCGGCTTCCTCGCTCACACGTCCGGACGACGATGACCCGACCCCCCACCGCCGCGCAGCGGCGTCTCATCGAGGCCGCCGATCCCGTCACCGGACGGTTGAAGGGGACGCCGGCGCAGCTTGCTGCGCTGGTGAAGCGGGGGCTCGCCTTCCGGCATCCCAGGCCGCCGCACGATCACTTCCTGACGCCGGCGGGGCATCGGGTCCGGGAGGCCGAGCCCGCGCCCGGCGCCGGTCCGGTCGAGCCCGACGCACCCGCCGCCTCCGGGGTGTTCGCCGCGCGGGTGGGCGGCGAGGACGCGGCGCCGGGTGACGGGCCTGCGCGGCGGCGGGAGGTGCGCAGTGCCTGGGAGGGGATGCTGGAGCTCAGGCGGATGACGAATCCGGACGGGGCGACGGACCGGCCGTGCGGCTGGGAGCGTACGCATCTCGTGCAGGCCGCCGCGCTGGCGCTGGAGGCGGACGGGCACCGGCCCTCGGGCCCCGGCTCGGGCGGCTACCGCGTCACGGACACCCCGCAGCCGGACGCCGTCGCCGTGTACGAGCCGGATGACGCCGCGCGGCACGCCTGTGCGGCCACGCTCGAGCGGGCCGGGTGGCAGGTCGGGGAGTACACCGAGCCGCGGACGCGGGTCCGTTACCTGCTGGCCTCGCCCCGGCGGGCGTGAGGGCGGGTGTGCGTGCCAGGATCGGGGCAGCCGAGTGCCGATCACCACGAGGGGACACTGTGAGCGAGCCGTATTCCGTGCCCGTGACCGTCCGGGGCTACGAGACCGATGTGCAGGGGCATCTCAACCAGGCCGTGTATCTCAACTACGCGGAGCACGCACGCTGGTCGCTGCTCCAGGCAGCCGGGATCACCCAGTCCCGGCTGATCTCGCAGGGTGTGGGGCCGGTCGCGCTGGAGACGACCATCCGCTACCGGCGGGAGCTGCTCGCCGGTGACGAGGTCACCGTCAGCTGTGCGTTCGCCTGGGGTGGCGGCAAGACGTTCACCATCGAGCAGACGATCGCCAAGGCGGACGGCACGGTGGCGGCGGAGATCACGGCGGTCGGCGGGCTGCTGGACCTCAAGGAGCGCAAGCTGGTCGCCCGGCCGCAGGAGGTCTTCCGGGAGCTGGCGAAGGATCCCGCGCTGTTCGGGCTGCAGGCCGTGTGAAACCCGGCCGGCCCGGCACCGAGGGTGCCGGGCCGGCCGGGCGATGCGGGTGTTCAGCGGACGTGGTCGGCCGTGTGCCTCATGGCGTGGCCTTGGCCGGCTTCGGGGCGGCGGTGATCTCCTCCCCGGCCTCCATGGGATGGGTGACCTCGGCTGCCTCGCGGCGGCCGTTGCCGATGTGGTTGAAGACGATGTTCAGCAGCACGGCCACGACGCAGCCCGTGGAGATGCCGGAGTCGAGGACGATGCGGGCCGTCTCCGGGAAGGCGTGGTAGAACTCCGGCGCGCTGATCGGGATGATGCCGACGGCCAGTGAGACGGCCACGATCAGGACGTTGTTGTCCTTCTCCAGGCCCGCGCGGACCAGGGTCTGGATGCCGCTCGCGGCGACCGATCCGAACAGGACCACGCCCGCGCCGCCGAGCACCGGGCGCGGTACGACGGCGATGAGCGAGGCGGCCATCGGACACAGGCCCATCAGGATCAGGAAGCCGCCGCCGGTCGCCACGACGTAGCGGCTGCGGATCTTCGTCATCGCGACCAGGCCGATGTTCTGGGCGAAGGCGCTGCACATGAAGCCGTTGAACAGCGGGCTGATCGCGGAGCCGAGGGTGTCGGCGCGCAGGCCGGCCGCGATGGTCTTCTCGTCGGCCGGGCGGTCCACGATCTCGCCCAGCGCCAGCATGTCGGCGGTGGACTCGGTCATCGACACGACCATCACCACGCACAGCGAGACGATCGCGGCGACCTGGAACTGCGGGGCGCCGAAGTGGAACGGCGTCGGGAAGCCGACGATGTTCGCCTCGGCGACCGGGGAGAAGTCGGTGACGCCGAACGGGATGGCGATCAGGGTGCCGGCCACCAGGCCCAGCAGGACGGCGATCTGCTTGACGAAGCCGCGGGTGAAGCGGCGCAGCACCAGGACGATGACGAGGGTGACGCCGGCCAGGGTGAGGTTGGTGGCGGAGCCGAAGTCGTCGGCCGTGGGGCTGGATCCCTGCGCCCAGCCGAAGGCGACCGGAAGCAGGGATATGCCGATCAGGGTGATGACCGTGCCGGTGACGACCGGTGGGAAGAAGCGGACCGCCTTGCTGAAGAAGGGGGCCGCGAGGAAGCCGAGGAGTCCGGCGACGATGACCGCGCCGAAGATGATCGGCAGCGCGTCGTCCTTGTCGGGGGTGGCGGCGACGATGGCGGTCATGGGGGCGACACCGGCGAAGGTGACGCCGTTGACGAAGGGCAGCCGGGCACCGATCTTCCAGATGCCGAGGGTCTGCAGGAGGGTGGCGAGGCCCGCGGTGAACAGGCAGGCGCCGGTGAGGAAGGTCAGGTCGGTGGCGGACAGGCCTATGGCCGCGCCGACGATCAGGGGCGGGGCGACGACTCCCGCGTACATGGCGGCCACGTGCTGAAGGCCGGTGGTCGCCATCTTGAGCGGCGGGAGTTTTTCGTCAACGGGGTGGTCGGCCACTGCGGCTCTCCTCCGGTCGGTTACACGTCGGCTCTGACGTGGGTGTCAAGGAGGTGGTGCGGGTGGTCGTGCGGGACCGGGGGACGGAACCGCTCCCGGGACATGGGTCCTGGGTGCGGCGGGTGACCGTTCCGGAACGCGCGTGTCCTCACGCGCGTTCCGGAGACGGCCGCCGCGGACCGCTGGGGTCCGCGGTCACCGGCCGGGAGCCGTCCCTCCCGGCCGGAGTTCATCCGGGTGTTCAGTTCTGCGCGGCGATCCGTGCCAGCCGCTGTGCTTCCGCACGGGTGGTGCGGGCGATGGTGTCCTCGTCGGCGGTGAGCAGCCGGCCGTTCTCGACGATCTGCCGGCCGTTGACGAAGGAGGCGGTGACCGGTGCGGCCGCGCCGAGGACCAGGGCCGTCACCGGGTCGGCGATGGAGGCGTGGGCGAGGGTGTCCATGCGCCACAGCACCAGGTCGGCGAGCTTGCCCGGCTCCAGGGAGCCGATCTCGTCCGCGCGGCCGAGGACCTGGGCGCCGCCGTAGGTGCCGAGGCGCAGCGCCCGGCGGGCGGTGAGCGCGGCCTCGCGGTGCGGGCCGAGGCGATTGATCAGCAGGGCGTTGCGCAGTTCGGTGTGGAGTTCGCCGGACTCGTTGGAGGCGGTGCCGTCCACGCCGAGGCCGACGGGGACGCCGGCGGCGAGCAGGTCGGGGACGCGGGCGATACCGGCGGCGAGGCGCGCGTTGGAGGACGGGCAGTGGGCCACGCCGGTCCTCGTGCGGGCGAAGGCGGCGATGTCGGAGTCGTTCATGTGGACGCAGTGCGCCATCCACACGTCCTCGCCGAGCCAGCCGGTGGACTCGAAGTAGTCCGTCGGCCCCATCCCGAACAGCTCGTGGCAGAACTTCTCCTCCTCCACGGTCTCCGAGCCGTGGGTGTGCAGCCGTACGCCGAGCCGGCGGGCCAGTTCGGCGCCCTGGCGGAGGAGTTCGGTGGAGACGGAGAAGGGGGAGCAGGGGGCGACGGCGACCTGGGTCATCGCGCCGAAGGAGGCGTCGTGGTGCCGCTTCACCGTCTCCTCGGTGGCGGCGAGCGCGCCGTCGAGGGTCTCGACGGCGAAGTCCGGGGGCAGGCCGCCGTCCTTCTCGCTGCGGTCCATGGAGCCGCGGGCGAGGGTGAAGCGCACCCCCATGTCGCGGGCGGCGCGGATGACGGCTCCGGACAGGTCGCCGGAGCCCCGCGGGTGGACGTAGTGGTGGTCCATGGCGGTGGTGACGCCGCCGCGGGCCATCATGGCGAGCGAGCCCTGGGCCGCCGCGTGCACCATCGGCTCGTCGATGCGCGCCCAGGTCGGGTAGAGCGCGACGAGCCAGTCGAAGAGGTTGTGGTCGGTGGCCAGTCCGCGGGTGATCCACTGGTAGAAGTGGTGGTGGGTGTTGACCAGACCGGGGGTCACCAGATGCCCGGAGGCGTCGATACGGCGGACGACGTTCTGCAGGTGCTCGGGTGCCGTGCCCGCGCCGAGCGACTCGATGCGGTTGCCGGCGAGGACGAGGTGGCCGGTGGCGTACTCGGTGTCCTTCGCGTCGACGGTCGCGATCGCGCAGTTCTCGATGACGATGCGCTGGGCTGCTGCCATGATTCGTCCCTTTTACTCTCTTGTTCCTCTGTGGGCAGGGCACGGCAGGACCCTAGGAGTTCGAGTGCCGTGGCCGGGGAGGTGTCGCCGTGGGCTCCCCGGCCGCGGGTGCCGAGCGGGGAGACGTCAGAGGTTGGTGAGGTCCACCGGGATCCGCGCCTCGCAGCCGTCCCGCAGGATGGTGGCCTCGATCAGGCCGTAGGGACGGTCGGCGGCGAAGTACACCTCGTTGTCGTTCTTCAGCCCGAACGGCTCCAGGTCCACCAGGAAGTGGTGCTTGTTCGGGAGGGAGAAGCGCACCTCGTCGATCTCACTGCGGTTGTTGATGATGCGCGCGCCCATCTGGTACAGCGTCTGCTGCAGCGACAGCGAGTACGTCTCGGCGAAGGCCTGGAGCATGTGCTTCCTCACCTGCTCGTAGGACTTCTCCCAGTTGGGCATCTTCTGCTCGTCGTCGGTCCAGTTGAACCGCCACTTGCCGGAGACCTGCGTGGCCAGGATGCGGTCGTAGGCCTCCTGGAGCGTCGTGTACTTGTCCTTGACGTAACCCCAGAACTCGGAGTTGGTCGAGTTCATCACGACCAGGTCCTTCAGGCCCGAGACGACCTCCCACTGCTCACCGTCGAAGGTGATCTGGGTGGTGCGGATCTCCTGGCCCTTGCGGACGAAGGAGTGCTTGACCTCGTCGGCGCCGATGAACTTGCTGTTGGCGTCGGAGGTCTCGATCCGCTCCCAGGCGTACTCCTCGATGCGGATGCGGGCCCGGTGGATCGGCTCCTGCGAGGTGACGAAGTGACGGGCGAGGTGGATGCCGAACTGCTCGGCGGACTCGATGCCGAACTCCTTGGCGAACGCGTACACCGTGTTCTTGGTGGTGTCGGTCGGCAGGACGTTGGCGTTGGAGCCGGAGTAGTGGACCTCCTCCATGTCGCCGGACAGGGCGACGGAGACGTTGAGGTCCTTGATGTGGTGGGTGGCGCCGTCCCGCGTGATCTTGACGACTCGGTTCTCGGCCTTGCCGTACTGGTTCTGTCCCAGGATCGTGGGCATTTCTAGCTAGCTCCCTCGGTAAACGGAGTAGCCGAACGGGTTGAGCAGCAGCGGTACGTGGTAGTGCTCGCCGGGCGTGACCGCGAACGTGATCACGACCTCGGGGAAGAACGCACCGCTGTCCCGATTCGCGGGGGCGTCCTGCTGCGCATCGGCTTGCTTCTTCGCGGATTCTTCGAAGTACGGCTCCACCGCGAAGTCGAGCCGTACATGGGTGGTGCCCTCCGGCAGAGCCGGCAGGTCCTTGCACCGCCCGTCCGCGTCGGTCGCGGAGCCGCCGAGCGCCTGCCAGTCCGCCTCACGCCCGGATCGGGCGGAGAGCCGGACGGCGACGCCCTCGGCGGGGCGGCCGGCGCTGGTGTCCAGGATGTGCGTGGACACGGAAGCGGTGGTCTCGGTGCTCATGCGTGCGTCAGTCCTGTTCGACGAGTCGGGCGAGGCGGATGCGGTTGATCTTCCCCAGCTCCGTGCGGACGATCTCGCGCTCCTCCTCCGGCGCGTTGCCGATGCGCTCCTTCACGGCGTCCCGCATCTGCTCGCCGGTCCGGCCGGTTGCGCAGATGAGGAACACATGGCCGAACTTCTCCTGGTAGGCCAGGTTCAGTTCGAGCATCTCCGCCTTGAGCTCCTCCGAGGCGCCGGCCATACCCGCCTGCTCGCGGGAGGAGGTCGGGTCGCCGGGCTTGGGGCGGCCGATGGGCGGGTGCCCGGCCATCGCCTCCTCGAGGTCCGCCGTCGTCAGGTCCGCCATGGCGGCGTCACTGGCGGCGTACAGGTCCTCGGTGGTGGCGTACGGGCGGGCGGCGAGCAGCCGCCGTGCCCACGCCGTGGAGGCACACGCCTCGTGGAGGGCGGCGAAGGCCGCGTGCTCCTCGAGGGCGTTGAAGCGGGCCAGGCCCGGCGGCGTGGAAGTGGACGTCACGGGAGCCTCCGTGGCCTTGTGCTGAACGGGCGTGCCGATAGTGAACGCCGTCAGCGGCAGGACGTCAACAGTTTGTTGAAAATTCGGGGGAACAAATACGAGTCGCCATGACGCGCGTCCCGGCTGTCTCCAGCATGCGCCCGACACGCCGCGAACCGCCGCCCCGTATGCGGGCGGCGGCCCGCGGCGACAGACCGAACGGGCTGGTCAGGAGCCCTTCTCACGGTTGAGGTAGTTGTAGACGGTGAAGCGGCTGACGCCGAGCGCGCTCGCCACGGTCTCCACTCCGTGCCGCACCGCGAAGGCGCCGCGCGCCTCCAGACTGCGTACGATCTCCTGCTTCGCCCTGCGGTCCAGATCGGCGAGCGGCATGCCCTTGCGGCGCTCCAGCGCGGCGAGGATGTGGTCGAGGGAGTCCGCGAGCTGGGGGAGGCGCACGGCGACGACGTCCCGGCCCTCCCAGCTGAGGACCACGTCGTCGGGGCCGGCCTCGTCGGGCGGGACGATCTGCGCGCCCATGGCGTCGACCAGCGGCTTGACGGCCGCGATGAACGGCTCGTCCACCGCGCCGCTCATCCCGCGCCCTCCCCGTCCGCGAAGCCGTGCTCCCCGATCACATTGACCTGGAGGGAGACGCGGGTCGCGCCCGCCGCGAGGGTCCGGCGCAACAAGGCGTCCACGGCGGTGAGCACCGCGTCGGAGGCGCCCTCCGCGGTGTTGCCGAACGGCCCGACGTCCACGGCGTCCAGGTCTGCGGCCTCGACGACCTCACGGGCCACCACCGCGTGCGCGGGGGCCTCGTCGAGATCGAAGGGCTCGGTCGTGAACTCCACTCTCAATCGCACGCGCTCAACCTAACGCCCCGCCCGGATTCCCGGGCAGTCCTCACCGCCACGGGATCCCCGCGACGGACCGCCCGCCCTGCCCCGTAGAGCCGACGAGGACGGACCACGAACCAACCAGGGAGGGGACCTCGGCATGGCGGGGCACAGGATCAGAGGCATCAGGGGTACGGCGCTCGCGGCGGCGGCGATGGCGGCACTGACCGCGTCACAGGCGCCCGGGACGACGCCGGCGCGGGCCGCGGCGCCCGCGGAACCGGCCGCCGGGCCCGGGACGAGCGTGTCCGGGGACACCCCGTACCGCACCGAGCTGCCGCCGCTGCCAACGGCGCGGGACGGGAAGGCGAAGACATCACCGGCGGACGGCGCGCTGCCGGCTAGCGTGTTCGCCGCCTACCGGCGGGCCGAGGCGCGGCTCGCGCACTCCGCGCCCGGCTGCCGGCTGCGGTGGCAGCTGCTGGCGGCCGTCGGGCAGGTGGAGTCCGGGCAGGCGGGCGGCGGACGGGTGGACGCGGACGGTACGACCCTGACGCCGATCCGCGGCCCCCGGCTGGACGGCGTCCGCTTCGCGCTCATCCGGGACAGCGACGGCGGGACGTACGACGGGGACACGGTGTACGACCGCGCGGTCGGCCCCATGCAGTTCATCCCGTCGACCTGGGCGGTCTGGGGCATCGACGGCAACGGGGACGGCCGGGCCGACCCGCACAACGTGTTCGACGCGGCACTCGCCGCCGGGCACTACCTGTGCGCCGGCGGACGCGACCTGTCCGTACCGGGCGACCTGGACGCGGCGATCCTCGGCTACAACCACTCCCGGGCCTATCTGCGGACGGTGCGGGCCTGGTTCGCGTACTTCCTGCAAGGGCACCGGGTGGTGCCGGACGCGGGCGTGGCGGGCGAGGCGAGCCCGGCGCCCGAGGCGTCCCGGCCGGTGCCGCGCGAGCCGTCGCCGACGCCCGCCGCCCGCCGGGCGGGAGGCGGATCCGGTGCGCCGTCCACCGCCCCGGCCCCGTCCCGGACACGGCCGACGCGCACGCCCCCGCCCGCCGAACCGTCGGCGGCTCCCCTGCTGCCGCTCCCCGGCCCCGGAGCGGCCCCGCCCGCCGAGGACATGCTGCCCGGGGCGGCCCCGCTCCCCGGCGACGAGGAGAACCCGATGGTCGCCGCCCCCTCCACAACCGCGGCTACCGGGCGGTAATGTCGCCCCCCGCCGGGCGCACGGGACCGGCGGGTGAGCACGAAGGGGTCCTCATGGCGACGACGGACATGCCCGCGGACATACAGGCGGCCCACGACCGGTGGGAACGTATGTGGAGCCACCGCGAGCACCTGCTCAAGGTGGCCCGCCGCAGGTCGATGTCCCTGGAGGACGCCGAGGACGCCGTGCACGAGGCGATGCTGCGGGCGGCCGAGCGCCCCGACCTGGACGACGAGCGGCTGGCCGCCTGGCTGACGACGGTGACGATCCGGCTGTGCGTGGACCGGTACCGGCAGGTCAACCGCGAGGCCGAGGTGCGCACCAGCCCGACGCTGATCGCCCCCGGCCCGGTGCCGGTCGAGGAGGCGGTGTGCGACCGGGCGGAGGCCAGGTGGCTGGCCGTGCGCAGCGGTGAGCTGCCCGCGCGCCAGGCGGAGGCGCTCCGGCTGAAGTCCGAGGACCTGGACGTCGGCCAGGTCGCCGTGCGGATGGGCCTGAGCTACCGGACGGTCGAGTCGCTGCTGGCCCGGGCCCGCCGGACCCTGCGCAACTCGCTGGCGGGAACGCTCGGCCTCGCCCTGTTCCTGTGGGGCCGGGGCAGGCCGCGCGGGGCCTCGCACGCACAGGCGGTGGCCGTGGCCGGGACCGCGGCGACGCTGGCGGTGGCCGGGTTCGTCCTGCCGTACGCCCACGACTGGGACGGGCAGGGCACGGCGCCGCGGCCCTCCGTCTCGCCGGTCCCGGAGGCCTGGCAGCGCCCTGCCCCCGCAGGCGGGGAGACGTCTCCGGACGCGCGTGAGCTGCCGGCCGCCACGAGGGCCGACGCCCCGGAGCCGGCGCGGCCCCCGGGCGACCGCCCGCTGCTGCCGCTGTCCGTGCCGTCCCTGCCGGAGGTCCCCCTCTCCTCGGGCCCGGAGCTGCCGACGCCCGAGGTGCCTGCGGTGCCCGACGTCCCCGAGGTGCCCGAGGTGCCCGGAATCCCGGCGGCCCCGGACGTGCGGGACGCCCCGTCCGCCGTGCCCGGACTTCCGCAGGTGCCGGACCGCCCCACCGCTCCGGACCCGCTCGAAGCGCCCGTGAGCCCCCTGCCGTAACCCCCTCTCACCCGTCCGCAAAAAATTTCTCCCTCGCCGCGACGGACGGCCCGCCCCTCCCCGTAGAGCAGATGTCGGAGCTGCTCCACGGGTGACGTCACGGGCGAAGGGTGGACCGGATGGGTGTCGAGATCTGTGTGGAAGGACTGACCAAGTCCTTCGGTCACCAGGTCATCTGGCAGGACGTGTCGCTGACACTGCCCGCCGGGGAGGTCTCGGTCATGCTCGGCCCGTCGGGCACGGGCAAGTCGGTGTTCCTCAAGACGCTCGTCGGACTGCTGAGGCCGGAGCGCGGATCCATCACGATCCAGGGCCGGGACATCACCGGGCTCCGCGAGCACGAGCTGTACGAGGTGCGGAAGCTGTTCGGCGTGCTGTTCCAGGACGGCGCGCTGTTCGGCTCGATGAACCTGTACGACAACATCGCCTTCCCGCTGCGCGAGCACACCCGCAAACCGGAGAGCGAGATCCGGCGGATCGTGCTCGAGAAGATGGACATGGTCGGTCTGATCGGGGCCGAGGAGAAGCTGCCCGGGGAGATCTCCGGCGGTATGCGCAAACGCGCCGGGCTGGCGCGGGCGCTGGTCCTGGACCCGGAGATCATCCTGTTCGACGAGCCGGACTCGGGGCTGGACCCGGTGCGCGTCGCGTACCTCAACCAGCTGATCGTCGACCTCAACGCCCAGATCGACGCGACCTTCCTGATCGTCACCCACGACATCGCCTCGGCCCGCCAGGTCCCGGACAACATCGGGCTGCTGTTCCGCCGTGAGCTGGTGATGTTCGGACCCCGCGACCAGCTGCTGACCAGCGACGAACCGGTCGTACGGCAGTTCCTCAACGGCCGCATGCAGGGGCCCATCGGCATGGCGGAGGAGAAGGACGCCGGGCAGGTCGAGCAGGAACTGGCCCAGATCGGCGAGACCGCCGATCCCGAGCACCTCACTCCCCGGCTGCTGCCCAGCCCCGGCATCTCCCGGCCGCCCCGCTGGCAGGCCATCGCCGAGCGTGAGGAGGAGGTGGCCCGCGCATGAGTCTCAGTCCCGTGGGCGCGCTGCGCCACTCCGGCAGCCTCTTCGCGCTGGCCCTGGACGTCCTCCGGACCGTCCCGAAACGACCCTTCCAGGTGCGGGAGTTCATCCAGCAGGCGTGGTTCATCGCGAGCGTCACGATCCTGCCGACCGCCCTGGTCTCGATCCCCTTCGGCGCGGTCATCGCCCTGCAGATCGGCAGCCTGACCCGGCAGCTCGGCGCCCAGTCGTTCTCGGGTGCGGCCTCCGTCCTCGCGGTGCTGCGGGAGGCCTCGCCGATCGTCACGGCGCTGCTGATCGCGGGCGCCGGCGGGACGGCGATCTGCGCGGACCTGGGGGCGCGGAAGATCCGCGAGGAGATCGACGCGATGCAGGTGCTGGGCATCGACCCCGTCCACCGGCTGGTCGTGCCGCGGGTGCTGGCCTCGATGCTGGTGGCGGTGCTGCTCAACGGCCTGGTGTCGGTGGTCGGGGTGGCGGGCGGCTACTTCTTCAACGTCGTTCTGCAGGACGGCACTCCGGGCGCTTATCTGGCCTCCTTCACCACGCTCGCCCAGCTGTCCGACCTGTGGGCGGCCGAGCTCAAGGCGCTCGTCTTCGGCGCGATCGCGGCGATCGTCGCCTCCTACAAGGGACTCACCGCGAAGGGCGGCCCCAAGGGTGTGGGCGACGCGGTGAACCAGTCGGTGGTGATCACCTTCATGTTGCTGTTCGTGACGAACTTCGTGATGACCGCGGTGTACTTCCAGGTCGTTCCGCAGAGGGGCTAGCCGATGAGACTTCTCGACCGCCCCCTGAAGTCCCTCGAGGACCTGGGCGCCCAACTCTCCTTCTACGGCCGGTCCCTGGCGTGGACGGGCCGGACCCTGCGCCGCTACAAGAAGGAGATCCTGCGGCTGCTCGCCGAGGTCAGCTTCGGCCGGGGCGCACTCGCCGTCGTGGGCGGCACGGTCGGCGTGATCGCCTTCCTGTCGTTCTTCACCGGCACCGAGGTGGGCCTGCAGGGCTACGCCGCGCTCAACCAGCTCGGCACCTCCAACTTCGTGGCGTTCCTGTCGGCGTACTTCAACACCCGGGAGATCGCCCCGCTGGTGGCCGGGCTCGCGCTGGCCGCGACGGTCGGCGCCGGGTTCACCGCGCAGCTCGGCGCGATGCGCATCAGCGAGGAGACCGACGCCCTGGAGGTCATGGGCGTGCCGTCGCTGCCGTTCCTGGTGACCACGCGGATGATCGCCGGGTTCGTCGCCGTGATCCCGCTGTACGTGGTCGGGCTGCTGTCGTCGTACCTCGCGGCCCGCACCATCACCACCGGCTACTACGGGCAGTCGACAGGCACCTACGACCACTACTTCCAGCAGTACCTGCCGCCGGTCGACGTGCTCTGGTCCTTCGGCAAGGTGCTGGTCTTCGCCGTCGTGATCATCCTCGTGCACTGCTTCTACGGCTACTACGCGAGCGGCGGCCCGGCGGGCGTCGGCGTCGCGGTGGGGCGGGCCGTGCGGACCTCGATCGTGGCGATCAACGTCCTGGACTTCTTCCTGAGCCTCGCGATATGGGGCGCCAACACGACCGTACGGATCGCGGGGTGAGCGCGGTGAGCCGGATGAGAGTGCTGAGACTTCGGCTGTACGGCGTCGTCTTCCTCGCCGTGCTGGCCCTGCTGCTGTCGCTGTCCGTCGCCGTGTACCGGCAGGCGTTCACACCGGTCGTACGGATCACGCTGGAGGCGGACAGCCTGGGCAACCAGCTCGACCGGCGTGCCGACGTCAAGCTGCGCGGGCTGCTGGTCGGCGAGGTGCGCGAGGTGCGCGCGGACGGGACGAAGGCGACGCTCGACCTCGCGCTCGACCCGGAGCACGTCGCGTACATCCCCGCCGACGTGCACGCACGGCTGCTGCCCAAGACGCTGTTCGGCGAGAAGTACGTCGACCTGGTCGTGCCCGCCGGCTCGTCCGCCCGGCCGATCCGCGCCGGGGACGTCATCACCCAGGACCGCACCCGCGTCGGCATCGAGCTCCAGCAGCTGATGAACGACCTGCTGCCGCTGCTGCGCACCGTGAAGCCGGGCGAACTCAACGCCACGCTCTCCGCGTTCGCCACCGCCCTCGAGGGGCGCGGCGACCGGATCGGCGACAACCTCACGCGCGTGGAGGGCTATCTGCGCGAGCTCAACCCGCATCTGCCGTCCCTGAAGGAGGACATCGCACGGTTCGCGGACGTCGCCGAGGTGTACGGCGACGCGGCGCCCGACCTGATGAGGATCCTCCGCAACACGGTCACGACCAGCCGCACCCTGGTGGAGAAGAAGGAACAATTGGCCGCAGCGCTCACCTCGACCACGACCACCGCCCGCACGGCGGACGACGTCCTCGCCGCCAACGGCGACCGGCTGATCACCCTGGGCCGGGTCTCCCGGCCCACGCTGGAGCTGTTCGCCCGCTACTCCCCCGAGTACCCGTGCCTCCTGGACGGCCTGGTCCGGCAGGAGAAGGCGTCCGAGGAGGCGTTCCGGGGCGGGAGGATGCGCATCACGCTCGAAGTGGTGCGGCAGCAGCCGGCGTACGAACCCGGTGAGGAGCCCCGCTACGGCGAGCGGTCGGGGCCGGACTGCCGCGGCCTGCCGCACCCTCCGGTGCCCGGCCCCAAGCCCCGTCTCGACGACGGGACGGCCGCGGCGGGCTCGTCCGGCGTGTCCGGCACCCGGGCCGAGCAGCGCGCCGTCGGCTCGCTCGTGGCACCCGTGCTCGGCGTGCCTGCCGACGAGGTGCCGCCGGTGGCGACGCTGCTGTTCGGGCCGATGGCGCGCGGGACGGCGGTGAGCGTCGCATGAGCCGCACGACGAACGCGCGCCGGACCGCCGGACCGCTGGTCAGGTTCAGCCTCTTCGCGCTGGTGACGATCCTGGCGACGGCCCTGCTCGCGGCCACCATCGGCAACCTGTCCTTTGCCCCCAAGGACACGTACCGGGCGGTGTTCAGCGACGTCACCGGCCTGGAGGAGGGCGACGACATCCGGGTGGCCGGGGTGCGCGTCGGTGAGGTCGAGGGCATCCGCATCAAGGACCGGACCCGGGCGGAGGTCACCTTCACGGTGACCCGGAAACGCCCGCTGCTGACCGGCACCGGCGCGGTCATCCGCTACCGGAACCTCGTCGGGCAGCGGTACGTGGCCCTGACGGAGGGGGCGGGCGACGGCCGCCGGCTGCGGCCCGGCGCCACGATCCCGCTGTCGCGCACCCAGCCCGCACTGGATCTGAACGCGCTGCTGAACGGCTTCAAGCCGCTGTTCGCCGCGCTCAGCCCCGAGGACGTCAACCAGCTCGCCACCGAGATCGTCAAGACGCTCCAGGGCGAGGGCGGCACGGTCAACAGCCTGCTCGCGCACACGGCGTCGCTCACCACCACACTCGCCGGCCGGGACAAGCTGATCGGCTCGGTGATCGACAACCTCAACACCGTGCTGGAGACGCTCGACAAGCGCGGCGCCCGCTTCTCCGGGCTGCTCAAGCAGCTGCGCCGGGTGATCTCGGGGCTGTCCGCCGACCGCAAGCCCATCGGGAAGTCGCTGGTGAGCATCGGCGACCTGACGGAGGCGACGTCGGGGCTCCTCGCGGACGCCCGCCCGCCGCTGAAGGACGACATCGCCGAGCTGACCGAGCTCACCGGAACGCTGAACAGGAACGAGAAGACGGTGGAGGGCGTGCTGAAGCGGCTGCCGAACAAGCTCAACGAGCTGACCGGGACGGCGTCCTACGGCTCGTGGTTCAACTTCTACCTCTGCGACTTCGACGGCCGGATCGTGCTGCCGAAGACACGTGAGGTGCTCACTCCCGAGATGCACGTGGCCAGGGCGAGGTGCGCCGGATGAACTTCCGCGAACGCAACCCCGTCACGATCGGCGCCGTCGGTCTGACCACCCTGGCGCTGCTCACCGTGGCGGCGTTCAACGCAGACTCCCTGCCGGTGATCGGCGACGGTGAGACCTACAGCGCGGCGTTCGCGGAGGCGGGCGGTCTCAAGCCCGGCGACGAGGTACGGATCGCCGGGGTCAAGGTCGGTGAGGTCGAGGAGGTCGACCTGGACGGCGACCACGTCAAGGTCACCTTCGAGGTCGAGGGCGACCCGCGGTTCGGCACCACGACCGGGGCCTCCATCCGGGTGCAGACCATCCTCGGTGCCAAGTACCTGGCGCTGCACCCCGAGGGACCGGGTCAGCTGGAGCCCGGCAGTGAGATACCTCTGAAGCGGACCGTCCCGGCGTACGACGTGGTGCAGGCGTTCAGCGATCTGACCACCACGACCGAGGAGGTCGACACCGACCGGCTGGCGACGGCCCTGGACACCATCTCCACCACCTTCGAGGACTCGCCCGCCGAGGTGCGGGCGTCCGTCAAGGGCCTGTCGAAGATCTCCCGGACGGTCGCCTCGCGCGACAAGGCGCTGCGCAAGCTCCTCGACCACGCCGACGGGGTCACGGGCGTCCTGGCCGAACGCTCCGAGGACCTCACCGCCCTGGTGGACGACGGCGACAAGCTGTTCAAGGAGATCAGCAAGCGGCGCAAGGCCATCAGCAAGCTGCTGAAGTCCTCCGCCGCGCTCGGCGTCGAGCTCTCCGGGCTGGTCGAGGACAACGACAAGGAGATCGGACCCGCGCTCAGGGGCCTGAACCGCGTGGTCAGGATGCTGGAGCGCAACCAGTCGAGCCTCGACCGCAGCGTCAGACTGCTCGCGCCCTACATCCGGGTCTTCACCAACACCCTCGGCAACGGCCGCTGGTTCGACTCCTACGTCCAGAACCTGGTCGCCGCCCCGGTGGTGCCGCGCACGGGAGGCTCGCGATGAGGAGACGTCTGGCGCTGCTGCTCGCCCTGGCCCTCGTCGCCGGGCTCGCCCTCGCGCTGTGGCCCCGCGCCGAGAAGGTGCGGGTCACCGCCTACTTCCCGCGCACCGTCGGCATCTACCCCGGCTCGGACGTCCGCGTGCTCGGAGTGCGGATCGGCGAGGTCCGGAAGATCACGCCGGAGGGCGGCCGGGTGCGGGTGGAGCTGGAGTACGACGAAGGGCGCAAGGTGCCGGCCGACGCACAGGCCGCGATCATCAACTCCTCGGTGGTCAGCGACCGTTACGTGCAACTGCTGCCCGTGTACCGCAGCGGTCCGGTGCTGCGCGACGGCGCCGTCATCCCCGAGTCGCGTACGGCCGTGCCGGTCGAGTTGGACCGGGTCTTCGACAGCCTGCACACCACGGCCGAGGCGCTCGGGCCCGAGGGCGCCAACAAGGACGGCTCCCTCGCGCGGCTGCTCGGGGTGAGCGCGGACAACCTCGAGGGCCAGGGCGGCAACCTGCGCCGGACCGTGGAGGATCTCTCGAAGGCGGTCACGACCCTGTCCGACGGGCGCGGGGATCTGTTCGGGACCGTGCGGAACCTCCAGGTGTTCACGGCGGCGCTGGCGGCCGACGACAAGAGCGTGCGGTCGTTCAACACCAGCCTCGCCAAGGTGGCGGAGCAGCTCGCCGGGGAGCGCAAGGACCTCGCGGCGGCGCTGCGCAACCTCGGCAGGGCGCTCGGGGACGTGTCCGCGTTCGTGAAGAAGAACAAGAAGTCGCTGACCTCCAACGTGAAGGGCCTCAGCAAGGTGACGAAGGTGCTCGTCACCCAGCGCGCCGCCCTGGAGGAGCTGCTGGAGGTCGCCCCCACGGGCCTGTCGAACCTGCAGAACGCCTACAACCCCTCCTCCGGCACCCTCGACACCCGCAACAACCCGCAGCACCCGCAGGATCCGGCCTCCCTGCTGTGCTCGGTGCTGCGGACGACCGGCGAGGAGGGCGGCGGGAACGCGGACTGCGCGGAGCTGAGGAAGCTGTTCGACGCACTGCCCGAGGTGCCGAGCGGACCCGCGGTGTCGGGCACCGTCGACCGGACCCTCGGCGGCATCCTGGAGGGCGAGGCATGAGCGGGCTGCGCAGATGCGCGTGGGTGGCGGTCGGTTCGCTGCTGCTGTCGGGCTGTGAGTTCCACGGCTGGTACGACGTCGAGCTGCCCGGCGGGGCGGCCTCGGACGGCCGCGCGTACCGCGTCACCGTCGAGTTCCGCGACGTTCTCGACCTGGTGCCGCAGTCGGCCGTCAAGGTCGACGACGTGACCGTCGGCGCCGTCGAGAAGGTGGAGCTGGAGGGCTGGCACGCACGCGTACGGCTGCGGGTCGCCGACTCGGTGAAGCTGCCCGGCAACGCGGTCGCCGAGCTGAGGCAGACCAGCATGCTCGGCGAGAAGTACGTGGCGCTGTCGCCGCCGCCCGGCACCGCCCCTGTGGGCCGGCTCCGCGACGGCGACCGCATCCCGCTCAGCCGCAGCGGACGCAACCCGGAGATCGAGGAGGTGCTGTCCGCCCTGTCCGCGCTGCTCAACGGCGGCGGGGTGGCCCAGCTCAAGACGATCACCGTGGAGCTGAACAAGGCCCTGGACGGCCGCGAGAACCGGGTCAGGTCCCTGCTGGAGGAGCTGGACACGTTCCTCGGCGGCCTCGACGACCAGCGGGCGGACATCGTCCGCGCGCTGAAGGCCGTCGACCGGCTCGCGGGACGGCTCGGGAAGGAGAAGAAGACCATCGCGAAGGCCGTGGACACGATGCCGCCCGCGCTGAAGGTGCTCGCGGATCAGCGGCGCGATCTGACGAAGATGCTCACCGCCCTGTCGAAGCTGGGCAAGACGGGCACGAAGGTGATCAAGGCGTCCCGGAACGACACGGTCGCCAACCTGAAGCAGCTGCGCCCCATCCTGGAGCAGCTCAACAAGGCGGGCGACGACCTGCCCAACTCCCTCGAACTGCTCACCACGTACCCCTTCCCGCGCAACGCGGTCGACGCCGTCAAGGGCGACTACGTCAACCTCGCCGTCACCGCGGACCTCGATCTGGCGGGCCTCTACGGCAACCTGACGGAGAAGCCGGGTGGCAAGGGCGACACCCCGGGTGCACCGGACCTTCCCGATCCTCCGGACCTGCCCGACGTCCCCGAGCTTCCCGACCTGCCGGGCGTGCCCACGCCCCGGCCCGGCCTTCCCGACGCGCCCGCCACCCCCTCCGCGCCGCCCGGCGGCGACCTGCTGTGCCCGCCGGTCTGCACCGCCGGCCACGGCACCCACCGGGGTCTGCCGCCAGGGATCGACCTGGAGCTCGCGGAGCTGATGCTGAAGGGGATACAGCCATGATCACCCGTATGGTCAAGGCCCAACTGATCGCCTTCGCCACCGTCACCGCCGTCGGTGTGTCCTACGTCGGCGCCGAGTACACCGGCCTGGTGGACAGCGTCCTCGGCCGCGGTTACAGCGTGCGGGCCGAGTTCGCCGGCTCCGGGGGCATCTTCACCGGCGCCGAGGTCACCTACCGCGGGGTCCCGGTGGGCCGCGTCGGCGCGCTGCGGCTGACCGGCGCCGGCGGGGTCTCGGTCTCGCTCGACATCGAGGACGGGGCACCGCGCATCCCGGCGGACACCCTCGCTGTGGTGGCGAACCGCTCGGCGGTGGGCGAGCAGTACGTCGACCTCCAGCCGCGTACCTCCGACGGGCCGTATCTGCTCCAGGGCAGCACGATCCCCCGCGCACGCACCCGCGTGCCGCTGCCCACGACGGACCTCGTGCTCGGCCTCGACCGGCTGGTCAACTCGGTGGACAAGGGCGATCTGCGGGTCACCGTCGACGAGCTGGGCAAGGCCTTCTCGGGCACCGGACCGCATCTGAGCAGGCTGGTCGACTCCGGCAACGCGCTCGTGGAGGCCGCGTCCGAGTCGCTTCCCGAGACGATCGCGCTGATCGAGGACTCCCGGAAGGTGCTGAGGACGCAGGCCGACCAGGGCTCGTCCATCAAGGCGTTCTCGCGTGATCTGGCGTTGCTCACCGAGGAGTTGAAGTCGAGCGACGGGGACGTGCGCAAGCTCGTCGGCAACGCGGAACCGGCGGCGGTCGAGCTCAACTCGCTGCTGAAGTCGGTCGAGCCGCGGCTGTCGGTGCTGCTGGCCAACCTGATCAGCGGCGGGCAGGTCACGCTCGCGCGGCTCCCCGGCGTGGAGCAGGCCCTGGTCACCTTCCCGGTGGTCGTCGCGGGCAGCCACACCGTGATCCCGGGTGACGGCACCACCCACTTCGGCCTGGTGGTGAACGCCGACGACCCGCCGCCCTGCACCCAGGGGTACGGCACGGCCCGGCGCGACCCGGCGGACACCCGCACGCGCGAGGCGAACACCGACGCGCGCTGCACGGCCCCGCGCGGCAGCGCCACCTCGGTGCGCGGCGCGCAGAACGCGCCCGGGGCGTCGTCCCGCGGGACCACCGACCGGGCGGCGCACGTCACGCCGTACGACCCGGAGACCGGCACTCTCACCGGCCCGGACGGAACGCCCGTCGAGATCGGCTCGACGGGCGGCCAGCAGACCGTCTTCGGAAAGGAGTCGTGGCAATGGCTGCTCGTCGGACCGTTGGCATGAGCGGACGCGTGTTCTTCCAGGCGGCCCGGGGCCTTCTCACCCGGGCCGGAGGCTCCCGTGCCCTGTCCGTGGGGCTCGTCGTGGCGACCGTCCTGTGCACGGCGTCGGCGCTCTGGCTGAGCAGCCGGCTCTACGAGCAGCGCGAGGCGGAGCAGCGCCGGCAGGACATCCTGGCGGCGGCCCGGCAGTCGGCGCTGAACTTCACCTCGCTCGACTACCGGCGCTACGACCGGGACAGCGCCAACGTGCTCAAGGGGGCCACCGGCGACTTCAGGAAGGAGTTCGCCGCGCAGACCGAGAAGCTGACCGAGCTCGTCGCACGGAACAAGTCCGTGTCCGAGGGGCAGGTCCTCGACGCGGGCATCGTCCGCTGCGACGAGCGCTCGGCCCGGGTGCTCGTGGTCGCCGACAGCAAGGTGACCAACACGGCCGTGCCCGAGGGGGAGGCGCGCACCTACCGGTTGCAGCTCGACCTGGTCCACGAGGGCGGCCGCTGGCTGACCTCCGACGTCGAGTTCGTGGGCTGACCCCTGCCGTACCACCCAGTGAGGAGCAATACCGTGGCGAAAACCACCACCCGAGGCCGCGGCTCCGGTTCCCCGACCCGGCACACGATGACGGCCGCGGCCCGCGCGGCGGCCAGGCGCGCGGAACGCGCAGAGCGGGGCCCGGCGACCGCCGTGGGGAAGGTGAGCCCGGTCGCCGGGCGCACCGTGGTCATCGAGCCCCCGGACGGCTGGGACGATCCGCCGGAGCCGTCCCCGGAGGACTTCGACGAGGACGCCCCGGACGGGTCGGCCGGGGGCGGCTCGCGGCGGGGGCTGCGCACCGCGCTCCTGTGTGTGCTGCTGGTGGCGGGGCTGGTCGCCGTCGGCGTGCTCGGGGCCCACTACCGACAGGGCGTGCGGGCCGAGCAGGCTCGCGCGCAGGCGCTCACGGCCGCGCGGAAGGCGGCGCCCGTCGTGCTCTCGTACGACCACCGGCATCTGGACCGGGACTTCGCCGCGGCACGCGCCCGCCTCACCGGAAAGTTCCGCGCCGAGTACGCGAGGACGACGCGGACGGTGGTCGGGCCGACGGCGAGGAAGTACGACGGCGTGGTGAGGGCGAGGGTCGCGGAGCCGGCCGGCGGTGCGGCGGCGGCCTCCGTGGTGTCGGCCTCGGCGGACGAGGCGGTGGTCCTGCTCTTCGTCAACCAGGTGACCAGGAGCACCCAGGTGACCGGTTCCCGGGTGGATCTGAACCGGGTGCGGATGACGATGACCCGCACGTCCGCGGGGTGGAAGGTGAGCGCCGTCGACGCCCTGTGAGCCACCGCCTCCGCAGCGCCCCCGCGCCCTTTGCGCGGGGGCGCTTTTTTGCCGGCCGCTCTTGACAGCCCTCGACGGTCCCGGGCAGTCTTTCCATGCAGCAGAAAAGAACTTCCGCAATACGAAATAGCAGGAAAGGGAGCGCCGACCCATGGGATTCACAGAGCAGCGCTTCAACGTCAACCTGTCGATCCTCTTCACGGAACTCCCGCTCCTGGAGCGCCCGGCGGCCGCCGCGGCGGCCGGCTTCACCGCGGTCGAGCTGTGGTGGCCCTGGATCGACTCGCCCACCCCCGAGCAGTCCGAGCTCGACGCCCTGAAGAAGGCGATCGAGGACGCGGGCGTCCAGCTCACGGGCCTGAACTTCTACGCCGGACAGCTGCCCGGACCGGACCGCGGCGCGCTGTCGGTCCCGGGTGAGGAGTCGGAGCGGTTCCGCGCCAACATCGACGTGGCGGCCGGCTTCGCGCAGTCCCTGGGCTGCAAGGCGCTCAACGCGCTGTACGGCAACCGGGTCGAGGGGGTGGACCCGGCCGAGCAGGACGCGCTCGCGCTGGAGAACCTGGTTCTCGCCGCCCGGGCGGCCGACCGGATCGGCGCGATCCTGCTGATCGAGGCCCTGAACAAGCCCGAGTCGCCGCTGTACCCGCTGGTGTCGGCACCGGCCGCCGTCGGCGTCGTCGACAAGGTCAACGCGGCGACGGGCCTGGACAACGCGCGGTTCCTCATGGACCTCTACCACCTGTCCATGAACGGCGAGGACCTGCCGTCGGTGATCGAGCGGTACGCCTCGCGGACGGGCCACGTCCAGATCGCCGACAACCCCGGCCGCGGCGCCCCGGGCACGGGTTCGCTGCCGCTGGAGGAGCTGCTGGACCAGCTCAAGAAGGCGGGCTACGACGGCTGGATCGGCCTGGAGTACAAGCCGGGCGACCGTCCCAGTGCCGATGCCTTCGACTGGCTGACCCGCTGACCCCTGCACCGAAAGGCATCCCCATCATGAGCAACACAACCCTTCCCAAGATCGCCTGGATCGGCCTCGGCATCATGGGCTCCCCCATGTCCGAGAACCTGATCAAGGCGGGTTACCAGGTCGCCGGTTACACGCTGGAGCAGGAGAAGCTGGACCGGCTGGCCGCCGCCGGCGGCACCGCCGCCTCCTCGATCGCCGAGGCCGTGCGCGACGCCGACGTGATCATCACGATGGTCCCGGCCTCCCCGCAGGTCGAGGCCATCGCCTACGGCCCGGACGGCATCCTCGAGAACGCGAAGTCCGGCGCCCTGCTGATCGACATGTCCTCGATCACCCCGCAGACCTCGATCGACCTGGCGAAGGCCGCCGAGGACAAGGGCATCCGGGTCCTGGACGCCCCCGTGTCCGGCGGTGAGGCCGGGGCCATCGAGGCCGTGCTGTCCATCATGGTCGGCGGTGAGCAGGCCGACTTCGACGAGGCCAAGCCGATCTTCGAGGCGCTCGGCAAGACCATCGTGCTGTGCGGTCCACACGGCTCCGGTCAGACCGTGAAGGCCGCCAACCAGCTGATCGTCGCCGTCAACATCCAGGCGTGCGCCGAGGCCGTGGTCTTCCTGGAGAAGTCCGGCGTGGACCTGAAGGCCGCGCTGGACGTCCTCAACGGCGGTCTCGCCGGCTCGACCGTGCTGACGCGCAAGAAGGACAACTTCCTCAACCGCGACTTCAAGCCGGGCTTCCGCATCGACCTGCACCACAAGGACATGGGCATCGTCACCGACGCCGCCCGCACCGTCGGCGCGGCCCTGCCCGTCGGCTCCGTGGTGGCCCAGCTGGTCGCGAGCCTGCGTGCGCAGGGCGACGGCGGCCTGGACCACTCCGCGCTGCTGCGCGCGGTCGAGCGCCTCTCCGGCGCCCAGGTCTGACCAGACCGCCCCGATCTCCGGGCGGCGCCGGTGCTGACACCTGTCCTGTCGCGCCCAAGGCGCCGGCGCCGCCCGGTAACCAGCCCTGCCCACCCGTTCAACAAACTGTTGACGTCCCGATCGTCACGAACCTAGGCTCCACAAAGCGGAAACAGCTTTCCGCTGCCCCTCGCATGGAAGGTCCACGATGTCGAAGCGCGTGCTCACCACCGAGTCCGGCGCCCCGGTCGCCGACAACCAGAATTCCGCCTCCGCCGGCATCGGCGGCCCGCTGCTGCTCCAGGACCAGCACCTGCTGGAGAAGCTCGCGCGCTTCAACCGCGAGCGCATCCCGGAGCGTGTGGTGCACGCCCGCGGCTCCGGCGCCTACGGTCACTTCGAGGTCACCGACGACGTCACCGACTACACGTACGCCGAGTTCCTGGACACCGTCGGCAAGCGCACCGAGGTGTTCGTGCGCTTCTCCACCGTGGCCGACTCGCTCGGCGGTGCGGACGCGGTGCGCGACCCGCGCGGTTTCGCGGTGAAGTTCTACACCCGTGAGGGCAACTACGACCTCGTCGGGAACAACACTCCGGTGTTCTTCATCAAGGACCCGATCAAGTTCCCCGACTTCATCCACTCGCAGAAGCGCGACCCGTTCACCGGCCGTCAGGAGCCGGACAACGTCTGGGACTTCTGGGCGCACTCCCCCGAGGCCACGCACCAGGTGACCTGGCTGATGGGCGACCGCGGCATCCCGGCGTCGTACCGCCACATGAACGGCTACGGCTCGCACACCTACCAGTGGACGAACAGCAAGGGCGAGGCCTTCTTCGTCAAGTACCACTTCAAGACGAACCAGGGCATCCGCTGCCTGAGCAGCGAGCAGGCCGCGGAGATCGCGGGCCAGGACCCGACCTCGCACCAGACGGACCTGCTCCAGGCCATCGAGCGCGGGGTGCACCCGTCCTGGACGCTGTACGTCCAGCTGATGCCGGCCGAGGACGCGGCCGACTACCGCTTCAACCCGTTCGACCTGACCAAGGTGTGGCCGCACAAGGACTACCCGCTGCAGCGGGTGGGTCGGCTGGTGCTGGACCGCAACCCGGACAACGTGTTCGCCGAGGTCGAGCAGGCCGCGTTCTCCCCGAACAACTTCGTGCCGGGCATCGGTCCCTCGCCCGACAAGATGCTCCAGGGCCGCCTGTTCGCCTACGCCGACGCGCACCGCTACCGCCTGGGCGTCAACCACACCCAGCTGGCGGTCAACGCCCCCAAGGCCGTGCCGGGCGGCGCGAACAACTACGGGCGGGACGGCTTCATGGCGTCCAACTCCCAGGGCCGGTACGCCAAGAACTACGAGCCGAACTCCTACGACGGCCCGGTCGAGACCGGCCGCCCGCTGTCGGCACCGCTCGCCGTGTCCGGCCACACCGGCACGCACGAGGCTCCGCAGCACACCAAGGACGACGACTTCTTCCAGGCCGGTGAGCTGTACCGGCTGATGTCCGCCGAGGAGAAGTCCCGCCTCATCGCCAACATCGCCGGCGGCCTGTCGCAGGTCAGCCGCGACGACGTGATCGAGAAGAACCTGGCCCACTTCCACGCCGCCGACCCGGAGTACGGCAAGCGCGTGGAGGAGGCGGTCCGCGCCCTGCGCGAGGACTGACTCACAGGCTGCGTCCAGGGTCCGGCGGGGAGGCCGGACACCGGACGCGCGGACCCGCCGTACCGGCGACCCGGATGAGGGGTGGTCGACCGGTACGGCGGGCAGGGCGAGGACCGCGGCGGCGTGCGAGCCAGTGCGGTGGTGCAGGCCCGGAGTCTCTTCCTTCGACCTGAGGGGAGGAGCCCCCGGCGCCGTCGTACCCGCCGCGGTCCCGATCCCCCAAGACCCCGTCCGGCGGCGCGAATGTCCTGTCGCGCCCAGCCTCGCACCGCCGGACGGCTTCAAAACCCTCACAGCCTCACCGGGCGGAAAGCGCCCCGGACGCGGACGGTCCCGCATCCGGGGCGCTTTCCGCACGTCCGCACGCTTTCCGCCCGGGCGCTTTCCGCCCGGGCGCTCAAGTCCGTCCGAGCGTCTCCCGTCCGTCCGGGCGCTCTCCGCGCGTCCGGGCGGTCTCCGCGCGTCCGAGCGTCTCCCGTCCGTCCGGGCGGTCTCCGCGCGTCCGGGCAGTCTCCGGTCCATCCGGGCTTCCGGGCGTCTCCCGCCCGTCCGGGCGTCCCGGCGGTCTCCCCGCGTCCGGGCGTCTCCCGCCCGTCCGGGCCTCTCCGGGCGTCCGGGCCGCTCGCCCTGCGTCCGGTGTTTCCCGTGCCGCCGGGGTGCGGATGTGGGCGGGGGGCAGCAGCCTGGTGGCATGGGACATCCGACGGAGCATCCGCACATCGTGGTGCATCCCCCGGCCCTGGACGGCTCCCGGCGGGTCACCACGGACGACGAGACGCTGGGGATCGCCACGCACGTCGACGACGTGAGCGAGATCCTGCGGCTGGCCGATCTGTACGTCACCGACATCGAGGACACCGACTTCATCGAATGGCAGGGCGGCGGCCCCGACGACTGGCCGGGCCTGTCCGAGCACCACGAGCCCTGAGCACACCTACGCCACGCGGCGTACGCGCCCTACGGCACCCTCAAATCAACCTCTGAACCGGCACCGGTGAGGCTTCGACCGCCCCCGCCCACGGGCACACTTCCCGCACACGGAACCCGCCGACACGGGGGCGGCGGGCTCCGTGCTCACGTCGTTCGCGTGCGCCGGCACGCCGAGAGGGGCGGTCCCCGACGGGACCGCCCCTCTCTCGTGCGCCTCGCTGCGTCAGGCCTTCAGCGGCTTGATCGCGGTCGGCGCGTGGCCCGGCTCCGTGGCCAGGTCCTCGAACTCGATCACGTTGGAGATGTCGTTCGTGCCGGACATCGAGATGTTGGTGACGCGTTCCAGGATGGCCTCGACGACCACCGGGACCCGGTGCTCCGCGGCCAGCTTCTTGGCCTGTTCCAGGGCCGTGCCCAGCTCGTTCGGGTCCGTCACCCGGATCGCCTTGCAGCCGAGCCCCTCGGCGACCTTGACGTGGTCGACGCCGTAGACGCCCAGCTCGGGCGAGTTGATGTTCTCGAACTCCAGCTTGACCTGGAAGTCGATGTCGAACGCCCGCTGCGCCTGGCGGATCAGGCCCAGGTAGGAGTTGTTCACCAGGACGTGGACGTAGGGGATCTTGTGCTGTGCGCCGACCGCCAGCTCCTCGATCATGAACTGGAAGTCGTAGTCGCCCGACAGCGCGACGACCTGCGCATCCGGGTCGGCCTTGGCGACGCCGAGCGCGGCCGGGACGGTCCAGCCCAGCGGGCCGGCCTGGCCGCAGTTGATCCAGTGCCGCGGGCGGTAGACGTGCAGCATCTGCGCGCCGGCGATCTGGGAGAGGCCGATGGTGGAGACGTACCGGGTCTCCGGGCCGAAGGCCTTGTTCATCTCCTCGTAGACCCGCTGCGGCTTGATCGGGATGTCGTCGAAGTGCGTACGGCGCTGGAGGGTGGCCTTCCTCTCCTGCGCGGCGGCGGCCCACGCGGAGCGGTCGGGCAGCTTGCCGGCCGCCTTCAGCCCCTTGGCGACCTCGACGAACAGCTCCAGCGCGGCCTTCGCGTCGGAGGCGATGCCGTAGTCGGGGGCGAAGATCTTGCCGATCTGGGTGGGCTCGACGTCGACGTGGACGAAGGTCCGTCCGGCCGTGTAGACGTCCAGCTTGCCGGTGTGGCGGTTGGCCCAGCGGTTGCCGATGCCCAGGACGAAGTCGGACTCCAGGAAGGTCGCGTTGCCGTAGCGGTGCGAGGTCTGCAGGCCGACCATGCCGGCGTTCAGCTCGTGGTCGTCCGGCAGGACGCCCCAGCCCATCAGCGTCGGCACGACCGGAGTGCCCGTCAGTTCGGCGAACTCCACCAGCAGTTCGGCCGCGTCGGCGTTGATGACACCGCCGCCCGCGACGATCAGCGGGCGCTCGGCGGCGTTCAGCATGCCGATCGCCTTCTCGATCTGGGCGCGGCTCGCGGCGGGCTTGTAGACCGGCAGCGGCTCGTAGGTGTCGGGGTCGAACTCGATCTCCGTCATCTGGACGTCGATCGGCAGGTCGATCAGGACCGGGCCGGGACGGCCGGAGCGCATGAGGTGGAAGGCCTGCTGGAAGACGCCGGGGACCTGCGCGGCCTCCAGGACGGTGACCGCCATCTTGGTGACCGGCTTGGCGATCGAGGCGATGTCGACGGCCTGGAAGTCCTCTTTGTGGATCACCGCGGTCGGGGCCTGGCCGGTGATGCACAGGATCGGGATGGAGTCACCGGTCGCCGAGTACAGGCCGGTGATCATGTCGGTGCCGGCCGGACCGGAGGTGCCGATGCAGACGCCGATGTTGCCCGGGTGGGTCCGGGTGTAGCCCTCGGCCATGTGCGAGGCGCCCTCCACATGGCGGGCGAGGGTGTGGGTGATCCCGCCGGAGGCCTTGAGCGCCGCGTAGAACGGGTTGATCGCCGCGCCGGGGACACCGAACGCGTCGGTGACGCCCTCGCGCTTGAGGATCTCAACTGCCGCGCGGGCAGCGGTCATTCGAGCCATCGAGTACTCCTGCTTCGGCCATCGGATTCGCACTCCCGTCGCGCCCCGCGGTGAGCTCTCTCCGTGAACAGTCCAGTTTCCGTATTACGGAAATTAACTTCTACGATCTGGAATGAATGTAGGGGGAGGCGCGGAACCCGTCAAGAGAGGGACCAAGCGCCGGACAGGCGCGGGGCCGGCGGAGGAGGATTGGGGGCGCTGCCCCGAAGTGAGAGACATCCGGGAGTGGGCCATGCCCGAGAGCCTGCCGGTGCGCTGTCCGACGTGCCGGCGCGCGCACCGCTACACGGCACCGTCGTACCCCTGTGTCTGCGGCGCGCCGGTCGCCGCCCCGCTGGACGGGGACGGGGTGGTCACCCCCGTCGCGCACCGGGTGTGGCAGGAGGACTGGGTGACCGTGCGCTGCGGGCGGTGCGGGCGGCGGGGACAGTGGCCGCGGCCGGAGCTGGGCTGTCCGTGCGGCACGGTGCTGCACATCCCGGTGGCGGCCGGCGCTCCGGCGCGACCGGCGCCGCCCTCCGTGACGATCCGCACCGCGCGGGACGCCGTCACGGCCGTCGTGCTGTACCTCCACCGGCTCGGCCACGACCGGATCCGCCGCGCGGACCGCCGCCCGCCGTCCGGCATCGGCCTGGCCGGGCGCGGCGTCCTCGCCCACGTCGACCCCTCGGCCCGCCCGGCGACACTGCGCGACGTGGAGTGCCTGTGGCTGACGGCGATGACGGAGTCGGCGGGCTGCCTCTACTTCTCCCTGACCGGCTACACCGAGGAGGCCCGCACCCGCGCCGACACCCTCGGCGTCCCACTGTTCCTGCTCGAACACGACGGAACGGTCTCCCCGGTGAACACCCCGGCGGACGAGCTGGACGGCAGCGGGGCGGGAAATGCGGCGGCGCCGTCGAGGCGCGGAGGTGATACTCGGCGGATGCGTATGCGTCTCGCCGAGCCGGGCGAACTGCCCAGGCTCCAGGACATCGAGCGGGCCGCCGGTGCCGCCTTCCGCGGACTCGGGATGGACCGGATCGCCGAGGACGAGCCGCCGGGGCTCGACGTGCTGGAGGGCTACCGGCGGGCGGGGCGGCTCTGGGTCGCCGTCGACGACGAGGACCTCGCCGTCGGCTATCTGATGGCCGAGCCCGTGGACGGGGCGCTGCACGTCGAGCAGGTCTCCGTGCATCCCCGCGCCGGCCGCCGGGGCGTGGGCCGGGACCTCCTCGCGTACGCCTCCGACCGGGCGCGGGAGGAGGGGCTGACCGGTCTCACGCTGACCACTTTCGCCGAGGTGCCGTGGAACGCGCCGTACTACGAGCGCCTCGGCTTCCGCACACTGGAGGACGCCGAACTCACCCCGGGGCTGCGGGAGATCCGCGCCCATGAGGCACGGATGGGCCTGGACCGGTGGCCCCGGGTCTGTATGCGCCGTCGCCTCGCTTGACCGGTTGCCATCGGCGACGGCGCTGGATCCAATGGCCCGCATGACCAGCATGCACACGCCACCGTTGTCCGCCGGACCCGTCCGTCTGGGTGTCCTCGTCCCGCTGACGCGGCCCGGCTGGGTCGAGGCGGGGCGCCACCTGCTCGCCGGGCTCGAGTCGGCCGCGCGCGAGGTCGACGACGCCGGCGGGATCGCCGGCAGGCCGCTGGAGCTGGTGGTGCGGGACACCGCGGCCGATCCTGAGCGGGCCGCGGCGGCCGTTGCCGAACTCGCCGGCCTGGGGGTGGCCGCGGTGGCGGGTGAGTATCACAGCGTCGCCGCCCGCGCCGCCGCCGCGAGGGCCGACGCCCTCGGCGTGCCGTACCTCTGCTCGTCCGCGGTGATCGACACGCTCACCGAGGAGCCGACGCGATGGGTGGCGCGTGTCGCCCCGGCCCAGTCGCACGGCTGGCGGACCTACGCGGACTTCCTCCTCGGCCGCCTCGGTGCGGACCGGTGCCGGATCGCCGTGGCGACCCAGCCGAGTGTCTACTGGGCGTCCGGGACCCGGATCCTGCGGGACCACCTCGCGCCCCGCGGCGGCACCGTCGTCGCACTCGACACGACCGCACTCACCCCCGGGGCCCTGTGCGACGCGCTCGTCGAGCACGACGCCTCGGCGCTCCTCCTCCTGGTCGGCCATCCGGAGCCGGCGGTGCCGATCGTGCGGGCCGTCCGGGGCGACCGGCGGCTCGCGGAGCTCCTGATCGGCGCTCCGGCCGGGCAGCCGGAGTTCGCCGAGTGGGCCGCGCTGCTGGGCGGGGACGGCACCGGGATCCCGTTTCTGCGCTACCTGCCCGAGCGCCTCGGTCCGCTCGGCGAACGCGTCGGGAAGGAGCTCCGGGAGCGGCTGGGCGAGGCACCCTCCTTCGTCGCGTTCGAGGGGTGGGACACCGTCGCCGTCCTCGCCGAGGTGCTGCGTTCCCACGGCACGGACCGGGCGGCGGTCACCGAGGCGTGGCCGCGGGTGGCGGTCGAGGGCACCCGCGGTCCGATCCGGTTCTCCCGGGCACCGGGCACCGGCGCGTGGCAGTGGGCCTGGGCGCCGGTCCAGGTCGTCGACCGGGACCCGGCCGACCCCGGACGCCTCCGGATCCTCCACACCGGCTGACGTACCGCTGGACGAGTCCTCGGCCCGCGTACTACGACGGCGCCGGCTCCCCGACCGTGCGGGAGCCGGCGCCGCCCGGTGCGGTGCCGCGGGTGGAGCGGGATTACGGAGCGACGCAGCCGATCGAGCCGGCCGGGAGGTTGTTGCCGGTCGAGGTGGCGGTGAAGCCGAAGGTCACACTGCCGTCCGGTGCGATGGTCCGGTTGTGGTCCGCGTTCCGGACCGTGACCGTGCCGTCGGTACCGGTGCTCAGCGTGCCGTTCCACACCTGGTTGATCCTGGCGCCGTCGCCCGGCTGCCAGCGCACGGCCCAGCCGTTCTGCGGTGCGGTGTTGTGGTTCATCACCTCTACGGAACCCTGGAAACCGCCGCTCCAGGAGTTGGTCACCGAGTAGACGGCCATGCACCCGGTGTGCGGGTCCGTGGGAGTCGGGGTGGGCGTCGGGGTCGGCGTCGGCGTGCCGCCCGAGCCGCGGATGCCGGTGACCTCGCCGTTGCCGCCGTCGAAGACGATGTCGGAGCAGGAGAAGAAGTTCTCCTGGCTGTCCGAGCGCACCCACTGGATGAACATCACCGCGTCGCCGGAGCGGCCCGAGGGCAGCTTCAGGTCCCAGTAGTAGTGACCGGACTCGCTGCCCACCGAGCCGGACTGCGGCGGGTTGGTGACCGTCTGGACCAGCTCCAGGTCGCCCCAGCCCAGCGGCTGGGTGGGCGAGTAGCCGGGCTTGGACACGTACACCCGGAAGTCACCGGGGTGCGCGGCCCAGTTGCTGTACTTCACCCGGATCGTCGCCCCGGAGGTCAGATGGGTGCGAGGCCAGTCGGCGCGGGCGGCGTTGTAGCCGGTGAAGTTGTACGGGGAGCGGTCGCCGGCGCTGCACAGCTTGCCGTCCGGCACGTAACCGGCGCCGCGCCCGCCCGCGTTGGAGTCGAGCACCGCGAACCAGTTGTACAGCGCCGTCGCACCGCTCTCCGCGAGCGCCGCCTCACAGGCCGGGTTCGTCGGGTCCAGGGAGCCGGTACTGGTCCTGGCGTCCAGCCAGCACAGGTACGTCCGCGATCCGGGCATCATCGCCACGCCGTGCGCCTGCGCGCTGCCCTGCCCGAGTAAGGCCAGGCCGAGCCCGCTGAGCAGGGTGGCCAGCACCGCCGCCCAGGAGAGGAGGCGGTTTCTGCGTCGAGCCATGGTGTCTGTCTCCTGTCGTTCGTCGGATCCTGTCGTTCGTCGGGTCCTGTCGTTCGTCGAGTGCCGTGTCAGGTCAGGTCAGGTCGGTCAGGTCAGGTCAGGTCAGGTCAGGTCAGGTCAGGCGACGGTGCAGGCCGTGCCGTTCAGGGTGAAGCCGGCCGGTTCGGCGAAGGTGCCGCTGTAAGTGGCCTGGAAGCCGAAGGTCTGCGTGGCGCCCGCCGCGATGCGCGCGTTGTGCGCGACGGGGCGCGCCGTGACGGTGCCCGACGCCCCCGTCAGGGTCGCGTTCCAGGCGTTGGTGACCCGCTGGCCGGACGGCAGGGTGAACCCGAGTTCCCAGCCGTCGACCGCGGTGGAACCGGTGTTCTTCACCGTCACGCCGGCGGTGAAGCCGCCCTGCCAGACGTTGGTGTCGTACGCCACCTGACAGGCCGCCGCCGGATCGCCCGGATCGCCGGGGTCACCCGGATCGGTGCCGCCGATGGTGACGGCGGAGGAGAAGGAGTTCACCGCGAGCCCGGCGCCGTTCTGCCACGGCTCGAACCCGGCCTGAATGCTCGTCAGGTACCAGTCGCGCTGCGCCATGCCCCGGGCCACGGTCTGGTCGACGAAGTCCATGACGTCGAAGCTCCAGCTGCCGATCGCCGACGGGGCGACGAAGGAGATCACGTCGTTGGAGCCGTTGCTGCCGGTCCACACCTCCCAGCTGCGGCCCCCGACACTGGCGGTGCCGACCGGGGAGCCGATCGGCTGGATCGGGCCCACCCGGTTGAACCAGATCATGATCTCGGTCCGGTTGACACCGTCGGTGCGGGGCGTCGGGTCCAGCCAGATGTCGTACGAGGCGTTGAACACGGCGTCGGGGACATAGCCGTAGGAGATGCTGCTGGGCGCGCTGGAGATCGTGCTCACCCGGGCGGGGAGATCGGTCCCGGGCGAACAGTTCGTGTAGTGGCAGCCGTTGAAGACGGACGGGTAGGACTTCGGGGCGCCGTCGGTGGGCACGGAGCCGTCGGCCTGCGTGACCCGGAAGCCGGTGTCCGTGGCGGTGACGCACTGGGGGCTGCTGGTGCCCCAGCGGTTGTTCTGGACGACGTAGCGGCCCTGGATCACGGTCGTCCCGAAGGGCTCGCAGATCGTGGTGTCGGCCTGGGCGGGGACGCTGCCGGCGAGGAGCGCCGCCACGGTGGCGAGAACGGTGAGCAACGCGCCTGACAGGGCGCGGACGAGGCGGTGCGGTGACGATCGCATGTGGGGGCCTCTCTCCGAGGGAACCGGACTCACGGGGGTGCTGTGACTCTGGGATCGGGAGCGCTCCCGCCTCCCCATGAATGGGAGCGCTCCCATTCCACCGGTTTCGGACGTGACTGTAGGAGTCGCTCATGTCCCTGACAAGTCTGTGCGCGCGAATCGGCCGAAGGACCTTCGAAGCCCCAGTTCAGTAGGGGTGGGATTCGGCGAACCGCTCAACGAGCAAGCAGCACAAGAGCTTTGGGAGCGCTCCCGAAACGTGCGGAGGAGCTCACGCCGACTCCCGCACCACCAACCGCGTCCGCAGAATCACATGGCGCCACGCCACCTCCGGCTGCTCCATCTCCTCCAGGAGCAGCCGGACCATCGTGCGCCCGATGTCCTCCAGGGGCTGGCGGACCGTGGTCAGCGGCGGGTCGGTGTGCTCGGCCAGCAGGAAGTCGTCGAAGCCGATGACCGCCACGTCGTCGGGGACGCGGCGGCCCGCCGCGCGGAGCGCGGCCAGGGCGCCGACGGCCATCGTGTCGGAGGCGGCGAGGACGGCGTCCACCTCCGGGTGACGTTCCAGGAGTTCGGTCATCGCGCGGTGGCCGCCCGCCTCGGTGAAGTCCTCACCTTCGACCACCCAGGAGTCGTCGGCCGTGAGTCCCGCCCGGGACAGGGCCTGGCGGTAGCCGCGCAGGCGGCACTGGGCGACGTACATGTCGAGCGGGCCGGCGAGAGCCGCGATCGAGCGCCGCCCCCCGCGCAGCAGATGGGCCACCGCCTCCCGCGCACCGCCCACGTTGTCCGCGTCGACGTACGTGATCTGCTCGTCGACGGAGCGGCGGCCCAGCAGCACGGTGGGCAGGCCCGCGTCGGCGAGCATGTCCGGCAGCCGGTCCTCGGCCCGCACGGACATCAGCAGGACGCCGTCCACCCGGCCGCCGCGCGCGTACTCCACGAACCGCTGCCGCTCGCCCTCCGTACGGACCAGGGTCAGCAGCAGTTGCACGGACGTGTCGGTCAGGGCATCGCCCACGGACCTGACCGTCTCCGAGAAGAACGGCTCGCCGAACATCCGCCAGTCCCGCTCCGTCATCACCAGCGCCACGGCGTCGGCCCGCCGCCCGGCAAGCGACCGCGCCGCGAGGTTGGGCACATAGCCGAGTTCGGCGATGGCCTTCTGCACGGTGCGGCGCGTCGACTCCTTGACGCCCGCCTCGTTGTTGACGACGCGGGAGACCGTGCCCCGCCCGACGCCGGCGAGCGCGGCCACCTCCTCCAGTGTGGGCGTCGTGCCCGGCCTCCGCTTGACCATGTCCACCCCCAAGGGCGTCCGATCCTACGGGCCTTACGGGGCCTGGACCTGCCGATCGAACGCCCTGACGGTCCTCAGGCGCCGTACGTCTCCCGGAGCTCCACCTTCCGCACCTTTCCGGACACGGTCATCGGGAAGGCGTCGAGGATCTGCAGCCGGCTCGGGATCTTGTAGTGCGCCAGCCGGCCGTCGCAGTACGCCCGCAGTTCCTCCAGCGTCACCGGATCCCCGGCGTCCCGCGGGATGACACAGGCCAGCACCTCCTCGCCGTAGCGCTCGTGCGGCACGCCGACGACCTGGACGTCCTGGATCTTGGGGTGGCCGTAGAGGAACTCCTCGATCTCGCGCGGGTAGATGTTCTCCCCGCCCCGGATGATCATGTCCTTGATGCGGCCGACGATCTCGACGTACCCGTCCTCCCGCATCACCGCGAGGTCGCCGGTGTGCATCCAGCGGCCGGCGTCGATCGCCTCCGCCGTCTTCTCCGGCTCCTCCCAGTAGCCGAGCATCACGCTGTAGCCGCGCGTGCACAGCTCCCCCGCGGTGCCTCGCGGTCGGGTCACTCCGGTGGCCGGGTCGACGACCTTGACCTCGAGGTGCGGCAGGACGCGGCCGACGGTGGCCGTGCGGTGCTCCAGGTCGTCGTCGCGGCGGGTCTGCAGGGACACCGGGGAGGTCTCGGTCATGCCGTAGCAGATGGAGACCTCCGCCATGTGCATCTCGGCGACCACCCGCTTCATCACCTCCACCGGGCAGGGCGAGCCCGCCATGATGCCGGTGCGCAGGGAGGACAGGTCGTACTCCGCGAAGTCGGGCAGGTTCAGCTCGGCGATGAACATGGTGGGCACGCCGTACAGCGAGGTGCAGCGCTCCTGCTGGACCGCGCGCAGGGTGGCCGCCGGGTCGAAGGACGGCGCCGGGATGACCATGCAGGCGCCGTGCGAGGTGGCGGCCAGATTTCCCATCACCATGCCGAAACAGTGATAGAAGGGCACGGGGATGCACACCCGGTCCTGCTCGCTGTAGGCGATCAACTCCCCGACGAAGTAGCCGTTGTTGAGGATGTTGTGGTGGGAGAGGGTGGCGCCCTTGGGGAAGCCGGTCGTGCCCGAGGTGTACTGGATGTTGATGGGGTCGTCGCAGGACAGCTCCTCGTACCGCGCGTCCGGGGTCGCCCGCGCCAGCAGCGCCTCCCAGCTCGGGTCGCCGATGTACACGGCCTCCCGCAACTCCGGGCACCTGCCGCGCACTTCCTCGGCCATCGCCCGGTAGTCGCTGGTCTTGTGGCTGAGGGAGGCGACGAGCAGCCGCACGCCGGACTGCTTCAGCACGTACTCGACCTCGTGGGTGCGGTACGCCGGGTTGATGTTCACCATGACCGCGCCGACGCGGGCGGTGGCGTACTGGACGAACACCCACTCCGGGCAGTTGATCGCCCAGATGCCCACCCGGTCGCCCTTGGTGATCCCGGAGGCGAGCAGCGCGGACGCCAACCGCTCGACCTGCGCGCCGAATTCCGCGTACGTCCAGCGCCGCCCGGACGGCACGTCGACGAGCGCCTCGCGGTCGGGCCAGGCGGCCACCGCGCGGTCCAGGTTGGCGCCGATGGTGTCGCCCAGCAGCGTCGTCCCGCTGGTGCCGTGGGCGTAGGACAGCTCGCCGGGTGCGCTCATCGGAAGTCCTCCTCGCGGTACTCGTGCGCGGAACCGGCCGCCGTCGCCTCGCGCAGCTCGATGCGGCGGATCTTGCCGGAGACGGTCTTGGGCAGCTCGCCGAACTCCAGGCGGCGGATGCGCTTGTACGGGGCGAGCACCTCGCGGGAGTGCTCGAACAGCACCTTCGCGGTGTCGGGGCCGGGCTCCCAGCCCTCCGCAAGCACGATGTACGCCTTCGGCACGGCCAGGCGCAGTTCGTCCGGCGCGGGCACGACGGCCGCCTCGGCCACCGCCTCGTGCTCCAGCAGCGCGGACTCCAGCTCGAACGGGGAGATCTTGTAGTCGCTGGCCTTGAACACGTCGTCGGCGCGGCCGACGTAGGTGATGTAGCCGTCGGCGTCGCGGGAGCCGATGTCGCCGGTGCGGTAGTAGCCGCCGGCCATCGCCTCGGCGGTGCGGTGGGGGTCGCCGTGGTAGCCGGTCATCAGGCCCACCGGGCGGTCGGACAGGTCGAGCGCGATCTCGCCCTCCGCGGCGCCGGGCGCGCCGGACACGGGATCGAGCAGTTCCACCTTGTATCCGGGGCTGGGGCGGCCCATGGAGCCGGTCTTGAGGACCTGGCCGGGGCTGTTGGAGACCTGCACGGCGGTCTCGGTCTGCCCGAAGCCGTCGCGGATGGTCACGCCCCAGGCGCGCCGCACCTGTTCGATGACCTCGGGGTTGAGGGGCTCACCGGCGGCGACGACCTCGCGGGGCGGGGTGCGCAGCTGGGTCAGGTCGGCCTGGATGAGCATGCGCCACACCGTCGGCGGGGCGCAGAACGTGGTGACGCCCGCGCGGTCCATCTCGGTCATCAGGCGGGCCGCGTCGAAGCGCGTGTAGTTGTGCAGGAACACGGTCGCCTCGGCGTTCCACGGGGCGAAGAGGTTGGACCAGGCGTGCTTGGCCCAGCCGGGCGAGGAGATGTTGAGGTGCACGTCGCCGGGTTGGAGGCCGATCCAGTACATGGTCGCCAGGTGCCCGATCGGGTACGACACGTGGGTGTGCTCGACGAGTTTGGGGCGGGCGGTGGTGCCCGAGGTGAAGTACAGCATCAGCGGGTCGTCGGCGAGGGTCGGTCCGTCGGGCGCGAAGTGCTCGGCGGCGCCGTAGGCGTCCGCGTACGGCAGCCAGCTGTCCCCGGCGCCCTCCCCCACCGCGACGCGGGTGTAGTCGCCGGGCACCTCGTCGAACTTGGCGGTGTCGGCGGCGCGCACGATCACGTGCTTCACGCGGCCCCGGTCGACGCGGTCGCGCAGGTCGGCGGGGCCGAGCAGCGGAGTGGCCGGGATGACGACGGCGCGCAGCTTCATGGCGGCGAGAGCGGTCTCCCACAGCTCGGCCTGGTTGCCGAGCATGACGAGGATCCGGTCCTCGGCGGCGACTCCCTGCTGCCGCAGCCAGTTGGCGGCCTGGTCGGAGCGGCGGGCGAGGTCCGCGAAGGACAGCCGGGTCTGACCGCCGTCCTCCTCGACGAGGTGGAGCGCGGTGCGGTCGTTGCCGTCCGCGATCACGTCGAACCAGTCGAGCGCCCAGTTGAACCGCTCGGGCCGGGGCCAGCGGAACCCCGCACAGGCGGTGGCGTAGTCCTCCCGGTGCTCCAGCAGGAAGTCCCTGGCCCTGCGGAACTCCTCGGTCGCCGTCATGTGTCCTCCTCCTCGTTCGGCCGTTCATCTCCGGGCGCACCGGTCGCGGCTCACTCCCGCGGTCCCGGACTGTGTCCCGGAGCCTTGCCGACCAGCTCGTTGCCATCGTGTAATCCGTGATGCAGGTCTCACTACCCCCGAACGGGGGTGTGCGCCCGCAGGGAGCCGCGGTGGAGGGGCGAACAGGTGACAGCTGACCGGATGACGGCGGTCGACGGCACGGCCGAGATCCGTGGCGCGCTGGTCCGGCTGCGGCGCGGCACCGGGCTGCCGGTGGCCTTCGGCGGCCTGGTGGAGCCCGGCCGGCAGCAGGTGCGCATCAGCGAACTCAGCGGCACGGCCACGCCCGCGCTGAGCGCGCTCGCGGTGAGCGCGGGCAACGGTCTCGGCGGCAAGGCGGTGGCGCTCGCCCGCCCCTGCGCCGTGACGGACTACTCCGCGTCGCGGCAGATCAGCCACGAGTACGACGTCCCGGTCGCCACCGAGGGCCTGCGCGCCGTCGTCGCCGTCCCGGTCGTCGTACGGCGGCGGGTGCGGGGCGTGCTCTACGGCGCCCTGCGCTCGGCCCAGCCGCTCGGCGACCGCACGCTGGGGCTCGCGGTGCAGGCGGCGCGGGACGTGGAGCAGGCCCTGGTGGTGCGGGAGGAGGCGGGCGAGCTGCTGGCGGCGGCCCGTCCGCGGCCAGGCGAGGACAGGGCGCCCGGGGCCGCCTGGGAGCAGGTGCGGGAGGCCCACGCGGCGCTGCGGGCGCTGGCCCCGCGCATCACGGACCCGGCCCTGCGCGCGGAGCTCCTCGACGCGTGCTCCCTGCTCACGGCCGGTCCGCAGCCCGCGACGCCGGTGCGGCTCGCGCCCCGCGAGCTGGACGTCCTGGCCTGCGTGGCGGCGGGCGCGACCAACGCGGCGGCCGCCCAGCGGCTGGGGGTCACGGCCGAGACGGTCAAGGCGTACCTGCGCTCGGCGATGCGGAAGCTGGGCGCCCGGACCCGCGGCCAGGCCGTCGTCGCGGCCCGCCGGGCGGGGTGGTTGCCGTAGGTTTGCGGCGATTTCTCAGGGCGACCGTTGCGCGGTCGTTATTACCACCGACGGGCCTTGTGGATTTACCGTTGCGACGCCCGTTGTTATTTCCCTCACCAGACCGTCCGTCCGAAATAAACAGCCCGTTGCCTAATATTGGCCGGGACACGCCACACGGAGGGGAGCGGTGACCGTGCGACGGGACTTCAAGGAGCCTGCCAGGTGCCGCCCCGACCTGGTCATCGGGCGGGAGGAGCTGTGCTCCGACGCCCGCGAGCAGCTCGCCCGCGGCGGCAGCGTGCTGCTGCACGGCCCCGCCGGAATAGGAAAATCGACCGTGCTGCGGGCACTTGCGGCGGAAAACGCCGCCGCATCGCGCACGGTGTTGCGCTGCTCGGCCACCGAGTCCGAATCGCATCTGCCGTTCCTGGCGCTGGCCGATCTGTTCGGTCTGGTCCTCGACAGGGTGTCCCCCCGGCTGCCCGCGGCCCAGCGCACCGCCCTGGAGTCGGCGCTCACCGGCCGCGGGGAGTCCACGCTCCAGCGGGACGGGCTGGCGCTGCGCCTGGCGGTGCTGTCCGCGCTGCGCGCGCTCGCCGCCGACGGCCCGGTGCTCGTCGTCGCCGACGATCTGCAGTGGCTGGACTCGGCCAGCGCCGAGCTCCTCGGCTTCGCCGCCCGGCGCCTCGGCGACACGCCGGTGCAGATGCTGTGCGCGGTGCGCACCGAGGACGAGGAGTACGACCGTCATCTGCGGGCCTGCCCGCCCGACACCCTGGCCGTGCGTCTGGGTCCGTTCACCCGCGCCCAGGTGTCCGCGCTCCTCGACCACCGCGGCTACACCGGGCTGTCCCGCTCCACGGCCCGCGACATCCACCGCACCAGCGGCGGCAACCCCCTGTTCGCGCTGGAGCTGGGCCGCGCCCTCGCCGAGAGCCCCACCCGGCCCCGGCCGGGTGAGCCGCTGCCGGTGCCGACCTCGCTGCGCGCGCTGGTGCTGAGCCGGCTGGAGATGCTCTCCGCCGAGGCGCGCCGCACGCTGCTGGTGGCCAGCGCGGGTGCCCGTCCCTCCCTGGCACTGCTGCACGCGGCCGGCCGGGACAACGCCGAGGCGGAGACGGCGCAGGCCGCCGCCCTGGGGCTGCTGGCGACGGATCCGGAGGAACCGGCGCTGCGTTTCGCGCATCCGCTGATCTCGGCGGCGCTGTACGCGGAGGCTCCCGCGCACGAGCGGCGGGCCGTGCACACCGCGCTGTCCACGGCCGCCTCCGACCCCATCGAGCGGGCCCGGCATCTGGCACTGGCGACGACCGGCACCGACCCGGAGGTGGCGGCGCGGCTCGCCGAGGCCGCCGCGCTGGCCCGGGACCGCGGGGCGCCGTCGGTCGCCGCCTCGCTCGGGCTGCTCGCCGCCCGGCACACCCCCGCCGACAGCACGCCGGGGCCGGACGGGCGGCGGTTGCAGGCCGCGGAGGACGCGATCACGGCCGGGGAGGCGGATCTGGCGCGGGACATCGCCCGCGAGGTGCTGACCCGGGCCACGGTGCCCGCGGAGCGGGTGCGGGCGTGGATGGTGGTCATCGAGGCGGCCGGGCAGGCACTCGGCGAGGTCGACGCGGTGTTCCCGCAGGTGCTGGCCGACGCGGGCGACGACCCCGGGCTGCTCGCGCTGGTCCACTACCAGCTGGCCTGGCGGGAACTGGTCGTCGACGGCGACTTCGACAAGGCCCGGCGGGAGGCGGCGCACGCGGCGGAGCTGGCCGCGCGGGGCGAGGACCGGCGCACGGAGCTGATGGCGCTGGCCTTCCAGGCGTCCACGGAGACGCTGATGGGCCACCAGGACGCGCCCGCCACCATCAAGCGGGCCCTGAGGGAGCCCCAGGACCCGTATGTGGCCTGCCACCACAACGGCGCCGGCATGGCCCGCTTCCGGTGGCTGCTGATGAGCGACCAGCTGCCCCAGGCCCGTACGTCCATCACGGCGCTGCTGCGCGAGGCGCGGCGGCGCGGCATGGTCGAGAGCGAGGTGCACTTCCTGCGCTTCCTCGCCGACACCGAACTGCGCTCGGGACACTGCGGCCGGGCCCTGGACCTGGCCCGGGAGAGCCTGCGGCTGGCCCGGGACTCGGGGATCGGTGAGGGCGCCTCGGCGATGCTCGCCTCGCTCGCGGAGGCGTCGGGCGGGGACGTGGACCGGGCGCTGGCGCTGGCCCGGGAGGCCGCGGACCACGCCGAGGTGGACGGCGACCAGATGTACCTCTCGCGCGCCCTGGCCGCCCTCGGCTACGCCCAGCTGGTCGCCGGGGACGCTGCGGCGGCGGTCGGCTCGCTGCGGCGCGTGCGGGAGCTGGAGCAGGGCATGGGCATCAGCGACCCGGCGCGGGGCCGCTGGCACGGTGATCTCGCCGAGGCGCTGGTGCGGATCGGCGAGCCCGGTGAGGCCCAGGAGCTGATCAACCTCACGCGGGTGCACGCGCTGCGCCTGGACCGGGCGAGTGTGCTGGCGGTGCTGGACCGTGCGGAGGCGCTGGTGCGCGCCGCCCGGGGTGAACAGGACGCCGCCGAGGCCCAGCTGGCGTCGGCGCGGGACCGTCTCGGCCGGCTGGGGTACGGGCTGGAGGAGGCGCGGGCGGCGTTCGCGCTGGCCCGGCTGCGCGCCCGGCGTCCGGGACCGCCCGCGTACGACGAGGCGGCACGGCTGTTCCGGCGCTGCCGTGCGCTGCCCTGGCTGCGCCAGGTGGACACGGCGGCCGCGGCGGGCCCGCCGGAGCCGGAGACGGTGTCCGCCGCGACACCGACCGCCCTGGACGGTCTCGCCTCGATGGAGCGTCAGGTGGCCGCGCTGGTGATGGAGGGCGCCACCAACCGGGAGATCGCCGCTCGCCTGTTCATCAGCGTCAAGACGGTGGAGGCGACGCTCACCCGGGTGTACCGCAAGCTGGGGATCCGGTCGCGGGTGGACATCGTGCGGCTGGCGGCGGGCCGCAACACCAAGTGAGGGCAACGTCACAGCCGATGAGCACCGTGCCCGGTTGATCGGCCGACCGAACAGGACGAGGGTGCCGGTGTGAGCCAACACTTTGACGTACTTGTTCTGGGAGCGGGCCCCGGCGGCTACACCGCGGCGGTCCGCAGCGCGCAGCTCGGCCTGACCACCGCCGTGGTCGAGGAGCGCTACTGGGGCGGCGTGTGCCTCAACGTCGGATGCATCCCGTCCAAGGCCCTGCTGCGCAACGCCGAGATGGTGCAGTTCGTGACCAAGGAGGCCGAGGCCTACGGCATCCGGGTGGGCGGCGAGGTGACGGCCGACTACACGGCCGCCCACCGGCGCAGCCGCACGGTCGCCGACGGCCGGGTCAAGGGCGTGCACTATCTGATGAAGAAGAACGCCATCACCCAGTTCGACGGGCGCGGCACCTTCACCGACGCCCACACCCTGGTGGTGGCCCTCGCCGACGGCGGCACCGAGACCGTGACCTTCGGCCACTGCATCATCGCGGCCGGCGCCACTCCGCGGCTGCTGCCCGGGACCTCCCTGTCGGAGCGGGTGGTCACCTTCGAGAGCCAGATCCTCAGCGACACGCTGCCCGGCAGCATCGTCATCGCGGGGGCGGGCGCGATCGGCGTCGAGTTCGCCTACGTGCTGCGCAGTTACGGCGTGGAGGTGACCATCGTCGAGTACCTCGACCGGATGGTCCCGCTGGAGGACGAGGAGATCTCCAGGGAACTCGCCAAGCATTACCGCCGGCTCGGCATCGAGGTCCTCACGGGCACCGCCGTGGAGGAGATCGACGACTCCGGCGACCGGGTCCGGGTGACGGTGAACAAGGGCGGCGAGCGCCGCACGCTCGAGACGGACAAGGTCCTCCAGGCCATCGGCTTCGCCCCGAACGTGCAGGGCTACGGCCTGGAGAACACCGGGGTGCGCCTCACCGAGCGGGGTGCCGTCGACGTCGACGGGCGCTGCCGCACCAGCGTGCCGCACATCTTCGCCATCGGGGACGTCACGGCGAAGCTGATGCTGGCGCACGCCGCCGAGTCCATGGGCATCGTGGCCGCGGAGACCATCGCGGACACGGAGACCATGGAGCTGGACTACACCATGATCCCCCGGGCCACCTACTGCCAGCCGCAGATCGCCAGTTTCGGCTGGACCGAGGCCCAGGCGCGCGAGCGAGGTTTCGACGTGCGGGTGGCGAAGTTCCCGTTCACCGCGAACGGCAAGGCGCACGGCCTGGGACACGCCGTCGGCTTCGTGAAGGTCATCAGCGACGGGAAGTACGGCGAACTGCTGGGCGCCCACCTCATCGGCCCCGAAGTCACCGAACTGCTGCCGGAGCTGACGCTGGCTCAGCAGTGGGACCTGACGGTGCACGAGATCGCGCGCAACGTGCACGCGCACCCCACGCTCGGGGAGGCGGTGAAGGAGGCGGTGCACGGCCTGGCGGGGCACATGATCAACATGTAGCCGGCGGCGGGACCGAGGGTTTTCCCTGCCCAACTCCCTTAGGGGGTTCCCTCATTGGGGCGCGGCGCTCCTGGTCGTAGCGTAATTCCGTGCCGCTCGCTCGGGCACACGGGGGCCGGTATCCGGACCCTCGTGCACCACCCCCCACCCCGCGCGACCCCCCACCGGCAACCCCTGAGGAGACCCATGTCCCGCCTCACCCGTGCCAGACGCGCCGCCGCCCTCGCCACGGCGACCGCCGCTGCCGCCGTCACCGCGCTGTTCACCGCCCCGGCCGCCGGCGCCGCTCCCCAGCCGATCGTCGGCGGTACGACGACCACGACGTCCGCGTACCCGTTCATGATGCAGATCACCGACGCCTCGCAGAACCAGTTCTGCGGCGGCACGCTGGTGTCTGCGACCAAGGTCGTCACGGCCGCGCACTGCATGGTCGGCGAGAGCCCGAGCAGCGTGCGCGTGGTCGGCGGGCGCACCTATCTCGACGGCACCAACGGCACGGTGGCGAAGGTCAGCAAGATCTGGATCCACCCCGACTACCGGCGCGTCACCCGCGGGGACGACGTGGCCGTGCTGACGCTGTCCACGTCGATGCCGTACACCACGGCCCGCTACGTCTCCTCCTCGGACACGGGCGTGTACGCGCCCGGCACCACCGCCCGCATCCTCGGCTGGGGCACCACGTCCTCCGGCGGCAGCTCCTCCAACCAGCTGCGCACCGCGACCGTGCCGACCGTCTCCGACGCGAGCTGCCGCACCTCGTACGGCTCGCGGTTCGTGCAGAGCGACATGGTGTGCGCCGGGTACTCGGCCGGCGGCGTGGACACCTGCCAGGGCGACAGCGGCGGGCCGCTGCTGATAGGCGGCGTACTGGCGGGGATCACGTCCTGGGGCGACGGCTGCGCCGCGGCCGGGTACCCCGGGGTGTACACCCGGCTGACGACGTTCTCCGCGCAGGTGACCGCGCAGATCAACTCGTAGCTCCCATGAGTTCCTGAGGTACCCCTCAGGTCAGTGCCAGGGGGCGTTGCGGGCTTCCACGAGCAGCCCGCAACGCCCCCTCTCCATGTCCGGTGCGCCCGTGTTTGAATGACGCGCATGGTGACCGCCGACCGTCTCCTCGCCTTCGCGGCGATGTCCCTGCTGGTGATCGTGATTCCCGGCCCGAGCGTGCTGTTCGTCATCGGCCGGGCGCTCGCCCACGGCCGCCGCACCGCGATGGCGACCGTCGTGGGCAATGTCGTCGGGTCGTATCTGCTGGTCGTGGCGGTCGCGTTGGGGATCGGCTCGCTGGTGGAGCGGTCGGTGACGGTCTATCTGGCCGTGAAGCTCGCCGGGGCCGCGTACCTGGTGTTCCTCGGCGTGCAGGCGTTCCGGCACCGCGGCGAGCTGAAGGCGGCGCGGATCACGGCCGGGCGGGGCGGCGGACCGGTGCGCGGGGATCTGCGGACGGTGCTCGACGGGGTGCTGGTCGGGGTCACCAACCCGAAGGGCGTGGTGTTCTTCGCCGCCGTACTGCCGCAGTTCGTGGACCACTCGGCGGGTCATGTGCCCGTGCAGATGCTGCTGCTGGGTCTGGTGCCGATCCTGATCGGCCTGGTGACGGACACCTTGTGGGGGCTGACGGCGTCGGCCGCCCGCGCCTGGTTCGCCCGGTCGGACCGGCGGCTGTCTCTGATCGGCGGGGCGGGCGGCTGCACCATGATCGGCCTCGGGGTGACGGTGGCGGTGACCGGCCGGGCGGACTGAGACCGGCGGGCGCTGCCGGCACGGGGACGCCGGCGCCGGCTCAGACCTTCGGGTCCGGCTTCCAGTCCTCGGCGAGCAGCCCGAGCAGCACCTCGTCCAGGAACTCGCCCATCACCCAGGACGCGGAGCGCAGCACGCCCTCGCGGACGAAGCCGTTGCGCTCGGCCGAGCGCAGCATCGCGGTGTTGTCCGCCAGCGTGTCGATCTGCAGCCGGTGCAGTCCGCGCACGACGAAGCCGTAGTGGCACAGCACCGCGACCACGTCGGTGCCGTAGCCCTTGCCGCGGGCGGACGGCAGCAGCCCGAGCCCGACGTGCGCGGACCGGTTGTGGGTGTCGATGCCCCACAGCGACGCGGCGCCGACCAGGGTGCCGCCGTCCAGCTCCACGACGGAGAACGGCACGTTCCGCTGCTCCTTGTCGTCCACCGCGAACGGCGCCTCCGGCGAGCCGGGGGTGATCGGCCGCCACGGGCCGGCCGCGGCCCGCGAGGCGTTGACCACGTCGTCGGCGAGCTCGGCCCGCAGGATCGGGATGTCCTCGTCGTGCCGGGCCCTGAGCCCGACCTTGCTGCCTCGAAGCATGCGAGCTTCCTATCCGGCCGGCTCGGGCGGCGGCAAACGAATAAGCGACTGCCCCCTCACCCGCGTACCGTCCCGAAGCGGATGTCGTACGACGTGTCCGGGTGCATCACCCGCAGCATCCGCTCGCCCTCCGTGGTGACCTCCTCCCGCTGCGCCTTGGTGAGCGTCCCGAACGGCTCGACGACGAGGGCGTCCTTCTCCAGGCGCCACAGGCCCGCGAGGAACCCGTCGACGAGGAGGGTGCAGTAGGCGATGTTGCCCTGCCAGCTGCGGCCCTTGTGCTCGGCCGGGACGACCCGGGTGCGGTCGGCGTGGGAGAGCAGCAGGTTGTCGAACTCGGGCAGGAAGCGCGGCGGTGCCGGGGTGTCCGGGTCGGGGCGGGGCGCGTCGGGAAGGTCGAACAGCTCGACGCCGGCCTCGTCGCGGAAGGTGACGAGGCGGGGCCGGAGCCGTTCGAAGGCCGGGCGCAGGCGGGTGAGGCCGGACCAGGTCTGCATGTCCTTCACGGAGGCCGGGCCGAAGGCCGCGAGGTAGCGCAGCACGGTGTCGTCGGGTGCCGGGGCCGGCTCGGCGGGGCGGCCCAGCCAGTGCTCGGCGGTGGTGAGCGTGACCTGACCGCTGCGGCCCCACAGCCCGCGCGGGGTGATCTGGACGAGCGGCAGCTTGCAGCGGGCGGCGACGGACAGGGCCTGCGGGTCCGCGTCGGGCCACTGAAGCAGCAGGGCCTCGCGCAGCTGCTTCATGGTGCGCGGCTCGGACTCGACGAGCTCACGGGCGAGGGTGGCGAGCCGGTCCAGGTCGACGCCGGTGAGGCCCTTGCGGAAGACCGCGATCTCACGGTCGCGGGCGGGCTGCACCAGGGGGCGCAGGGTGAGGCAGTCGTCGGCGGTGTGGGTGTGGATGGTCGAGCGCAGGGTGACGATGCGGACCACCGCGCGGTCGGCCATGGGGCGGGACAGCGCCTCGGGGGTGAATCCGTCGAGGCGGGCGGCGAGCGCGTAGTACGGGGGCTTGACGTTCTGCGCCTGGAGTCCGACCAGATGCCGGACCGCGGCCTCGGCGGACAGCGGCGAGCGGCGCAGCAGCAGTTGCCGCGCGAGAGTGGCCCGGTTCAGGGCGCGGGTGCCGAGCACGGCGCCGGGCGGCGGGGTGACGCTGGTGACGCTCCGCTTCGTCTGGGTCATGTCCGCACGCTAGCGCTCCTTGCGGTCAGCTTCCGTCCGCAAGGAGACGTGCAGAAGGCGTGCCCGTCTCCGGGACATTCCGTGACGCCCGTGACATCACGGCCGCAGCGGGACGCTGACGTGTAAGGGCCCCCGCGAGGCGCCCCTCGATCAGCAGTCGACCCCCACGCGAAGGACCAGCCCTGTGACACCCCCTCCCACCAGCCACGACCGTCTGCCCGTCTACGAGAGCCTGGTGCGCGAACTCGGCGACGTCCTCACCGAGACCCGCGAGGTGGCCGAGCGCACCCGGGACCAGGCCCGCCAGGCCCTGGCCGGGCACCAGGAACACCACCGGGAGCCGGCTCCCCGACGGGCCTAGGCCCGGCTCGCCCGGCTCGGCAGCAGCCGGACCCGGGCCTCGGGCAGCTTCGCCCACCAGTGGCGGTAGCGGGCGTAGACGGCTGGGTCGCGGTCGGCCAGGAACGCGCCCAGGGTGTGCGCCTCCTCGGCGACGGCGTCCCAGGTGGCGGGCGGCAGGTCGTGGAAGGCGGTGACCTCGATGCCGCCGGTCTCCGGCCGCCACACGCCGGCGACCCGGCCGTCGACGAGCAGCGTGGGCAGCACGTCACCGTTGCTGCGGATCACCAGGCGGCGCAGGCCGGACGGGATGACGCGGCTGCGGTCGGCGTACGCCAGCAGGGTGCTGTCCCACATCGCCATCAGGCGCGGCGGGGCCGGAGTGTCCGCGGGTGGGCGCGGCGCGCCGGGAACGTCGTACAGGGTGGTGCCGTCCGGGCCGTCGAGGCGTTCGACGGCGCCGTCCAGGGCGAGGAGCGCCTTGCGCACCGGAGTGCGCTGCACCATGGCGAACTGCGCCACGTCCGCCACCGACGCCGGGCCGAAGCCCTCCAGGTACCGCAGGACGAGCGTCCGCAGCGCGTGCGGCGCATACTCCTTGCCGGTGGGCACGGGCCCGGTGCGGGCGGCGGCGAACGACGCACGCTGCCCGAACGACCAGGGGCCGCCCGTCGGGAGATGCCAGAGCGGCGCGTACGCCCGCAGGCCCCACCAGGCGCCCTCCGCGCACTCGGCGCCGACCTGCTCGGCGAGCCAGGCCCGCAGTTCCGCGGCGGTGCGGGGGCGGGCGGCGAAGTCCAGCAGCGGGGGCACCAGTTTCTCGGCGTGCTCCGGGGTCAGCCCGGTGGCGGCGAAGCGGTACCCGAGCCGGGAGGCGTACAGCGTCGGCTGCATCGCCTCCCGGAACACCTGGTAGTCGGCATGGTGCACCGCGTGCAGGGTGAGCCGCAGCAGGGTCGCCTTGACCACCGTCCGCCGGGCGAAGACGTCGTCCACGGCGGTCGGGTCGAGATCCGTGACGCGGTTCCACAGCGCGAGATACGGCGACGGGGCGTGCTGCGCCTGGAGCGCGACGACCCGGCGGACCGCCTCGGGCACGCTCAGCGGATGCCGCTCCAGCAGGAGCTGGCGCGCCAGGGTGGCACGGTTGAGTTCGCCCGCGGTGATCTGCACGCCGGGATTCTCGCGCGCCGAGGTCGCGGGCCGCCAGGGGCTCGCTCGAGGTGCCCGCGCCGGGACGGTTGCCTCGCGCGGGAGCGGGGCACTCGGGGGGCATTGTGCAGGTAGGTGACCTCATGGGACCGGAGAGGGTCCTGCTGACCGGGTGGTTCAGCTTCCCCGACGGGGAGGCGACCGCCGGGGACGTGCTGGCGCTGCACCGGGTGGAGGAGGTGCTGCGCGGGGCCCGGATCCCCTACGACGTGGTGTGGAGCCCCGGCTTCCTGCCGGACGCACGGCATCTGGACGACGTACGGCCCCGCGACTACTCCCATCTGGTGTTCGTGTGCGGCCCGCTGGACGGGCCGCAGGTCGAGGAGCTGCACCGGCGGTTCGCGCACTGTGTGCGGATCGCGGTGGGGACCTCGGTGATCGATCCCGGCGGGGAGGCCGTGCGCGGGTTCCACCGGGTACTGGCGCGGGACGCGCCGGACGCGGAGCCGACGGAGGATCTGGCGGCCCGTGCCCCGGCGGCGCCGGCCCGGCCCGTGGTCGGGGTGATCCTCACGTACGGGCAGCACGAGTACGGCGAGCAGCGGCGGCACCAGCAGGTCGCCGAGGAGGTGACGCGCTGGCTGGCCGGCAAGGACTGTGCGCGACTGGAGCTGGAGACCCGGCTCGACACCCGTGACTGGCATCTGAGCGCGACGCCCGCGCAGGTGCAGTCGGTGCTGGCCCGCCTCGATCTGGTGGTCACGGACCGGCTGCACGGGCTGGTGCTGGCGCTGCGGGTCGGCACCCCGGTGCTGGCGGTGGATCCGGTGGCGGGCGGCGCGAAGGTCACGGCGCAGGCCCGGGTGTGCGGCTGGCCCGCGCTGGTGCCCGCCGAGGACCTGGACGAACGCCGGCTGGACCGCTGGTGGGACTGGTGCCTGACCTCGGGCCGGGTGGCCGCCCGGCAGGCCCGCGACGCCTTCCGCGAGGGCACCGCACCGGACGGCGCGGACCGCCTGGTGGAGGCACTGACGGCACGCCGCGCGGGGTAGGCGTGCGCCCTCCGGGGCGCCGGGGACCTGCCGGGCAGGAGGTGATGGTCGTGCCCGGACCCGGCAGCAAGAAGTACGCCACCCGGCGGGCCAGGCTCCGCGAGGACGCCGAACGGGCCGGGGTCTTCCGATCAGGACGCCGACGCGGCGGCCGACGAGGAACTGCGGGAAGGCGAGGAGTGGCGCAGCCGCGGGCCGTGCTCCGAGCGGGGGCGTGGGGCCGCGGCTCCGCGGGCTGTCAGCCCGTGTAGCGGCGGGCCGTCGAGGTGCGCTGGGAGGGTTCCAGGAGGCGGAGGCGGGACTCGACCTCGTGCGGCAGGACGCGGCGTTCGCGCAGCACCCAGGGCAGCGCCGCCGCCGCTTCGGCGAAGGCGCGCAGGGAGGCGGTGTCGCGCGGAACGGTGCGGGCGAGGTTCACGGTGCGGCGCAGGGCGGGTCCGGCCGGGCGGCGCAGCCAGGTGAACCACAGGGTGTTGCGGATCCCGTGCCTGCGGCGCAGCGTGGAGTCCCGGGCCGGCGACGCCTGGTGATGGACCGTCAGATGATCGGCGTAGATGAGCCACCAGCCGTCGGCGGCGAGGTCGGCGGCCAGGAGTTCCTCCTCGCCGCCGAGCCAGAGCTTCGGGTGGAAGCCGCCCGCGGCGCGAAAGGCGTCGGTGCGCAGGACGGTCGCCGCCGCGAGGAACGAGCCGAGCGCGGGTCCGGGCAGCCAGGACGGGCCGGGCACGGGCGACTCGCGCAGTTCGGCGACGATCGGGTCGTCGGTGCCGTCCGGTTCGACGATGATCCGCGCGGTGACGGACGCGAGCGCCGGATACCGGTCCAGCAGGTCGGCGGCGCCGGACAGGGAGCCGGGCGACCACCAGGAGTCGTCGTCGCAGAAGGCGACGTAGGGCGTGCTGACCTGCCGTACCGCGAGGTTGCGGCCGACCGCGCCGAGGTTTCGGCCGGGGCGCAGCAGCGTCACGTCGGGGTGGTCGCGGGCGACGGCGTCGGCGGTGCCGTCGGTGGAACCGTTGTCGGTGACGAGCACCGGGGGCCGTTCGGGGAGTTCGGCGAGGTGACGCAGGGTGCGCAGGAGTTCGCGGCGCCGGTTGTGGGTGATGACGACGACGGTCGTACGGGGGTCGGGGCCGCTCATGCGGTCGTCTCCTCGAGCAGACGGGCGGCGCGCTCCACGTGCGGGGGCAGGGGCCTGCGTTCGCGCAGGGCGGCCGGCAGCCGGGCCAGGGCCTCGCGCAGGGCACGCCGGGCGTGGCCGTCGCCGCGGGCCTGGGCCGCGAGGGCGCCGGTGCGGGCGAGGGCGTGGCCGACGGGGCGGCGCAGCCAGGCGGTGAGGAGTTCGTTGCGGCGCTGGACCGCCGGGCGGCCGGGGCGGGGTGCCGGCGACGGGTCGTGGTGCGCGACGACGTCGGGACAGTGGGTGACGCCCCAGCCGCGGGCGGCCAGGTCGTAGGCGAGGAGGGTCTCCTCACCGCCGAAGAACAGCAGCCGGTGGAAGCCGCCGGCGTCGAGGTAGGCGTGGCGCCGGACGACGGCACCGCAGGCGAGGAAGCCGAGCACCTGGGTGCCGGGCAGGTCGGTGGCCGGTCCGAGGGGCGAGTGGGCCAGGACGTCGTTGAGCGGGTCGGGCCGGGCGTCCGGGCCGACGAGCGTGCGGGCGGCGATCAGGCCGAGCCGCGGGTGGTCGTCGAACAACTCGGCCGCGCGGGCCAGGGAGCCCGGCTCCCACCAGGAGTCGTCGTCGCTGAACGCGATGTAGGGGGTGTCGAGGGCCCGGGCGCCGTGATTGCGGGCGAGGGCACCGTGGTTGACGGGCAGCGCCAGCACCCGCACCTCGGGGAAGTCGCGGACGAGCATGGCCCGGGTGCCGTCGGTGGAGGCGTTGTCCACGACGAGGATCTCGGGCCGCTCGGGCAGCGCGAGGAGCTGCCGCAGGGTGCGGGCCAGCCGGGCGCGGCGGTCGCGGGTGGCGATGACGATGCCGACGGGACGGGACCCGGTGGGCGGGTGGCTCATGGGGCGTGGTCACCTCCCGGAGGGACGGTTCGCAGAGGGCGGGTGTCGGGGAAGACGGGTGGCCGCTCCCGCTCCCTCCCGCTCCCCGCCGCACCCGCGGCGTCGGTCGGCCGCGAGGGCAGTCGGGCGAGGGCGCGCAGGACGTCGTCCGGGGTGATGCGGAGCAGGGCCGGGTCGGGGCGGCGGGCGTGGGGGTCGCCCGGCGGGCCGTACCACAGGGTGCGGTGGCGGGGGTGGTCGGGCGGGCCCCAACGGCTCGGCGGGACCGGGCCGAAGAGGGTGACGGTGGGGGCGGCGTGGGCGACCGCGAGGTGGGCGATGCCGGTGTCGCCGCTGATCACGGCGTGCGCGTCGGCGACGAGGGCGGCGAGGCGGTCGTAGGGGAGGCCGCCGCCGAAGACGTCGGTGTCGGGCAGGTCGGCCTGCTTGGCGAGCCGCGCCACCAGGTCGCCCTCGTCCGCTCCCCCGGTCACGACGACCCGCAGGCCGCGCTCGCGCAGGGCGCCCGCGACGGCCGCGTACCGCTCGACGGGCCAGCAGCGGGCGGGCGCACCGGCGCCGGGATGCAGGACGACGGCCCCGGGGGCGGGTGACACGGCGCCGGGGCGGGGCAGCAGCAGGTCGGCGGGGTCGGCGTCGATGCCGTGGGCACGCAGCAGCCGGCACCAGCGGTCGCGTTCGTGTTCCTCGGCGTACCAGGGCGGCCCGTCGATCTCGGGCGTCCCGGGGTGGGCGAAGGCGAGCAGCCGCCCGGGGCGCAGTTCCTGGAGCAGCCGGTGACTGGGCGGTCCGTTGCCGTGCAGGTCGACGGCCACATCGGGGGGCGGCCCGCTCCAGTCGAGGGCCCGCGGCACGGCCCGTCCCGGAGCGGAGGCGTGCAGCACCCGGTCGACGGCCCCGCTGGCCGCGGCGACGTCCCGCAGGGCGCCGGGCGCGGCCAGCACCAGTTCGTGCCCGGGAAACCCCCGCCGCAGCGCCCGCAGCGCGGGCACGCCGGCCAGCAGGTCCCCGAGGCCCAGCGCGCGCAGCACGAGAAGGCGCGGCCTCCAGTCGGCAGCCGTCGTCGCAGCCCTTCGGCCGGCAGCCGTCATCGCAGCCCTTCCGTCGCCCGGGACAGGATGCGGGTCGAGGAGCGGCCCGCGAGGTACGGGAGGAGGACCGCCTGGCCGCCCCATTCCTCCAGGAGGGACGCCTCGGGGAGATCGGCGGCGGCGTAGTCGCCGCCCTTGACCCAGACGTCGGGGCGCAGGTCGCCCAGGAGGCGTTCGGGGGTGTCCTCGTCGAAGACGGCGACCGCGTCCACGCAGGCCAGGGCACGCAGGACGCGGACGCGGTCGGCGAGCGGGTTGACCGGACGGCCAGCACCTTTGCGGCGCCGTACGGAGGCGTCCGAGTTGACGCACACCACCAGGCAGTCGCCGAGTCCGCGGGCCGCCTGGAGCAGTCCGACGTGTCCGGCGTGCAGCAGGTCGAAGCAGCCGCCCGCCGCGACGACCGTGCCGTGCGCGGAGCGGATGCGGGCGGCGAGGGCGAAGGGGTCGTCGTCGGACGGCGACGCGGGCGCGTCCGCGCGGGGCAGCGCACCGGCGCCGCCCGCGCCGACGAAACCGGTCGCTGCGGCGACGGCACCCTCGACGGCCTCGCCGACCAGCACGCCGTCGGCGAGCAGCCCGGCCGCGGTCGCCGCGAACCGGTCCCCGGCGCCGCAGCTGTCGCCGTGGTGGGCGGTGGCGGCGGGGACGAGCAGCGGATGCTCGCCGTAGGACAGCAGAGCGCCGCGGGCGCCCAGGGTGACCGCCACGGCGGCGACCCTCCAGTGCCGTACCAGCGCGGCGGCGCTGTGCGCGGCGGCGTGCAGGTTCCGGCGCGTGGTGCCGTCGGCGGGTGCCAGGGCGTGCGCCTCCTTCTCTGCGGGGGTGACGAGCCGGGTGCCCGGCACCGGGGGGCCGCCGCGCGGGTGCGGGTCCCACACCAGGGGCGGGCGGGCGGCCAGGGCGTCCCGGAGCCGGTCGGCGGTGCCGCGGCCGTAGTCGGAGACGAGGACGGCGGGCGCGGCGCGGACGGCCTCGCGGGCCGCGTCCGTCGCCGCGCGGGCCCGGCCGTCCCCCCGGTCGAGACGGGCCACCGGCCGGTCCCCCGCGAGGACACGGGTCTTCTCCGGCAGCGGCCCGGTCAGCGGCAGCGGGATCAGCGTCACCCAGGGTTCGAGGAGCCGCTTCAGCTCACGGCTGGCCGGGTCGTCGCCCACTGCGGCGATCAGCGTGACGTCACGGCCGTCGCGGGCGGCGAGATACGCGGTGAGCGCGGCGCCGCCGGGCCGGGTGGTCTCCCCGCAGTCGTCGACCACCGGCACGGGCGCGTCCGGCGCGAGCCGCTCGGCCCGGCCGGTGACGTCCCGGTCCAGCAGCGCGTCCCCGACCACGAGGAGCGGCGCCTTGCCGCGCCCGCCGCCGCCACGCGCTCGGCCGCCGACCGCGCGAGCGCCGTCCGTGCGCGCGCCGACCGTGCGACCGGCGCCCACGCGACCGCCGTTCACGTCGCGGCCGTGCATTCCCGCGCCCGTCATGTCACCACCCGCCCGGCAGGCCCCCCACGGCCGTTCCCCCCGTCGAGTGCCGCGTCGAACGCCTCGCACAGCATGTGCACCGCGACCAGATGCAGTTCCTGCACGGTGGCGGCCGAAGGGGCCTCGACGCACAGCGACTCGTCGCTGCCCGCCATCAGCGGATTCGGCGCCGGCCCCGTCATCGCCCACACCCGCAGCCCGGCCGCCCGCGCCGTGTCCGCCGCGGACAGCAGGTTCGCGCTGGCGCCGGAGGTGGACAGCAGCACGAGCACGTCGCCGGGGCGGCCGTGGGCGCGGACCTGGCGGGCGAACACCGCGTCCACGCCGTAGTCGTTGGCGATCGCGGTGGTGCTGGAGGTGTCCGCGTGCAGGGCGATCGCCGAGAAGGCGGGCCGGTCGTCGCGGTAGCGGCCGACGAGTTCCGCGGTCAGGTGCTGCGCCTGGGCCGCGCTGCCGCCGTTGCCCGCGGCCAGCAGCCGGCCGCCGCGGGTGAGCGTCGCGGCGAGCTGCTCGCCCCACCGCTCGGTGATGCGGGCGGAGGAGCGGAACGCGCCGAGGGCGTCACGGAGTTCGTCGCAGTGCCCGGTGACGGGAGGGTGCACGGTCATCAGGCCACCTCTTCGGGGATCGTGTGTCCGGTCAGAACCTGTCGGTGGACGTCCTCGACGCCGTCGGCGACGCGCTGCCATGTGTAGTGGGCGAGCACTCGCTCCCGCCCGGCGGCGCCGTACCGGTGGCGCAGCCGAGGCCGGCCGGACAGTTCGCGCACGGCGGCGGCGACCGCGTCGGGGTCCTCGGGCGGTACGAGCCGCCCGGTGACGCCGTCGGCGACGCTGTCGCGGTGGCCGCCGACGTCGGTGGCGACGACGGGCACGGCACAGGCCATGGCCTCCAGCGGCACGATGCCGAACGGCTCGTAGACGGGCGTGCACAGCACCAGGTCCGCGCTGCCGATCAGGGCGGGCATGTCGGCGGGGTCGACCGCGCCGGTCATGCGCACCCGGTCGGCGACACCGGCGCGGTGGGCGAGGTGCCGTAGGCGCCGTGCCTCCTGGTCGCGGTCGAGGTGGGCCGCGGCGGGGCCGCCCGCGATGACGAGTTCGGTGTCGGGGATCTTCGTGAGCGCACGGACGGCCTGGTCGTATCCCTTGCGGCGGACGAGCCGCCCGCAGGCGAGCAGCCGGTGGCGGGCGCGGCGCGGCGGGGGCGGTGCGCCGTCGGCGCCGGGGCGGAAGTGGCCGGCGTCGACGCCGCAGGGCACCACGGACACCTGGTGGGCGGGTACGCCCATGAGGTCGAGTTCGCGCACCTCGTCGCTGCACGTGGCGAGGACGCGGGCGGAGGTCTGCCCGATCTGCCGTTCGATGCCGATGCGCTGCGGCGGGCTGGTGTCGCGCCAGCCCTGGTGGCGCCGCTTGACGGTGCCGAGGGCGTGGAACGTCTGCACCACCGGGATGCCGTGCGGTCGCGCGCCGAGGTGGGCGGCCAGGCCCGACATCCAGAAGTGGGCGTGCACCACGTCGGGCCGCTCGCGGCGCCAGACCCGTGCGAGGTGCGCGCCGAAGTCGGCCATGTACGGCAGCAGGTCGTCCTTCGGGACGGCTTCGGGCGGCCCCGCGGGGACGTGCTCCACGACCGCTCCGCCGGGCAGCGGCACCCGGTCGGGCAGACCGGTGGAGTCGCGGCGCGTGTACACCGTGACCTGGTGGCCGCGCCGGGCCAGCTCCTCGCTGAGCCGGGCCACGTACACGTTCTGGCCCCCGGCGTCGACGCCGCCGAGCGCGGCGAGCGGGCTCGCGTGCTCGGACACCATGGCGATCCTCATCGGGTCACCTCCTTGAGCAGCCGCTCCCAGTCGTCCAGGAAACGGGACAGTCCGTAGCGGGCGAGCGCGGCCGCGCGTGCGCCCTCGCCGATGAGGCGGGCGTGCAGCGGGTCGGCGACGAAGTCCCGTACGGCATCGGTCAGTACGTCGATCCGGTTGGACACCACTCCGGCGCCGGGCGGTACGGCCTCGGTGACCTCGGTGGTGGCGAGCGCGACCACGGGCATGCCCAGGTGCATCGCCTCCAGCAGGGACAGGCCGAGGGAGGTCCAGCGGACGGGGTGGACGTAGACGCGGCGGCGGGCCATCGCGGTGTGCAGGTCCGCCTGGGCGAGTTCGTGGGCGCGGCAGCGGTCGGCGGGCAGGCCGAGGTGGGCGGCCAGGCCGTCGGTGCGCATGCCGAAGACGTCGAGGGGGGCGGCGCCGGCGAAGGCGGGCAGCAGGTCGGTGCCGGTGGTACGGCCGCGCCGGACGGGTTCGTTGACGACGACGGCGGCGTGCGGCAGTTCGCCGGTCCACCTCGGTCCGGGGTCGACGATGCCGTGTTCGATGACGGTGGCCGGGGTGGTCCCGCTGTCCCACATCAGCCGGTTGAAGTGGGTGACGTGCACGAGGGTGACGCCGGGGAGGTCCGCGGCGGGGTGCCGGGTGTCGGGCACGTCTGCGTCGGGGGCGTTGTGCTCCAGGTAGACCAGCGGCGGCCGGCGGCCCAGCCAGGCGTCGACCAGGGCGAGTTCGTGGGGGCGTTGCAGCACGACCACGTCGATGTGCTCGTCCCGCAGCCGCTCCGGCGGCACCTCGACGACCGAGTCGGGCCAGTCGAAGGTGCGGGCGCGGCCGAGGCCGTCCGGGCCGCGGTCCGGGGTGACCGGGACGAGGTAGGTGTGCGGGCCCTGCACGAAGGCGGTGGTCCACGATCCGTGCACGTGCCACAGCAGGATCCTCATGTCACCTCCACGAGCTTGTCGACCGCCGCCACGACGTCGTGTGCGGTGACGCCGTCCAGACAGGGGTGGCCGGGTACGGGACAGGTGCGGGCCCTGGTGTCGGCGCAGGGCGCCTGCTGGTCGCCGAGCAGCACGCAGGGCACGCCGTACGGGCGCCAGCGCTCGGCGGGGACGACGGGCGCGAACAGCGACACCACCGGGGTGCCGACGGCGGCGGCGAGATGGGCCGGACCGGTGTTGCCGGTGACCACGCAGGCGGCCCCGGCGAGCACTCCGGCGAGTTCGGCGGCGCCGGTCCGGCCGCCGAGGTCGAGCGCGTGGTGACCGGCGACGTACGCGGTCAGGTCCCGCTCCCCCGGGCCGCCGGTCACGACCACCCGGCGTCCGTCGGCGGCCAGTTCGCGCACGGCCTGCGCGCACCGCTCGGGGCTCCAGGCGCGGGCCGGGACGCTGGCGCCCGGGTGGAGGACGACGTATCCCGGGGGACCGGTCAGCTCCTCGGTCGGGGGCGGCGGCAGCACGCGCAGCCGGCCGTCGTCGACGGGCGGGAACCCGGCGGCCCCGGCGAGGTCGAGCGCGGCCTCCGCCTCGTGGGCGTGCGGGGCGCGGTGGTGGCGTACGTCGAGGAGGGAGCCGGGGTAGTCCTCGCTGTCGGCGGCGACGAAGCGGACGCCGGCCAGCCGCAGCAACAGCGCGGTCGGCAACGGCGACTGGTGGAAGGAGGTCAGCACCAGGGCGGTGTCGGCGTCGGTGGCGGCGATCGCGCCGACGACGGTGTCGACGCCCTCGCGGCGCACCGGGGGCGGCTGGAAGCCCACCCAGGGGGCGTCCCACACGAGCACGTCGTCGACACCGGGCAGCAGCCGTGCGGCGGGCGCCCCGTGCGGACCGCACAGCAGGGTGACGGTCTCGGCGCGTGCGGCGACGGCACGCACGGCGGGCCCGGCGAGCAGCACATCGCCGAAGCTGTCGAGCCGTGCGACGAGCGCCTTCACGGCTGCCTCCCCGCAGCGGCGGCGTCGGGGCGGGAACCGGGGCGTGCGGGGTTCCCGTCCCGCGCGTTCGGGTCCGGGGCGGCTGCCTCCAGAACGGCCCGCACGGCCGTCGGGAGGTCCGGGGCCACCCGGGGGGCCGCCGCCGTCTCCTCCGGGCGCGTCTGGGGGGTCGGGACGAGGATGGCGTGGGCGCCGGCGCGGTGGGCGGCCTCGATGTCGGCTCCGATGTCGCCGATGACGACGCACTCGGCGGGGTTGGCGCAGATGCGGCCGGCCGCCCACTGGATCATGCCCGGCTGCGGTTTGCGGCAGTGGCAGCCGTCGTCGGGGCCGTGCGGGCAGACCGCCCAGACGTCGAAGGCGCCGAAGAGTTCGTCGACGCGCCGGTTGACCCGGCGGACGTCGGCGGCGGTGAGCAGGCCGCGCGCGATGCCGGACTGGTTGGTGACGACCCCGGTGCGGATGCCGCGGGCACGCAGCGCGGCCACGGCCTCGCGGGCGCCCTCGACGGGGCGCACCCGCTCGGGGTCGCCGTTGTAGGGGACGTCCTCGATCAGCGTGCCGTCGCGGTCGAACAGCACGGCCTTCACCGTGTTCACCGGGCCACCTCCTGCCAGGCGGGGGCGCCTCGGTGGCGCCAGGCTCCGGCCAGCCGGTGCCAGGTCGCCGCGGGCGGGATGAGCACGCTGGTGGCCAGCATGGTCGTCACCTCGTCGCGGGTGCGCGGCCCGGGCAGGATGCGGGCGCGGGCGAACTCGGCGGTCCCGGCGGCCCAGCCGAGCGCGCACACGGCGGCGGCCCGGCGATGCCCGGTCGCGGTGAACGCGCAGGCGGCGGCACCGGCCGCGGTGATCGCGGCGTGGCGGCGGATCCGGCCGCGCGGCGCGACCGCCCGTTCCCACCAGCCGGGCCCGTGCAGCTGCCGCATCAGCGCGTCGTCGGCGTTGCCGCGCTGCTGCTGCAGCGACACCCAGCGGGAGGCGGGCCGCACGGGATGGCGGGTGGTGCGCCCGCCCCGGCGGATGCGCCAGCCGGCGTCGAGGACGCGCAGCGCGAGGTCCGCGTCCTCGCGGAAGGCGCGCGGGAAGCGTTCGTCGAAGCCGCCGAGCTGTTTCAGCGCCTCGGTGCGGTAGGCCATGTCGGCGGTGATCCAGCGGGCCCGCGCGAGTCCCGCGGTGGCGCGTTCCCAGTCGGTGGGGCGCCGCCGGCCGGACAGCGGCACGGTGATGACGCCCTGGACGCCGGCGGTGTCGGGGGGCGCCTCGGCGAGGTCCCGCGCGAGTTGCTCGCACCAGCGCGGGCCGACCTGGACGTCGTCGTCGAGGAAGGCCACCCAGGGCGTGGTGACCGTGCGCAGCCCGGTGTTGCGCGCGGCGGCCGGCCCGCGTCCCCCGCAGGCGACGACGGTGGTGCGCTCCCGCAGGTCGCCGAGGACGGCCAACGGGTGCTCCAGGGCCCCGGGTTCGGGCTCGCGCCGGTCGTCGACGAGGACGATCCGCTCGGGGCGCGGACCGGTCGCCGCGGCGAGCGCGGCGAGACAGTCGGCGAGGGTGTCCCGCACCAGGGTGGGGATCACGACGGAGTACGGCGTCATGCGAACGCCCTCCCCCTGCGCACCGCGTACGGCCCGAGGGCGAGCAGGTCCACCGGCGCCGAGCCGAAGCACTCCAGCGCGTCGCGCGGATCGTCGACCATGGGGCGGCCCGCGGTGTTGAGGCTGGTGTTGACCACGACCGGCAGCCCGGTGCGCCGCTCGAAGGCGCGCAGCATCCGCGCCACCAGCGGCTCGGCGCCCTCGTCCACGGTCTGGATGCGGGCGGTGCCGTCGACGTGGACGACGGCCGGGATCCGCTCCCGCCACGCCTCGTCGACGTCGTGCACGAAGAGCATGTACGGGCTGGGCAGCGGACCGCCGGAGAACAGCTCGGCGGCCCGGTCGGCGAGGACCATCGGGGCGACGGGGCGGAACTCCTCGCGGCCCTTGACGTGGTTGAGACGTTCGAGGTTCTCGGCGCGCCCCGGGTGGGCGAGCAGGGACCGGTGTCCGAGGGCGCGCGGCCCGTACTCGCTGCGGCCCTGGAACCAGGCGACGATGCCGTCCCGGGCCAGTTCCTCGGCGACGGTCTCGGCGATGTCGGCGGGCTTGTCGTACGGGATCGCCGCCCGTTCCAGCCAGTCGCGCAGTGCGTCGTCGCTCCAGTCACGGCCGAGGCCGGCGCCCGGCATGGGCTGCGGGACGCCCTCCTGCGCGGCCAGGTGCAGGGCGCCGCCGAGCGCGGTGCCGGCGTCACCGGCGGCGGGCTGCACCCACACGTTCCGGTACGGGCCGCGTGCGGCGATCTTCGAGTTGGCGACGCAGTTCAGGGCGACGCCGCCGGCCAGGGTGAGCGCCTCGCCGCCGGCCTCGCGGTGCAGCCAGTGCGCCAGCTCCAGCAGGACCTCCTCCAGGACGGCCTGGGCGCTCGCGGCGAGGTCGGCGTGGTCCTGGTTCCAGGGTTCGTCCTCGGCCCGTGGCGGGGTGAAGGCGGCCCAGTCGACACCGTGGGCGCGGAAGCCGCCGTGGCCGGTGGGATGGACGTACTCGCGCAGGCGGTGCAGATGGCGGGGGGTGCCGTAGGAGGCGAGGGCCATCACCTTGTACTCGTCGCTGCTGCGCAGGAAGCCGAGGTGGGCGGTGAGCTCCTCGTAGAGGAGGCCGAGGGAGTCGGGCAGGGCCTGGGTGGCGAGGGTGTCGAGCTTGCCGTCGCGGTAGCGGCCGGCCAGGTGGGAGGCGGCCTCGCCGCGGCCGTCGAGGACGAGGACAGCGCTGTCCGGGTGCGGGGAGGCGGGCCCCGCGGAGGCGGCGTGGGCGACGTGGTGGGGGACGAAGACGACCCGGGCGGGGTCGAGCCCGGGCAGCGCCTCGGCGAGGAACTCGGGCGCGCGGCGGGCGTACTCCAGGCGCAGCGGGTCCCACGGGTCGTCCAGGCCCATGGCGTGGGCGGGCCGGGCGAGCGCGGGGTCGAAGGAGTAGGTGACGGCGTCGAGGTCAGCGGCGCGCAGTCCCGCCCGCTCCAGGCACCAGCGGGCCGACTGCTCGGGCAGTTCCCAGGCGGAGAAGGGCACCGGCCGCTTGCCGTGCTTGCGCCGGCTGAAGCGCTCCTCCTCGGCCGCGGCCACGGTCCGGCCGTCGACGACCAGGGCGGCGGCTGGGTCGTGGAAGAGGGCGTTGATTCCGAGGATGCGCATGGGGGGTGTTCTCCGTCCATGTGCGACGTGTGGGGCTCCAGGGACGCGGGTGCCGCACTGCAGCTGAATCAAACACTTGGAGACAGCTTGCACCGGATTGGGGTATTTTGTCGCCGCGAGAGGCGGAGCGCGCACGGAGAGTGAGCGAGGCAGCCGGTACGAGGTCCGGCGGGCGCGGCAGTGGACACAGAGCGTGGACGGCCCGGCTCACGCCGCGGCGGCGTGGGAGAACCAGCCGACGGTGCGCCGCAGGCCCTCGGTCCAGCCGACGCACGGCTGCCAGCCGAGGCGCTCGCGGGCCAGCCGGGTGTCGGGGCGGCGCCGGGCGGGGTCGTCGACGGGGCGGTCCACGAACCGGATGCGGGAGGCGGAGCCGGTGAGGCCGACGATCCGGCGGGCCAGCTCCAGGACGGTGATCTCGTCGGTCCCGCCGATGTTCACGGGGCCGGTCTCGTCGGACGCGGCGAGCGCGAGGACGCCGTCGACCGTGTCGTCGACGTAGCACAGGGAGCGGGTCTGGCTGCCGTCGCCGGCGACGGTCAGGGGCGCGCCGTCGAGGGCCTGCGCGATGAAGGTGGGCACGGCGCGGCCGTCGCCGGTGCGCATCCGGGGGCCGTAGGTGTTGAAGATGCGCACGATGGCGGTGTCGGTGCCGTGCACCCGGCGGTGGGCGGTGACCAGGGCCTCGGCGAAGCGCTTGGACTCGTCGTAGACACTGCGCGGGCCGACGGGGTTGACGTTGCCCCAGTAGTCCTCGTGCTGAGGGTGCTCCAGGGGGTCGCCGTACACCTCGGAGGTGGAGGCGAGGAGGAAGCGGGCCCCGTCGGCGCGGGCCCGCTCCAGCGCGTTGCGGGTGCCGGTGCTGCCGACGTCGAGGGTTTCGAGCGGCAGCCGGAGATAGTCGGCGGGTGAGGCCGGACAGGCGAAGTGCAGGACGAGGTCGAAGCGGCCGGGGAGGGCGGCGAGCGCGGCGGCGTCGGTGGCGTCGGCGCGCACGAAGCGGAAGCCGGGCCGCTGTTCGAGGCCGGTGACATTGGCCCGCGCACCGGTGGACAGGTTGTCCAGGCACACGACCTCGGTTCCGGCGCGGACCAGCCGCGCGCACAGGTGCGATCCGACGAACCCGGCCCCGCCGGTCACCAGGGCCCGGCGCCAGGGAAGTCCGCTCACGGCGCTCTCCTCGCTCTCGCCTCGCAGGGACGACGGCGCGAGTAACCGGTGACGACTCTCACATGCCTGTGAGCGCCCGCGCGAGAGCACACCAAGGGGACTATACATTGCGCGTATACACGCTATGTATAGTCCCGCCATGCCTTCTCTGACCAGGAAGATGCACAGAACGGGGGCCGCGTTCCGCGCCGTCGCGACGGTGGCGGCGGCGCTGGCCGCGACGGTGGCCCTGAGTGGCTGCACACGTGTGGCGGCGACCGCGCCGAGCGCCGCCCGGGCCACGGACGTCCAGGCCCGTTTCGGCGCGGTGGACTGCCGCGAGGCCAAGTGCATCGCACTCACATTCGACGCGGGGCCGAGTGAGCACTCGGCACGCCTGCTGGACATCCTCCAGGAGAAACACGTCCCGGCGACGTTCTTCCTGCTGGGCAGGCGCCACATCGAGAAGTACCCCGAGCTCGTCAGGCGCATGGCCGACGAGGGGCACGAGGTGGCGAGCCACACCTGGACCCACCGCAGGCTCACCGAGCTGCCGCCGGAGGAGATTCGCCAGGAACTCGCGCGCACCAACGAGGAGATAGAACGCCTCACCGGCCGCCGCCCCACCCTCATGCGCCCGCCGCAGGGCCGCACCGACGACACGGTGCACGAGATCAGCCGCGAACTGGGCCTCGCGGAGGTCCTGTGGAGCGTGACCGCGAAGGACTACCGGACCACCGACTCCGAGCTGATCACCCGCCGCGTCCTCGCCCAGTCCTCCCGCGACGGCATCATCCTGCTGCACGACCTCTACGACGGGACGGTCCCGGCGGTACCCGGCATCATCGACGCGCTGAAGCAGCGCGGATACGTGTTCGTGACGGTCCCTCAGCTCCTGGCCCCGGGGAAGGCGGAGCCGGGGAAGGTGTACCGGCCGTGAGCGGGACGGCCGCCGACTGAGCCGACCGGGTGACGGTGTCCGGGGCGGGCCGCGGGCCGGGGCGGATTCCATAGGATCCCCATGTGGCCGAATTCCAGCTCCAGCGCACCGTGCCGCTCCCCGTCGACGAGGCATGGCGCCGGCTCACCCGGTGGCACCGGCACGGCGAGGCGGTCCCCCTGACCCGGGTCACCGTCACCACTCCCCCGCCCACCGCCGAGGGCACACTGGTCGTCGCCCGCACGGGTCTCGGCCCGCTGGCCTTCGACGACCCGATGGAGGTGACGGTGTGGCAGCCGCCGCGGGACGACTCCCCCGGCCTGTGCCGCCTGGAGAAGCGCGGGCGGGTCGTCAGGGGCTGGGCCGAGATGGAGGTACGGCAGGGTCCGGGCGGCCGGGCGCGGGTGCTGTGGCGGGAGGAGATCCGCGTCCGCTTCCTGCCGGCCCCCGTCGACCGCGTGCTGGCCCGGGTCGGCCGTCATGTCTTCGGCCGGGAGGTGAACCGGCTGCTGAGAACGGCGGAATGACACACACCGGCGGCCGGTCCGGTGCCGTCACACCCTGTCGGTGAGCGCGGCACCGTGGCCGGCGCCGCGCAGCGCCTGCTCGCGCAGCGCGTACACCGCCCCCTCGACACAACCGCCGGAGACCGACCCGCCGGTTCAGCTCTTCGGCGATGTCCAGCATCTCTCGGTCCCCGCCACGACAGCGGGTGCGGCGGAGGGGGCGGTGCGGCCCGGTCAGTGGACGCCGAGCCAGCCCTCGATGGGGTTGAGGGCGAAGTAGATCAGGAAGATCACCGTCAGTCCCCACATGAAGGCACCGATCTCGCGCGCCTTGCCCTGGGCGATCTTGATGGCGACGTAGGAGATGACGCCCGCGGCCACGCCCGTGGTGATGGTGTAGGTGAACGGCATCAGGACGACCGTGAGGAAGACCGGGATCGCCGTGGCGCGGTCGGCCCAGTCCACGTGCCGGGCGTTCATCATCATCATGGCGCCGATCACCACCAGCGCCGCCGCGGCGACCTCGCCCGGCACGATCGCCGTGAGCGGGGTGAAGAACAGACAGGCGGCGAAGAAGAGTCCGGTGACGACGGAGGACAGGCCCGTACGGGCGCCCTCGCCGACGCCGGTCGCCGACTCGACGAAGACGGTCTGGCCGGAGGCGCCCGAGACGCCGCCGATCGCGCCGCCCGCGCCGTCGATGAACAGCGCCTTCGACAGACCCGGCATCCGGCCCTTGTCGTCGGCGAGCTTGGCCTCGGTGCCGACGCCGATGATCGTCGCCATGGCGTCGAAGAACCCGGCGAGCACGAGGGTGAAGACGATCATGCCGACGGTCATCGCGCCGACTTCGCCCCAGCCGCCGAACTCGACCTGTCCGAACACCGAGAAGTCGGGCATCGAGACGGCGCTGCCGTGCAGTTCGGGCGCACCGCTCGCCCACTGCTCGGGGTCGATGACCCCGAACGCGTTGAGCGCGACGGCGAGCACCGTGCCGCCGACGATGCCGATCAGGATGGCGCCGGGGACACCACGCGCCTGGAGCATGAAGATGGCGAGGAGGGTCACGGCGAACAGCAGCACCGGCCAGCCGGCGAGTTCACCGCCCGGGCCGAGCAGCACCGGGCCGCCGCCGGGTGCCGGGTTCTCGTGCACGAAGCCGGCCTTCACGAGGCCGATCAGGGCGATGAACAGTCCGATGCCCATCGTGATGCCGTGCTTGAGCGCGAGCGGTATCGCGTTCATGATCATCTCGCGCAGGCCGGTGACGACCAGCAGCATGATGACCACGCCGTACATCACGCACATGCCCATGGCCTGCGGCCAGGTCATCTCGGGCGCGACCTGGCCGGCGAGCACTCCGGAGACGGAGAGGCCGGCGGCGAGGGCGAGCGGCACCTTGCCGACGAAGCCCATCAGCAACGTCGTGAGGGCGGCGGCGAACGCGGTCGCCGTGATCAGTCCGGTCTGTCCGAGCGTGTTGCCCGCGGCGTCCTCACCGGACAGGATCAGGGGGTTGAGCAGGAGGATGTACGCCATCGCCATGAAGGTGGTGATGCCGCCGCGCACTTCACGTGCGACCGTCGATCCTCTGTGCGTGATGTGGAAGTACCGGTCGAGCCAGGACCGGCCGGCCGGGACGCGGGTTCCCGCGCCCGCGTCCTCGGCAGTGGTCCTGGGCTCCACTGACTGCTGGGTCATGCGCCATCTCCCAAGGTTCATAGGGGCACCCGGGCGCTGCGCTGGGCGAGAGCCGGGATTTGGGAGGTGCCAGACCCGGGGGACGGCCCGGTACTGCACCTTGTGTGTGGGGAACCGGCGCCTGGGTGACCGTGCGGTGTGCACGGTTGCCCGGCGTCGGGGTTGCCGTTGCGCCCACCCGTGCCGCCCTGGGGAGGCACGACTGCCCGCAACGGCAGCGGTGTTACGACGTTCCGTCTGTCTCAGCGAACGTCACACCGTGTCTGTGAGGTGTTCCGGGCGTACCGGGGTTCTGTTCAGCTCCAGGCCCGTCGCGTCGCGGATGGCTGCGAGGACCGCTGGAGTCGAGGACAGGGTGGGGGCCTCGCCGACGCCGCGCAGGCCGTAGGGCGCGTGGTCGTCGGCGAGTTCGAGCACGTCGACGGGGATGGTCGGCGTGTCGAGGATGGTGGGGATCAGGTAGTCCGTGAAGGAGGGGTTCCTGACCTTCGCGGTCTTCGGGTCGACGATGATCTCCTCCATGACCGCCACGCCCAGGCCCTGGGTGGTGCCACCCTGGATCTGGCCGAGGACGGACAGTGGGTTGAGCGCCTTGCCGACGTCCTGCGCGCAGGCCAGCTCGATCACCTTCACCAGGCCGAGCTCGGTGTCGACCTCGACGACGGCGCGGTGTGCGGCGAAGGAGTACTGGACGTGGCCGTGGCCCTGGCCGGTGCGCAGGTCGAAGGGCTCGGTCGGCCGGTGCCGCCACTCCTCCTCGACCTCGACGGCCTCGTCCTCCAGGACGTCCACCAGGTCGGCGAGCACCTCGCCGCCGTCGGTGACCACCTTGCCGCTCTCCAGGACGAGTTCGGCGGTGGCCCAGGCGGGGTGGTACGGGCCGAACTTGCGCCGGCCGAGTTCCAGCACCTTCTCGCGGACGAGTCCACAGGCGTTCCTGATCGCGCCGCCGGTGACGTACGTCTGGCGGGACGCGGAGGTCGAACCGGCCGAGCCCACCTTGGTGTCGGCGGGGTGGATGGTCACCTGGGTGACGCCCAGCTCGGTGCGGGCGATCTGCGCGTGGACGGTGACGCCGCCCTGGCCGACCTCCGCCATCGCGGTGTGCACGGTGGCGACGGGCTCGCCGCCCACGACCTCCATGCGCACGCGCGCCGTGGAGTAGTCGTCGAAGCCCTCGGAGAAGCCGACGTTCTTGATGCCGACCGCGTAGCCGACGCCTCGGACGACGCCCTCGCCGTGCGTGGTGTTGGACAGGCCGCCCGGCAGCTGGCGTACGTCGGCACCCTCGCTGGACTCCCACTGGCGCTCCGGCGGCATCGGCATCGCCTTGACGCGGCGCAGGAGTTCGGCGACCGGCGCCGGGGAGTCGACGGGCTGCCCGGTGGGCATGAGGGTGCCCTGTTCCATGGCGTTGAGCTGCCGGAACTCCACCGGGTCCATGCCCAGCTTCTTCGCCAGCTTGTCCATCTGCGCCTCGTAGGCGAAGCACGCCTGGACGGCGCCGAAGCCGCGCATCGCGCCGCAGGGCGGATTGTTGGTGTAGAGGGCGATCGCCTCGATGTCCACGTCGTCGATCACGTACGGGCCGACGGACAGGGAGGAGGCGTTGCCGACGACCGCCGGGGAGGCGGAGGCGTAGGCACCGCCGTCCAGGACGATCCGGCACTTCATGTGCGTGAGCTTGCCGTCCTTCGTCGCGCCGTGCTCGTAGTGGAGCTTGGCGGGGTGGCGGTGGACGTGGCCGAAGAAGGACTCGAAGCGGTTGTAGACGATCTTGACGGGCTTGCCCGTGCGCAGGGCGAGCAGACAGGCGTGGATCTGCATGGACAGGTCCTCGCGTCCGCCGAACGCGCCGCCGACACCGGCCAGGGTCATGCGCACCTTGTCCTCGGGCAGGCCGAGCACGGGCGCGATCTGGCGCAGGTCCGAGTGGAGCCACTGGGTGGCGATGTAGAGGTGGACGCCGCCGTCCTCCTCGGGCACGGCGAGGCCGGACTCGGGGCCGAGGAAGGCCTGGTCCTGCATACCGAAGGTGTAATCGCCCTCGACGATCACGTCGGCCCGCCTGCGCGCCTCCTCCACGTCGCCGCGGACGATCGGCTGGCGGTGCACGATGTTCGGGTGCGGGACGTGGGCGGCGTGGTGGTCGTCGCGGTTGTCGTGGACGAGGATCGCGCCGGGGGCGAGCGCGGTGGCCTCGTCGGTGACGACGGGCAGCTCGCGGTAGTCCACCTTGATCTTGGCGGCGGCGCGGCGCGCGGTCTCCGGGTGGTCCGCGGCGACGATCGCGACGGGCTCGCCGTGGTGGCGGACCTTGCCGTGGGCGAGGACCGGGGTGTCCTGGATCTCCAGGCCGTAGTTCCTCACCTCGGTCGGCAGGTCGTCGTAGGTCATGACGGCGTGGACACCGGGCGTCGCGAGGGCCTCGGAGGTGTCGATCGAGGCGATCTCGGCGTGGGCGACGGTGGAGCGCAGGATCTGGCCCCAGAGCATGTCCTCGTGCCACATGTCGGACGAGTAGGCGAACTCACCCGTGACCTTCAGGGTGCCGTCCGGGCGGAGCGTGGACTCGCCGATGCCGCCCCTGGTCTGCGAACCCTGCGTGAGCTTCGTGGGTGCACCGTTGGCCGGCATGGTCAGACCCCCTCGGACTGGCGGGCGGCCGCCAGGCGGACCGCGTCCATGATCTTCTCGTAGCCCGTGCAGCGGCACAGGTTGCCCGACAGCGCCTCGCGGATGTCCTCGTCGGTCGGGTTCGGGGTGCGCTCCAGCATCTCGTCGGCGGCGACGAGCAGGCCCGGCGTGCAGAAGCCGCACTGGACGGCGCCGGCGTCGATGAACGCCTGCTGCACCGGGGAGAGTGCGGTGCCCTCGCCCGTCTGCGAGTCGGTCCCCTCGGCCTGCCAGGTCCTCGCCTCCTCGAGCGGGGTCCCGCGGGCGCCGGTCGCGCAGCCGCCCTCGGCGCGCTGCCTCGCGTACTGGGCCAGCCCCTCGACGGTCACGACCTCGCGGCCCTCGACCTGACCCGCGGCGACCAGACAGGAACACACCGGCACGCCGTCCAGGCGGACCGTGCAGGAACCGCACTCGCCCTGCTCGCAGGCGTTCTTGGAGCCGGGCAGCCCGAGCCGCTCGCGCAGCACGTACAGCAGGGACTCGCCCTCCCAGACGTCGTCGGCTTCCTGCGGGCGTCCGTTGACGGTGAAGTGGACACGCATCACGCAGCGCCCCCCTTCCGATGAGCGGTGCGGCGGGCGTCGCGGTACGACTCCCAGGTCCAGGTCAGCGTGCGGCGGGCCATGACGCCGACCGCGTGGCGGCGGTAGCGCGCGGTGCCCCGGACGTCGTCGATCGGGTTGCAGGCGGCGGCGCACAGGTCCGCGAACCGCTGGGCGACCGACGGGGTGATGATCTTTCCGTTGTCCCAGAAGCCGCCCTCCTCCAGGGCAGCGTTCAGGAACTCCTCGGCGGCCTCGGCCCGGACGGGCGTCGGGGCGGCCGAGCCGATGCCGGTGCGCACCGTACGGGTATCGGGGTGCAGCGCGAGACCGAAGGCGCACACCGCGATGACCATGGCGTTGCGGGTGCCGACCTTGGAGAACTGCTGCGGGCCGTCGGCCTTCTTGATGTGCACGGCGCGGATCAGCTCGTCGGGCGCCAGCGCGTTGCGCTTCACGCCGGTGTAGAAGTCGTCGATCGGGATGCGGCGGGAACCGCGCACCGACTCGGCCTCCACCTCGGCACCGGCGGCGAGCAGCGCCGGGTGCGCGTCACCGGCCGGGGAGGCGGTGCCGAGATTGCCGCCGACTCCGCCGCGGTTGCGGATCTGCGGGGAGGCGACCGTGTGGGAGGCCAGGGCGAGTCCCGGCAGCTCGGAGCGCAGGTGGTCCATGATCTTCGAGTACGGCACGGAGGCGCCGAGCCGCACGCTGTCCTCGCCGGTCTCCCACTCGAAGAGGTCCCCGATACGGTTCAGGTCCATCAGGTACTCGGGCCGGCGGTGGTCGAAGTTGATCTCGACCATCACATCGGTGCCCCCCGCGATCGGCACGGCGGTGGGATGCTCGGCCTTCACGGCGAGCGCCTCTTCCCAGCTGGTGGGGCGCAGGAAGTCCATGACCGGCTCCCTTCGTCGTCTCGTGCGGTTCGCGGTTCGTGCAGATCGAGCCAATCCATGTCCGGTGGGGCCGGCTCGTTCATGTGCTGTTCACTCGGATCGGACTCAGTACACCGCCCTGTGCTCCGCAGGGGTCAGTCACGGAAACCATGAAGGAGTTGGCTGGCCAACCAGGGCATCTTGTAGATTCGTATGAACGGAGGTCGTCTGTAGCCTCCTGACCTTCCTCCGGAAACAGAGGACACAGTCCAGGAGACGGCCGACATCGCTGCTCAGCCACCCGACGGGCCCTCGCCGAAGATCCGCGGAAGATCGACTTCACGCTTCATCGTAGATATCGAGACAAAGAACGGCGGCGACGAGAATGCGGCTGCGCGCACTGCTGGACACCGATGCGCTGGGCCTGAAGCTGCTCGGCGGCGAGGACGAGCTGGACCGCACCGTGCGCGGTGTGATGACCACCGACCTCAGGGACCCCAGCCGTTATCTGTCGGGCGGGGAACTCGTGCTGACGGGCCTCGCCTGGCGCCGTGACGCCGCGGACTCCGAGCCGTTCGTACGGATCCTGGTGCAGGCCGGAGTGGTGGCCCTCGCGGCGGGTGAGGCGGAGCTGGGCGACGTCCCGGACGATCTGGTGGTGGCGTGCGCGCGGCACCGTCTGCCGCTGTTCGCGGTGCACGAGTCGGTGGCGTTCGCGACCATCACCGAGCACGTGGTGCGGCAGGTGTCGGGTGAGCGGGCCGGGGATCTGGCGGCCGTGGTGGACCGGCACCGGCGGATGATGACCTCCGGACCCGCGGGCGGCGGCCCCGATGTGGTGCTCGACCTGCTCGGCTCCGACCTGGACCTGCGGGCCTGGGTGCTGTCGCCGACCGGCCGGCTGATCGCCGGGCCGAAGGAGGCGGGGCCTGCGCTGCCCGCCGAGGTGTGCGCACGGCTCGCGACGGAGCAGCTGGCCGCCGCCCGCACCGGGCGGCGCGGACCGCACCGGGTGACGCTGGGGCAGACGACCTACAGCCTGTTCCCGGTGCGCAGCACCGGACGCGCCCCGCAGCCGGCCCGGGACGTGCGCGAGACGGTGCTGTCGGACTGGCTGCTGGCGGTCGAGGCGGACGCCGGGGAGTGGGCCGAGGAGCGGCTCGACCTGCTGCACGGGGTCACCCAGCTGATCGCGGTGGAGCGCGACCGCCGGGACGCGGCGCGCACGGTGCGGCGGCGGCTCGCGCAGGAGGTGCTGGAGCTGGTGCAGGCGGGCGCGGCACCGGCCGAGATCGCGGCACGGCTGCGGGTGGCCGCGCCGGTGCTGCTGCCCGGGCTCGGGGCGGCGCCGCACTGGCAGGTGGTCGTCGCCCGCGTGGAGTGGGACGGCGCGGAGCTGGAGGGCGGGCCGGTGGCGCAGGCGCTGCTGGAGGAGATCCTGGTCGACCCGGCGTCGACCGGGCCCGAGCCGTCCGACCGGATCGCGGTCGCGCACACCGGCGAGGAGGCGATCGCGCTGGTCCCGCTGCCCGCGGTGACGAGCGAGCACGACGGCTCGGAGCAGGGTGTGCCGGCCGACGTCCTGCTGGAGTCCGTACGGGACCCGCTGTCGGCCGGTCTCGACGGCGACGGCCGGCTCACCCTCGGCGTCAGCGCGGCCGTGCACTCGGCCGAGGGGCTGCGCGGCGCGCTGGAGGAGGCACGGCACGCCCGCCGGGTCGCGGGAGCGCGGCCGGGCCGGGTCTGCGCGGCGGGCCACCAGGAGCTGGCCTCGCACGTGCTGCTGCTCCCCTTCGTCCCGGACGACGTGCGCAGGGCCTTCACCGCCCGGCTGCTGGACCCCCTGCGGGACTACGACCGCCGTCACCGCGCCGAACTGATCCCCACGCTGGAGGCGTTCCTCGACTGCGACGGCTCCTGGACGCGCTGCGCGTCGCGCCTTCATCTGCACGTCAACACGCTGCGGTACCGGGTGGGCAGGATCGAGCAGTTGACGGGCCGGGATCTGTCCCGGCTGGAGGACAAGCTGGACTTCTTCCTGGCGTTGCGGATGAGCTGAGGGGCGGGACGGAAGGGGCCGGGCGGACCGAGGGGCGCGTGCGGGCGGGCGCGCCCCTCGGTCCGCTTCCGCGTTCCGGCTTCGCGCCCCACGACTTTGTGAAATCCTTCACCCACCCTCTTGGCCCGGCCCCGTTGTTCGTGCTGAGATGCGGCCACCACTCAACAGCTCGATGGCGTGCTCGGGGAGGGCAACGTGGCGCATACCGCCATGTCTGGTAACGGAACGACCGCCGGTGACGATCCCCTCCAGACCGCGGTATGGCGGCTGCGCTCCCGCGGCTGCTGGGCCGACGCGGCCGCCCTGCTCACCCCCGCCACCGCGACGGCCGCCCTGCAGCGGGCGTCGCTGCTGGTGGAGCGGTGCCTGTACACCGAGGCGGGCTGGGAGGAGGCGGAGGACGCGCTGCGGACGGCGGAGGCGCTGGCCCACAGCGACGACGAGCGGGGGGCAGCCGCTTGTGAACGCGGGTACTTGGCGTACGCCGCGACACTGTTCCAGGTCCGCGACCGGGCGGACGAGGCGCGGGCGGCGCTGGGCAGGGCGGCGGCGCTGATCGCGCCGGGGGCGCCGGGGCGGGCGCTGCTGGACTTCCGGCGCGGGCTGATCGCCGAGAACCTGACGCGGTCGCCGCAGGCCGCGCGGGCGGCGTATCGCCGGGCGCATGCGGGGGCGACGGCGCACGCGGATCCGCTGCTGCTGTCGGCGACGTGGCGGCATCTTGCGGGACTGGCGCTGCGGGAGGGGGAGTTGGCGGAGGCGCGGCACGGCTTCGCCGAATCGCTGCGGATCCGGGAGGAGTTGGGGTTCCTGGTGGGGACGGCGCCCGCGTTGGTGTCGCTGGCCGAGACGGAGACGGAACCGGAGGCGTCCCGCCTGCGGGAGGAGGCGCGCCGGTTGTTCCGTCTCCTGGGTGGCGTGCCGACGTGGCTGTCCCGCCATCTGACACCGCCGGCGGCGGGGGCGGCGACGGCGTAGATGCGGCTACTGGAGGGGGCGGTTCTGTCGCAGGCCGACTGCGGGTAGTCCGTGGCTGGTCGCGCGGTTCACTGCGCCCCTCTAGGTGCGTCGTAGCTGCGGGCAGACGTGCCGCGCCGATCAGCGGGCGCCCGTGAAGTGTTCCTCGACCAACGCCCGTACGACCTCTTCGTCCCCGGCGATCAATGCGTCCAGCAGCGCCGTGTGTTCATGGGCGTCGGCGATCAGGTCCGCGCGGGCCCGGCCCACCGGCGTCGCGCCGACCAGCGGCCACTGCGCCCGCCGGTGCAGATCCTCGGCGATGCGGACCAACTGGTCGTTGCCGGCGAGCGACAGCACCGCGCGGTGGAACGCGCGGTCGGACTCCGCGTACGTCGCGCGGCATCCGGAGGACGCCGCCCGCACCGTCGCCTCGGCCAGGGGGCGGAGTTCCGCCCACCGCTCGGCCGGCACCGTCCGGGCGAGCCGAAGCATCACCGGGACCTCGATCAGCGCCCGGACCTCCGCCAGCTCGGCCAGCTCCCGCCGGTCCCGCTCCACGACCCGGAATCCCCGGTTCGGCACCACTTCGACCGCGCCTTCGAGGGTGAGCTGCTGCATGGCCTCCCGTACGGGCGTCGCGGACACCCCGAACCGCTCGGCGAGCACCGGCGCGGAGTACACCTCACCGGGCCGCAGTTCGCCGCTCACCAGCGCGGTGCGCAGCGCGGCGAGGACCTGCCCGCGCACCGAGGCCCGCTGCACGACCGGCCGCGCCGGCCGCACCGGGGCCGGTTCGCTGTGCGTGTGCTCGCCGCGTACCGCCGTGTCGTGGGCGGGTCCGGCGGTCTCCGCCTCGTCCGCCCGGCGTTCCCGCTGCCGCTGCCGGTAGCCCCGGTCCACGTCCTCCCGCCCGGGCTGGGCGGGCACCCGGACGCCGCCGCGTATGCCGGGCTCGGCGGAGCCCTGGGCGCCCTGCTTCACGGGTCCTCCTGACGGCGTACGGACGTATCGGTACTTGGGGTCATTACGGCGGGTTGCTACTCGTCCGTCAAGCACCATAAGCGCAGCGGCCCTCCGGTTCACATCCCACCGACATTCGGTAAGGTGAGCCTTACCTTGTCCGGCTCGTGCAACGACTCGGTCCCACGACACGTGAATGGGTGGTCCCATGCCTGTGCCCGGTTCGGCCGTCGCGGACGCCTACGACCGCCTGACCACGGCCTTCCCGGCACTCGCCGTCACGGAGCTCGGCGCCGGCGAGGAGGCGCCGACGGGCGGCGGCTGGGTCGCGGCGTCCGCGCTCGCCGAGGGCGGCGCCGGCCTGGAGGCCTTCCTGACCTGGGACGACGGCCAGGTCCAGCGTGACTACGGCATGCGGGCCCGCCCGGACGTGGTGGCCAGCTTCGGCCTGCACCGTTACGCCTGGCCCGCCTGTCTGCTGATCACGGTGCCGTGGTTCCTGCACCGCCGCGTCCCGCGCTACCCCGTGACACACGTCTCGTTCGACCGCACGGCGCCTGGCCTCGCCGTCGGCCGCATGGCGGTGCGCCCGGCCGGTTTCGCCTGTCTGCCCGGGGACCCGGCCGCGGACCTGCCCGGCGCCCGGGTCGTCCCGGACGAGGACGCGCTGCGCGCGGAGGTACGGGCGGCGGTCTCCGAGCATCTCGAACCCGTCCTGGCCGGTTTCGGCCCCCGCATGCGGCGGCGCGGCCGGGCCCTGTGGGGCATGGCGACCGACGAGGTCGTGGAGAGCCTGTGGTACGTCGGCCGGCTGCTCGGCGAGGAGGAGCGGGCGATGCGCGAGCTGGAGCTGCTGCTGCCGGGCACGACCAAGCCGTACGTGGGCGCCGCGGCGTTCCGCCGGTCCGCCGGCTCCGCCGGTGAGCCCGCGCACACCCGGGACCGGGTCAGCTGCTGCATGTTCTACACGCTGCGCCCGGACGACATCTGCGCCACCTGCCCGCGCACCTGCGCGACCCAGCGGGCCGGCAGGGCGATGGCCGAGGCCGGCTGACGCACCGCCGGCCGCCCGCACCACCGGCATCACCCGTCTCCCGAACCACCCGCAAGGTCACACTTATTCGAACTCAACTACCGCCATTCAAGCGGCAGTTCGAGCGTAACGGCATCTGGAGCGGTCCCTTGCGCCTCCTTGGCGGCCTGTTGCCCCGAAACCCCCTGAGGGCCGAAGGGATTGGGCCACTATGGCGGGCGTTACGCCCTATCCCAATGCAAGGGACCCCTAGATGAGACTGACCGACATATCGCTGAACTGGCTGCTTCCGGGCGCCGTGCTGCTCCTGGGCATGCTGGCGGCGGTGGCGGTGCTCGCGCGCGGCAAGCGCTCCTCGGTCAAGGACACGAGCGCGGACGACTCGTGGGAGCGCAGCGAGGAGCGCCGCAGGCGCAAGGAGGCCATCTACGGCACCGTCTCCTACGTCCTGCTGTTCTGCTGTGCGGCGGTGGCCGCGGCGCTCTCCTTCCACGGCCTGGTCGGCTTCGGTGAGCAGAACCTCGGCCTGTCCGGCGGCTGGCAGTACCTCGTCCCCTTCGGCCTGGACGGCGCGGCGATGTTCTGCTCGGTGCTCGCCGTGCGCGAGGCCAGCCACGGTGACGCGGCGCTCGGCTCGCGGATACTCGTGTGGACGTTCGCTTTCGCGGCGGCCTGGTTCAACTGGGTGCACGCTCCCCGGGGCGTCGGGCACGCGGGCGCCCCGCACTTCTTCGCGGGCATGTCCCTGTCGGCGGCGGTGCTGTTCGACCGCGCGCTGAAGCAGACCCGCCGGGCCGCCCTGCGCGAACAGGGCCTGGTGCCGCGCCCGTTGCCGCAGATCCGGATCGTGCGCTGGCTGAGGGCGCCCCGGGAGACCTACCGGGCCTGGTCGCTGATGCTGCTGGAGGGTGTACGCAGCCTCGACGAGGCGGTCGAGGAGGTCCGCGAGGACCAGCGGCAGAAGGACCAGGAACGCCGCCGCCGGCGCGAGCAGGAGCGGGTGGAGCGGGCCCAGTTGAAGGCCATCAGCCGCGGTCACCGGGGTTTCGTGGGCCGCGGCGGCGGACGTCAGCTGGAGGCCGCGACGACGGTGGAGCGCGAGTCGGTGGTCTCCGCGGAGCCTGCCATATCGGCGCCGGAGCCCCTGCCCATGCGCACGCGACCCTCCCTCCAGCCGGTGCGCGGATCCACTGATCCGGTGACCGTGGACCTCACCGCCGAGGACGACACTCAGGCCCTGCCGCGGCTGGACTCCCTCGAGCGCAAGCTCAAGGACCTGGAGCAGCAGTTCGGCTGAGGGCTCTCGCCCTCACGCGGCGTCCGCGCCGAGTTCGAACCAGACGGCCTTGCCCACGGCGTGCGGCCGTACCCCCCACTGATCGGCGAGGGACTCCACCAGAACGAGGCCCCGGCCGTGCGTACCGTCGTCGGCGTCCGGTACGCGCGGCCGGGGCTCGCGGGCCACGAAGTCCCGTACCTCCACCCGCAGTCCCCGTGGTCCGACCGTCGCCGTCAGGACCGCCTCGCGGTCGGTGTGCACCAGCGCGTTGGTGACCAGCTCGCTGGTGAGCAGTTCCGCTATCTCGGACCGGCCGGGCCTGCCCCAGTGCCGCAGCAGCTCGCGCAGCGCCCGGCGGGACTCCGGTACCGCCCGCAGATCCGCCCGCCCCAGTCTGCGCCTGAGCTGCGCCGCGGGGCCCCGCTGCGCTCCCCCGTCGGCCGTCTCCTCCACCGTCTTCACCGAGGGTCCGCCCGTGCCCGGACGGCCTCCTCGTACCTGCCTCGTCATGACCCCCGCCCGTGTGCCGCTCGACGTCCCCCGGTGTCTCGAACACGTTCACGGGAATCCTTGCCCCGTCGGCACGGCGGCAGTCATGTTCGAGCGTGGACGACCGGTTGTTGGCCGAAGTGCGACGGCCACGGACCTGCGCGGGGCCGTCCTCCCGACCCCCGTGGCGAGAGGACGGCCCCGGCTTTTCGTGGTGGTCGTGGGGGCGTGCGGTCAGTAGAGCTTGGCGACGGCCTTCGTCGTCGTCTTCTTGAAGGCGGCCACCGGGGCGTCGCCGAAGTCGCCCATCTGTCCCCAGTCGACGACGGTGACGGTCCTGCCGTCCCGCCCGACGGACAGCAGATGGATGTCCGTGGCGCCGTAGGAGGTCTCCGTGTGCAGTCCGTGCACCTTGGCGCCCTCCTCGACCGGCAGCGCGCCGTAGTACCGGCCCTCGGCCTCGACGTCCGGGTAGGACTGCTCGATGCGGTCCGCGCAGGTGCGGATCTTCTTGTTCAGCAGGGCGGCCAGCGCCTTGCCCTTGGCGGCGGATCCGGTGACGACGGTGACCTGCACGGCGCCGGTGTCGAGGTCGGTGTGGAACTTCCGGTGCCGGTAGTCGTAGGCGGGCACTCCCTCGCCCAGGCAGTAGGCGAGCTCGGCGGGGAAGCCGTCGGTGACGGGGCCCGCGGTCCAGGTGGACGACGGGTGCGGCGGCAGCTGGGACGCCGAGAGGAACCTCGGGGCGGCGGTCTTCGCCGCCGCGGCTCCGGCCGGCGCGGTGAGTGCCGTGCCGGCGGCGAGGGCGGCGACGGTGAGGGCGGCGAGTGCGCCGGCTCGGGTGCGGATGGGCATGGGTGTCCCCCGTGTGGAGTGCGTGGTGTGCGTGGATCGACCGGAACCACCGCGGCGCGAGATGCGGAAACCGTAGGGTCTGCCGTGATACGTACGCCGAGGTCACCGCGACGGCCGGGATGGTCCGTCCGGCGGCCGCCGGGGCGGTACCAAGAGCATCGGCGGTCACGGCGGGCCGGCGCAAGCGCCGTCGGCGGTTCGGCGGGCATGGAACCATCCCAGCCCGTCTGACGTGCAGGTATATGGGGTGCCTGGGATGCCGTCCCGGGCTCGGGACGACTCGGGAAAGGGGGCTGGGTGACGGTGTCGGCACAGGGCGGCGGCCAGGACGAGGTGGCCGGGTTCGCGGCGCTGCTGCGGGAGCTGAAGGAACGGACGGACCGCAGCTACGGCTCGCTGGCCCGCCGCCTCGGGATGAACACCTCGACCCTGCACCGCTATTGCGCCGGCGAGGCGGTGCCCCTCGACTTCGCCCCCGCCGAACGCTTCGCGGCTCTCTGCGGCGCCACCGCCGAGGAACGCCTCGAACTCCACCGCCGCTGGCTCCTGGCCACAGCGGCCCGCCAGCGCCCGCGCGGCGGGAAGCCGTCGGAGAGCACGGCCGCGCCTGCCGGCCGGCAGCGGCCCACCGCGGTTTCCCCGGACACCACCGACGCGATGACGAACGTCCTCGCGGGCGACGGGCAGAGCCCCGACGCGTCGGCGAACGCACGGGTGGAGCCGGTCACCGAGCCGGACGGACCGGAAGCGAAGGACGAACCGGCGGCAGGACCGGCCGCCTCAGCCACGCAACCGGACGAGCGGCTCCCCGGCCCCGCCCCAGCTCCCGGGCCCGACGGTGCGACCCGGACGGCCCCCGCGCCGGACGGCCGCCCGGCCCCGGCGGGACACACACCCGGCGGCAGCGGCCCCGCCTCCCCGCCCGACGGCACCGGCCGCCCTCCGGGCGAGGTGGGCCACTCACGCCCCCTGACCGGCCCGGCCCCCGACGACCACTCCCCGGCGGACGAGCACGGGCCGACAGACGCCCCCGGCCGTCCCACCCGCGGCGCCGGCCCCGGGGAGCCCCGCGGGTCCGAGGAGCCCGGGGAGCCCCGGAATTCCGTCGTGGGCGGTGGGGCCGTGCTGGACGGTGTTGTGCGGGGGCCCGTGGACGCCTCGGGGCGGCGGCTGGGGGCCATGGGGACGGGGGCGGCCGGGCGGCGTTGGTACCGGCGTAAGCGGGTCGTGCTCGCTGTCGGCTGTGTCGTGCTCGGGGTGGTGGGGAGTCTGTCCGCGCTGCCGGACGGCGGGCGGCAGCGGCCCGCGGCCGACGGTGTGCGGGTCACCGCGGATCCGACGGCGAGCGTGTCCGGGGGCACCGGACGGCGTGGGGAGCCCTCGTCGCCCTCCCCGTCCGCTTCCGGCTCGCCCCGGCCGCACGGCAGGGACGGTTCCCGCGGTCCGGCCGGACCGCGGGCAGAACCCTCCGCCCCTGGAACCAGGCCCGGGACCGGCACCGCGCCGAGCGGACCCGGCGCCCGTCCCGCCGGGACACCTCTCGCCTGGACCGTCGACTCCCAGGTGTGGGAGGGCGGCTGCGGGCACGACTACGTCGTCGGCAAGCCGCCGGCGCAGGTGCCGCCGCCGCCCGCTCCGCAGGACGCCGGTACCTGGGCGGCGACGCAGGGGGCCGTGCACGGGCGGGAGACGCTGGTGGAGGTGTCCGTTCAGGGGAGGTCCGAGGCGGCGGTGGTGCTGACCGCGCTGCGGGTCCGGGTCGCCGGGCGGGCCGAGCCCGCTGCCGGGACCGCGTACGCCATGGACCAGGGGTGCGGTGGTTCCCTCACGCCGCGGTACTTCGACGTGGACCTCGACAAGGACCGGCCGATCGCCCGCGCGGTCGCCGGGAACGACGCGGGGACGCCGATCCCGGCCGTGCGCCTGCCCTACCGGGTCTCCGCGAAGGACCCGGAGGTCCTGCTGGTGACCGCCCGCACCGGCACCTGCGACTGCCGCTGGTACCTGGAGCTGGACTGGTCCTCCCAGGGCCGCACCGGCACCGTCCGGATCGACGACCACGGCCGCCCGTTCCGCACCACGGCCATCGAGGGCCTGCCGCACTACGAGTACGACACCCTGAACCGCCGTTGGCGGATCCGCTCCTGAACTCCCCTAGGGACGAGGCACGTTACGCAGGTTGGACCGCGCCATCTGCAGCATCCGGCCCACCCCGCCGTCCAGCACGATCTTCGACGCGGACAGTGCGAACCCGGTGACCATCTCCCTGCTGATCTTCGGCGGGATGGACAGCGCGTTGGGATCGGTGACGACGTCGACGAGCGCCGGTCCCTTGTGCTTGAACGCGGACTTCAGCGCCCCGGCGAGCTCCTTCGGTTTCTCCACCCGCACCCCGTACGCCCCGCACGCCCGCGCGACGGCGGCGAAGTCCGGGTTCTTGTTGGCCGTGCCGTAGGAGGGCAGCCCGGCGACCAGCATCTCCAGCTCGACCATGCCGAGCGAGGAGTTGTTGAACAGGACCACCTTCACGGGAAGGTCGTACTGGACGAGGGTGAGGAAGTCCCCCATGAGCATGGAGAATCCGCCGTCCCCGGACATCGACACGACCTGCCGCCCCCGGTCGGTGAACTGCGCCCCGATCGCCATGGGCAGCGCGTTCGCCATCGAGCCGTGCGAGAAGGAACCGATCACCCTGCGGCGGCCGTTGGGCGAGATGTACCGGGCGGCCCAGACGTTGCACATGCCGGTGTCGACGGTGAACACCGCGTCGTGGTCGGCGAGTTCGTCGAGCACGTACGCCACGTACTCCGGGTGGATCGGCACATGCTTCTCCACCTTCCGTGTGTACGCCTTCACCACCCCCTCCAGCGCCTCCGCGTGCTTCTTCAGCATCCGGTCGAGGAACCGCCGGTCGTCCTTGACCCGGACCCGCGGGATCAGACACCGCAGTGTCTCCCGTACGTCGCCCCACACCGCGAGGTCCAGCTTCGAGCGGCGCCCCAGGTGTTCGGGGCGTACGTCGACCTGGACGATGCGCACGTCGTCCGGGAGGAAGGCGTTGTACGGGAAGTCGGTGCCGAGCAGGATCAGCAGATCGCACTCGTGGGTGGCCTCGTAGGCGGCGCCGTAGCCGAGCAGGCCGCTCATGCCGACGTCGAACGGGTTGTCGTACTGGATCCACTCCTTGCCCCTGAGCGCGTGTCCCACGGGCGACTTGACCTTCTGTGCGAACTCCATGACCTCGGCGTGCGCGCCCTTGGTGCCGCTGCCGCAGAAGAGGGTGACCTTCTCCGCCGCGTCGATCATGTCGACCAGGCGGTCGATCTCGGCGTCACCGGGGCGGACGGTCGGCCGGGAGGTGACGAGGGCGGACTCGGCGGCCTTCTCCGGCGCGGGCTGGTCGGCGATGTCGCCGGGCAGGGAGACGACGCTGACGCCGGAGCGGCCGATCGCGTGCTGGATGGCGGTCTGCAGCAGCCGGGGCATCTGCTTCGGGCTGGAGATCAGCTCGCTGTACTGGCTGCACTCGCGGAACAGCTGGTCGGGGTGGGTCTCCTGGAAGTAGCCGAGCCCGATCTCGCTGGACGGGATCTGGGAGGCGAGGGCGAGGACGGGGGCCATGGAACGGTTGGCGTCGTACAGGCCGTTGATGAGGTGCAGGTTGCCCGGTCCGCAGGAGCCGGCGCAGGCGGCGAGCCGTCCGGTGATCTGCGCCTCGGCGCCGGCGGCGAAGGCGGCGGTCTCCTCGTGCCGGACGTGGATCCAGTCGATGGCGGCGTTGCGGCGCACGGCGTCGACGATCGGGTTGAGGCTGTCCCCGACGACGCCGTAGAGGCGTTTGACGCCCGCGCGGGTGAGGATGTCGACGAACTGTTCCGCGACGTTCTGTTTGGCCATGGCATCCATGAATTCACAAAGGGGGCGCTCACGCCTCCCAAACGGCGGCGGCCGTGCGGTCGTCGGCGTAGCCCTTGACCCGGACCTGGGTGTCGGCGAGGAACGCGGCGAGGCCGGGCGGTTCGGGGCGTGACCACCGGTCGGCGAGGTGGTCGCGGAGTTCCTCCTCGCCGCGCAGGGGGTCGGCGAGTCCGGCGCCGCACATCAGCAGGGTGTCACCCGGGCGGGCTACCGAGGTGCGGAACCGGAACGGCTCGCGCGGCGGCTCGGGGGCCGGTTCGTACGGGCTCGGGGGCGTCGGGATGCCGAGGTCCATGGTGAGGCGGTCGCCCTCGGGGGTCTCCGAGGGCGGGGAGCCGAAGCCGACCACGGGTTCGCCCTTGACCTCGGTGACCTGCGGTTCGATGTCCTGCCAGGCACCGTCCCGGAGCCGGAACAGTCCGCCGGTTCCGACGCCGAAGAAGACGCGGGTGCGGCAGTCGGGGTCGGCGGGCAGGAGCAGGCAGCGCAGGGTCGCCGCGTACGCCTCCGGCTCGAGGCCCTGCTCGGCGGCGCTGGCGCGGAGTCTGCCGAGGCTGCGGTCGGTGAGCCGGTGCAGCCCGGATTTCAGGTCGCCGCGCCGGGCAGCCCTGAGGTCCTCCACGAGCCGGGCGTGACTGCGGCCCACGGCCCTGCCGATCCACCGGCAGGCCTCGGCTGCGGCACGATGCGCCTCCGGCGCGGTGCGCGCGCCGGTGGCGACGGCGACGAGCACGAGCGCCTGCTCCCCGCTGCCGAACCGCGCCGTCAGCAACGCGTCCCGCCTCGGCTCCCCCCGGTACCGCGCGGAGTCCCCCCGCACGGAGGCGGCCCGTAAGGTGCAGGCCCCGTAGCGCGCCCCGTCCAGCACGGTGTCCGGCACCAGATCCTCCAGCCGGTCGGGGTCAGCGGCGGGCAGTGCGGTGGGTTCGGGATCGTAGGTGGGCGGCCGGGAACCTACGTAGGCACGGGCGGGGCGTGGCGGGGCCGGCTGGGCTGGCGGCGGCGGGGCCGGCTGGGCCGGCGGCGGAGAGGGCTGGGCCGAGCGGGGGTCGGCGTCGGAGAGGGCTGGGCGTGCCGCGTCGAGGGAGGGCACCGCCGGAGGGCCTTCGGAGGGCGGCACCAGGGTGGGCGAAGCACCGACCGCTACGGGAGCGGGAGGACCGAAGCCGGCAGGCCTCCCCTCGTCGTTCCTCCCGCCCGCCGAAGCGACGCCCGGGCGGTCACCGGCCGCCGGGTCCGGCCGCGCGTCACCGGGAGCGGGAGCGGACGGCGGCTTGTCGGCAGGCACGGCAGCCGATGTCCCGGGCGGGCCGGCAGCAGTCGGCGCGCCCCCGCCCACCGGCCTGCCCGACTCACCGCCCGCCGACGGGGCGCCGCCCGGGGCCGAGCGCGGCAGCTCAGCGAGCGGGGCGGTATCGAGCTGCGTATGGGCCGGGGCGGCGAGGCCGGGCGGAGGTGGGGGGAAGGTCAGGGGGGTGGGAGGGGTGGGGGGTGGGGGTTCCCAGGGGGCGCGTGGGGCGGGGAGCGGGGGTGGTGCGCCGCCCTGGGGCGGGGAGCCGATCGTGTCCTTCGCCGAGGCGAAGCGGTCGTCCAGGGATTCGGGGGCCGGTGTGGCGCCCGTGTCGCCCGTGGAGTCGTCGTACAGCTGCCGCCACCAGTCGTCCTCGTGACCGGTGGGCCTTCCCCCCTGCTGGCTCATGCCCCCAATTGTCCACCGCACGGGCCGGTTGAAAACGGGGCATCCGGAAAATCCCCGCTCCCCGCACAGCCAGGGACCACGTGTCGGGTGACGCCCGGGACAGCTGTTCGCTGCTGTTCTGCGCCGTCCCCCACCCTCCTGCACCCTGGACAGATGGGAGCGTGGGAACTCCTGCTGGCCGGGCTGGTGATCCTGTTCGGCCTGTGCGGAGTGCTGCTGCCCGGAGTGCCGGGGTCGTGGCTGGTGTGGGCCGCGGTCATGTGGTGGGCGCTGAAGGACCCGCGGCCGGTCGCGTGGTGGGTGCTCGTGGGGGCGACGGTCGTACTGTTCCTCTCCCAGGTGATCCGCTGGGCACTGCCGCCCCGCCGGCTGCGGCCGACCGGCAGCGACGCCCGGATGATGGCGTACGCGGGCGTCGGCTCGCTGGTGGGCTTCGTGCTGCTGCCCGTGCTCGGCGCGGTCCCCGGTTTCCTCGCCGGGATCTACCTCTGCGAGCGGCTCCGTCTGGGCCGCCACGGCGAGGCGGTCGCGTCGCTGCGGACGACGATGCGGGCGGGCGGCTGGAGCGTGCTGACGGAGCTGTTCACCTGCCAGCTGATCACCGCGGCGTGGCTGGGCGCGGTCTTCTGGGGCTGACCACGCCCGACAGGCCCGCCCGCCGCTCAGGGGGTTCCCTGCAGCACACCTTCATGGGTCAGCAGCCGCACCTTGCGCTCCAGTCCGCCCGCGTACCCGGTGAGGGAGCCGTCGGAGCCGATCACGCGGTGGCACGGGCGGAGGATCAGCAGCGGGTTCGCCCCGATCGCACCGCCGACCGCCCGCACGGCGGCCCGCGGCGCACCGATCCGCGCGGCGATCTCGCCGTACGACACGGTCGCCCCGTAGGGGATGGGGTCGAGCGCGGCCCAGACCCTCTCTCGGAAGGGCGTGCCGGTGCTGTGCAGCGGCAGCCGGAACTCCGTCAGCTCGCCGGCGAAGTACGCGGTGAGCTGCTCGTCGGCCGCGCGGAAGGGCCCGGCGTCCCGCCGCCAGCCGGGCTGCACGGTCCGCCCGCCCTTCTGCCCGGGCAGGGACAGCGAGGTCAGCTCGCCGCTCGGGCGGGCGGTGAGGAGGAGCGGGCCGAGGGGGCTGTCGAGGGTGGTCCAGTAGGTGATCATCGGTACTCCGGTTCTCCTGCCGCGCGCAGGTGGGCGAGGGCGTACGAGCGCCAGGGGCGCCAGCTGTCGGGGACGTCCGGTCCCGGCGGGGCCACGTCCGGGTCGCTCAGGGCGCGGGTGCGGATCTCGGCGACCGTACGGCCGTCCAGGCCGGGGAGGGCGTGCAGGGCGGTCTCGGCGGCGTCCCGGTCGGCGCCGGGGTCGAGTCGTAGCGCGCCGTCGGCGAGGGCGGCGGTGAGCGCGCCCAGGGGGCCGTGGGGTTCGGCGCCGGCGAGGACGGCCGGGTCGGGGAACAGGTGGGTGAGGCTCCCGCAGGGGGCGTCGAGGGTCTTGCCGTACCGCTGGACCAGCCGCGCGGCCTCCTCGCGGCCCACCAGGGCCCGTACCGCCAGTTCCTCCGGGTCGGCGGCGCCGGGCGAGCGCAGGCCGGGCCGGGCGGTGACCAGCGGGGCGAGCCGCGGGTCGGCGCCGAGGCGTTCGTCGACGGCGTACGGGTCGGCGTCGAGGTCGAACAGCCGCCGCAGGCGCTGGACGGCCGTGGTGAGGTCGCGCGGGTCCGTGAGGTGGATGCGGGCGTCGAGCCACCCACCGGGGTGCGACCCGGCCCCGGCGGCGCGTCCGCTCCCGCGTGCCGTGCCGCCCGGCTCGTCGACGGCGGCGATCCCCGTGCCGTACGGCAGCCGCAGTGTGCGCCGGTAGGTACGGGCCCCCGGCGGTCCGCTCATCTCCTCGACGCCGGGCACGGCCTCCCGTTCGAGCAGGTCGAAGACGGGTCCGGCCTGGTAGGGGCCGCGGTGGGCGAGCCGGAGCGGGATGCCGGCGGTGGGGGTCGCCCGGCGCCGGGAGGCCCGCCCGCTCCTCGGCGCGGCGGCGCGCAGTTCGCTGGGGGTGGCGGCGTACACGGCCCGGATGGTGTCGTTGAACTGCCGCACGCTGGCGAATCCGGCGGCGAAGGCGATCTCGGTGACCGGCAGCGCGGTGGTCTGCAGCAGCACCCGCGCGGTGTGCGCGCGCTGTGCCCGCGCGAGCGCGACCGGTCCGGCGCCGAGCTCGGCGGTGAGCTGCCGCTGCACCTGGCGGGCGCTGTAGCCGAGTCGCGCGGCGAGTCCGGCGACGCCCTCGCGGTCGACGACGCCGTCGGCGATCAGCCGCATGGCGCGGCCGACGACGTCGGCGCGCACGTTCCACTCGGCGGACCCGGGCACGGCGTCCGGCCGACACCGCCGGCAGGCCCGGAACCCGGCGCCCTGCGCGGCGGCGGCGGTCGTGAAGAACCGCACGTTGTGCTGTCGCGGGGTGACCGCGGGGCAGCTGGGCCGGCAGTAGATGCCGGTCGTCTCGACGGCGAAGAAGAATACGCCGTCGAAACGTCCGTCGCGGCTGCGCACCGCCTCGTACCTGCTGGTTTCGTCCGTCACACGGTCCAGTCTCCGCCATGCGGAGGTCTGGGGCTGGCGGAAATCGGACATGGCTGTCGAGAGGCGTGAGGGCAACTCCCCGGGCGCGGGGACTGCGCGGCCGGCCACGCCGAAACCGGCACCTGCCCGACCGCGCAAAGCCCCCTCCCCTTACCGCTTACTGCCGATAGCCACCCCGCTTCGCCTCCATCGCCGCCTTGCCGATCGCACCCTTGCGCTTCCAGTCCTTGCGGATCTCCGCGCGGAGTCTCGCGTCGGTCTTGGCGACGATGCGCTGGTTCTCGCGGAGCAGCTTGCGGTAGCTGTCCAGGCGGCGCTGCGGCAGTTCGCCGGTGGCGATGGCCTCCTGGACCGCGCAGCCGGGTTCGCTCTCGTGGGCGCAGTCGTGGAAGCGGCAGCCCTCGGCGAGTTCCTCGATCTCCGCGAAGACCTGGCCGACGCCGGTCCCGGCGTCCCACAGGCCCACGCCCCGCAGGCCCGGTGTGTCGATGAGGACGCCGCCGCCGGGCAGGGCGAGCAGGTTGCGGGTGGTGGTGGTGTGGCGGCCCTTGCCGTCGACGTCGCGGATGGCCTGGACGTCCATCACGTCCTCGCCGAGCAGCGCGTTGGCCAGGGTGGACTTGCCGGCGCCGGACTGGCCGAGCAGCACCGAGGTACCGCCGGCGGCGACCGCGGCGAGGATGTCGAGACCGTCCCCGTCCTGCGCGCTGACGGTGAACACGGGTACGCCCGGCGCGCTGGTCTCGACGTCCTGCACCAGGTGCGCCCGCGTCACCGGGTCGGGCACCAGGTCGGCCTTGGTGAGCACGACCAGCGGCTGTGCCCCGGACTCCCAGGCGAGCGCGAGGAACCGTTCGATCCGCGCCAGGTCGAGCTCGGCGGCGAGCGAGACGGCGACCACGGCGTGGTCGACGTTGGCGGCGAGGATCTGCCCCTCGGACCGCTTGGAGGAGGTGGAGCGCACGAAGGCGGTACGGCGCGGCAGATACGTCCGTACGTAGCGCGGGTTGCCCGCGGGTTCGACGGCGACCCAGTCACCGGTGCACACGACCCTCAGCGGGTCGTGCGGGGTGACGAACGCCGTGTCGGCCCGCACGGTCCCCTCGGCGGTGACGACATCGCACTGACCGCGGTCGACCCGCACCACGCGCCCGGGCAGCAGCCCTTGCGCGTCGTACGGTGCGAACGCCTCGGCCCATGCGTCGTCCCAGCCGTAGGGGGACAGCGCGGAGGCGGTCGCGGAACTGGATGCGGAGCTGGAAGTCAACGGTTGACCCTTCAAAGGGTGGCCCCGGCAACCGCGCCACGTTCGGGCGCGAAAAGGAAAGGGTGAGGTCAGCCGGTGGCCACGGAGGTGGACTTGACGGTTTCCTGGATGCGGGCAGCGCCCATCGCAGTGACAGCCATCGGTCGACACCTCCTCACTCACGCGCACGCGTCGCCCTCGCGACGCTCCGGTACGGCAGCCCCTTCGGCCGCCGTGTGATCCGCGGTCACAGTAGTCCGCCGGGGCCCCTGCCCGTCAACCGGTTTTTCCGCCGGTCCTCAACCGGTCGTGCAGGGGCGGCCGTTGAGGGTGAAGGCGGTCGGTGGGGCGTTGGTGTTGCTCCAGGCCGCGATGAAGCCGAAGGTGGCCTTGCCGCCGGCGGGGATCGACGTGTTGTAGTCGGGGGCGGCGGCGGTGACCTGGGCGCCGCGCTGGGTAGCCTCGGCGTCCCACATCTGGCGGATGCGCTGGCCGTCGCGGAAGGTGAAGGCGACGCGCCAGGAGTCGACGGCCCGGCGGGTGGTGACGGTGACGGTGGACTGGAAGCCGTCGGGCCACTGGTGGACCAGGTCGTAGTCGATCCGGCAGCCCGCGGGGCCGTCGGCGTCGGTCGTCTCGGGTGCGGCCGTGGCCGAGGAGGTGCCCTGGGGCTCGGGGTCGGGGTTCTCGCGGCCCGTCCCGGACGTGCGGCCGGGGGACGGCTTCGCGGTGCCGGGTGACGAGGTGCCGGCGCTCGCGGAGGCCGTGGCGGACGGGGTGTCGGGGAAGGCGTCGGGCGGCAGGGAGGCGCCGGGGCCCGACACCGGGCGGCGGTCGGTGCCGGGGTGTGCGACGCGTTCGTCGGGCGGGTCGCCGCCGAACGGCATCAGGGACACCGCGAGCGCGAGCGCGGAGACCAGTACCGCGGCGACCAGCAGTCCGCTCCGGGCGATGCCCTTTTGCTCGGTGCCGGACGAGAGGTCGTCCTGCTCCGGGCCGGTGGCCCCGTCCCCCTCGTGGCGTCCGGCGCCGAGCCGTGCGTCGGACGCCCGGCGGCGGCGCTCCAGGTAGGCGAGGCCGCCCCAGCCGAGTACGCCGTCGGCGAGGGCCTCGGCCGCCGCGGCGCCGGGCGGGCGCAGACAGGCCGCGGCCTCGGCGCACTGCGCGCAGCCGGCGAGATGCCGGTCGAGGTCGTCGGGGGTGTGGGCGGCGGGCGAGCGGGTGACGGCGTCGAGCAGCCGGGCGTAGCTGCGGCACTCGGCGTCCATCGGGGAGTCGAGGTGGTTGCGGTGGCAGCGGTTGCGGAACTGCTCGCGGGCGCGGTCGAGTTCGTCGGCGGCGGTGGCCGGGTCGAGACCGAGCCGACGGGCCGCCAGGGGCAGCGGCAGGGCCTCCACCTCGGCCAGCCACAGCAGTTCGGCGTCGGCCGGCTGGAGGTCGCGCAGCCCGCGCAGGGCGACGGGACGTGCGAGGGGTGGGCCGGTGTGGCGGGCGGCCTGCTCGGAGTCGAGCCAGAGCCGCAGGTCGGGGTCGAGCCGGTGGCCCTGCCCGGTGTCCTCCCACTCGGCCGCGGTCGTGCGGACGGCGGTCAGCAGCAGGGGGATCCGCGGGAGGCGGGCCGAGCGGCGGCCGGTGCCGCGGACCGTGCCGGACTCCGCGGCACGGACCTCGCGGACACCGTGCGCGAACGCCTCGCGGGCGAGCTGTGCTGCGGCGGAGGATCCGGCCGTGCACAACTCGGCGTAGGACAGCACCGCGTCCCAGCACTCGGAGAACAGCGCCGCCTCGGCGTCGTCCTGAGGGGTCGGCAGGTCGGGCATGGGTCTCCTGCATCTGCGGTCCGCTTGCGAGGCCAACTCACCGCGTACGCGGTGAAATCGAGGGAACCTGGGGCGGTGGCCGCCGAGCCTTTCACGTCCTCGGCACACCTGACAAGCGCCGTCCGCACAGGGCGCGACAGCGCCCACGACCCCTCAGGGGACCATACGCAAGGAAGGCCGGAACGTCTCGGTTCCGGCCTTCCCTATTTCCTCGGAATCCCCTGAGGAATCAGGCGACTCACACCTCGGCGGGCTCCTCCACGCTCTCCCGCGCGGGCAGGCTGTCCATGAAGGAGCTGACGGAGAACACCGCGCGGCCGGGTCCGGGCGGGCCGTAGCCGGGGGGCGAGGACAGGCCGAAGTCGTCCATGGTCTGCCGGTACGCCTGGAGCAGCCGGATGTGGTACTCCAGCGGCGCGCCCTGCGGGTTGGCCTTGCCGAGCGGGGTGGTCGGCTCGGGGCACCAGGTGGTGAAGCGGGGCGTGATGCCGTGCGACATGAAGAAGCGCAGGCCCTCGGTGGTGGAGGCGATGGCCTCGTCGACCGTCTTGAAGCCGAACGGCTCGGCCATCTCCACGCCCGCGACGAAGTTGGGGATGACGTTGCGGGCGCCGAAGACGTCGGCGGAGTCGAGGATGCGCCGGTGCCACTCGTCGCGGCCGACGTACCGCTCCTTGCCGGGGCAGTACATCTTGAACAGGTACTCGTCCCACACCTCGTAGTTGGGGTGGTAGATCTGCACGCCGTAGTCCTTGAAGCGCTGCACGTCGTCCTTCGGCAGCGCCTGGGCGACGACCTTGCCGATCCAGCGGCCGGGGAAGCGCTCCTCGATGGCCTTGGCGTAGTGGCCGTAGAAGTCGGCCTCGTCGCGTCCTGAGACCGTCTTGGTGATGGCGCCGCCGGTGAGGGTGTAGGCGGTGGAGGCCTTCGCGGTGTCGTACCGGTCGATGATCTCCAGGGCCTCCAGCACCTCCTCGACGTCCTTGACGCCGGTGTAGGGGCGGCCGGCCGCCTTGTGCTGGCGCCAGTTGTGGTTGATGTCGCAGTACTGGCACTCCTCCTTGGCGCCGAAGTACTGGCAGACCCGGAAGACCGTCAGGTAGATCAGGTAGCCCCACTGGATGGTCGGGGCGACCTCCATGACGGACTTCCCGTTGGACAGGGTGTGCCGGTAGTACTCGGGCATGGGCGGCACGCCGACGTCGGCGATGCGCCGGCCGTCGAGGTAGAGGCCGAGCATGCCGTCCTCGTTCGCGGCGACCCGGTAGGGCGAGGCGGGGTTGACCCGGACCGAGACGACCGTGCGGCGCAGGTCGTAGGGGCCGCCGGTGAGGATGATCTCCTCCGGCGGGCGGCGCAGCGCGGCCTCGCCCAGCTCGGGCAGCGTGCCGTGGTCGAAGGAGAAGATGAAGTACGACTTCGGCTTGACCTCGCCGTCTTCGTTGTCGCTGAGGGCGGACGGGTCGAAGGCCACACCGCCCCGGAGCAGGTCCTCCTTGAAGACGGCCTCCCGCGGCACCTGCGGGAACCGCTCCATCAGATCCTCGACCAGCGCGGTACGGCTGTCCATCGACGTGTCTCCTCCCGGCTCGGACGTACGACTCCTCACGGTATGCCCCCGCCCGAGCGGCTTCCCGCGCGGGGCCCCTCCAGACGCGCCGGGTAGGTTCCGCGGTATGACCGACATCACCGTGACGAACTGGGCCGGCAACATCACGTACACGGCCGAGGAACTGCTCCGGCCGCGCTCCCTGGCCGCGCTGCGGGCCCTGGTGGCGGACAGCGCGCGGGTGCGCGTGCTGGGCAGCGGGCACTCGTTCAACGAGATCGCCGAGCCGGGCGCCGAGGGTGTCCTGCTGTCGCTGGCGGACCTGCCGGCGGAGGTGGACGTCGACTCGGCGGCCCGCACGGTGCGGGTGGGCGGCGGCGTCCGGTACGCGGAGCTGGCCCGGCGGGTGCACGAGCGGGGGCTGGCGCTGGCGAACATGGCGTCGCTGCCGCACATCTCGGTCGCCGGGTCGGTGGCGACCGGCACGCACGGTTCCGGGGTCGGCAACGGGCCGCTCTCCTCGTCCGTGCGCGAGGTGGAGCTGGTCACGGCGGACGGTTCGACGGTGACCGTGGCGCGGGGCGACGAGCGGTTCGGCGGGGCGGTGACCTCGCTCGGCGCGCTGGGTGTCGTGACGGCGCTCACCCTGGATCTGGAGCCGGCCTACGAGGTCGAGCAGCACGTGTTCACCGAACTGCCGCTGGACGGTCTGGACGCGGCGGCGTTCGAGTCGGTGACGGCGGCGGCGTACAGCGTGAGCCTGTTCACCGACTGGCGGGCGCCGGGCTTCCGGCAGGTGTGGCTGAAGCGCCGCACCGACCAGCCGCTGGACGCGTTCCCGTATGCCGCGCCGGCCGCCGAGATGATGCACCCGGTGCCGGGGATGCCCGCGGTCAACTGCACCGAGCAGTTCGGTGTGCCGGGACCCTGGCACGAGCGGCTGCCGCACTTCCGCGCCGAGTTCACCCCCAGCAGCGGCGCCGAGCTCCAGTCGGAGTATCTGATGCCGCGCCGGCACGCCGTGGACGCCCTGCGCGCGCTGGACGCGATACGGGAGGTGGTCTCGCCGGTGCTGCAGACCTGTGAGATCCGCACGGTCGCCGCCGACGAGCAGTGGCTGAGCCCGTCCTACGGCCGGGACACCGTGGCCGCGCACTTCACCTGGATCGAGGACACCGCGGCGGTGCTTCCGGTGGTGCGGCGGCTGGAGGAGGCGCTGGCCCCGTTCGACGCACGGCCGCACTGGGGCAAGGTGTTCACCACTCCCGCGGCGGCCCTGCGCGCCCTCTACCCGCGCCTGGACGACTTCCGGGCGCTGGTGAAGGCCCTGGACCCGGCCGGGAAGTTCAGCAACGCGTTCGTACGCGGGGTGCTGGCCGGGTGACGTGCGGCGAGAGGGCGTGCCGGGCGTCGCGGGGCAGGCGGGACTTTGCGGACACCCCCTAGGCCCTGTCGTCACATTCCCGTCGTCCGCCCGAAGGGCGGTCCTGGCGGCGTCAGATGCGTGCTCTGGGGGTCCCCCCGGCCGGAGGCTGGGGGAGTGCCGGGCGTCGACCGGCGTACTGGTTGTACGTGGTCGGCGCCCGGTGCGGCGAGTGGGGGCACCTCCCACGCCCTCAAGGCAGTGGGGGAGCGTGCATGGCGCCTCCAGGCAGACGGGAATGTGACGACAGGGCCTAGGCCCCGCGGATCGGGGTGAACAGGGCGGCCACCGCGATGAGCACGCAGCAGGCGCCGGCGACCAGGGCGACGGGTGTGGTGCCGCGCTCCTCCGCCGCCCAGGTGAGGACGGCCGCGCCGATGGGGGCGGCCGAGTACTGGAGGGTCCAGTAGGCGGAGGTGACCCGGCCGAGCAGGTGCTCCGGGGTCACCTCCTGCCGCAGGGACATCGAGCAGGTGCCCGCTATGCCGACGCAGGCCAGGAAGGCGGCGCTGAGCAGGGCGACGGCGGGTACCTCACGGGCCCAGCCCAGGCCCGCGAACGCCACCCCGCACACGGCCACCGCGCCGGTCCAGGTCGGTCCGAAGCCGAGCCTGCGCCGCACCCGGGCCACCAGCAGCGCGCCGGTGATGGTGCCGAGGGCGCCGACCGCCATGACGGTGCCGACCGTGCCGTCGTCGTGGCCGAGGTCGTGCTTGAGGTGGTAGATCACCAGGTCGTTCAGGCCGAGGGTGAGGAAGCTGAAGCCGCACAGCATGACGGTGAGCGCGCGCAGGACGGGGTGCCGGGAGAGGAACGCGACGCCGGTGCGCAGGTCCTGCCACAGCCCCGGTCGCTCCGCGCCGCCCTCCGCGTCGTCGGCGGGGCGGGGCCGGAAGCGGACGAAGGCGACGCAGGCGGCGGAGACGCCGAAGCTGGCCGCGTCCACGCCGACGGCGGCGGCCGGACCGGACCAGGCGGCCACCACGCCGGCGCACAGGGGCCCGAGGACTCCGGCCGCCGCGGCGGTGGCGTTGAGGCGGCCGTTGGCCTCGGTGAGCTGTTCGGTGCCGACCAGGCTGCGGACGGCGGTGACGTAGCCGACGGCGAAGAACATGCCGACGGCCTCGCACAGCGGCAGGACGGCGTAGAGGAGCCAGACCTGCGGGCCGAGCAGCCACACGAGCGGGATCAGCCCGTACAGGACCATGCGCACGAGGTCGCAGCCGATGAGCAGTCGGCGGCGGTCCACGCGGTCGACGACGGCACCGGCGAACACGGCGGCGAGGACCGCCGCCGCGCCGCCGGCGGCCGTCAGCAGCCCCATCCGCGCGATCGACCCGGTCGCCTCCAGCACCAGCAGCGGCAGGGCGATCAGTGCGAAGGAGTCGCCGAGGACGGAGAGGGTCTGCGCGGCCCAGAAGACGCCGAAGTCCCGTTGCCGCCACAGCGGACGCCGGTCACCGCCCGTCTCCTCCGCTTCGGTCCTCGGGCGGTGTGCCTCCCGCGTCATCCGCTCCCTGCCCCCCTCGCCGCGTGCCCGGTGCCGGGCCACCCTAGGCCCTGTCGTCACCTTCCCGCCTGCCTGGCGACGCCATGCACGCTCCCCCCCGCCTTGAGGGCGTGGGAGGTGCCCCCACTCGCCGCACCGGGCGCCGACCACGTACAACCAGTACGCCGGTCGACGCCCGGCACTCCCCCAGCCTCCGGCCGGGGGGACCCCCGGAGCACGCATCTGACGCCGCCAGGCCCGCCCTTCGGGCGGACGCCGGGAAGGTGACGACAGGACCTAGGGCGGAGGGAGCAGGGAGCGGTACGGGTTCTCCGCTCAGCGGACGGCGCGTCAGTGGTCCGCGCAGCAGGGCGTCGGGTCCGGGTCCTCGAAGGGGACGAGGGTGCCGCCGACGGCGGGCATGGCGGCCAGCACCAGCGCGCCGCCCTCCCACTGCGGGCGGACGAACTCCCGGGTGACCAGCGGGACCGAGGGGTCGGGCGCGTCCGGCGTGCCGAGGACGCGGACCCGGTCGATCGCGGACCGGGCCAGCACCTGAGCGACCGTCAGCGTGCCGGTCAGGTCCGCGGCGCCGGGGTAGAGCACCGCCCGCCCGGAGTCGTCCCACGCGCCGTCCGTCACCGAGTGGCCCCGGGCGGTGAGCCGCTCGCGGGCGGTGGCGAGCGCCGCCCGCTCCTCGGTGGCCAGGGACAGCGCCAGCCGGGGCCGGCCGCCGTCGCGGACCAGGTGGGTGCAGCCGACCAGGTCGCCGGGGAGGCCGAGGCCGGCCACCAGCTCCCGCAGCAGGTGGTCGGCGTCGCGCAGCCGCGTCACGTCGGTGTCGACACCGAGGGCGTACGGCGGTGGGGTCATGAGGGCAGGACCCAGACCGGGTTGGAGTAGAACCACAGGTCGCGCCACGGGTCGGCGTCGCCGACGACGTCGATGGCCGGGCCGTGCGGGTCGACGGCCGCGCCCATCGCGCCGACGGCGGTCCGGTTGCCGTCGGTTCCGCGCAGCCGCAGGTAGACCGGGCGGTCGACGCGGCCGAGGTCGTAGGTGAGCCGGACCGTCCCGGTGTTCTTGTTCACCTCGTAGGACTTGACGACCTCGGCGGTGGGGGCGGTGAACGTGTCCTTGTCCTTCGCCTCGCCGGTGACGTCGCCCTGGACGACGTCGACGCGGGCCAGAGTGGGCTGGAATCCGGCCCAGTTGGGGCCGCCGGCCAGGGCGACGTCGACGGCGAGCTGGACGCGGGTGCCCTTCTTGACGTGGAGGGCGCCGCCGAGGGTGGCCCAGCGTCCGCCGCCGGCGACGCGGACGTCGAGGCCGCTGATGAGCTGGCCGTGGTCGACCCAGATGCGCCCGGCGCGGATGCCGTCCATGACGGCGGCGTAGGAGAAGCCGTCGGCGCCGACGTGGGTGCGGCTGTAGTAGCCGGGCCAGTAGTCGTTCTCGGTGATGTCGATCTCGCCGCCGTACACCGGGTCGTCGTAGCGGCCGTTGGCGTTGAAGTCGCCGCCGCCGCGCGCGGCGGTGTCGCCGTAGACCTGGTGGGAGTCGGAGTTGGCGGTGATCCACCAGGGCTTGCCCTCGGCGAGGAGGCTGTCCCACAGGCCGCCGACGGTGGCGGTCATCCAGTCGAAGCCGCCCCAGGTGCGGTAGCTCTCCAGCGGGTAGCCGGGGAAGGAGTCGCCGCCGGGGCTGTTGTTGTAGATGCCGCGGGCGCCGCCGGGACCCAGCGGCTTGGGCAGACCGGCGGCCTGGTGGCCGGGGGCGCCCTCCATGCCGACGGCGATGCGGTGGCCCGCGGGGGTCGCGTCGCGCCAGGCGCGCAGTTCGTGCGGGGAGTCGATGCCCTTGCGCGCCGGGTGGTTGGCGAGCATCAGGGCGTCCTTGACCTTGCGCCGCCTGACCTGGTCGGAGAGGAAGGCGAGGCCGGCGACGGCGAGGGCCTCGTTGGCGGGCGAGGAGCCGGAGGCGGCCTTGACGGCGCCGTCGTAGCCGGACTCGAACTGCTTGAGGACCTCGACCTCGTTCCTGCCGGGGTGCACGAAGACCGTGCCGTGCTCGGCGGCCGGGATGTTCCACTCCAGGCCCTGGAAGACGAGGGTGTCCTTGTGGGCGCTGCGGGCGTCCTGGATGTCGGGGTTGACCTTCTCCACGCCGATCCTGGCGTGGGTGGTGCTGCCGTGGTCGGTGATGACCAGCCAGTCCATGCCGTGTCTCGCGCCCTGGCGGACCTGGTCGACGACCCGGTACTTGCCGTCGCTGCTGTACTGCGTGTGGATGTGGTGGTCCCCCGCCAGCCAGAGGAAGCCCTTGCCGCGGCGGCCGTTCGCGGCGGCGGGGGCGGCGTGGGCGGCGCCCGCGGTGAGCACGCTGCCGGCCGCGAGCCCCGCGCCGAGCAGCCCCGCCCGGCGCAGCAGCGCACGGCGTGACCGCTGCTCGGGGCTGAGCGCCTCGTCGGGCACGGCGGTGTCGAAGGCGGCGGGCAGCGGCGCCGTCGTGTCGTGCGCGTGCTCGTGGTCGTGCTCGTGGTGGTGAGGGTGATGGTGCGAACCGTGGGTGTGTCCGTGTCCCATGAATGCCTCCTGGATGCCGCGGCGCGACCGCGCCGCCTGTGGAGGATCGAGGCATTGCATGAACGTTGAACGACTTGGGGGTGAGCGGCACGTGCCCCGTGCGCGGCGGATCTTCGGGCTCTCCCGGTCCGGCGGGATGAACTAGGTTGCTCCCTGCACATCCCAGGTTTCTCACTCGGAGGCCCCATGCCCCGCGCCGGACTCAGCACGGACCGTGTGGTCGCGGCGGCGGCCGACCTCGCCGACGAGGCCGGCTTCGAGAACGTGACGCTCTCCGCGCTGGCCCGGCGTTTCGGGGTCAAGGACGCCAGCCTGTACGCGCATGTGCGCGGCCTGGACGACCTGCGCACCCGGCTGGCGCTGCTCGCCGGCGGTGAGCTGATCGACCGGATCGCGGCGGCGGTCGCCGGGCGGGCCGGCAAGGACGCGCTGGCCGCGTTCGCGGATGCCTACCGCCAGTACGCCCTCACCCGCCCGGGCCGCTACGCGGCGACGCAGATCCGTCTGGACCCGTCCCTGGCCGCCGGCTCCCCCGCGCTGCGCCGCACCGCCGAGATCACCTACGGCATGCTCCGCGCCTACGACCTGGAGGAGCCCGACCTCACCGACGCGGTCCGCCTCCTGCGCAGCACCTTCCACGGTTTCTGCGCCCTGGAGGCCACCGGCGCCTTCGCGGACCCCCGCGACATCCAGACCTCCTGGGACCAGGCGATCGAGGCCCTGCACATCACCCTGGAGAACTGGCCCCGCGCCCGCTGAGGCGCTGGATCTCCTCGTACGACGGCGCCGTGCCCGTCGGTGTGCGGCCGGCTCGGATGCCGGCGGCCGCCTCCAGCGCCGCGCCCAGCGCCCGCCGGTACAGCAGTGAACCGAGGCTGATGCGGCGGACGCCGAGGTCGGCCAGGTGGGGGACGGAGGGGCCGGCGGGTGTGTAGAGGATGTTGAGGGGGACGTCGAGGCGGCGTACGAGGGCCGCGATCCGGGCGGGGTCGGTGAGCCCCGGGACGAACACGCCGTCCGCGCCCGCCTCTTGGTAGGCGTCGAGGCGGGCCAGGGTCTCGTCGTCGTCGCCGTCGCCGAGCCAGTGGGTGTCGGTGCGGGCGTTGACGAAGAGGTCAGGGGCCGCCGCCCGCACCGCTGCGATCTTGGCGGCGTGCCGTCCGGCGGGCCCGAGTCCGTCCTCGAGGTTGATGCCGGCCGCACCCACGGAGGCCAGCTCTCGGGCGAACTCGGCCACCTCGTCCGGGTCGTCGCTGAATCCGTCCTCGGCGTCCACGGACAGCCAGAACGGCTCGGAGCCGAGGGTGAGCGCGAGGTGCAGCGTCTGGTCGCGGGTCGCACCCACCCCGTCGGGCAGCCCGGCCGCCGCGGCGACGGCGAGGCTGGTGGTGCCGATGGCCCGGAAGCCGTGGGCGGCCAGGGCGAGAGCGGAGGCGTGGTCCCAGGCGTTGGGCAGCAGCAGAGGCTCGTCCGCGTGGTGGAGTCCGGCGAAGGCGCGGGTCATGAGAGGTCTCCCACGGCGTCCGCGTAGTAGACGGACTCCTGGACGTGGTGGCCGAGTTCGCGGAAGGTCCAGCCCTCCCCGGGCGAGTGGTCGAGCTGCTCGGCGGTGAGGGCGTCGAGTCGGACGGCCCAGATACGGGCCAGCCGGACCAGGCGGCTGCGGGCCTCGTCGAGGTCGTGGGGCGTGAACGGCGCGAGGTCGGCCTCGGTGGTGACGAGGGAGGCGTGCCAGTGGTCGGGCCGGGGCTGCTCGCCGGCGAGGCGGGCCTCCATCTCCGCCAGGTGGTCGATCATGTGGTCGGCGACGCGCCGGATCGCCTTGTGGGGGGTGTGGACGCGGCCGTCGGTCTCGACGGGTTCGCCGTTCCAGTGGATCCAGGTGGCGGCCAGCGCGAGAACGTGGTCGACCATGCCGGTGACGGCCGCGGAGGGGGTCTCGGTGAGGGTGCCGGTGGTGGGCGTGCTGTCGGTCATGGGGCCACGCTAGAAGCGGAATGCTTCGGTGCCGGCCGAACTGTCCGCGCCCGGTGGCCGTGGGGGACCTGGGGCGCCCCGGTTCCGGTCGGAGCGCCCCAGGAGTTCATCCCACCCTGACTCTGCCCTCGGGCACCAGATGCCGGGCGACGAGTTCGTCCCGGACCAGGCCCGCGTACACGGTGGCGCCGTGCACGGAGGGGTGGGTGCCGTCGGCATTGAACCAGCGTCGCACGATCGGCGTCACCAGAACCGGTCGGCCACCCCGCTCCCGCACTCCCGGAGTTGGGGGGTTCCCTAGATAACTGACCGTACTCTCCCCCGAGTCGGCGTGGTCGGCCACCGACAGGCCCCTGCGCAGGTACTGCGGCAGCTGCTGTCCCAAGGGTGGGCCGCGCACAGGTCAACGCTTCTGAGCGTGCCGTGACGGCACCTGACGCCGGCGGCGATACCCGTACCAGAGCCCGCCGACGGCGGCGGACGCCGTGGCCAGCGCGATCCCGAGGACCGGCCAGCGGCTGCCGGCGATGCGCAGACCGGTCAGGAAGGTCACGGCGATCAGCACGAGCGGTACGAGGAGGGACAACAGCGCACGCAGTGCGGCCGCGACGACCTCCGGTTCGAGGCGGCGGCTCCGGTGGGCCGGGGCGGGTTCGGTGGCGGCGAAGTAGAAGGCGAGGACACGGTCCGTCAGGCGGACGTCGGCGCGCCGGTAGACCACCGCCATGTACGGGAGCCAGACCAGCGGGGCGACCAGCCCCACCAGAACGACCACGCAGAGGAGCAGCCACCGCCAGGCCTGGACGCCGATGCGCCCTGCGCGTCGGCCTGTGTCCTCGCTCCTGCCGCTCTCGTACCCCGGCGTGAGCAGGCCGAGAAGGTGGGCCATGCGCACGGTCACGTCCCACTGAGCCGTCCAGCGAGTCCGCCGGGGGCGCGCACCGGCGGCGCGGTCCTTCCGGGTGAGCGCCTCTCGTGCCTGCCGCGTGTCCCCGTACACGCCTTGGACGACGAGGAGTTCGGCGCCGCGGGTGGTCGCGGTGGGGTCACGCCCGTCGAGCGCGGCCAGTTCCAGGACCGTACGTGCCTGCCGGAGCAGCGCCGCACAGAAGGCGAGAGGGATGAGCACGAGGAACGGGCCGCCCACTAGGGAGCCCTCCGCCACCACGGCCCGTCGGCCACGCGCGACCACCCTGGCCCGGAGCTCCTCCTCGGTCGCGCCGGGGTGGTCCCGCCGAAGACGGGCGATGGTTCCGGGCACGGCCGGACCCAGGCGGCGCACGGCGAACCCGGCGAGGATCTCGGGCAGGTGCCCGGGATCGGTGACGACGGAGGCCAGCAGCGAGCGCTCCGGGGAGGGCTCCTCGGAGGAACGGGCGGCTTCAGGTGCCGCTGTCCGGCCGGGGCCGCCGGCGTCCGGCCCCGGCCGGGCGCCGTGCCTGCGCTCGGTGTTCGGATCGCTCATCACGTGTCTTCTCGTGCGTCCGACGGTCCTGGCGGCGAGGACCCCAGCCCATCGCCGCCGCGGCGTCGAGGGATCACCCGTGGTGGGTGACCCGGTCCCTGACCGGCAGGGTGACCCTTGAACGGTCGGCCGAGCGCCCACCGCATCCGACGTGGCCCGCCCCGCGAGGGCCCGGAGGCGACCGCTCGGGCGTGCGAGGAGGACATGATGACCATGCCGCATGGCCCGGCATCGCACCCGGGACAGGAGAGCGGGCCCGGCGGCGCGGCCGCGGATCCCTTCGGCGACTCCGCCGACGTTCTCGCGCGTCTCGGCCGTTCATGGACCTGGCTGTTGGGGTCGGCCGTCGCGACGCTGGTGCCAGGCGTCCTCATCCTGGTCTGGCCGGAGGCGACACTGCACGTCGTGGCCGTCTGTCTCGGCCTGTACCTGCTGGTGACCGGCGGTTTCCGCTTCGTGGCCGTGTTCGCGCGGGAGGGACACGAGCGGCTCCCGGGCCTGCTCCTGGCCGTGCTGTTCCTCCTCGCCGGGGTGCTGTGTCTGCGCAACCCGCTGCAGACGGTCGCCGCGCTCTCACTGATCATCGGTGTCGTCTGGCTCGTGTCCGGTGTCCTCACCCTGTACACCGCGATCGCCGTCGAGGTGCTGCCGCATCGGGGCGTCGTCCTGGGCGCCGCGGTGCTCGGCATCGTCGCGGGGATCGTGGTCCTCGCTCTGCCCGCCGAGTCGGCCCGCGCCCTGACCCGGCTGCTCGGCCTGTGGCTGGTGCTGCTCGCTCTGACCGAGGCGGCGGTCGCCCTCGCATGGCGGGCCACGCTCCGCACGGCACACCTCACCGGGTCCCACGCCCCCACCGCGACGGCCTGACCGGCCGCCGGGAGGCCGGGACCGTCTCCCGTAACGTCCAGTACGAAACGAGATCCAAGATGACCGCCACACACACCCGTCCGGAGCACACGGCGAAGCAGGAATGGGCGACCGGCCTGACGGCCTTCGCGGCCGTGATGCTGTTCCTCGTCGGCCTGCTGGACATCTTCCGGGGCATCATGGCCATCGCCGAGGACGACATCTTCGTGACGACGCGGAACTACGTGTTCGAGTTCGACCTGACCGGCTGGGGCTGGATCCATCTCGCCCTGGGCGCGGTCGCCGCGGTCGTCGCCTTCGGCCTGCTGCGGACGGCGACCTGGGCACGCGTCACCGGGGTGGCCATCGCCGCCCTCGTGATCATCGCCAACTTCCTCTCCCTGCCCTACTACCCGGTGTGGTCGGTCGTCATGATCGCGCTTTCGGGCTTCATCATCTGGGCCCTGTGCGTGGTCCAGCGCGGCAATCTCTTCGACCTGTCCGAGGAGCGCCCGCTGCACGAGGAACGCCCACGGCACCGGGCATGACCCCGACCGTGCCCGAGGGCCGGACCGGACGGGCGCGCCTCGCCGTGCTGGCCCTGCTGGGAAGCATCGTGGTGCCGCTCGTCGCCGCAGGTCTGGCGAGCGTGCTGTGGCTGCTGGCCGGCATGGCGGGACTGGCGCTCGTCGCCGTCGGTGTGTGGTGGACTCTGGCGCACACCGGAGCGCTGCGCGCCTTGGGAGTGATCCTTTCGGTGGCCGCTCCGGTCGCCGTCCTCGTGTTGTACGCCGTGCACGGAATGCTGTGGCCCGCCCTGCTGTCCCTGGCCCTGTGGATGCTGGCCGTCACGGCGGCACGCACGGCCCTGAGCGCCGCGCCCACCGCCACCGGACGGACTGGGCAGGCTGTCGCCGAGGGCCCGCACGCGCCGTGGATCCTCATGAATCCACGCTCCGGCGGCGGCAAGGTGGGCCGTTTCCGCCTGATGCAGCAGGCCCGGGCGGCCGGCTGCCGGGTGGTGTTGCTCGAAGGGCGCCAGGACGTGACCGGACTGGCCCGGCAGGCCGTCGCCGAGGGGGCCGATCTGCTGGCGGTGGCGGGCGGCGACGGCACTCAGGCGCTGGTGGCCGAGGTCGCGGCGCACCACGACGTACCGTTCGTGGTGATCCCGGCCGGTACCCGCAACCACTTCGCCCTCGATCTTGGCCTGGACCGCGACGATCCGGCGGCGGCTCTGGAGGCTCTGACCGACGCCGTGGAATTCCGCATCGACCTCGGCTACGCCGCGGACCGGGTCTTCGTCAACAACGCCTCCTTCGGCACGTACGCGTCGATCGTGACCGACCCCGCCTACCGGGACGCCAAGGCCCGTACGGCACTGCATGCCCTCCCCGGCCTCCTCGCCGGCGAGGAGGCGCCGAGGCTGCGGGCGCGGGCCGACGCCACGCAGGTCGACGGACTTCAGGCACTTCTCGTCAGCAACAATCCCTACGGACGCGCTGTCGACGCCGCCCGTCCGGGGCGCAGGGAGCGGCTGGACTCGGGGCTCCTCGGGGTGGTGGGCGTCCGGGTGGACAGCACCGCTCAGGCGGCGCGGCTGGCCCGGGGTCCGCGGTCCGGGGGACTTGTCCGCCTGAGCGCCGTCGAGGTCGTCGTCGAGGCCGGCACGGACCGGCTCCCGGTGGGCATCGACGGGGAGCACGTGGTCCTGCCGTCGCCCGTCGTGTGCCGTGTCGAGCCCGGGGCCCTCAGGGTTCGTGTGCCCCGCCGGCGCGCGAGCGGGTCGAGGGTGAGCGGGACGGCGGCCGACTGGCCGGGGGTGGCACGCCTGGCGCTGGGCCGACCGGCCCCGGGCCGGACCGCGGCCGCCGGGTCGGGCGCAGACCGTGCTCAGACCGGCTGAGGAGTGAAGTCGAACATGGCGTCCCCCTCCGGCTGGACGACCCCGTACGTGCTCTCGGGGACGGCGTTCCAGGCGCCGGGCATGTCACCGAGAGGTTCGGAGACGATGAGCCGGGTGTCGTCCGACACCTCACGGAGGAAACCGATTTCCGGGTGAAGCGAACGCAGCGTCTCCACACGCGTGTTGTAGAACAAGGAGCGGGACCGCCGCTCGGAGGAGTAGCGGAACGCCCACAACCGCACCCCGTCGGTGACCGCGACGGTCATCTGCAGCGGGTACTCCACACCGTGTTCGTGCCCGATCCGCTCCACCAGGCCCGCCATGCGCGCGACCGCGCCGGGCGGGTCGTCCTCCAGACCGAAGGTGAGCGCCAGATAGAACATCAGCTCCGAGTCCGTCGATCCCTCGATGGACAGGAAGAGTTCCGGGTCGACGGCCAGGGCGAGGTCACGGCGGATGCGGTGGAACTCGGCGATGGCTCCGTTGTGCATCCACATCCAGCGGCCGTGGCGGAACGGGTGGCAGTTGGTCTGCTGCACCGGGGAGCCCGTGGAGGCCCGGATGTGGCCGAAGAACAGCGGCGAGCGCACATGGTCGGCGATCTCCCGCAGATTGCGGTTGCTCCACGCCGGGCCGATCTCGCGGATGATCCCCGGCGTCTCGATGTGCGAGCCGTACCAGCCGACACCGAATCCGTCACCGTTGGTGGTCTCGACGCCGAGCTTGGCGTGCAGGCTCTGGTCGATCAGGGAGTGCGCCGGTTTGTAGAGGATGGTGTCGAGCAGGATGGGGGTGCCCGAATAGGCGAGCCATCGGCACATCACCGGCCCCCGTTCCGCGTCGACCCCTGCCACGTGCGCGGCTCCGATTTTTCCAACGTGCCACGTCTGCCCCGCGACCGCATCCGCACTCGTGCCCGCATCACGTGCTGTGCCCGCTGAGGACCAGTTCCTTGGCCCTGCGGAACTCCTCGTCCGTGATGTCGCCGCGGGCCTTGATCTCGGACAGCCGGGCGAGTTGGTCGACACTGCCGGCCGGGCCGCCCGCGCCCTTGGCGGTCTCACGGACGTAGCTGTCGAAGGCCTGCTGCTGCGCACGGGCCTGGGCGATCTCGCGGCGCCCCATGTTCTTGCCCCGGGCGATGACGTAGACGAAGACGCCGAGGAAGGGCAGGAGGATGGTGAACACCAGCCATCCGGCCTTGGCCCAGCCGCTCAGGTCGTCGTCGCGGAAGATGTCGACGACGACCCGGAAGAGCAGCACGAACCACATGACCCACAGGAAGAACACCAGCATCGTCCAGAAGGCGCTCAGCAAGGGATAGTCGTACGCGAGGTAAGTCACCGCACTCATCTGTGTCCTCCGTTCCAGGCCCGTCCACGACCTGCCGTGGAGTGCCGAACTCAGCGTGTGTCCGCCAGACCGGGGCCACCTCACCCGGGGCGGGTGATCCGGCGGCGACGCGGGTGCGCTGAGATGAGGTGCGGAGAGCGTCGCTCCCGGCAGGCGGGAGAAAGGCGGGAGACAGCGATGGCCGTGCCCAGTTCGTTCAGCGCCTCCCTGTCTCCGGCCGAGCGGGCCGCCTGCGGCCGGAACGCGCGCAGCCGTGCACCCCGCTCGTCCCACGGCTGGTTCGAGGCGGCCCAGGACCGGCCCGACCCCGTCGACCTGATCGAGCGGCAGTCGGCGACCCGGCTGCCCGAGCTGGTGCCGATCCGCTACGGACGCATGCTCGAGTCCCCGTTCCGGTTCTACCGGGGAGCCGCGGCCGTCATGGCGTCGGACCTCGCGCCGCTCGCGGGCACCGGTCTGACGGTGCAGCTGTGCGGGGACGCCCATCTGCTCAATTTCCGGCTGCTGGCGTCCCCGGAACGCCGTCTGGTGTTCGACATCAACGACTTCGACGAGACCCTCCCGGGTCCGTTCGAGTGGGACGTCAAGCGGCTGGCGGCCGGCTTCGCCATCGCGGGCCGGGCGAACGGCTTCTCGGCGGGCGAGCAGAACGACGCGGTCGGGGCGTGCGTCAGGGCGTACCGGCGGCGGATGCGGGAGCTCGCGGGCATGCGCACCCTCGACATCTGGTACGCGCAGGACGACGCCGACCGGATACAGGAGCTGCTCGCCTCGTCGAAGAACCGCGAGGCCACCCGCCGTACCGCCGAGGCCGCCGCACGCGCACGGACCCGCACCCACCTGCAGGCCTTCGCGAAGCTCACCCGCGTCACGGCCGAAGGGCGGCGCATCACGCCGGACCCTCCGCTGATCACCCCGCTGCGCGATCTGCTGGGCGATCCCGAGACGGAGGAGAAGGCGCTCCGCGAGGTCCTGGACCACTATGCGCGCTCCCTGTCGTCGGAGCGCCGGCATCTGCTGCGGCGCTACCACCTCGTCGACGTGGCCCGGAAGGTCGTCGGCGTCGGCAGTGTCGGCACGCGCTGCTGGATCGTGCTGCTGCTCGGCAGGGACGACGACGATCCCCTGCTGCTCCAGGCCAAGGAGGCGCAGGAGTCGGTGCTGGCGCCGTACACGGGCGGCGTCCGGTACGACCATCAGGGCCGCAGGGTGGTGGCGGGACAGCGGCTGATCCAGACGACCAGCGACATCCTGCTGGGCTGGACGCACGCCATCGGCCTGGACGGCCGCTCCCGCGACTTCTACGTACGGCAGCTGCGCGACTGGAAGGGCATCGCACGCCCCGAGACGATGGATCCCGGTCTGCTGCGACTGTTCGCGCGGCTGTGCGGGGCCTGCCTGGCGCGGGCGCACGCCCGGTCCGGCGACCCCGTCGCCATCGCCGCGTATCTGGGCGGCGGTGACCGCTTCGACCGGGCGCTCACCTTGTTCGCGCAGGCGTACGCCGACCAGAACGAGCGGGACTTCGAGGCGCTGGGGGCGGCCGTCCGGTCCGGCAGGGTACGTGCCGAGAGCGCATGACGGCACGCGTCATTCCGGCACCTGTCGTATCTCCAGCACGCGCAGCCCCAGGGACTGGCAGCGGGCCAGCAGCCCGTACAGGTGGGCGTCGTCGACGATGTGCCCGAACAGCAGGGTCTGGCCGGACATCACCACGTGGTCGAGCTCCGGAAAGACGTTGATCAGCGGTTCCGAGAGGTGCCCGTCGACGCGGATCTCGTAGCGCATGAGCTGCTCTCCCGAGGGGCTGAGGCCGGCGGGTCACGCCCGCACCCTGCGATCGTCCGCCCAGGGGGCTCCCGCCCGGCTCACCCCGCACAGGTGATACTCCGCCCGGCGCCCCGGACGGGCGGGGTCATTTCTTCAGCCAGAGCTTGAACCCGATGATCACCATGCCCAGCAGCAGGTTCACCGCCGCCGACGCGGCGACCTGACGCCATGCGGCACCGGCCCGGCGGGCCGCCGCCGCCGACCAGCCCACCTGCCCGGCCACGGCGACGGACAGCCCGAACCACAGGGCGCCCTGCACGTCGAGGCCCAGCGCGGGACTGACGGCCACGGCGGCCGCGGGCGGGAGGGCGGCCTTGACGATCGGCCATTCGTCGCGGCACACGCGCAGCACCACGCGGCGCTCCCAGGTCTGCTGCGCGAGCCGTGCCCCGAACAGCTGCGCGTGTACATGGGCGATCCAGAAGACCCCGCCGGTGAGCAACAGCAGCAGCACCAGTTCCAGCCGCGGGAACTGCCCCAGGGAGCCGGCCCCGACGATCACGGACGCGGCGAGCATGGATCCGTACACGCCGCCGGTGTAGTCGGCGTGCTTCCGGTGCTCGGCACGCCCTTCGGCACGGTGGTTCGAAGCATGCCTGGTGCCGGGCATCACGGGTTCCCTGTACTCGTCCGGCCGGGGTGCCCCGGGCTCGTGGGGCCTGGTGGGGCGGTCCGGGCTGCGGCATCGGACGGCCGGGGGCGTTCGCGTCCGCGGCCCGGCAGATGCGGGGTGACCAGGAAACTCGCCAGCGTGATGCCACCGGTCGCCAGGATCGCCGCCTTGAGGCCGTCGAGCTGCGCCGACGCGTAGGACTCCGTCAGCACCTCCACCTCGGCCGGCGGCAGACCTGCGCGTGTGGCCGCCGAGCGCACCTGGTCGGTGGCCACGAAGGTGACGCCGGCTTCCAGGTGGACACCGACCTGCTGCCGGGCCTCCTGGGAGAGCCGCGCGTCGTTCTCCACCTGCGTGGTGAAGGCGTGCGCCAGGGAGCCGATGAGCAGCGATCCGATGAGCGCGGTGCCGAGCGCGGAGCCCAGGTTCTGCGCCGTGTACTGCAGCCCGCCGACCTCGCTGCGTTCCTCCTCGCCCGCGCTGGACTGGACGACGTTGCCGAGCTGCGAGGCGAACAGACCCATGCCGACGCCGAGCAGCGCCATCGCCCCGGCGAACTGTGCGTCGTCGATGACCGGGTCGATGGTGGCCAGCAGCCAGACGACGGCTGCGGTCACGGTCGTCAGGGCCAGCCGGACGACCAAGCGCGGCCCGGCCAGGCGGCCGAGCCGGGCGGCGCCGAGGGAGGTCACGAGCATGGTGACGGACACCGGAAGCAGCCTCAGTCCCGTCTCGAAGGCATCGAACCCCTGCACGACCTGCAGGTACAGGGGGATGGTGAAGAACAGCCCGAGCAGGATGAGGTTCTGGCTGAGCAAGGACAGCAGGCCGGACCTGAGCACGGGCCGCTCGAGCATCGGCAGATGCACCAGTGGTTCGGCACCACGCGCCTCCCGTCGGCGTTCCCACCGGCGGAAGACCGCGAGAACGCCGATCCCGGCCCCGACCACGAACAGCGTCGGCGCGAATCCGAGGACGGTGAAGGGCGGATTGCGCGGCTGTACCCATCCCCAGGTGCTGCTCTGCAGGACGCCGAGCACCCCGAGCGCCAGACCGGCCGCGGAGAGCGTGGCACCGACCCCGTCCAGTCGGGGGCGCCCGCCGGCCCGGGGAGCCTCGGTGATCGCGTGGCGCAGGGCGAGGACGGCGAGTACGACCACGACCTCCCCGGCGAAGACCAGTCGCCAGCTGAGATACGTCGTGACCCAACCGCCGAGCAGCGGTCCGACGGCGATCCCGGCGCCGGCCAGACCGCCGACGACGCCGTAGGCCACGGCCCGGTCGCGGCCCCGGTAGGACTCGGCGACGAGCGCCGCCATGGCGGGCAGGACCAGCGCGGCGCCGAGTCCCTCGATGACGGACCAGCCCAGTACCAGCACCCACAGGGTCGGCGCGATCGCGGTCAGGGCCGAGCCGGTGGCATAGACGACGAGGCCGCCGAGGAACACACGCCGGCGCCCGAGAATGTCCCCCAGGCGGCCACCGACGATCATGAAGGCCGCCATGACCAGTGCGTACAGCGTGATGACGGCCTGGATGGCGGTGACCTCGGTGTCGAAGTCCTCCACGAGTTGGCTGATGGACACGTTCATGACGGCCGTGTCCAGGACCATCAGGAACTGCGCGGTCCCCAGGACGATCAGCGCCCGCCAGTGCCTCACGTGCCCACCTCGCCGGATCGGCCCCGGCGGCCGGTGGTGACCGGTCGCCGCTGCCATCGCACCCGATCCCCGCGGTGCGCGCCTCACCCCTCACGGGCGAATGTGCCGGCGCCGTCCGCCGTCTCTCACAGCAGCTTCAGCTCACGCGCCCGGCGTACCGCCTCACCGCGCCGGTTGACCTGCAGCTTCCGGTAGATGCTCTTGAGGTGGGTCTTGACCGTGTTCACCGAGACGTACAGGTCGGCGGCGATCTCCTCGGTCGACATCATCTGGGCCAGCCGCCGCAGCACATCACGCTCGCGTCCGCTCAGCTCCTCCACGGGCAGGAGCGGAGCTCGGTGCAGGTGCCGCCCCTGCCCGCCGTCGGGCTGAGCGGATCTGTCGATGAGCCAGCCCCGCGCCAGCCGGTGGAGCTCCTCGGACCGCAGATGGGGCCGGATCCACGGTTCCGCCTCGACGAAGGGGCGCCGCAGCCGCTCGCCGCGTGCCTCGCGCAGGGCCCGGGCCACCAGCCGGCCGGCTGCCGCCCGGTCGCCCGCCTCGTCCGCGGCCCGGGCACGCGTCAGCGCCGCCCTGACCGTCACCGCGGGCCCCGTGCGTCCTTCGGGGTGTACGCGGTCGAGCAGGTGGACCGCCGCCCGGGCCCGGCCCGCGGCGAGCTGGATGCCCGCTGCCCCCACCGCGCACGCGAGCTGCTCCTCGGGCAGCCGCCGCACCAGATCGGCCGCGGTGTCCGCCCGGCCCTCGGCCAAGTGGGCGGCGGCCGCGACGACTGCTGTCTGGCCCTCCGCCCAGGGCGAGGACACATCGGCCGGAATCACACAGTCCGCCGCTTTGAGTGCGGCCTTCGCATCGCCCTGCGCCAGATGCAGCCTGGCGGTGACGATGGCCCGGCCCGCCTCCGTCACCGGATCCCGCAGCGCGGGCGGCGACACGGCCGCCGCGTCGAGCAGGGACCGCGCCTGGCCGAGCTCGTCGCGGTCCAGGGCGACGGCCGCGAGGACCAGGCGTTCGACACCCGCCCCGGACGGCTGGGGCAGGCCGAACCGCTCCGTCTCGGCGATCGCCGCCCGCGCCTTGCGCTCCGCCCCGCTCAGCCAGCCGTTCAGGTAGTCCATCAGCGCCAGGCGGCCCAGCGAGTCCTCGCGCGGCAGCGCCGTCACCGCCTGGGCGGCGGCGCCCGCCACGGCGGACAGGGCGTCCCACGCCTCCTCGAACCGGCCGGCCCACAGCTGGGCCGAGCCCAGATGCGTCAGCAACAGGGCGTCGAGTTCGGGATGGCGTGCCAGCAGATGGCCCGGCACCTTCTCGCGCAGTCTCCCGGCCGCCTCGCTGGCGGACTCCGCCTTCGCGGGGGAACCCGCCAGTCGCGCGGCCAGCACCTCCAGCAGCGCACAGCTCAGCCGTGCCGCTGCGCCGGTGTCGTCGCCCTCGGCGTCACTCCCGCTCTCCTCGAGTGCCTGCTCCGCACGCCGCAGGTGGGTCAAGCCGCTGACCAGATCGCTCCGTGACAGTTCCCGGGCCGCCCGCACCAGTTCCGGAGCCGGGCCCCGCGGCTCCTGCCCCATGCGGGAGAACAGCCCGGTCACCGCGTCGGAGCGCAGCCCCGTGAAGAACTGCCCGATGGCCAGATCGTCGATCAGGGCGGCGGCGGTGAACTCCCAGTCGCCGGCCGCGGCACCGTGGCCGAGCGCCTCGGCGAGGGAACCGGACCGCCGCAAGGACTCGGCGGCCCGCCGGTGCAGTCCCGTCTCCAGACCGGGCCGCCGCATCCGCAGATGGGCGCGGAGGATCTCCGCGAACAGGGGATGCAGACGGTACGTGTCGTGCCCGAGGTGCTCGACGAACGCGTTGTCCCGGCTCAGCCGCGCCAGGATGGCCCCTGCGTCATCACGCCGCGTGAGCGCGTTCGCCAGCTCGGGACCGAAGCGGTCGAGCAGGCTGACCCGGAGCAACAGATCCTGCGTCTCGGGGTCCTGCCGCTTGAGCACCTCCGCCAGGAGGAAGTCGGCGATCGTGCTCCGGTCGGCCTCGAAGTCCTTGAGGTACGCCTCCGGGTCCGGGCTTCGCGCCGCCGCCAGCGCACACAGACGCAGGCCGGCCGCCCAGCCCCGGGTGCGGTCCACCAGCGCACGCACGGCGGCCGGGGGCAGCCGCAGCCCGTGCAGTTCCATGAGTTCGGCCGCTTCGTGCGGGGTGAAGGCCAGCTCCGCGTCCCTGATCTCCGTCAGCTCTCCCGTGGCCCGGTACCGGTGCAGGGGCAGCAGCGGCTCGGTACGGGTGACGAGTACGAGCCGCAGTCCGGGCCCCGCGTGGTGCAGTACGAACTCCAGCTGCTCCGCGATCTCCGGGGCCGTGACCCGGTCGAACTCGTCGAGCACGAGGATCACGGGCTGCTCACGGTCGCTGAGGCCGGCGGCCAGCCGGGCCGGCAGCCCCGGACTCACCCGTTGCGCGTCCGCCGGAACGCCCACGTCCGCCGGGAGCGGTACACCGGCGACCCGCAGGGCCTGCAGGAGATACGCCCAGAACATGCCCGGTGCGTCACCGGCCGCGTCGGTGGTGAGCCAGACGACGGGCGCTCGCTGCCGGCGCCTCACCCAGTCGGCGACCAGCAGCGTCTTCCCCGCACCCGCGGCTCCGTTGACCATGGTCAGCGGTGTGCGCGGGGACTGGTCCAGATGCCGGGTCAGCCGCTCCCGCCGCAGGAACGTCACCGGGCACACGGGCACGACGAACCGCGTGCGCAGGAACGGATCACCGTGCGGATCGGCGACAGGGTGCGCCGGTGGCGGACCCTCCTCCGCGAACCCCGTCAAGGCCCTCACCGCCCATGCATCAGGTTCACTTCGTGCTCCTCCCAGCATCCGCCCGGGGCGGCAGGGGCGCACTGCGGTGAGCGGCGCGGTCGCACGGAACGGACCGTGGCCGGTGGCTCGATCACCACCGGCCACCGTCGGCTACCGTCGGCGGTGTGCACCACACGCCCGGCCTCGCGGAAGCACTCGCCGCGGGCACCTTGATCCTCGACGGCGGCATGTCCAACCAGCTCGCCTCCGCCGGCCACGACCTCTCCGACGACCTGTGGTCCGCCCGCCTGCTCACCGACGCCCCCGAGGCGATCACGCAGGCCCACCTCGCCTACTTCGAGGCGGGCGCGGACGTGGCGATCACCGCGAGCTACCAGGCGACGTTCGAGGGCTTCGCCAGGCGCGGCATCGACCGCGGGCGGGCGGCGGAGCTGCTGGCGCTGAGCGTTCAGGCGGCACGCGAGGCGGCACGCCGCACCCGGGCGGCCCGCCCCCTGTGGGTGGCCGCCTCCGTCGGCCCGTACGGCGCGATGCTCGCGGACGGCTCCGAGTACCGGGGCCGCTACGGCCTGACGATCGCGGAGCTGGAACGCTTCCACCGCCCCCGCATGGAGGTCCTGGCCGCCGCCCGCCCCGACGTCCTGGCCCTGGAGACCGTCCCCGACACGGACGAGGCCGAGGCCCTGCTGCGCGCCCTGCGCGGCCTCGGCGTCCCGGCCTGGCTGTCGTACTCCGTCACCGGCGACCGCACCCGCGCCGGCCAGCCCCTGGCGAACGCCTTCGCCCTGGCCGCCGAGGCGGACGAGGTCGTCGCCGTGGGCGTGAACTGCTGCACGCCCGAGGACGCGGACGAAGCCGTCGCCCTGGCGGCCCGCATCACCGGCAAACCGGTCGTGGTCTACCCCAACAGCGGGGAACGGTGGGACGCCGCGGCACGCGACTGGACCGGCCGGTCGACCTTCAGCACCGACCAGGTCACGGGCTGGCAGGAGTCCGGAGCACGGCTGATCGGCGGGTGCTGCCGGGTGGGTCCTGAGACGATCAGGTCCGTCGCCGAGGTGGTCAGGGGGACGTAGCGAACTCGCACCACACGATCTTGCCGGGGTCCCGCTCCCCCACACCCCACTTGTCCGCCAGCTGTTCCACCAGCAGCAGCCCGCGCCCGCCCTCCCCCGGGCCCCCGGCCTCCGCCGCCCGGGGTACGGCGGGGACGCCACCCCCGCTGTCGTGCACCTCGACGCGTACGGCGCCGTCGCCGCCGTGGGCCAGCAGCCTCAGCAGGAAGCCACGGCCGGGCGGTACGCCGTGCAGCAGGGCGTTGGTGGCGAGTTCACTGACGCACAGCAGCACGTCGTCCGTGCGCCCGCGCACGCCCCAGTCCTCGAGCGCGCTGCGCGCGAACTCCCGCGCGTCGGGCACGGACCGGCGCTCACGGCGGAAGAAACGCTCACGGGGGGACGGGAGTTGGGGCAGGGGTGGAGTTTCCTGGTTCACGGGACGAGAGTCACGCTCCGTGGTCATCATGAAACAGTCCGCGCACTCGTACAGCTGGTTTGTACGGGTGCGCGAGGGTGAACGTACGGGCGCGGGTGGGGAGTTCGGACCGCATGAGCACACGCAAGAACGCCTCCGCGATGAAGATGGTCGGGGCCCTTCTCTCCCTCTACCGTCAGGCCGCCGGGTACACCCAGAGGTCGCTGGGTGAGCACTTCTGCATCAGCGAGCAGCAGATCGCGTCGATCGAGCAGGGCAGACGGCCACTGAAGCCGGACCTCGCCGAGCATCTCGACGAATTCCTGTGCACCAAGGGGGCGTTGTCGGTCGCGGTGAGCAGGATGCCGGAGGTGGATCTGGTTCCGTTGTGGGCGGAGGAGTATTTGGATCGGGAGCGGGAGGCTGTCGCGATCTCGTGGTACGAGGCTCTGGTGGTGCCGGGCCTACTTCAGACCGAGCCGTACGCACGGGCTCTCTTCCGCAGCCGCGTACCGGTCTACGACGGGGACGAAATCGAGCAGTTGGTCGCGGCACGGGTGCAGCGACGCGAGATTCTGCACCGCAGGGTGCCGCCAACAGTGAGCTTCGTGATCTGGGAGGCGGCGCTGCGGGACCACCTGGGCGGCAGGAACGTCTACATCGAGCAGTTGCAGCACCTGCGAGAATACGCCGAAGCACCCGGGGTCGTGCTTCAGATCCTGCCTCTGGGCAGGACCTCTCATGCTGGGCTCAACGGCCCGTTCATTCTGCTGGAGACGCCCGAATACCAGCGGCTGGCCTACACGGAAACCCAGCGGGGTAGCCAACTGATCGCCAACCCGGACGAGGTGGGGATCCTTACCCAGAAGTATGCGATGCTGCGAACGCAGGCTCTGAACACTGAGGACACCAGGGCCATGTTGGACCGTCTTCTAGGAGAAGCATGAGCAGCACCGCACTTCGGTGGTTCAAGTCGAGCTACAGCGGCGACGAAGGCGGCGCCTGCCTGGAAGTCGCCTACACCTGGCGCAAGTCCACCTACAGCAGCGACGAAGACGCCATCCACATCCGCGACTCCAAAACCCCCGACGCCCCTCACCTCACCGTCACCCCGCGCGCCTGGACCGCGTTCCTGCCGGCGCTCTAGGAGAAGTCCGCGTCGGTGATGCCGTCGGCGTGACCGGGCGGCCACTCCACCAACTCGATCCGGTAACCGTCCGGGTCGGTGAGCCACGATGTCTTCGGGCCCTGCGGACCGCCCGGGTACTCGACGGGCCCCGGCTCCAGGCCCGCGTCGGTCAGCCGCCCCACGGTGGCGTCCAGGCCGTCCACCTGGATCGCGAGGTGATCGAAACCGCTGCCCACGTCGACCCGTCCCTCGACGGGACGGTGGACCAGTTCGAGGGAGGCGGCCGGTTCGCCGGGGAACTTCAGGATCACGAGGTGACTCCCGTCCCCGGTGTCGACCCTGCCCAGTTCGACGTAGCCCAGGGCGGTGTAGAAGCCGAGCGAGCGGTCCAGGTCGGTGACGCGGTAGGAGACGAAGAGCGTCTTCATGCGGTCTCCCCGTGATGACGTACCCGGTAACGGAGGTGCGTGACGTCCCGGTCCCGGAGCACGCGGACGAGGTCGAGTTCGATGTGGTCACCACCGAGGTGGTCGAAGAGCCGTCGGCCGTCCCCGAGGAGCACCTGAACCAGGTGGATCTCCATCTCGTCGATGTGTCCGGCTCGGAGCAGCGCCTGGGCGGCGCCCGCCCCGTGGACCATGACCGGCCGGTCCCCGGCGGCGGCGCGCGCCCGACGGGCGCAGTCGTCGACATCGGTGACGAAGCGCGCGTGGCCGGGTGGCACGTCCCCGTCGTCGACATGGTGGGTGAGGACGAAGATCGGCACGCCGTCGTGATGGTCGCCCTGCCAGCGCCCGGCGAGTTCGAAGGTGCGACGGCCGGAGATCACCGCGCCGGTCGCCATCGCCTCGCGATACACCTGTCCGCTGGGACCGTCGCCCTCCCGGTCGTCGAGCCAGTTGAAAAGACGTCCGCCCGCACGTCCGAGCTCCTGGCCCGGTCGATCGTCAGGGCCGGCGATGTAGCCGTCGAGCGACATCGACATGTACAGCCTGATCGGATTGCTCATCCTGTCCTCCCTCTGTCACAAGGAACGACTTCGGGCGGCAGGAGAAGTCATCGGCGCCGGGACCGATGAGTTCTCGTCGCGTCCGCGGTCAACCCAGGGACAGCGCACCCGCGACAGGAAGGCACGACCATGGCAACGCTGATGGTGGACTTCATCATCTCCCTCGACGGTTACGGCGCCGCCGAGGGCTGGCCCGGCTTCTGGGGGATGGAGGGGCCCGAGTACCTGGCCTGGCTGGAGGATCCGTCGGAGCATCGGCACACGACCCTGATGGGGGCGACGACGTACCGGCTGATGCACGGGTTCGCCGAGCAGATGCCCGACGACGCGGCCGGTCTCGGCCCGCTGACGGCGATGCCGAAGGTGGTGTTCTCCTCCACCCTGAAGGCACCGCTGTCCTGGGCCAACACCGAGCTCGTCGACGGGGACGCCGTCGAGGCCGTGCGGGAGATGAAGCGGAAGGACGAGCGTCCCCTGCGCACCCTCGGCAGCGTCAGCCTGTGCCGGTCACTGCTGCGGGCCGGCCTGGTGGACCGCTTCCGCGTGGTCATCTTCCCGGTGATCACCGGCGCCACCGGGCGGGACCGGATCTTCGACGAGTATCCCGACGTCAAGCTCGACGTGGTCGAGAGCCGGACGTTCGACGGCCGGCTGCAGCTGCTGGAGTACGTTCCCACCGTGCTCGACGCCCCGCCGGGCGCGGGCGGCTGATCACGTCGAGGGATGCCGGCGCAGCGCACCGCTGCGCCGCAGGCGGCTGATCGCCGAGCGGAGTTCGGGGGTGGGCTCCTCGATCCGCTCCGTGGCCGACCACAGGTTCAGTTCGCGGTCCCGTGGGCCGTAGGCGATCCGCGGTGTGCCCTCGTCGAAGAGCTGGACGGGATGGCGTGCGTCCCACCGCTGCCACCCCGGCCGCCCGTCGGAGACGAAGCCCACCCACGCGCCGTGCATGGCGTCCGCCAGCTCCGGCGGCGCCCCCTCCCCCGCCAGCTTCCGGGCCTCCGGCACGTCCCCGCTGTCGAAGACGAAGCCCAGTTCCAGGGCGTGGCAGGCACCGAGGCCGGGGCGGTTGGAGGGCCAGGCGAACTCGTAGACGTACGACGGCTCCGTGCGCCCGTCGGCGAGGCGGTGCAGGGGCAGGCGCAGCAGGTGGTCGGTGACCATCTGGCCGACGATCTCGGCGGTGCTGGCGTCCGGCCGCAGCGCGCGGTAGCCGCGCGGGACGTCGCTGCCGCAGTGGCAGCGGGCCATCGCTCCGGCGAGGGCGACCGCGCCGAGGCGGTTCACCCGGTCGACGAGGCCGCCGGGGACCAGCCAGAGCCGGTACTCGTCGCTGGTCCAGCCCATCAGCAGGTCGACGCCGGGCGCCGCGCCGTCCGTCAGCGCGTCGAGGGGGTCGCGCGGGACCAGGTCGCCGTCCACCACGATGCCGAACGCCGGGCCGCCGAGGACGGGGCTGCTCAGCCGGCCCACCTCGGCCTGGACGCGCAGCAGTTGCTCCCGGTCGACGGTGGCGAAGGCCTCGGCGGTGGCGGGGATCTTCAGCCGGTTCGCGATGCGGCGCACCATGCGGCGGACCTTGTCCCGGGGGGACGCCTCCGGGGGTCCGCTCTGGAGGACGGCGCGCCGGACGAGGCCCTGGGCCTGCGGCGCGGCGACGAGCGCGCCGGTGCTGATCGCGCCGGCGGACTGACCGGCCAGGGTGATGCGGCCGGGGTCGCCCCCGAAGGCGGTGATCGCGTCGTGGACCCAGCGCAGGGCGGCGAGCTGGTCGCGCAGGCCGGGGTTGGCGGGGGCGTCGGGGAAAAGGCCGTAGCCCTCGACGCCCAGGCGGTAGTTGACCGACACGCAGACCACGCCGTCCCGGGCGAAGGTGCCGCCGTCGTACACGGGGACGGCGGAGGAGCCGCGGGTCAGGGCGCCGCCGTGCAGCCAGACGAGGACGGGCAGGCGGGCGCCGGGCGAGGGGTCCGGGGTCCAGACGTTGAGGTTGAGGCAGTCGTCGCCGGGGACGACCGGGTCGGCGAGGTACTGGGCGAAGGCGTCGGAGTACGGCGGCTTGGGGGCCGTGGGGCCGAAGGCGCCGGCGTCGCGCACGCCGTCCCAGGGTTCCGGCGCGACGGGCGGGCGGAACCGGCGCGGGCCGAAGGGGGGTGCCGCGTACGGGATGCCGCGGAAGACGGCGATGTCCCGCTCCCACCGGCCGCGTACGGCACCGTACGGGGTCCTGATCACGGGGTTGTCCCGGCCTGCCGTCATCTGCCCACCAGCCCTTCGCCGCACCGTGCTCATGCGTCCGGCGCAACCCACCGGTAACACAAGAGCACCACAACGCTCATCGGTATTCCTGCGCAGGCGCGCGGGGCTTCACGCCAGGGATCGGCGGATCTAGGGTAGGAAGCGCTTTCTACGGTGCGATCTCGCAGAGGTCGCGGTGTGCTCGGTGTGCTCGGTGTGCTTCTGCGGTGGGAGAGGGTGGGGTTGCCGATGGCCCGTACGGGAAGTGCGAGCGTGACGGCCGGGCCGACGCTGGCGGTCGTCGCCCGTGAGGCGGGGGTGTCGGTGCCCACCGCGTCCAAGGTCGTCAACGGCCGTGAGGACGTCGCCCCGGCGACCCGTCGCCGCGTCACGGAGGCGCTGGACCGGCTGGGATACGTACGCAGGCCCCGGTTCGACTCGGGCCGGGCGCCCCGCCTGGTGGACCTCGTCGTGGACTCGCTGGAGCGCTCCGGCTCCGGGGCGGTGCTGCAGGGGGTGGAGGGGGCGGCGCGGGAGGCGGGCCTCGAGGTGGTCGTGTCGGCGGCGCTCGGCCGGGACGGGTCCGGACCGCCGGAACGCGGCTGGCTGGACCGGCTGGTCGCGCGTGGCTCCTGCGGGGTCCTGTTCCACCTGACGGAGCCGAGTGCGAACCAGTACGCCTGGCTGCACCAGCACCGGGTGCCCTTCGTGATGATCGACCCGGTGCGCGAGCCGCCGCCGGGCGTGATCTCGGTGGGCGCGACGAACTGGCAGGGCGGGGTGACGGCGACGGAGCACCTGCTGTCGTCCGGTCACGAGCGCATCGCCGTCCTCGCGGGTCCGCGGCGCACCACGGCGGGCGACGCCCGGGTCGCCGGTTACCGCTCGGCCCTGTCCGCGGCGGGCATCGCGCACCGCCCCGAGTACCTCCGTCACGGGGCCGCGACCGAGCCGGCGGCCCGCCGCCGCACGCACGAGCTCCTCGACCTCCCCGAGCCGCCCACGGCCCTGTTCACCTGCTCGGACCGCATGGCTCTCGGCGCCTACCAGGCGCTGGCCGACCGGGGCCTGCGCGTCCCCGACGACCTCAGCGTCATCGGCTTCGACGACCTCCCCGAGGCCCGCTGGCTCACCCCGCCCCTGACGACGGTCCGCCAGCCCCTGTCGGAGATGGCGGCCACGGCCCTGACCCTGCTGTCGCGCCTGATGGACGGCCACCACCCGGAGAGCACCCGCACGGAGCTGTCGACCCGCCTGGTGGAACGGGCGAGCACGGCACCGCCGCGCACGTGAGCCGCCGCGGGGAACGTCATCCTCCGGCATCCACGTCGTTGCGGGGTGCCCCGTCTCCGTCCGGGGGCAGATCACCACGCTCGACGGGCGCGGTGGGTGCGCTAGGGGCGTCAGGTGCCTGCGCGTCACCCGGCCCGGTGGGCGGCAGCACCTCGGCCACCTCGTCCCCGGCCGGCCGGTGCACGTCCCGCGCGGCCTCCCGCAGCACGTCCCGGGGCACCCCCGCGTCCCCCTGGACCCGCACCACATGTCCGGCCCCGGCGACGAGATACTCCTGCTGCCCGCCCCCGCCGCCGCGGTACCAGATCCCCTCCCCGTCCCGCTCGCACGCGGCCCGCGTCGTGCCGCACCCGGCGTCGGCCACGGAACCGCGGTCGACGGTCAACCGGATCTGCCGCCCGTCCTGCCGCGAGACATAGGTCGCGGAGAACCCGTCCCCGCCGAACACCCCCACGGACTGCTGAGCGAGCCGGAACCCGGGCACCTCGGTGACATAGACGAGCTCCGGCGCGACCCCCAGGGCCCGAGCCCGCACACCGAGCTCCCGGGAGACCCCGGCCCGCGCACCCGCCTCCGCCTCCGTCCCGCCGCTCTTCTCGCTGCCGCAGCCGGCGAGCACCAGAGGGGCGACGGCGGACAGCACCAGCGGCAGCACACGCGAGAGACGGATCATGGCCCATATCCTGCCGCACAGACGTGCACCCCCACCCCGCACTGTCCGATTCCTTCAAGACCGGCCCGCCGTCCCCTGCCTACGGTGCTCCCATGACCGCACGATTCGACGCCATCGGCCTGGTCGTCTCCGACATGGCCGCCTCCGTGACCTTCTACCGCCGCCTCGGCTTCACCTTCCCCGAGGGATCCGAACAGCAGGGTCACGTGGAAGCAGACCTCCCGGGCGGACTGCGCCTGCTGCTGGACACCGAGGAGGTCGTCCGCTCCTTCCACCCGGACTGGAAGCCACCCACGGACGGCGGACGCACCTCGCTGGCCCTGCGCTGCGACAGCCCGGACGAAGTGGACGCCCTGTACGCGGAGTTGACGGCCGCAGGCCACCACGGCGAACTGAAACCCTGGGACGCCTTCTGGGGCCAGCGCTACGCCTCCCTCCTCGACCCGGACGGCAACGGCGTGGACCTGTTCGCCCCTCTGCCCGGCTGACCAGGCAGATCACGCTCACGGCCGATCGGCCCCACGTGGGTCTCAGCCGTGTCCGGCCAGCAGCCGGCTCAGGGACAGGCCCGTCAAGTCCCGGACCTCACGGGCCAGATGGGCCTGGTCCGCGTAGCCGGTGCGGGTGGCGGTGTCCGCGTACGGGACGCCGGTGCGGGCGAGGGTGAGGGCTCGGTGGAGGCGGAGGATGCGGGCGAGGGTCTTCGGGCCGTAGCCGAAGGCGGCAAGGGAGCGGCGGTGCAACTGGCGTGGGCTCAGGCCGAGTTCGTCGGCGGTGGCGGCGACCGGGCGGCCCGCGTTCAGGGCGGCGACGATGCCGGCCGGCAGCGGGTCGGGCGGGCCGGACTCCCCGGCCCAGCGCAGGGCGATGTCCTCCAGGCCCGCCTGCGGGGTGGCCGCGGCGTTCACGCGGGCGGTGAGGCGGCGTACGTCCGCCACGGGCCGCAGGTCCGCCAGGTCGACGCGCCGGTCGCGCAGTTCGTGCGCCGGGACGCCCAGCAGGGCCGGTGCGGTGCCGGGGTGGAAGCGGACGCCGGCCCAGGTGCCCGAGGCGCCCTCGGTGACGTACGCCCGTGTGTCGGGTCCGGCGATCAGCAGCCGGCCCTCGTGCCAGAGCAGGTCCATGCACCCGTCGGGCAGCACCCGGCCGTCACCGGTCCCGGACGGCGTGTTGGTCCACACCACCGCACCGGGCAGCAGCGACGCCCGTTCCTCGTACACATGCGCCAGGTTATGCCGCGTCCAGGTCGGCGTGCACCAGGTCGTGGTCCGAGTACGGGGTCGGATGCACTCCGTGCCCCACGGGGACGATGCCGCCGCGCAGGAAGACGTAGTCGAACCGGGTGTGCCAGTCGGTGGTCGTCTCGCAGGTGCCGGCGGCCGAGGGGTGGCACCGGGGGTTCGCGTCCGCGGCCAGGTCCCACACGACGGTGAGCTCGGGGGCGTCCGGCACGGCGTTGAAGTCGCCGAGGACGATCGCGCGGTCGTGGCGGGCCACTGCCGCGGCGAGGACGCGGGTCTGCTCCGCGCGGACCGATTCCTGACGCCGTTGGGCGAGGTGGGTGTTGAAGACGCGGACCGGCCGGCCGTCCACCGTGGTGGTGACCGCCATGTACCCGCGGTCCTCCGAGCCGCCCTCGGGGTACTCGGTGTTGACGGCGTCCGTCATCGGGGCCGCCGAGAGCACCGCCTGGCCGTAGGCCCCCGGACGCCACGGCGCTCCGCCGCAGCGGCTCCAGTTCCGCAGCACCGGCCCGTACTCGACGTGGTAGACCAGCCCGTGCAGGCTCCGCAGATGCTCCCGGATCCGCTGGACGTCCCGCACGCACGCCTCCTGCAAGCCGATCACCTGGGGCGCGAACCTGGCGATCTCCGCCGCCCGGTGGACGTTGCTCTCCTCGCACGGGTTGCACAGGTTCCATGTCATGACCCGGTTCGGCACGATGTCCCTGACGGGCTCGACGGGCAGGGAACCGGCGCCGCTCGGCGCGCTGGGGCCGACGAGCACCGCGCAGGCCGCGATCAGGGCGCCCACCAGCCAACCCGTCCCCCTGCCGAGCACCCACGCCTCCCTGCGCTGAACAGCCATGGCATCCGACGTCTCCCTGCACGAGGTTAGGGGACGCGGGCCGTGGCATGGTGTCCGCATGAGTGATCGTGAGCAGCGCGACTCGGTGCGCCGTAGTTATGACACCGTGGCCGAGGAGTACGCGGCCCGGCTGCACGACGAGCTCGACGGGAAGCCGCTCGACCGGGCGCTCCTCGCATCGCTTCGGGAACAGACAGCGCCAGGGGCCGCGATCGCCGACCTCGGCTGTGGCCCCGGACACGTGGCGGCCTGGCTCGCCGGGAGGGGCGCGCGGACGGTCGGGATCGATCTGTCCGCGGGCATGGTCGAGGCCGGGCGGCGGCGGTTCCCGAAGGTGGAGTTCCGAGAGGGTGACCTACTGGAACTACCCGCCGACGACGGCGAGTTCGGCGCCGCCGTCGCCCTCTACACGTTCATCCACCTCGAGCCCGACGACCTGCCCCGCGCCTTCGCGGAGACCCGGCGGATCCTGCGTCCCTCCGGGCTTCTCCTCCTCTCCTTCCACATCGGGGAGGAGGTCCGGCACCTGGACGAGTGGTGGGGGCACGACGTGGACATCGACTTCCGCTTCCTTCAGCCGGCGCCCGTCACCGGACTGCTCGAAGCGGCCGGGTTCACCGTGGAGATGCACATGGAACGCACCCCGTACGCGCACGAGGTCGAAACGCGCCGGGCCTACCTGCTGGCCCGCCGTGCCTGACACCTCGCGCGGCGGCCGTCAGACCGCCCGCGTCCGCCAGTCCTGAGGGCTGACGCCGTACGCCCGTTTGAACGCCGTCGACAGGGCGAAGGCCGTGCCGTAGCCGACCTTGTGGGCGATCGCGGCGAGGGTGGCGTCGGTGTCGCGCAGCTGGTCGGCGGCCAGGGCGAGGCGCCAGGCGGTGAGGTAGGTCATCGGGGGTTCGCCGACCAGCTCGGTGAAGCGGCGGGCCAGGGCCGCACGGGAGACACCGGCCTTCGCGGCGAGCGCGGCGACCGTCCAGGGGTGGGCCGGGTCGTCCTGGACGAGGCGCAGCACGGGGCCCACGACCGGGTCCGCCTGGGCGCGGTACCAGGCGGGCGCCTCCGCCTCGGGGCGGGCGAACCAGGTGCGCAGCGCGGCGATCACCAGCAGGTCGAGGAGCCGGTCCAGGACGACCTCCTGGCCGGGTTCGTCGCGGACGATCTCCTGCATGAGGTACGGGGTGAGGGGGCAGTCCCACGCCTCGGCGCCGAGGGACAGCAGGGGCGGCAGGGCGTCCAGCAGGCGGCCGCCGATCTCGCCGCGCATCTGGTAGGTGCCGATCAGCATCACTGTCGCGCCGTCCGGCCGGTCGCCCCAGGTGCGCACGCCGAGGTCCATCACGCCGTTCAGGGGGCGTCCGTCGGGGTAGCGGCACTCCTCGCCGGGCAGGATGAGCGCCTGCGGTGCCGTGCCGGGGGCGTCGGCGCAGGTGTACGGGTCGGGGCCGCGGGCGATGGCGAGGTCACCGGGGCGCAGGAGCAGGGACTCGCCCCGGTCCGGGATGATCCGGGCCTCGCCCCGGACCAGCAGCATCACCGACAGCGGGGCCTCGTCCTCGACGCGCACCGCCCAGGGCGGGTCGAAACAGGCCCGGATCATGAACGCGCCCCGGGCGCGCGGGCCCTCCAGCAGGCCGGTGAGTGCGTCCATGGGGTCAGCGTAGACGCGGGCGTATGGGAATGAGCCGTTCGGCGATGGTTGCGGGCCCGCCACGGGAGTTGACTCGTCGGCATGACACAGGACACGAGGACACAGGACACGAGGAACACAACGGACATGACCGTGGTCGTCACGGGCGCCTCGGGACGCACCGGCGGCCGGGTGGCGCGGGCGGTGCGGGCGGCGGGGCTCGGCGTGCGGGCGGCGTCCCGGGCCACCGGCTTCGACTGGGCCGACGCCACGACCTGGGCGGACACCCTGCGCGGCGCGGACGCGGCGTATCTGGTGCACCCTGCCGATGTCGGGGCCCCGGGGACCGCCGATGCGGTCGGCGAACTGGCGCGGCAGGCCGTGCGGCTCGGGGTGCGGCGGCTGGTGCTGCTGTCGGCGCGGGGTGAGGATCAGGCGCTGCCCACCGAGGAGGCGCTGCGGGCGTCGGGCGCGGACTGGACGGTCGTACGGTCGGCGTGGTTCGCGCAGAACTTCAGCGAGGGGCCGCTGGTGGCGGAGCTGCGCGAGCGCGGGGAGCTGGTGTTCCCGGCCGGTGAGGTGCCGGAGCCGTTCGTGGATCTGCGGGACGTGGCCGATGTGGTGGTGGCCGCGCTGACGGACGGCGAGCGGTACGCGGGGCGGGTGCTGAGCGTGACCGGACCGCGGCTGCTGACCTTCGGCGGGGCGGTCACGGAGATCGCCGCGGCGACGGGGCGCGAGCTGACGTACCGCGCAGTGTCGCCCCGCGACTACGGCGAGGCGCTCCTCGGCTTCGGCGTGCCGCCGCAGGAGGCCGATTTCCTCACCGAGGTGTTCGCGACCCTCCTCGACGGCCGCAACGCGCACGTGGAGGACGGGGTGCGGGAGATTCTGGGACGTGAGCCGCGCGACTTCACCGACTTCGCACGGGAGGAGGCTGCGGCCGGCACATGGAAGGCGGGATGAGCGGTCCGACGTCCACGGGCGCGACCCGGAAACCCCACGCCCGGCGTCCGTAGCGGACGCAGCCGGAAACCTTCGCGTCTCGCGTCCGTGGCGGGCGCGGCCGGAAAGCCCACACCTCACGTCCGTGGCCGGCGCAGCCGGAAACCTTCGCGCCTGGCGTCCGTGGCGGGCGCAGCCGGAAACCTTCGCGCCTGGCGTCCGTGGCGGGCGCGGCCGGAAAGCCCACACCTCGCGCCCGTGGCGGGCGCGGCAGGAAAGCCCACACCTCGCGCCCGTGGCGGGCGCGGCCGGAAAGCCCACACCTCACGTCCGCGGCGGGCGCGGCCGGAAAGCCCACACCTCACGTCCGCGGCCATCGCGGGCCGGAAGCCCCACACCTCGCGTCCCGCCTGCTGGTCGTCTGCGTGATCGGCGACGGCGAGGCGGAGACCGGGCCGCTGGCCGCCTCCTGGCACCCACCACGGTGCCCGCGCCGAAGAACGCCAGCGCGAGACCCCGGGGGCCGGCGCCGCCCAGATGGTCCCGGGCGACCACGCGGCGAGCGCGGGCCGGAAACCCCACGCCCCGCGTCCGCGAGCGCGGGCCGGCAACCTTCGCGCCCGTCGTCCTCGGCGGGGGCGGGGACGGGCCGGAGGGGCGCTCGGGCGGGGGCCGCGGTGCGGCCCCTCTCCGACGGCCCGTAGGCCGGCACGCTCGACGCCGGCCGCGCCTCCCGCCGCTCAGGTCGTCTCGCCGCTCACTGCTCCTCACCCCTCGGCTTCTCGCCGTTCTTCGCGTGGATGTTCTTCGCGGAGTGACCGCGCAGGCGGGCCGTGACGTCCTCCGGGGGGAGGAAGCGGGACCAGCGCTCGGGGAACTCGGAGGGCATGTCGGGGTCGGACTCGCCGAGCGCGGCGGTGCGGGCGACGTACTCGGCGACCTGGGCCTGGCGCAGCCGCTCGTTGGCCTCACGGGCGGCGGCGGTGGCGGCGGCCGGCCACACCCGGTCGATGGCGGCGTTGACCGCGGCCCCGACGAGCACGGCGAACGCGGACACGCCGATCCACAGCAGCACGGCGACGGGCGCGGCGAGGGAGCCGTAGATGGTGGGGCCCTCGACGGTGTTGGTGAGGTACAGGCGCAGCAGGAAGCTGCCGAGCACCCACATGCCGAGGGCGACCAGCGCGCCCGGCACGTCCTCGATCCACGGCGAGCGCACGGGCACGGACACGTGGTACAGGGTGGTGAGGAAGGCGATGGACAGCAGGATCACGACCGGCCAGTACAGGATCTGCACGACGGTCGTGGACCAGGGGACGATCCTGACCACCGCGTCCGGCCCGGCCACCATCAGCGGCAGCGCGACCGAGCCGATCAGCAGTGCCACGATGAACAGCAGGAACGCCAGCAGCCGGGTCTTCACGATGCCGCGCACCCCGTCGAGGCCGTACATCACGGTGATGGTGTCGATGAAGACGTTCACCGCGCGGGAGCCCGACCACAGGGCGAACAGGAAGCCGACGGAGATGACGTCGGGCCGGCCGCCCTTCATCACGTCGCGCAGGATCGGCTCGGCGATCTGGTTCACACCCCGGTCGGACAGCACGGTGCGGGAGGCGTCGAGGAGGTTGCGCTGCAGGCTCTGGATGGTCTCGGCGCCGGTCCAGGCGTCCACGTAGCCGAGCAGCCCGATCATGCTGAGCAGCAGCGGGGGCACCGACAGCAGGGTGAAGAAGGCGGCCTCGGCGGCGAGGCCGAGGATGCGGTACTCGATGCAGGAGTTGACGGTGTCCTTGAGCAGCAGCCAGGCGGTCCTGCGTTTGGAGACGTTCCGGTACAGAGCCCGGGCCCGGTGAAGGCGGCCGGAGGGGGAGTCGGGGGTTTCACTTGCCTGCTGCACGACCTAAAGGTATCCGTCGTGCCTGGTCGCACTCACCCACAGGTTCCGTCATCAGGTGAGCGACGCGGCGGCGCGGGTAGGTTCGCTGACATGGCGCGCACCACGCACACCGTGACCAACCAGGCTCCCCCGCTCGTCCAGTACGACGTCTTCACCGCCGACCGCGCTCTGGTGGAGGCCGTCGAACGGCATCTGGACCCGGCGGTCCTGGACGAGGGCCTGTCCGAGCTGTCGGCGCTGGGCCGCACCTCCGGCTCCGCGCAGGTGCAGGAGTGGGGGGCGCAGGCGAACGAGTTCCCGCCGCGGCTGCGCACCCACGACCGCTACGGCAACCGGATCGACGAGGTCGACTTCCATCCCGCCTGGCACCGGCTGCTCGGCAAGGGCGTCGGGGCGGGGCTGACGGCGGCCTGGGGCCGGCCCGGCGGTCATGTCCGGCGGGCGGCGGCGTTCCTGGTATGGACGCAGGCCGAGGCGGGCAACGGCTGCCCGTTGTCGATGACCCACGCGGCGATCCCGGCCCTGCGGCAGGACCCCGCCCTGGCGGCCGAGTGGGAGCCACGGCTGACGTCCATGGTGTACGACCGTGGCCTGCGCCCGGCGCGCGAGAAGGCCGGCGTGCTGTTCGGGATGGGCATGACGGAGAAGCAGGGCGGCAGCGACGTACGCGCCAACACGACGAGCGCCCGGCCGCTCGCGGAGGACGGCGCCTACGAGCTGACCGGGCACAAGTGGTTCTGCTCGGCGCCGATGTCGGACGCCTTCCTGGTGCTGGCGCAGGCGCCGGGCGGCCTCACCTGCTTCCTGGTGCCGCGGGTCCTGGACGACGGGTCGCGCAACGTGTTCCTCATCCAGCGCCTGAAGGACAAACTGGGCAACCGGTCCAACGCCTCCGCCGAGGTCGAGTTCGACGGCACCTGGGCACGCCGGGTCGGGGAGGAGGGCCGCGGGGTGCGCACCATCATCGGGATGGTGGCGGCGACCCGCCTGGACTGCGTCCTCGGGTCGGCGGGCCTGATGCGGCAGGCCGTGGCCCAGGCGATCCACCACTGCGCGCACCGGGAGGCGTTCGGCGCGAAGCTGGCCGACAAGCCGCTGATGCGCAACGTCCTGGCCGACCTCGCGCTGGAGTCGGAGGCCGCGACCACGCTGGCGCTGCGCCTGGCCGCGGCGTACGACGACGGGGGCGAGCAGGAGCGGGCGCTGCTGCGCATCGCGGTGCCGGCGGCGAAGTACTGGGTGACCAAGCGGTGCGCCCCCGTCGCGGTGGAGGCGGCGGAGTGCCTGGGCGGCAACGGCTACGTGGAGGAGTCGGGCCTCCCCCGCCTGGTGCGCGAGTCGCCGCTGAACTCGATCTGGGAGGGCGCGGGCAACGTCCAGGCCCTGGACGTCCTGCGAGCCCTCACCCGCGAACCCCAGGCCCTCGACGCGTACCTGCGGGAGGTCGGCCGGGCCCGCGGCGCCGACCACCGCCTGGACGCGGCGATCAAGCACCTCCTGACCGACCTCGCCGACCTGGAGGGCATGGAGGCCAGGGCCCGCCGGCTGACGGAACGCCTGGCCCTGGTACTTCAAGGTTCCCTGCTGGTCCGCCACGCTCCCCCGGAGGTGGCCGACGCCTTCTGCGCCTCCCGCCTGGGCACGGACGCGGGCCTGGCCTTCGGCACACTGCCCCACACCCTGGACCTGACGTCATTGGTGGACCGAGCCCGCCCGATGAACTGACGCTCCGTGCACGTACCCAAGGGGCGCGGGGAACTGCGCGACAAGCCACAACGAACCCGCACCCGCCGACGAAGAGCACCCGGCACCCCCACTGGGCGCACCGGCCGAACCCGACCGGTAGGGGTGATGCTGCGCCGACACGGCACCACCCCTACCGCACTGGCCCCTTGACGAGCCGTGAACGCCGCTCGGGACGGCGTCGCTCAAGTTTCAATCACTGCGAAGCGCCCCGCCAGGGTTGCAAGGGGTTGCAACTTCGCCCGCAGCACACGGCACTATGGACACCCTGCACGGAACGGATCCAGGGGGAGGACCCGTGGCGCTCTCGCCGATGGACGTGACGCACCTGGCCGCCGTCGATGCGACGCGCGCGGCGCGGGTGCTCGACGAGGTCCGCTCCGCCAAGCTGTCCGGACAGCGGGCCCCGGTGCCGCCCCGCCCGGTGATCGAGCAGTCCTGGGAGCGGATGCTGCGCAGCGGCGTCGACCCGGACCACGACTTCCGCTCGGGTCTGCTGCCGCGCGAGGAGGTGCAGCGGCGCCGGGAGACCTCGGCGCTGCGGCACGTCCTGCCGGTGCTGCGCGAGGGCCTGCTCTCGGTCGCCGACGTCGCCCACCACATCATGGTCGTGGCCGACGAGGAGGGCCGGGTGCTGTGGCGGGAGGGCAGCGCGCCGGTGCTGCGCAAGGCCGACGGCCTCGGCTTCGAACTGGGCGCGGACTGGCGGGAGGACGTGGTCGGCACCAACGGCGTCGGCACCCCGGCGGTGACCCGGCGCCCGGTGCAGGTCTTCGCCTCGGAGCACTTCGTCCGCTCGCACGCCACCTGGACCTGCGCCGGAGCGCCCATCACCGACCCGCGGGACGGTCGGCTGATCGGCGTGGTGGACGTGAGCGGCCCGCTGGAGACGATGCACCCGGCCACGCTGTCCTGGGTGGACTCGGTCGCCAAGCTCGCCGAGGCCCGGCTGCGCGAGATGCACCTGCGGTCGCTGGAGCGGCTGCGGGCGGTGGCGGCCCCGGTGCTGGCCCGGATCGAGGGGCGTGCGCTGGTGGTGGACCGGCACGGGTGGACGGCCGCGGTGACCGGGATGCCGTACACGGAGCGGCTGACGCTGCCCAAGTCGGTGGCGGCCGGGATGCGGTGGCTGCCGACGCTGGGGCGGTGCTCCCTCGAGCCGCTGGCGGGCGGCTGGCTGGTGCGGGCGGCGGACGAGCCCGTGGCGGGCGGGACGTCGCGGATCGTGCTGGACCTGCGCGGGCCGCGCCGCTGGACGGTGGAGGTGTCCGGCGGCGCGGGCTCCTGGACGCGGGAACTGAGCCCCCGGCACGCCGAGTTGCTGTATCTGCTGGCGGTGCACCGCGCGGGCCGCAGCGCCGCCGGTCTGGCCGAGGACGTCTTCGGCGACCCGGCGCGTACCGTGACGGTCCGTGCGGAGATGTCCCGGGTGCGGCGCTACCTCGGCAGCTTCCTGGAACACCGCCCGTACCGTTTCGCGGACCACGCCGACGTGGATGTGCTGCTCCCGGACGACCCCCGGGACCTGCTGCCCCACTCGACGGCTCCGGCCCTGGGCAGGCGGTACGGGGAGACGACGGCGGGGCAGTGAGGCGGACACGGCGGCGGGGCAGTGCGCCTGCATCCGGCGGCACGGCAACCGGAGCCTGCGTCACGGCGGAGCACGCCGCTGATTGCCGTTGTGCATATTTGCAGGGTCTTCGTCCCCTTCGGTGCCCGGCTGCCGTAGCATCCCCCTACGGGCCGCAATCCCACCTGCTCCACGGTCAACCCGCGGATCGCCGGACGCAGTTGGGTCGTCTCGGGAGGACGTCATGAAGCATCGGGGCCGACATCGCCGACGCCGGCGCGGCAGAGCGCTGCGTGCTCTGCTGGCCGGGACCGCCCTCGCGCTCACGGCGGCGGCCACCATGATCAGCGCCTCGCAGGCCACCGACACGGACGATCCCGGCGCGCTGCAGCCGCTCACCGCGTCCGCGGACACCGCGGCGCTGCGGCTGACCGAGGAGCCGGTGCCGCGGGAGTGGCTGGACCGGCTGTCCTCCGAGATGGGCCGGCCCGTAGGGGTCACGACGGTGCTGGCCGACAGCGACAGTTCGCTGCGCCAGGCGCAGGACTGCCCCACCGCGGACCAGCGGGCCCTGCCGGTGGCACCCGCCGCCACCCGCGCGTACTGCTTCGGCGTCGCCGACACCGCGGGCCTGCGGCCCGGCGCGGTCACCACCTCGGGCGACGCGGACGACGACGGGCACTGGGGTGCGCACCGGGTGATCCTCTCCGGCTGGAGCGAGAACGCCGGGGCGCCGGACGGGCGGGACCTCGCCCGGGTCGCCGTCGTCGACGCGGACGAGCACCGCTACGCGTGGGCGCTGCTCGCCGTCCCGGCGGACGGCGGCCGGGACTACCGCGCGCTGGGCTCGCCGGTGTCCGGCATGGTCTGGTACCAGGACAAGCTGCTGGTCACGGCGGGGCCGGGCGACGACCGCGTCCTGTATGTGTACGACGTCGACCGGATCCAGCGGGCCACCGTCGACGGCCCGTCGGTCGGCCGCGTGCCCGGCGGCTGGTCGGCGGCCGGAGCACGGTACGTGCTGCCCGCCGTGGCCTCCTACCGGGCGCCGGCCGGCGCGGACGCCCCGCGGCCGGGCGGCATCTCCCTGGACCGCAGTACCGCCCCCGACAGCCTGGTCGCGCACGGAGCGGCGGCCGAGGACGGCGACGGGCCGACCCGGTTGTGGCGGTACGCGTTCAGCGACGACCCGGCGCGGGCGGGCCTGCTCGACACAGACTCGCTGCTGCGCGCGGCCCCCGCCGAGGTGTACGAGACGGAGCTGGGCGACGTGCACGGCGTGCTGGCGTACCGGTCGGGCTGGTACCTGGCACGGGCGGGCGGCGCACCGGACGAGCGCGGCACCCTGTGGCGGCAGGACGCGGACGGGGCGCGGCCCACCCGGTGCGAGGCCGACGAGACGCTCCGCTGCTGGAGCGGACCGGCGGCGTCCCTGTCCCTGTGGCAGGAGACCGGCGAGGTCTGGGCGCAGTCCGGGCGGACGCTGTTCGCCTTCCCGCTGGCCTCGGTCGACCGCTCCCCGGACTGACCGCCGCCCTCCTGATCAGGCGTTCGACACAGGCGCGTGCCGGATGGTTCCCTTGCCGGCATGACGAGCATCGCTGTGACCACCTGGTCCCTGGAGCAGACCGCGCCCACCGATCTTCTGCCGGCCGCCGCGCCCGAGGGAGACGTACGGGTGGTGCGCTCCGAGGTGCCCTCGCCCGAGTTCAGCCGTTTCCTGTACGCCTCGGTCGGCGGGGACATCCGCTGGACCGACCGGCTGGGCTGGACGTACGCGCAGTGGCAGGAGCAACTGGACCGGCCGGGTGTGGAGACCTGGGTGGCCTACGACCGGGGGACGCCGGCGGGCTATGTGGAGCTGGAGTCGCAGGACGACGGCGTGGTGGAGATCGTCTACTTCGGGCTGATCCCCGCCTTCCGCGGGCGGCGCATCGGCGGGCACCTGCTGTCGTACGGCACCGCCCGCGCCTGGGATCTCGCCGAGCGGTGGCCCGGGGTGAAGCCGACGACGCGGGTGTGGCTGCACACGTGCAGCAAGGACGGCGAGCACGCGATGGACAACTACCTGCGCCGGGGCTTCAAGCTGTTCGACACCAAGGTGGAGGACGAGCCGGACGTGGCCACTCCGGGTCCGTGGCCCGGCGCCTACCCTGCCTGACCAGCGCGGACAAGACTGTCCGTGCCGCTTGTGACCAAGGACACCCTTGTCTCGCTGAACGAGACAAGGGTGTCCGCATGATGGACGAAGCTGGACTCTGTCCAGATCGCCATGCCACGCTTCCGTCATGCCTGGAACTGGAATCGCCTTGGTGAGTCGGCGGCACGTCGACCTCGGCCGCATGTCCAGCGCCATCTGTCCGGCGCGCTGAGACCACCTCCAGCATCGCCCGGCATTCCCTTACGCTTCCCTCCCGCGCAACGACGCGCACATCTGCCCGCGCGCCTTTTTGCGCAGGTCAGAGCCGCATTCCCGCCTGTCCCGAAGGACGTATCAACCATGGCCGCCACCCCGCAGAAGCCTGCCGCCGCGACTTCCCGCCGCAAGGTGAGCCGTCACCGCGGCGAGGGTCAGTGGGCCGCGGGGCACTTCACCCCGCTCAACGGCAACGAGCAGTTCAAGAAGGACGACGACGGTCTCAATGTGCGGACACGCATTGAGACGATCTACTCCAAGCGGGGCTTCGACTCGATCGACCCCAACGACCTGCGCGGACGGATGCGCTGGTGGGGTCTGTACACCCAGCGCAAGCCCGGGATCGACGGCGGCAAGACCGCGATCCTGGAGCCGGAGGAGCTGGACGACGAGTACTTCATGCTGCGGGTGCGCATCGACGGCGGGGCGCTGACCACCCGGCAGCTGCGGGTGATCGGCGAGATCTCGCAGGAGTTCGCACGCGGCACCGCGGACATCACCGACCGGCAGAACGTCCAGTACCACTGGATCCGCATCGAGGACGTGCCCGAGATCTGGAACCGGCTGGAGGCCGTCGGCCTGTCCACGGTCACCGCCTGCGGCGACACCCCGCGCGTGATGATCGGCTCGCCGGTCGCGGGCATCGCCGAGGACGAGATCATCGACGGCACGCCGGCGCTGGAGGAGATGAAGCGCCGCGTCCTGAACAACAAGGCGTATTCGAACCTCCCCCGGAAGTTCAAGACCGCCATCTCCGGCTCGCCGGTGCTGGACGTGGTGCACGAGATCAACGACGTGGCGTTCGTCGGCGTCCGCCACCCCGAGCACGGGCCGGGCTTCGACGTGTGGGTCGGCGGCGGGCTGTCCACCAACCCCAAGCTGGGCGTGCGGCTCGGCGCCTGGGTGTCGCTGGAGGACGTCCCGGACGTCTACGAGGGCGTGCTGTCGATCTTCCGCGACTACGGATACCGCCGGCTGCGCAACCGCGCCCGGCTGAAGTTCCTGGTCGCCGACTGGGGTGCGGAGAAGTTCCGCCAGGTACTGGAGGACGAGTACCTGGGGCGCAAGCTGACCGACGGGCCCGCGCCCGCCGAGCCGGTGTCCCGCTGGCGCGACCACATCGGTGTGCACCGGCAGAAGGACGGCCGCTACTACGTCGGCTTCGCCCCGCGCGTCGGCCGCGTCGACGGCACCACCCTCACCAAGATCGCCGATCTGGCGGAGGCGCACGGCTCGGGCCGGGTGCGCACCACCGTCGAGCAGAAGATGATCATCCTGGACGTGGCGGAGGGCCAGGTCGACTCCCTGGTGGAGTCCCTGGAGGCGCTGGACCTCAGCGCCAGGCCCTCCCCGTTCCGGCGCGGCACCATGGCCTGCACCGGCATCGAGTTCTGCAAGCTCGCCATCGTCGAGACCAAGGCGCGCGGCGCCTCGCTGATCGACGAACTGGAGCGCCGCATCCCGGACTTCGACGAGCCGATCACCATCAACCTCAACGGCTGCCCGAACGCCTGCGCCCGTATCCAGGTGGCGGACATCGGTCTCAAGGGCCAACTGGTCCTCGACGACAAGGGCGAGCAGGTCGAGGGCTACCAGGTGCACCTCGGCGGCGCGCTCGGCCTCCAGGCGGGCTTCGGCCGCAAGGTGCGCGGTCTGAAGGTCACCGCCGACGAGCTGCCGGACTACATCGAGCGGGTCCTCAAGCGCTTCCAGGCGGAGCGCGAGGACGGCGAGCGGTTCGCCGCGTGGGTCACGCGGGCCTCCGAGGAGGCCCTGTCATGAGCGAGCGTGCGGCGCCCTTCTACTGCCCCTACTGCGGTGACGAGGACCTGCGGCCGCACGAGTCCCCGCAGGCGAGCCACGGCGCCTGGGAGTGCGGGGCGTGCAACCGAGCCTTTCAGCTGAAGTTCCTCGGGCTGCTCACCCGGGGTCCTGAGCGATCCGACACGGGAGGGGACCGGATATGACGGCGGTTCAGGAAGAGCGCGGAACCGAGGAGTTGAAGGCGCTCGCCGAGCAGGCGGGCCGGGACCTGGAGGACGCCTCCGCGCTGGAGATCCTCCGGTGGGCCGCCGAGACGTTCGGCAAGCGCTTCTGCGTGACCTCCTCCATGGAGGACGCGGTGGTCGCCCACCTCGCCTCCCGCGCGATGCCCGGCGTCGACGTCGTGTTCCTCGACACCGGCTACCACTTCCCGGAGACCATCGGCACCCGTGACGCGGTGGAGGCCGTGATGGACGTCAACGTCATCACGCTCACCCCGCGCCAGACGGTCGCCGAGCAGGACGCCGAGTACGGTCCGAAGCTGCACGACCGCGACCCCGACCTGTGCTGCAAGCTGCGCAAGGTGCAGCCGCTGGAGCAGGGCCTGACGGGCTATCAGGCATGGGCGACCGGCCTGCGCCGCGACGAGTCCCCGACCCGGGCGAACACCCCGGTCGTCGGCTGGGACGAGAAACGGCAGAAGGTCAAGGTCTCCCCCATCGCCCGCTGGACCCAGGACGACGTGGACGCCTACGTCGCCGAGCACGGCGTGCTCACCAACCCGCTGCTGATGGACGGCTACGCCTCCGTCGGCTGCGCCCCCTGCACCCGCCGGGTCCTTCAGGGCGAGGACGCCCGCGCCGGACGCTGGGCGGGGCGTGCCAAGACCGAGTGCGGACTGCACGGCTGACCATGACGACGATTCAGGAGACTGACGTGACCGGAGCCACCGTCTGGCTCACGGGTCTGCCGAGCGCCGGCAAGACCACCATCGCGTACGAGCTGGCCGGCCGGCTGCGCGAGCAGGGCCTGCGGGTCGAGGTGCTCGACGGCGACGAGATCCGCGAGTTCATCTCCGCGGGCCTCGGCTTCAGCCGCGAGGACCGGCACACCAATGTGCAGCGCATCGGCTTCGTCGCCGAACTGCTCGCCCGCAACGGCGTGATCGTGCTCGTCCCGGTGATCGCGCCGTACGCGGACAGCCGTGACGCGGTGCGCAAGCGGCACGAGACGAACGCGACGCCGTACGTCGAGGTGCATGTGGCGACCCCGGTCGAGGTGTGCAGCGAGCGTGACGTGAAGGGCCTGTACGCCAAGCAGGCCGCGGGTGAACTCACCGGTCTGACCGGCGTGGACGACCCGTACGAGGAGCCCGAGACGCCCGATCTGCGCATCGAGTCGCAGCACCAGACCGTGCAGGAGTCCGCGGCGTCCGTGTACGCCCTGCTGAGCGAGAGGGGACTGGCATGACGACCAGCGTCGCGACCGTCACCGAGGAGATCGACAGCCCGTACGCGCTGTCCCACCTGGACGCGCTCGAGTCCGAGGCGGTGCACATCTTCCGTGAGGTGGCGGGCGAGTTCGAGAAGCCGGTGATCCTGTTCTCCGGCGGCAAGGACTCCATCGTCATGCTGCACCTGGCGCTGAAGGCGTTCACGCCGGCGCCGGTGCCGTTCTCGCTGCTGCACGTGGACACCGGGCACAACTTCCCCGAGGTCATCGAGTACCGGGACCGCACGGTGGCGCAGCACGGGCTGCGGCTGCATGTCGCGTCCGTCCAGGACTACATCGACCGGGGTGTGCTCAAGGAGCGCCCGGACGGCACCCGCAACCCGCTCCAGACGCTGCCGCTGACCGAGAAGATCCAGAGCGAGAAGTTCGACGCCGTGTTCGGCGGCGGTCGCCGGGACGAGGAGAAGGCCCGCGCGAAGGAGCGGGTGTTCTCGCTGCGCGACGAGTTCTCCCAGTGGGACCCGCGCCGCCAGCGCCCCGAGCTGTGGAACCTGTACAACGGCCGGCACGCCCCCGGTGAGCACGTGCGCGTGTTCCCGCTGTCCAACTGGACCGAGCTGGACGTGTGGCAGTACATCGCCCGGGAGAACATCGAGCTGCCCGAGATCTACTACGCGCACGAGCGCGAGGTGTTCCAGCGCGGCGGCATGTGGCTGACGGCCGGCGAGTGGGGCGGCCCGAAGGACGGCGAGGTCGTCGAGAAGCGGCTGGTGCGCTACCGGACCGTGGGCGACATGTCCTGCACGGGCGCGGTGGACTCCGACGCCGACACCATCGAGAAGGTGATCACCGAGATCGCCGCGTCCCGGCTCACCGAGCGCGGCGCGACCCGCGCCGACGACAAGCTGTCCGAGGCCGCGATGGAAGACCGCAAGCGCGAGGGGTACTTCTAGACATGAGCACCACCACGACCGAGGAACTCTCGGCCACCACCCTGCTGCGGTTCGCCACCGCCGGTTCCGTCGACGACGGCAAGTCCACGCTCGTCGGGCGGCTGCTGCACGACTCCAAGTCGGTCCTCGCCGACCAGTTGGAGGCCGTGGAGCGCGCGTCGCTGAGCCGCGGCCAGGAGGGCCCGGACCTGGCGCTGCTCACCGACGGTCTGCGGGCCGAGCGGGAGCAGGGCATCACCATCGACGTGGCCTACCGCTACTTCGCCACGCCGCGGCGGCGGTTCATCCTCGCCGACACCCCCGGCCATGTGCAGTACACGCGGAACATGGTCACGGGCGCGTCCACGGCCGAGCTGACGGTGATCCTGGTCGACGCCCGCAACGGCGTCGTCGAGCAGACCCGCCGGCACGCGGCGATCGCGGCCCTGCTGCGGGTGCCGCACGTCGTCCTCGCCGTCAACAAGATGGACCTGGTGGACTACGCGGAGTCCGTGTTCGCGGCCATCGCCGAGGAGTTCACGGCGTACGCGACCGAACTGGGCGTCCCCGAGGTCACCGCCATCCCGATCTCCGCGCTGGTCGGCGACAACGTGGTGGAGCCGTCCGCGCACATGGACTGGTACGGCGGCCCGACCGTCCTGGAGCACCTGGAGACGGTGCCGGTCAGCCACGATCTGGCGCACTGCCACGCCCGGCTGCCCGTGCAGTACGTGATCCGGCCGCAGAGCGCCGAGCACCCCGACTACCGGGGCTACGCCGGTCAGATCGCCGCCGGCACGTTCCGCGTGGGCGACTCGGTGACGGTGCTGCCGTCCGGGCGGTCGACCACGATCGCCGGGATCGACCTGCTGGGCAAGCCGGTCGACATCGCGTGGACGCCGCAGTCGGTGACGCTGCTGCTGGCCGACGACATCGACATCTCCCGCGGCGATCTGATCGTGCCGAGCAAGGACGCCCCGGCGACCACGCAGGACCTGGAGGCGACCGTGTGCCATGTCGCCGACGAGCCGCTGACGGTCGGGCACCGGGTGCTGATCAAGCACGGCACCCGCACGGTGAAGGCGATCGTCAAGGACATCCCGTCCCGGCTCACCCTCGACGACCTGTCGCTGCACCCGCACCCGGGACGCCTGGTCGCCAACGACATCGGCCGGGTGAAGATCCGTACCGCCGAGCCGCTGCCCGCCGACTCCTACTCGGACTCGCGGCGCACCGGTTCGTTCATCCTGATCGACCCGAACGACGGCACCACGCTCACCGCGGGCATGGTGGGCGAGTCGTTCGCCTCGCCGGAGCCCGTCAAGGACGACGGCGAGGACGACGGGTGGGACTTCTGAGCATGAACCCGACCGATTTCTACGCCACGTTCGCCAAGGAGGGCGGGCGCGTGGGCAGCGGCGCGCTGGGCTGGGGGTCCCCCCGAACGGAGTTTGGGGGAGGGCAGGGCGGAGTAGCGCGATGTGCGCGATGAACCGCGCGTGCCGTCCGGGCCTGCGCGCACCCCACCGCCGTAGACGAAAACCTGCCGACCTCCCGGCCACGTGACCGACACACCGTGACCGCCGGGCCTGGCGAGAGGAATCCCTCCGTGCCTGCCACGACCGCTGTGCGCCGCATCCTCGCGGTGCTGGCCGTGCTTCCGCTGTTCACCCTGGCCGCGTGCGGCTACGGGTCCCAGGCGAAGGACGGCGGCTCCGTCGAGATCGCCGCCGGGGCGAAGCAGATCGACGGTCTGGACAAGGTGCGGATCGGCTACTTCGGCAACCTCACCCACGGCACCGCGCTGGTCGGCAACAACAAGGGGTTCTTCCAGAAGGCCCTCGGCGCGACCGAGGCACGGTACGCGGTGTTCAACGCCGGGCCGTCCGAGATCGAGGCGCTCAACTCCGGCTCCATCGACATCGGCTGGATCGGGCCCTCCCCCGCGATCAACGGCTACATCAAGTCGCAGGGCACCAACCTGCGGATCATCGGGGGTTCGGCGTCGGGCGGGGTGAAGCTCGTCGTGAACCCCGACACGGTGAAGTCGCTGAAGGACGTCAAGGGCAAGCGGATCGCGACGCCGCAGCTCGGCAACACGCAGGACGTGGCGTTCCTCAACTGGGCGGCCGAGCAGGGCTGGGACGTCGATCCGCTCAGCGGCAAGGGCGACGTCACGGTCGTCCGCAGCGACAACAAGGTCACCCCGGACGCCTTCGCCTCCGGCTCGGTCGACGGGGCGTGGGTGCCGGAGCCGACCGCGTCGAAGCTGGTCGCGGAGGGCGGCAAGGTGCTGCTCGACGAGGCGTCGCTGTGGCCGGACGGGAAGTTCGTCATCACGAACATCGTCGTACGGCAGGAGTTCCTCGAGAAGCACCCGAAGGCCGTCGAGGCGGTGCTGAAGGCGTCCCGCGCGACGAACCAGTGGATCAACGCCCACCCGGACGAGGCGAAGGCCGCGGCGAACGAGCAGCTCGCCGCCGACGCCGGAAAGGCGCTGCCGGCCGAGGTGCTGGACCCGGCGTGGAAGTCGATCCGGTTCACCGACGACCCGCTGGCGGCGACCCTCGACGCGCAGGCCGACCACGCCGTCAGGGCCGGTCTGCTGAAGCAGCCGGACCTGGACGGCATCTACGACCTCACGCTCCTCAACAAGCTCCTCGAGGCCGAGGGCGAACCCCCGATCGACGACGCCGGTCTCGGCGCCTGACATCCCGCATCCCGACGAGTCCCAGCCCGAAGAGTCCCAGGAGGTGACGACCATGGCCACGACCCTCGCCAAGGCCGCCGACGGCACCGAGCCGGCGACGGCCACGCACGCCGCCCGGATCGAGCACATCTCGAAGTCGTATCCGGGTCCGGCAGGACAGCAGCTGGTGCTGGACGACATCAGCCTCGATGTCGCGCCCGGAGAGTTCGTCACCCTGCTGGGTGCCTCGGGCTGCGGCAAGTCCACGCTGCTCAACCTGGTCGCCGGCCTGGACCGGCCGAGCGCCGGCACGATCACCACGGACGGCCGGCCCGCGCTGATGTTCCAGGAGCACGCGCTGTTCCCGTGGCTGACCGCGGGCAAGAACATCGAACTCGCCCTGAAGCTGCGCGGCGTGCCGAAGGCCGAGCGGCGCGACCGGGCCGAGGAACTGCTGGAGCTGGTGCGGCTGAAGGGCGCGCACGGCAAGCGGGTGCACGAGCTGTCCGGCGGTATGCGCCAGCGGGTCGCCCTGGCGCGGGCGCTCGCCCAGGAGAGCAAGCTGCTGCTGATGGACGAGCCGTTCGCGGCGCTGGACGCCATCACGCGGGACGTGCTGCACGACGAGCTGACCCGCATCTGGCGCGAGACACAGCTGTCGGTGCTGTTCGTCACCCACAACGTGCGCGAGGCCGTGCGGCTCGCCCAGCGCGTGGTGCTGCTGTCGTCCCGGCCGGGCCGTATCGCCCGCCAGTGGACGGTGGACATCCCGCATCCGCGCCGTATCGAGGACACCGCGGTCGCGGAGCTGTCCGTCGAGATCACCGAAGAACTCCGTGGGGAGATCCGCCGACATGGCCAGCACTGAGACGTCCGCCGGCAAGGACACGAGGGACGCCAAGGACCGGGACGGGAACGATCTCGCCGGTCTGGAGGCGGGCCTCGACGCCCTGGAGACGGCACAGACCGGCAGCCGCAAGCCGCTGCGGCAGACCTTCACGGAGAAGATCCTTCCGCCGGTCGTCGCCATCGCGCTGGTGCTGGCGGTGTGGCAGGCGCTGGTCTCCTTCAAGATCGTCGACGATCCGACGAAGCTGCCCTCGCCGGGCGCGGTGTGGGAGGTGCTGCGCCAGGCGTGGCTCCAGGGCGAGCTGCTCGGCTACATCTGGACCAGCGTCTCGCGCGGTCTGCTCGGCTTCTTCTTCGCGCTGCTGATCGGCACGCCGCTGGGTCTGCTGGTGGCGCGGGTGAAGGTGGTGCGGGCGGCGATCGGCCCGATCCTGTCGGGTCTGCAGTCGCTGCCGTCGGTCGCCTGGGTTCCGCCTGCGGTGATCTGGCTGGGCCTGAACAACCAGATGATGTACGCGGTGATCCTGCTCGGCGCGGTCCCCTCGATCGCCAACGGTCTGGTCTCCGGCGTCGACCAGGTGCCGCCGCTGTTCCTGCGCGCGGGCCGCACGCTCGGTGCGACGGGGCTGAAGGGCACCTGGCACATCGTGCTGCCGGCCGCGCTGCCCGGCTATGTGGCGGGTCTGAAGCAGGGCTGGGCGTTCTCCTGGCGTTCGCTGATGGCCGCGGAGATCATCGCGTCCTTCCCCGACCTCGGCATCGGCCTCGGCCAGCTCCTGGAGAACGGCCGCAACGCCAGTGACATGGCGATGGTGTTCGAGGCGATCCTGCTCATCCTGACCGTCGGTATCGCCATCGACCTGCTGATCTTCAGTCCGCTGGAGCGGTGGGTGCTGCGCAGCCGCGGCCTGCTGGTGAGGAGCTGAAGCCGATGAGGCCGGTACTGGTCGTCATCGCCCACGGCAGCCGCGACCCGCGGCACGCCGCGACCGTGCACGCCCTGGTGCAGCAGGTCCGCTCGCTGCGGCCGGGCCTGCGCGTGGAGACCGGCTTCCTGGACTTCAACGTGCCCTCGGTGCAGGGGGTGCTGGAGTCCCTGGCGGCGGAGGGCGTCCGTGACGTCGTGGCGCTTCCCCTCCTGCTGACCCGGGCCTTCCACGCGAAGGCCGACATCCCGGCGGTCCTGGCGGACGCACCGGCCCGGCTGCGCATCCGCCAGGCGGACGTGCTGGGCCCCTCGCCGCTGCTCCTCGCGGCCCTGGAACGCCGGCTCCACGAGGCGGGCCTGAGCCCCGCCGACAAGTCCTCGACCGGGGTCGTGCTGGCCTCGGCGGGGTCCACCGACCCGGAGGCGATCGCAGTGATCGCAGAAATCGCGCGGGAGTGGCGGCACACCGGTTGGTGCGCCGTGCGGCCTGCGTTCGCCTCCGCATCCCTTCCGCGCACCGAGGAGGCGGTGCGGGACCTCCGCGCCGCCGGCTGCGCCCGCGTCGCCGTCGCCCCGTACGTCCTGGCCCCCGGCTTCCTCCCGGACCGCATCGCCCGCGGCGCCGCGCAGGCGGACGTCCTGGCCGACGTCCTGGGCCCGGCCCCGGAGGTGGCCCGCGTGCTGCTGGAGCGCTACGACGCGGCCCGCGCCCCGATGCTGGCGGCGATCGGCGCCTGACGGCCGCGCCGTCGTCACCGAACGGCCTTGCGCGGCAGGCCGGATGATCTGCCCGTGAGCGGGTGATCGGGTAGCGTCGGACGGGACCGCGCCGGGGTACGGGGCTCCGGTGCTGTGCCGACCGACGTGCGCAGGAGATCAGTTGGAACGATCAGCCCAGCCCCTGGGCACGCCCGCCGTGGCCCTGCTGTCGATCGGCGTCGGCAGCTTCGACGACGGAGCCGACCTCGAGGAGCTCGGTTTCGTCCGCGCCCGGGTGGACGAGATCGGCCGGGCCTTTCACCGGCTGCATGCCACGGTGGAGGAGTCGCTGGACGCGACCGAGGGCGAGATCGAGGCGTTGCTGCGCGCACGGCTCGTCGAGCAGGCCGGGGCCCTCGATGTCGTCGTGGTCCACCTGATCGGGCACGGCAGGGTCGATCGCGGTCACCGTCTGTCGTTCGTCGCCCGCGACAACCGCGAGGTCGACGTGGACCGGTGGATCGAGAAGGCGCAGCGGGAGGTCGAGCGCGGTGGCATGCGGCACCGCGTGGTCTTCCTCGTGGACACGTGCTCGGCCGGTACCGCGACCGGACGCCAGCCGTTCACCGAGCTCGACGTCGACCGGGGCGTCTGGGCGATCGGGGCGTCGGTCAGCGACTCTCCCACGGAGCGGGGGCAGTTCAGCAGCTGGATCGCGGCGGCCCTGCACAGACTGGCGGACCGGGACCTCACCCTCGACGAAGAGGCCATCGCCTTCAGCCGGTTCGTCCGCGAACTGATCCGGGTGATCCGCGGTGAGGGGCAGGCGCGCCGCTTCTCCCTGGGGTTCAGCGTCGAACAGGGCGACGCCGACTGGCCGTTCCTGCCCAATCCGCGGCTGGCCTCGCTCACCGCCGAGCAGATCCAAATACGCCGCCGGTCCCTGGGGTACGTGCCGGGCGAGGGGGACCTCGGAACCGGCGCGCCTCAGCACGTGGACGACACCCGCTACTTCGCCGACCGGGCTTCCGGCCGGGGCCTGGTGCCCACCGACACGGGCACCGGATTCTTCTCCGGCCGCTCGGCGGAGCTCAGCCACTACAGGCGGTGGCTGTCCGGCGAAGCACCTCTGCTGACCGTCACCGGCGCGGCGGGTGCCGGCAAGTCCGCGCTGCTCGGCGTCATCGTCTGCGCCGCCGACCCGCAGCTGCGGCGGCGCTTTCGCGAGCTGTGGGAGTCGGCCGGTCGGGATCTGCCCGAGGTGCCCGGTCTGGTGGCCGTCCACGCGCGGCAGCGCACGGCCCAGCAGGTGATCGGCGCCATCGCGGACCGGGCCGGTCTGGCCACGGGAGCGAAAGCCGACGGAACCGGGCGAGCCGACGGAACCGACGACGCGGCGGACACGGACTCGGACACGGACTCCGCCGCGGAGCCCGGTGGCCCGGCCGGCGCCGCGTCGACCGCGGCCTACTGGACGGCGGGCCGTCTGCGTCACGAGCTGCGGCAGGACGGGGCGCGCCGCGTGATCGTGCTGGACGCCGTGGACGAGAGCACCGAACCCCAGGCGGTGCTGCGGCTGGTGACCGACCTGCTCCGACCGGGTTCGGCGGACGGTGAGCCCGTGGCAGCCCCGTGCCGGATCGTGCTCGGTGGCAGGCGCGAGATCGTGACCGCCCTGTCGGCCTTCGAGGACGCCGCGGACATCGCCGGCGACCACATCGACCTGGACGCGGCCGAACGCCGTACGGTCGAGGAGGACGTCCGGCACTACATCGAGCGGCTGCTGTCGGCCCGCGAGCCCTACGCGACCGGTGCCTCCGCGGAGTTCGTCCGGCTCCTGGCGAAGAAGGGCGCCCACCACATAGCCGGCGGGCCACCGCAGGAAGGCCCCTGGGGTCCGTTCCTCCTCGCGGGCCTGTACGTGCACTATCTGCTGACGCTGAGACATCCTCCGCAGGACGAGGCGGGTGCGGACGCGTACGCGAAGTCCGCGTCGGCGGACCTGCCCGCGCTGCTGGAGTCGATCCTCAAGACCCGGCGTCACGACTATCCGTCCCTGCGTGCGGTCCTGGCCGTTCTGGCCCGGTCCCGCGGAGACGGGATGCCCCGCACGACCCTCCGGCGCTGCCTCGCCGCGTTCGACGCCGGCGGCATCGACGACGAGCAGTTCCGGGACACCCTGCAAGAGGCCTCGCCCTTCCTGCGGTACGGCAGCGACCCGGACAGCGGAGACACCCTGTACCGGCTGTTCCACCAGGGCCTCGCCGACTACCTGCGGCTGCATCCGGTGAGCGAGGATCCGCTGGAGGAGTCCGAGAGCGCGGAGGTCGAGCGAAGACTGCTGGCGGAGCTCGTCCGCCCCTTCACCTCGGACGCCGACGCGCACACGGACACATGGGAGGCCGCCGAGGACGAGCCCTATGTGCTGCGCCACGCGCTGGCGCACGCCGCGCGGGCGGAGGCGGTGGAGGCGGCCGAGTCCCTCCTCGGCGACCCGTACTTCGTGGTCCGTTTCGATCTGCGCGAGGACCACCGCGCGTTCGACCTCGTGCGCGCCTCACCCGCCGCGGACCATATTCGCCTGCTGAGCGCCTCGTGGGCCGCACACGCCCGGCTGCGCTCTCCGTCCGACCGCGCCTCGCTGTTCGCCTTCGACGCCGACCGGTTGGGCCTGCACGAGCTGCGCGAGCGTTTCACCCGGATCGCTCGGGACACCACGTTGCAGCCGGAGGCGGGAGGGGACGCGCTGCTCTGGTCGCAGGGCGGGCAGGCGACTCCGAGCAGCCGGTTCATCGAGAGCGCGAGCGACGCGGTGACCGACATCGCGTTCTCGCCCGACGGCGGTCTGCTCGCCGTCGCCACCCCCAGCGGAGTCCGGCTGCTCGAGGCGGAGACGTGGCGGCCCGCCGTTCCCGCACTCGGCAGGGAACAGGGGCGCGGCTGGACGAACGCCCTCGCCTTCTCTCCCGACGGCCGTCTGCTCGCTGTCGGCAGGCATGAATTCTCCCGGAGCGTCCAGCTGTGGGACGTGCACCACCGGGTGCCCGCCGGTCCGCCCTGGCCGGTCTGGACCGGCACGCCCACGGCACTGGCCTTCTCCCCCGACAGCCGGCGGCTGGCCGTGGGCAGCGAGGAACTCGGCGTCTCCGTCTGGGACATCACGGGGGACGGCCCGGTGGAGGTGGCACGCCGTGAACCCAGGGACGACGCGCACGAGTTCACGCGCGTCCGGGACGTGTCCTTCAGCCCCGACGGCTCCCGGCTCGCCGTGTGCGGATCCGCTGGGGCCGCCCTGTGGGACCCGGAAGGCGACTGCTGGAGCCCTCTGCCGGACGGCCGGTTCGTCGATGTCGTCGCCTTCACGCCCGACGGCCGGCAGGTGGTGTCGGCGGGGTTTCGCCAACTGTCGTTGCACTCCGCCGAGGATCCGTCGCCCGGGACGGAGATCGCTCTGAACGGCCGCGCGAAGGCTCTCGCGTTCAGCTCCGACGGGTCCGTCCTGGCGGTCAGCTGCGGGGAATCGATCGATGTCATCGACATGGAGTCGGCCCGTGTCGTCAACAGCATCCCGCTCGGCAGCTCCCGGGCCGCGGTGGTCGCCCTGCATCCGGTGACGGGGGTGCTGGTCAGCGGCCACAGCGACGGTGAGCTGCGGGTGTGGCCGCACTTCTCCGAGCCCGCACAGACCCCCGACCTGGCGCGCTTCACATCGAATCTCGTCGTGGCCGCCTCGGACGGCCGCTTCCTCGCGGCCCTCGACGACCGACGGCGCATGCTGCGGCTGCTCGATCCGGCCGACGGTGCGACTCTGGCGAGCCGCCACCACGACGTGAGAGCCTCGCAGCTCGTCCTCGCCCCGGACGGCAACACTCTGCTGGTGGCGTCGTACCGGCTTCTGCAGGTGTACCGGACCGGGTCACTCCGGCTCCAGGGGCCCGAGGTGGTGGATCTGGCCGGATGGCTGGCCGAGCCGCCCGTCTTCTCCCCGGACGGCAGGCTCGTCGCGGCGCTGGTGTTGCAGGAGCGCAGGAACGTCTGCTTCCTCACGGTCTGGGACGCCCGGACGCTGCGCACACGCCGGAGGATTCCGCTCCCCGGCCGGCCCGACACGGCCGGTTTCGCGGGCAACGACCGGGTGTACGCCGTCGTGAACGAAGCCGTGGGCACCTTCAGTTGCGCCGACACCGAACCGGAGGCACCGCTCGAATGACCCGCGTACTCGGCATCCATGGCGTCCGCAACTACAAGGCCGCGGACGCCACACCGTCCCTGGGCAGCAAGCGGCTGCGTGCCGACTGGCTCGCCGCGCTCGGTTCCCGCGTCCCGGACTTCGACCTGGACGTCGCCTACTACGCGGACCTGCTGCGCAGCGAGCGGCAGAGCGACACGCTCGAGGAAGCCGACCTCGCCCTGGTGGAGCAGTGGGCGCACGCCTGGGGCGTCGACACGGGTGGAGTCCAGGGACGGGCGACCGGCTGGCTGCGATGGATCTGCGGTCAGGTCGCGCAACGTACCGGGCAACGACCCGCGGTCGTCGAGCGGACGGTGCGGCTGTTCTTCCCGGAGGTGACGCGCTATTTCGCCTCCGGACGCACGACCGTACGGGAGCGGGTGCGGTCCGCGCTGCTCCGGCATCGGCCGGAGGTGGTGGTCGCGCACTCGCTGGGCAGCGTGGTCGCCTACGAGGCCCTGCACGAGCTGGCGGACGACCTCGACGTCCGGCTGCTGCTCACACTCGGCTCACCGCTGGCCCTCCCGCACGCGATCTTCCATCGGCTCGACCCGCTCCCCCGGGACGGCCACGGGGTGAGGCCGCCGGGCGTACGGCGGTGGGTCAACGTCGCCGACGTCGGCGACTTCGTGGCCATTCCCAAGGGAGAACTGGCGCGTGTCTTCACGGGTGTCGAGGAACTGCCCGACATCAGCATCGCGCCGTTGTGGCCGCACAGCGTCCTCGACTATCTGCAGCACCCGGCGGTGACCGGCGCGCTCCTGACGCGCTGACGTCCCCGCCTCGGCCGAGTCGCCGACTTCACGCGAAGGACAGTCCGCCCGTGCGGGTGCGCTTCAGCTCGAAGACGTCGGGGTGGAGGGCCAGGGTGCGGAAGCTGTCGAAGAGCCGGGCCGCTTCCTCGCCGCGGGGGATCGCTCGGAGTACGGGGCCGAACCACACCGCTCCGTCGATGTGCAGGGTGGGCGTGCCCACGTAGCCGCCCGAGTCGGGTTCCGCACCCGCCTCGTGGCTGCGGCGCACCGCCTCGTCGTACACCGGGTCGTGGGCCGCGGCGGCTAGGTCGGCGGGCAGGCCCAGTTCGGCGAGGGACTCCATGATCACCGTGTCGAAGTCGCCGTCCATGCCGCGTTCGTGGATGCGCGTGCCGAGGGCCGTGTACAGGTCGCGCAGCACCTTCTCGCCGTGCCGTTCGGCGGCGGCCACCGCCACCCGCACCGGGCCGATCGAGCGGTCGACCAGATCCCGGTACCAGTCGGGGAGGTCGTTGCCGACGTTGTGCAGGTAGAGGCTCATCACGCGGAAGCGGAGGTCGAGGGAGCGTTCGCGTTCGACCTCCAGCAGCCAGCGGGAGGTGATCCAGGCGAAGGGGCAGGCGGGGTCGAACCAGCAGTCGACACGGGTGGGCGCGGCGGCGTCGGCGTTCGTCATGGATCGACCGTAGAGGGGAGGCGGCCTGGTGGCCTGGTCCATTTCCGTGCGCTCTCGCTGGGCCAATCGCCCGTCACAAGCCGGCGAGCAGTCCTTCGAGGGGCGCCGGCACGCGGTCGGGGTCGAGGGCCTCGACGAGGACACGGCCGTAGTGGATCTTGCGGCCCTTCTTCGTGCCGAAGAAGCGCCTGTACTGCTGCTGGGGGGCGCGGCCCTGCTGGGCGGGCTGGCGCAGGAAGGTCCGCAGGGGACGGAACTCGCCCTGCTCCCGCACCAGTTCCGCCACCCGGTCCACGCCCAGCGCGCGGATCAGCTCGTCCTCCAGATCGGCCGCGCAGACGAAGATGTCCTGCTGTGCCGCACCGGCGCGTTCGAAGCCGCGGACGTAGTAAGGGCGTTCCGCCACGTCGCACAGGCCCGTCAGGCGCAGACCCAGGCCGGGTGCGCCGAGGAGTCCGGCGTAACGCCCGACGCTCATCGCCCCGTCGATCGACAGGACGGCGACGCCTTCCGCCGCCAGGTCCCGGCCCCGGCGCTCCGCCAGCGCGTCGACCGCGGCGACGTCGCTGCGCCCTTCGAGCAGGACGACCGTCTCGACGGACAGCCGCGTGGCCAGTTCCTGAGCGGGGGCGCCGGGGCCACCCGCCGCCCATGCGGTGACCGCTTCCTGGAACGCCCCCATGTCAGTCATGTGCCGAGTCTCGACCAGTTCCCGCCGCGGCGCGAGGGAGTTTCCGCCGGCGTCGTCAGTGCGTACCGGAGGGGAACAGCGTCCCCTGGTGGAACCACAGGCGCCAGCCGTCGTCCGTGCGGCGCCACAGGGAGCTGCGGTGGGCGCGGCGGCCGTCGGCGTCGGTGTCGTAGGTGAGGTGGACGACGTCCGGGGCGAGCCGGACCGCCTTCATGCCGGAGACCTTCGTGGGCGGGGCGTCCGCCGGATCCTCCTCGAGGAGGGTGAGCGTCGTGGCACGGTCCCAGACCCGGCCGGAGGCGCCGAACTCGTGGAACTCGGGGTGCAGCAGGGCCGCCACGCGCTGGGGTGACCGGCGCACCTCGTGGTCGAGCAGGAGCAGTTCGCCCTCGATGGCGGCGTCCACGCCGGTCTCGTCCTCAGTCATCGGTCATCTCCACGAGTTTCACGACGGTGTTCCAGTTCCGGGTGGTGCCGATCAAGCCCTTGGTGAAGCGCGGGCGCGCCAGCATCTCGGCGAGCTTGGAGCGGCCGAGGCCGTTCGGCGCGTAGAGGTACAGCACACGGTCGCCGAGGCGGAACTCCTCCGGGAGGAAGGCCTCCTGGTCGATCCCGGCGAAGCGCTCGGCGTCGACCGGGGCGGAGAAGTACGTGGCGTGGAGCTGCTTGGCCTCCAGCTCGGCCGCCGGGAAGGGGCATGCCTCGACGACCGCCTTCAGATACGCGTGGTCGCGCACGATCACGTCCACGGCGAAGCCGAACTGCTTCTCGATCGCCGAGGCGAGCTCCGCGGCCAGCGACTCCTCGTCGCCGTGCGTCGCGGTGAACACCGCCTGCCCGCTCTGCAGATAGGTGCGTACGCCGTCGTGGCCGAGGCCGGTCATCAGGGTGCGCAGGTCGGCCATCGGGACTTTTCTGCTGCCGCCCACGTTGATCCCGCGCAGCAGGGCCGCGTATGTCGTCGCCATGCGCACACCATAAAGCGGCCGTCGTGCCCCGTGGGGGCGGGCACGACGGCCGCCGTCCGCGTTGAGCGCACGTGCGCGAAACTCTGGCGGAACGACGCGGCGCGAGCAACCGGTACACGCGCCTGTTCACACACCTGTGACTTATTCAACAACCTTGCGAAAAGACAAACCCTGATCAACATCGCCGACGGCCTCATTTAGATGTAGGGGCCCTGTCCTCCCCAGTGGGGAGAAGGCGAAGGCCCAGGGGATGAGCCCGGAGCTCGGAGCTTCACCGGGCAGCACGACGAGATGGCCTGATCCGGCCCATACCTTCGAGAGCGAAAGGTGGCGGCAGGGGGTCGCTGCCGCACACGAGGGAGCGAGCCCGTCATGGGGAACGGAGATTCGCGGGTACGGGGCCTCGCCGCCCGGGCCGGCGGCTGGAGCGCCCGGCACCGATGGGCGGCCGTCGGGATCTGGGTGCTGTTCGTGGTACTGGCGATGGGACTCGGTTCGGCAGCCGGCCGGGTCGACGTCAAGGACAGCGATCAGCTGGGCGGCGAGACGCACACGGCGGCCCGCATCATCGAGGACGCCGGGATCGAGGAGCCGGCCGGTGAGACCGTACTGATCCAGGCCAAGGGCGACGGGGTGAAGGCCACGGACGCCGAGTTCCGGGCCGCCGTCACCGCGGTCGTCGCGGCCGTGGAGAGGACCGGCGAGGTCACGGACGTCACCTCGCCGTACGAGAGCGACACGATCTCGCAGGACGGGCGCAGCGCGCTGGTCCAGTTCGACATGCGCGGCGACGCCGACACCGCGGGCGAACGGGTCGAGCCGGTGCTGAACGCCGTGGAGGAGGTCCAGAAGGACCACGAGTCGCTGCGGATCGAGGAGATCGGCGGCGCCTCGATGATGAAGACGTTCGACGACGCGTTCGGCGACGACTTCAAGAAGGCCGAGTACTCCGCCGTGCCGGTGGCGTTCGGCATCCTGCTGATCGCGTTCGGCGCGCTGGTGGCGGCGGTGCTTCCGGTGGTGCTCGCCATCACGGCGATCATGGCGACGATGGGTCTGATGGGCCTGGTCAGCCACCTTCAGCCGATGAGCGAGACCGCCAACTCCGTGATGCTGCTGGTCGGTCTGGCCGTGGGCGTCGACTACTGCCTGTTCTATCTCCGCCGTGAGCGCGAGGAGCGGGCGGCCGGCCGGGACGCGCAGACGGCGCTCAGGATCGCCGCGGCGACCAGTGGACGCGCGATCGTCGTCTCCGGTGTCACCGTCTGCGTGGCGATGGCGGGCATGCTGTTCACCGGGCTGGCCGAGTTCGAGGCGATGGGTCTGGCCTCGCTGATGGTCGTGGCGGTCGCCATGGTCGGTTCCGTCACCGTGCTGCCGGCGCTCCTTTCGCTGCTGGGCGAGCGGGTCGAGAAGGGCCGCCTGCCGTTCCTGCGCAAGCGGCGCACCAGCGGAAGCAACGACAGCCGGTTCTGGCGGGCCGTGCTCGACCGGGTGCTGGCCAGGCCGGTGCTGGCGGTCGTGGTGGCCACGGGCGCGCTGCTCGCGGTCGCGGCCCCGGCGGTCGGCATGAAGACGCAGAACCTCACGCTGGACCAGGAGTTCGGCGACTCGCTGCCGATCGTCCAGACGTACAACCGGGTCAACGACGCCTTCCCGGGCGGCTCCGAGCCCGCCGAGGTGGTCGTCAAGGCGGACGACATCAACGCCCCCGAGGTGAAGTCCGCGCTCGCCGACTTCCGTGACCGGGCGATCAGTTCGGGCGCCTCGCGCGGCCCGGTCGAGATCAAGCTGCACGACCAGCAGAACGTCGCCTTCGTCTACGTGCCGCTGGTGGGCGGTTCCGACCAGGACAAGGCGGGCGAGAGCCTGGACACGCTGCGCGACGAGGTACGGCCCGCGACGCTCGGCAAGGTCGACGGGGTGGAGGCGCCGATCACCGGGCAGGTCGCCGGTTCGAAGGACTTCAACGACCAGCTGGTCGGGTCCGTGGTCCCGGTGTTCGCGTTCGTGGTGGTGTTCGCCTTCCTGCTGATGCTGCTGTCGTTCCGGTCGCTGACCGTCGCGATCACCTCGATCGTGCTGAACCTGCTGTCGGTGGGCGCCGCGTACGGCATCCTCGTGGCGGTGTTCCAGCACGGCTGGGGCGCGTCCCTGGTGGGCGCGGAGGGCGTCGGCGCGATCATCACCTGGCTGCCGCTGTTCCTGTTCGTGATCCTGTTCGGCCTGTCGATGGACTACCACGTGTTCGTGGTCTCGCGGATCCGTGAGGCCCGCATGCGGGGCCGTACGACGCGGGACGCGATCCGGCACGGGGTGGTCACCACGGCCGGTGTGGTCACCAGCGCCGCGGTCATCATGGTCGCCGTGTTCGCGATCTTCGGGACGCTGTCCATGCAGTCCATGAAGCAGATGGGCGTGGGCCTCGCGGCGGCGGTGCTCATCGACGCGACGATCATCCGGGGTGTGCTGCTCCCGGCGGTGATGGCGCTGCTCGGCGAGCGCAACTGGTACCTGCCGAAGTGGCTGCACCGGCTGCCCGACCTGACCCACGACGAGTCGCCTCAGGCGGCGGCGCGGCCGTTGGCGAAGGACGACGAGGGGGAGCCGGTGAAGGTGTGATCCGGCAGGAGGACTGAAAGGGCCCGGCGGACATCCGATCCGCCGGGCCTCTCCCTGTGCGCGCCTTACGGCAGCTCAGCCTCGATCAGGTCGGCCGCCCTGCGTGTGCCGCCCTCCTTCGCCATCTCCGCCTGGATCTCCCTCAGGCGGCCGGCCACCTTCGGGTCGTCGACGAGGGCGAGGGCCGTCGCGCGCAGTGTCTCGGCGGTGGCCTCCTCGGTCGGTACGTGGCGGGCCACGCCGAGCGCCTGGAGCATGTCGGCGTTGCCGAACTGGTCCACGGCCTGCGGCACGGCGATCATCGGCGTGGCGGTGGCCAGCCCTTCCTGGCTGCCGCCCGCACCGGCGTGGGTGACGAACAGGTCGGCCTGCTTCAGGATCGCGAGCTGCGGCACCCAGTCGTGCACCTCTACGTTCGCGGGTACGTCGCCCAGCTCCGCGGGGTCGACATGCCGGCCGACCTGGAGCACCAGGTGCCAGCCGGGCAGGTCGCCGAACGCCTTGACGCACTCCCGGTAGAAGCCCGGCTGCTTGGTGAAGGACGACCCGAGCGACACCAGCACGACCTTCTGCGCGCCCTCGGGCCGCTGCCACTCCCCCTCGGCGCCGCGGTCGCCCTGGCAGGCGCCGACGAAGGAGTACACGCGCTCGTCGACCCGGTCGGCGTGCGGCTGGAGGGCCTTGGGGATGAGCACGACGGAGCGGTCGGGGCGGCCCACGAACGGGTCGGGGTGCATCGTGATCCCGTTCTCCTCCAGCCAGGCCCGGAAGCGGGCGTAGTAGGCCCGCCCCCGCTCGGTCTGCTTCGGCTCCCTCCACATCGGCTCGGCCACCTCCTCCTCGTAGCCCTCCCAGGCGACGAGATTCGGGGAGAGGGAGATCGCGGGCACACCCCAGCGGTGGGCGAGCACGCGCGCCGGGTAGGAGGTGATGTCGTGCAGGACGAGATCCGGCTCGTCACCCTCGTACGCCTCGATGAGCTGCGGGAGTGCCTGGATCGCGTCGTTCAGGAACGGCTCGACGTTGTCCAGCAGGGTGCTCCCCCAGTCCTCCGGGTCGGCGTCGGGGCCGGGCAGGGTGGAGGTCCACAGCTTGGGTTCGGCGCCGGTCTCGGCGACCTTCTCCGCGAAGGCCGGCGGGATCGCGTACGTCACCCGGTGGCCCCGCGCGACGAGCTCGCGGATCACCTCCAGGCTGGGGTTCACGTGGCCGTGGGCGGCGATGGAGAACATGGCGATGTGAGCGGGGCTGGTCATGCGACGACCCTACGCGAGACGAGACGTCTCGTGCAACTGTGTTTGGGTCATGCCCCCAGCACCTCGTGCAGGCGCAGCCAGCTCTGCGGTGCCACCTCGCCGACGAGCACACCGGGGTCGAGGCGCGCGGCCCGGAACGCCGCGTCCACCCGCCGCCTCGGACGGGCGCGACGCAGGGAGGCGTGCAGCGAGCCGCCGACCCCCGAGAAGCCCAGCTCGACCAGCTGCCGCCAGCTGCGGCAGGCGCCGGCGTCGAGCAGCGGGGTGCGGCGGCGCTCGATACGCACGATCCCGGCGTCGACCCGCGGCACGGGCCGGAAGCTGCGCCGGTCGATGCGTCCGAGCAGCCGCCACTCGTAGCGGGGCCAGGTGCGCACGGTGAGCAGGGTCCAGCTGCCGTAGTCGCCGGTGCGTTTACGCGCGTACTCGAGCTGGGTGAGGAGCGTGGCGTCGGTGAGGGCGGGTGCGCGCAGACACCAGTCGACGACGGCCGCGGTGCGCGAGAACGGCACGTTGCCGGCGACGGAGAACGGGGTGCGCGGCGGGCGGGCGGCGAGGAAGTCGGCACCGATGACACGGACGTGGGGCGCGCCGGAGAAGCGGTCGCGCAGCACGGGTACGAGACGCGGGTCGATCTCGTAGGCGCGCAGCTCGCGGCAGCGCGGGGCGAGGGCTTCGGTCAGCGCACCCTTGCCCGCGCCGACTTCGAGCAGCAGCGGGACGGTGCGGCCGTGCGGGACGGCGAGGTGGGCGAGCCGGCGGGCGCCGGCGCGGTCGAGGAAGTTCTGCGAGAGGGCGCGAGAGGTCGCGGTGGGGCGGGCCATGGCCTGCGGTCCTTGTCTTCCGGAAGGGAGAAGGGCAGACGAAGCGCCCTGACCGGAAGGCAGAGAAAGCAGAGGAGGAAGGCAGGGAGGCGTGTCACGGCCCGCCGCGCTGGTTCAGCCGCGGCGGGCGGGGCTCCCCGGGCCGGTCAGGGCTCCGGGGCCACGACGCATCCGGATGGAGTACGTGCAGCCCCGGCCGGGACCGGAGTTGAAGATCGCGTTGAACGCTGCCACGGAGGGGACGTTAGGCGGGCGTCCTGGCGGCGTGCAACGGGTTTTCGGCGCGCCCGGCGTGCGGGTGCGCCCGGCGTGCGGGTGCGCCCGGCGTGCGGGACTCAGCGCTGGTAGCGGGCCAGGACGAGGTTGCCGTCGTCCTCGACGCGGTCGCGCAGCTCGTCGAGGCCGATCGCGCCGCTGTAGTACTCCTGGAGTGCCGGGGTGGCCACCTTGTCCTTCCACTCGGGATAGCCGCGGACCGTCTGCGCGGGGGCCGGGCGCAGATGGGCGGCGAGGGCGGTGCCGGTGGCCCAGCCGTGTTCGGGGGTGCGCAGGGCGCGGTCGGCGAGGGCCTCGGTGCCGGTCGGCAGCATCCAGTCGCCGAGGGCGAGGCGGACCATGTTGCGCGGCTGGAGCAGGAAGTCGAGGAAGGCGGCGGCCTCCTTCTTGTACGGGCAGTCCTCGGCGATGGAGAGGGTCTGCGGGCTGACGCCCTGGGCGAGTCCGTCGGCCCCGGCGGGGGCGGGCAGCACCGTCCAGTCGAATCCGTCCGGTGCCTGCTGGACGATCTGCTGGCGGTAGGAGAAGCCGAGCGGCACCATCGCGTACCGGCCGCCGAAGAAGCCGGGCAGGGTGTCGGAGCCGCCGCTGCCGAGGGTGGTCGGCGAGGCGCTGCGGTCGGTGTTCACCTGGTCGTGGATGGTGCGCGGCACGACCTCGTCACCCTCCTCGAAGCGCACGGTGACCTTGCCGTCGGCGCCCCGGTGGAACAGCCGTCCGCCCGCCGACAGGGAGAGGTTGAGGGTGGCGGACACCGGCTCCTTGAGCGGCCATGCGATGCCGTACTTTCCGTCTCCTGACCCGAGTTCCTTCGTCACCCGGCGGAACTCGGCCCAGCTCCACGGCTGTTCCGGCGTCGGGATGCGGACCCCGGACTTCTTCAGCCAGGTCTCGTTGGCGATGAGCACCCGCGGCTCCTGGAGGAAGGGCACGCCGTAGATGCCGTCGCCGAAGGTGGTGGTCTGCCAGCTGCGGCGCGGGATGTCGGCCTTGAGGCGGGCGGGCAGCAGCTCGGTGAGGTCGGCGAGGTAGCCGCCGTAGGCGAAGTCGGCGAGGTCGTCGGAGGCGTCGTGGATGATGTCGGGCGCCTCACCGCCCTCGAAGGAGGTGAGCAGCTGGTCGTGGACGCTGTCCCAGCTGCCCTGGACGTACTCCACCCGCACGTCCGGGTGGGTGGCGTTCCACTCCGCGACCAGTTCCTTGTTGGCCTCGACGGACTCCTCCTGCCAGGCCAGGGACTGGAAGCGCAGGGTGATGCGGCCGTCGTCGCGGGTGCCGCCCGAGGAGCAGCCCGCGAGCAGCAGGACGACGGCGAGGGCCGCCACGAGCAGTCTGGTCCGCATCAGCTCTTCACCGCCCCGGCGAGCATGCCGCCCGTGATCCGCCGCTGGATGACCGCGAAGACGACCAGTGACGGCAGGGTGGCGAGGAACGCGGCCCCGGCCAGCGGGCCGAGGTCGGCGACTCCCTCGGCGCCGATGAAGTGGGTGAGGACGACCGGCAGGGTCTGTCTCTCCGCGGTCTTCAGCAGGACCAGCGCGAAGAAGAACTCGTTCCACGCGGTGATGAACGCGAACAGGGCCGTCGCCACGATGCCCGGTGCCAGCAGCGGCGCGGTCACCGACACCAGGATCCGCAGCCGTCCCGCACCGTCGACCGCCGCCGCCTCCTCCAACTCGGCCGGTACGGCCCGCACATACCCGGTGAGCATCCACAGCGCGAAGGGCAGCGCCCACACCACGTACACCATCACCAGCCCCGGCACGGAGTTGATCAGGTGCAGGTTCTTCAGCACCAGGAACAGCGGGATGATCAGCAGCACGAACGGGAACGCCTGGCTGACCACCACCCACCCGGTCGCGGCCCGGGCGAGCGCGGTGCGGTGGCGGGCCATGACGTAGGCCATGGGGGTGGCGACGAGGACGGCGATCAGCGCCGCCGAGGACGCCGCGAGAAGGGAGTTGAGGGCGGCGCGCAGCAGCGGCTGTTCGTCGAAGGCCTGGCGGAAGTTGTCGAGGGTGGGGTCGTCGGGGATCCAGGTGGGGTGCAGGTCGGCCAGCTCGCGCGGAGGCTTGAACGCGGTGGAGACGAGCCACAGGAACGGGAAGGCGAGGAAGACGAGATAGGCGAGCAGCGCGGCGTACTGGCCGGCGCGGGCGGCTCGGCCGGTCCTCATGCCTCGTCACCTCCCTTGAGCCGGCCCACGAGGAAGACGGCCAGCATGACCGAGACGGCGGCGACCATGACGCAGCCCATCGCGGCGGCGTAGCCGAACTGGCCGTAGCGAAAGGCCTCTTCGTAGGCGAACAGCATGGGCAGCCGGGTGCGTCCGCCGGGGCCGCCGGCGGTGAGCACGTAGACCAGGGCGAAGGAGTTGAAGTTCCAGATGAGATTGAGTGCCGTGATGGCGAGGGCGATGGGGCGGATGGCGGGCCAGGTGACCGTGCGGAAGCGGCGCCAGGCGCCGGCGCCGTCCACCGCGGCGGCCTCGTGGAGTTCCCGGGGGGTGTTCTGCAGTCCGGCGAGCAGCGCGACCGTCGTCTGCGGCATACCGGCCCACACGCCGACGAGGATCACCGCGGGCAGGGCGGTGGCGAGCCCGCTGAGCCAGTCCCGGCCGTCGCCCAGACCGGCGTCCCGAAGGGTCTCGTTGAGGATGCCCGCGTCCGGGTTGTAGACCAGCCGCCACATGATGCCGACGACCACCTCCGGCATGGCCCACGGGACGATCGCGAGGGCGCGGGCCAGCCAGCGCAGCCTCAGGTCCTGGTTGAGCAGCAGGGCCAGGCCGAGAGCGAGCAGGAACTGCGGCACGGTCACCCCGACCGCCCACACGAGGCCGATCCGGAACGACTCCCAGAACAGCGTGTCGTGCAGCAGATCCCGGAAGTTGAGGGTGCCGATCCACTGGGTGGGCTCGGTGCGGCCGGACTGGGCGTCGGTGAACGCCAGCAGGATCCCGTACAGCAGCGGTCCGACACTGAGGACGAGGATCGGCAGCAGCGCGGGGAGCACCAGGAACCAGGGGCTGTGACCGACGACGCTCCGCTCCCGCCGCCCCCGGTCGGGCGCCTTGCCCGCCGGTCTGCTCACCTCGGTCACCGATGTCACGGAATCAGCCCCTTTGCGCGGCGCGGACGGGCCAGGTCATGGTCGTGAAGGGTTTCCGTCTCGTCAAGGGGCCGCGCACACCGTCCGACCTGTGCGAATGGGAAACTGAGCGGGTGGGTGGCCGGATCCCGGCGATGCGATCGGAAAGGCAGGGCGGACGGATGGACGAGGCTCGGGCGCGTGGGGTGCTGGCCGCGGCGGAGGTGCTGCCCGGCGCTGCCGGGGACGCGCGGCTTCTCGCCCTGGGCGAGAACGCGGTGTTCGCCGCCGGTGACCTGGTCGTCAAGGTGGGCCGCGACGCCGGACTGCTGGACCGGGCGCGCCGCGAGCTGGACATCGCGGCGTGGCTGGCGGACACCGGGGTGCCGGCGGTGCGGGCGGCCGAGCCGGAGGCGCTGCTGGTCGAGGGGCACCCGGTGACCGTGTGGCACCGGCTGCCCGACGCGGTGCGGCCCGCCGAACCGCGTGATCTGGCCGAACTGCTGCGAGTCGTCCACGCACTCCCCGCTCCTCCTTTCGGGCTTCCGCCCCGCGATCTGCTGGGTGGTGTGGACCGCTGGCTGCGGCTCGCGGGCGACGCGATCGACCCCGCGGACGCGGCGTATCTGCGTGAGCGGCGGGACGGTTTCGCGTCGGCCGCGGCGGCGCTGACGCCCCATCTGCCGCCGGGTCCCGTCCATGGGGACGCACTGCCCCGCAATGTGCACGTGGGGCCGGACGGGCCGGTGCTGGTGGACCTGGAGACCTTCTCGGCCGACCTGCGGGAGCACGACCTGGTGGTCATGGCGCTCTCCCACGACCGCTACGGGCTGCCGGACGAGGCGTACACGTCGTTCACCGAGACCTACGGCTGGGACGTGCGCACCTGGGAGGGCTGCTCGGTGCTGCGCGGCGCGCGGGAGACGGCCAGCTGCGCCTGGGTCGCCCAGCACGCGCCGGGCAATCCCAAGGCGCTGGCCGAATTCCGGCGCCGGGTGGCGTCCTTGCGGGACGGGGACGAGACGGTGCGCTGGTATCCGTTCTGAGCCGGATCCCGGCCGTCGGCCGCGGCCGGTGCCTGACGGCCACCGGACAGGCCGGCATGGAGACCGGCTTGACTCGGAGCGGCTCGGCTCAGACCGGCTCGCCCGCCGGTTCACGCAGCGGCCACGCGCCGTCGATCGTCGCCGTGGGGTCACCCTTGCGGCGCAGGAAGTCCTGGAAGTCCGCCGCCCACTGCGCGTACCACTCGATCTGGCGGCGGTGCAGGTCCGCCGGGCCGAGGGCCGCGACCTTGGGGTGGCGGGCGGCTATCGCGCAGGCGAGCCGGGCCGCGGCGAGGGCGTCGGCGGTCGCGTCGTGCGCGGAGTCGAGGGCCACGCCGTACTCGGCGCAGACCGCTTCGAGGTTGCGTTTGCCGCGGCGGTAGCGGTCGACGGAGCGGTCGATCGTGTAGGGGTCGATGACCGGGGCGGGGTCGATGCCGCCGAGGCGGTCGCGCAGGGACGGCAGTCCGTAGCGGCGCAGTTCGGCGGAGAGCAGGGTCAGGTCGAAAGCGGCGTTGTAGGCGACGACCGGGACTCCCGTCTTCCAGTGGGCGGTCAGCACGCCGGCGATCGCGTCGGCCACCTGGTCGGCGGGTCTGCCGTCGGCCGCCGCGCGCTCGTTGCTGATGCCGTGCACCGCCACCGCGTCCTCCGGGATCGGCACGCCCGGGTCGGCCAGCCACTCCCGGCGCCCCATCGGCTCCCCGTCCCTGACCTCGATCACGGCGCCCGTGACGATCCGCGCCTCGCGCGGGTCGGTGCCCGTCGTCTCCAGGTCGAAGCCGATCAGCAGCTCCCGGTGCCAGCCCATGGGCTGCCCCCCTTCTGTGTGGTGCGTTCCCCCAGTGGTCCCCACCTTCGCATGCACCACTGACAATCCGAGGATCGCCTTCCGCTTACGGCTCCTGAGGGGTGGGTCCGCCTCACGACACCGGTCGCGAATCCGCCCACATCTGCTCGAACTCCTCGCGGTAGGTGGGGAACAGCCCGACTTCCTCGGCCTCGCCCGGTTTGACCACCTTGTTCCCGTTGCGCAGGACCAGCACCGGGGCCTCCATGCCGCGGGCCCGGCGCAGATAGCTCTGCACGACGGCGATGCCGTCCGCGCCGTCGCCGTCCACGAGGTACGCCGTGCAGCGCGGTGTCTCGTCGTAGACCTGGATCTCGAAGGCGCCCGGGTCGCGCAGGCGGGAGCGGACACGGCGCATGTGGAGGATGTTCATCTCCACCGCGCGGCCCAGCTCCCCCCGCTTGAGGCCGAGTTCGCGCTCGCGGCGCTTGACCGCGCTGGAGGCCGGGTTGAGGAACAGCAGCCGCACCCGGCAGCCGGACTCGGCGAGGCGGACCAGTCGGCGGCCGGAGAAGTTCTGCACCAGCAGGTTGAGGCCGATGCCGAGGGCGTCGAGGCGGCGGGCGCCGCCGAAGATGTCCTCGGCCGGGAACTGGCGCAGGAGGCGCACCCGGTCGGGGTGGACGGCCACCACGTCGGCGTACCGGTCGCCGACCAGGTCCTCCACCGCGTCGACGGGCAGCCGGCGGGCGGAGGGGACGTCGCCGCCCGCGCCGAGCATCTCCAGCAGACGTGCGGAGGCGCGTTCGGCCTGGTTCAGCACCGCCTCGGACAGCGCGCGGTTGCGGGAGACGACGTTGCGGGTGACCTCCAGCTCGTCCAGGGCGAGCTCGATGTCGCGGCGGGCGTCGAAGTACGGCTCGAAGCAGGGCCAGTGCTGGACCATCAGCTCGCGCAGTTGCGGGAGGGTCAGGAAGGACAGGACGTTGTCGTCGGCCGGGTCGAGGAGATAGCCCTTGCGGCGGCTGACCTCGCGCACGGCCACCGCGCGCTGCACCCACTCCTGGCCGGCGGGACCGGCGGCGGCGACGACCCAGTCGTCGCCGTGGACGGGTTCGTAGATGGGGCGCAGCACGGCCGCGACGACCGCGCGCAGGCGCTGCTCGACGAGGTTCAGCCAGATGTAGGCGCGGCCGGCGCGCTGGGCACGGGTGCGTACCTCGCGCCACGCGTCGGCGCCCCAGTCCAGCTCGGGCCCGATCGAGCCCGCGCCCGCGTCCATCGGCCGTGCCAGGGACACCGCACCGGGCGGGACGTCCGTGGAGTTCCCCTCGTGACCCTCGTCACCAGGGGGCAGCTCCAGCCCTCCCGAGCCCACCCGCGCACCGCCTTCCACTCCCCTGAGCCTCCCCGGCCCGACGATCAAGGAGACTACTCCGCAAGGGCCACGGGGTGCAGCCCGATGGACAGGCTGGTTTCTCAACTTCCTTCTTCGGCAGGAATGTTCTATGGGCGCGGGTCGGCTGTGGGTGAGCGGAGTCATACCGGGGGTCGCGGTCGCGACGGGACGACGGAGCCCGCCGCAGTCGTGCCCCTCCCTGCGCTGCCACCGGGGGCCGGCGTGGGGACCGGGTGAGCGGCGGGCTCCGTCGTGCCGCCGCGACCCGCTCCGGGTACGTCCACAGCCGCGGGTGCGTCGTGGTAGTCCCCTGCCGCCGGGGCATCAGTGGTGGGGGTTCCTCACTTTCGGGGAGACTCGGAGCCAAGGCGTCCACACCGGCGCCGTACACCTGAAAGAGTCGTGTCCATGCAGGTCTGGCCTGGCGAGGCGTATCCGCTCGGTGCCACGTACGACGGCGCCGGAACGAATTTCGCGGTCTTCACGGAGGCCGCGGACCGAGTAGAGCTGTGTCTGCTGCACGACGACGGCTCCGAGACCGCGATCGAGTTGCGGGAGAGCGACGCGTTCGTGCGGCACGCGTACGTGCCCGGCATCATGCCCGGGCAGCGGTACGGCTTCCGTGTGCACGGACCGTACGCACCCGAACGCGGGCTGCGCTGCAATTCCGCGAAGCTGCTGCTCGATCCGTACGCGCGTGCGATCAGCGGGTCGATCCAGTGGGGCGAGGAGGTGTACGGCTACCACTTCGGCGACCCCGAGCAGCGCAATGACCTGGATTCCGCGCCGCACACGATGACGTCGGTCGTGGTCAATCCGTACTTCGACTGGGGGGACGACCGGCGGCCCCGTACGGAGTACCACCACACGGTGATCTACGAGGCCCATGTGAAGGGTCTGACCATGCGGCATCCGGGGCTGCCGGAGGAGCTGCGGGGGACCTACGCGGGGCTGGCGCATCCGGCGGTGATCGAGCATCTGACCGAGCTGGGGGTGACGGCGCTGGAGCTGATGCCCGTCCATCAGTTCGTCAATGATCACCGGCTCGTGGACATGGGGCTGAGCAACTACTGGGGCTACAACACGATCGGGTTCTTCGCCCCGCACAACGCCTACGCCTCCTGGGGGGACCGGGGGCAGCAGGTGCTGGAGTTCAAGTCGGCGGTCAAGGCGCTGCACGAGGCGGGGATCGAGGTCATCCTCGATGTCGTCTACAACCACACCGCCGAGGGCAATCATCTGGGGCCCACGCTGTCCTTCAAGGGGATCGACAACCCGTCGTACTACCGGCTGATGGACGATCGCCGGTATTACATGGACACGACGGGGACCGGGAACTCCCTGCTCATGCGGTCGCCGCACGTGCTGCAGATGATCATGGATTCGCTGCGGTACTGGGTGACGGAGATGCACGTCGACGGGTTCCGGTTCGACCTGGCGGCCACACTGGCCCGGCAGTTCCACGAGGTGGACCGGCTGTCGTCGTTCTTCGACCTGGTGCAGCAGGATCCGGTCGTCTCCCAGGTGAAGCTGATCGCCGAGCCGTGGGACGTCGGCGAGGGCGGCTACCAGGTGGGCAATTTCCCGCCGCTGTGGACCGAGTGGAACGGCAAGTACCGGGACACCGTGCGCGACCTGTGGCGGGGCGAGCCGCGGGCGCTCGCGGAGTTCGCCTCGCGGCTGACCGGGTCGTCGGATCTCTACCAGGACGACGGGCGGCGCCCGCTGGCCTCGATCAACTTCGTGACCTGCCACGACGGCTTCACCCTGCACGATCTGGTGTCGTACAACGACAAGCACAACGCGGCCAACGGCGAGGACAACCGGGACGGCGAGAGCCACAACCGGTCCTGGAACTGCGGGGTGGAAGGGGAGACCGGCGATCCGGAGGTGCTGCGGCTGCGGGCCCGGCAGATGCGGAACTTCATCGCCACGCTGATGCTCTCCCAGGGCGTGCCCATGATCAGCCACGGCGACGAGCTCGCCCGCACCCAGCGCGGCAACAACAACGCCTACTGCCAGGACAACGAGCTGGCCTGGGTCGACTGGCCCGAGCCTGAGGAGGAGGGGGACGAGGATCTGCGGCGGCAGCTGCTGGGGTTCACCCGGGCGATGGTGTGGCTGCGCAAGGACCACCCGGTGTTCCGCAGGCGCCGCTTCTTCCACGGCCGTCCGGTGGAGGGCACCCACGACGACCTGTCGGACATCGCCTGGTTCACTCCCGAGGGCGCGGAGATGACCCAGCGGGACTGGGACTCCGCGCGGGCGTCGGCGCTGACGGTGTTCCTCAACGGGAACGCGATCTCCGAGCCCGGTGCGCGCGGGGAACGCATCACGGACGACTCCTTCCTGCTGATGTTCAACGCCTCGCCCAAGCCGCTGGACTTCGTGGTGCCGGTCGACCACGGCCGCCAGTGGCAGGTGGTGGTCGACACCGCCCGCGCGGACGGCGTCCCGCCGGGCACCGGCCCCAAGGTGCACGCCGGGGACCGGCTGACCCTGACCGACCGGAGCCTCACGGTGCTCCAGCGGCCGGTGTAGTCGGGGCGGCGGGCGATGACAGGAAACGCGGCAGGACGGGTACGTACGTCTGCATGACCTCTGAGCGGACTCCTGAGCGGACCATTACGCGCGCCGATGCCGCGGTGCCGACGGCCACGTACCGGCTTCAGCTGCAGCCCGGCTTTCCCTTCGGGGCCGCGGCGGCGGCCGTGCCGTACGTGGCCTCGCTCGGCGTGTCCCATCTGCATCTGTCGCCCGTCCTTCAGGCCGTGCCCGGTTCGCTGCACGGCTACGACGTGACGGACCACGCGCGCGTGCGGGAGGAGCTGGGTGGTGAGGAGGGGCTGCGGGCGCTGGCGGGCACCGCGCGGGAGCACGGGCTCGGGCTGATCGTCGACATCGTGCCCAACCACATGGCGATGTCGCCGCGCCACAACCGGGCCCTGTGGGAGGTGCTGCGGGAAGGTCCCTCCTCGCCGTACGCGCGGTGGTTCGACATCGACTGGGAGGCGCAGGACGGCCGGGTGCTGCTGCCGGTGCTCGGCGGGCCGCTGGGCGCGGAGCTCGGCCGGATCAAGGCCGACGGCGAGGTGCTGCGCTACTACGATCACGAGTTCCCGCTGCGGCAGGGCACGACGGGGCTGGAGCTGCCGGAGCTGCTGGACGCGCAGCACTACCGCCTGGGGTGGTGGCGGCTGGCCCGCACGGAGCTCAACTACCGGCGGTTCTTCAGCATCTCCGAGCTGATCGGGGTGCGGGTGGAGGACCCGGAGGTGTTCGAGGCCACGCACGCGACGGTCCTGCGGCTGCTGCGCGAGGGCGTGATCGACGGGCTGCGCGTCGACCACCCCGACGGGCTCGCCGACCCGGACGGGTATCTGCGGCGGCTGCACGAGGCCACGGGCGGCCGGTGGACGGTCGTGGAGAAGATCCTGTCCGACGGCGAGCCGCTGCCCGCCTCCTGGCCGGTCGCGGGCACCACCGGCTACGACGCCCTGCGGCACGTGGACGGCCTGTTCGTGGACCCGGCCGGGTTCGGGGAGCTGCTGGGCCAGTACCGGAGGTTCGCGGCCCCGCAGACGGACCGGGGCGGCGACTGGGACGCGACGGCGCGGCGGGCCGCGTACAAGGTGCTCACCCATGAGCTGGCCACCGAGGTCGACCGGCTCACCCGGGTGGCGGGCCGGCTGTGCGCGACCTCGCCCGAGCCGGCGCTGCGCGACCGCGCGCCCTGGGCGCTGCGCACGGCCCTGCAGGAGCTGCTGGTCCGCCTGGAGGTGTACCGGCCCTACGCCTCCGTGGACGCGGCCGGTGTGGTCACCGAGGAGTCCGCGGCCGAGGCCCGGCTCGCCTTCGTGGTGCCCGAGGAGGCCGAGGCGGTGGACGTCGTACGGGATCTGGTGCTCGGACGGTACGGCGACGGACCGCAGCACGTGGAGTTCCGTACGCGGTTCGCGCAGACGGCGTCGGCCCTGCGGGCCAAGTCCGTGGAGGACACGGCGTTCTACCGCTATGTGCCGCTGCTGTCGGCGACCGAGGTCGGCGGGAATCCCGGCGCTCCGGCGGTGTCCGCGGAGGAGTTCCACGCGTACTGCGCCCGCGTGCAGCGCGACTGGCCGACGACCGGGACGGTGGTCTCCACGCACGACACCAAGCGCAGCGCCGACGTGCGCGCAGCGCTGCATGTGCTCACCGAGTGCCCGCAGCGCTGGGCTGACGTCCTGGCGGAGGTGACGCGCACCGGCGAGGGCGTGCCGGACGCGCAGCTGGCGTGGGCGGCCTGGCAGACGGTGTTCGGTCTTGGCCCGGCCGAGGAGGAGCGGGTCCAGGGGGCGCTGCTGAAGCATGTGCGCGAGGCGGGCCTGTACACCAGCTGGACCGAGCAGGAGCCGCCGTACGAGGAGGAGGTGGCCCGTTTCGTGACGGCGGGCCCGTGCGGGCGGCCGGGCGAGCACGTGACGGCGTTCCGCACCTCCCTGGAGCCGCACATCCGCGCGAACGTCCTGGGCGCGGCCCTGGTGCATCTGACGATGCCGGGCGTGCCGGACGTCTACCAGGGCACGGAGCACGAGTACCGGGCGCTGGTCGATCCGGACAACCGGCGGCCCGTGCACTTCGGTGACGGGGAGGACGGCGAGAAGCGGACGGTCACCCGTGCGGCCCTGCGCCTGCGCGCCCGCCGCCCGGAGGTGTTCGGCGACACGGCGACGTACGAGCCGCTGCCCGCCGACGGCCCCGCTGCGTCCCACTGTGTGGCCTTCGTCCGCTCGGGCCGGGTCGTCACGGCCGTGACCCGCCTGTCCCTGCGTCTGGCGGAGGCGGGCGGCTGGCGGGACACGGTGCTGTCCCTGCCGCCGGGCCGCTGGACCGACGTCCTGGACCCCGGCCGCGAGTTCACGGGCCACGCGCGCGTGGCAGACCTTTTCACGCCGCTGCCGGTGGTGCTGCTGGAGCGGGCCGGGGACTAGCGGGCCGGGGACCGAAATCCGGGGGTTCTCGTGCGGTCTGTGAGGTGTCCGGGGTGACCATTGGTGCGCCCTTGACACCGTCTCGTGGCCATGGGGTACTGCGCAGAGCGGCGTCGCGTGGTCGGGACGGGGGGTGAGTCTGCTGCCGGAGCTGCGGTATCCGACGGTGGCCGAACTGGTGAGCTCCGCCCGCGACCTGGCCGGTCAGCGGCCCGAGCTGTGCGTGCTGCGGCGGGTGGGGGCCTCCCGCGCGGGGCGTCCGCTGCATCTGCTGTCGCTGGGCCGGGCGCGGCGTGCCGTCCTGGTGGTCGCCGGTGCGCACGCCAACGAGCCGGCCGGCGGGGGGACCCTGCTGGTGCTGGCCCGGCGGATCCTGGAGGAGCCCGAGCTGCGGGACGGCATCTCGTGGCACTTCCTGTTGTGCGCGGATCCCGACGGGGCGAGCCTCCACCGGACGCCGACACCGCGCAGCCTGTACGAGTACCACCTCGGCTTCTTCCGGCCCGCCGGCCCGGAACAGCCCGAGTGGGCGCCGTCGCTGCTGCCGGCCGACCGGCTGCCGCCCGAGACCCGGGCGCTGACCGGGGTCATCGACGAACTGCGGCCCTATCTCCAGGTGTCCCTGCACGGCACCGATCTGGGCGGCAGCTGGGTGCAGCTGACCAAGGACGTGCCGGGGCTGGCCGAGCCGTTCGCCAAGTCCGCGGCGGAGCTGCACATTCCGGTGGAGACGAGCGCCTCGGACGCGGCGGGCTGGCCGGCGTCGGGGCCCGGGGTGCACGTGATGCCCGCGGCCGAGACCGGGCCGGCGTATCCGAGCCTGCCGGACGACGCCCGGCACAGCACCTGGTACCACGCCCACCGGTACGGCGGACTGACCGCGGTGATCGAGGTGCCGATGTGGGCCGGTGGCCTGGTGGACGACCCGGCACCCCATCCGGCTCCGGCCGCGGCGCTGCGGCAGCTCGCGCGCCGGCTGCTGCGGGACGCCGGGGCGGTGCTGCGGGTGGTCGAGGACGTGCGGCCCAGGCCCGAGGTCGCCGTGGGCCCGCTGGTGCGGGCCGCCCTGTGGGGTCTGGAGCTGGTGCCGGGGCTGGCCGGGGACATCGCGCACAACCCGCCCGCCGACGACACCAGGGCGTACGTCGGCAGCGTCGACGCGTTCGTGCGCCGGGTGCCGTTGCGGGCGGCGGCGATGCTGCACCGGGCGCTGCGCGACACCGACGAGCACGCGGCGGCGCGACTCGAACGCCTGGTCGCCGCGTGGAGCGACGCGTTCGCCGCCCGCTTCCACGCCCGCTGGGTCCCCGTGGAGCACCAGGTCGAGCACCAGGCCCGGACGGTGGTGGCGACGGCCCTGCACGCACGCGAGCGGGCGGGGTGAGGGGGCAGGCGCCGGGCTACCGCCTGTCCAGGGCGAACACCGCGCCTGTTCTCGCCTCCATCGTGCAGCGGTTCGGGAACGTCTCCGTGTAGTCGATCGGCCGGCCCCGCCACTGGCCGCGGGCGTGAGCGGTCACCGGGGCGTAGAGCATGGTGCAGTAGGCGTCCTTCCGGGGGATGCCGTCGATGCGGCCGTCCGACGCGGCCAGGTCCGCGCAGGCGTCGGCCGCGCGGGCGTGGCCGCTGGGCGGATCGCAGCGGAGCAGGGCGCGGTGCGGGGCGGCCGTGCGGGACTCCTGCGGGGTGACGGTCAGCTGGAGCCAGGTGCTCCGGGCATCGCCGGGCCGGGCGTCACCGGGCCGATCGTCGCCCGGCCGGGCGTCCGCCTGCACGGGGGCGGCGCAGGCGAGCAGGGCGAGGAGCGCCGGCAGGACGCCCCGTACCGCTTTCCTTGATTTCGTTGAGATGTACGTCATTCCCGGTGCATCGGCACGGTGGTCCCCGGACCCCACCCCGGCTCACCCGAACGGGAGCGGGCGCGCGGATGCCGCAGGGTCAGCTCGAAGGCGGCGAGCACGACCCGCGCCTGGTACTCGGCCTGACGTGCGACGGGGATCCAGCGGGCCGCGCACGTGTCGCGGTAGTCGGCGCACCGCGCGTCGATGAGCCGGTCCAGCTCCGGCAGCGCCCCGGCCGGGTCGTGTCCGGAGCCGGTCACCAGCTGGTGCAGCAGTCCCGCCGTGCGCAGGGCCAGTCGCCGCCCGGCGATGCGCAGGGCGACGAGGCGGGCGGTGGTCATGGGCGGCAGCGGGTGGGCGGTGCCGCCGCCGTGGTCGGGGTCCCAGGCGTCGGCCAGTCCGGGGCAGACCAGTAAATAGTCGCCCACCGGAGCGAGCAGGCGGGCGGCGTCGGGGACGGTGGCCAGGTGCGGCCGGATCCTGGCCAGCAGGCCGGCGAGGAGCAGGGTGTCCTCCCGCAGGGTGCGGCTGACGGAGCGCAGGACGGCCTGCGCGTCGGCGGGCGCGGAGCCGTCCGCGACGGCCGCCACGCCCCACATGGGGGCCTCGACGACGGCCGTGACGGTGCCGTGCCGGTGCGGATGGAACCAGGTCGACTCGACGGCCGCCTCGGTGATGGCGGCGGCCAGATCGCCGCGGTACGGGGGCGGGATCCGGTAGACGGCGGGGCCGAGGCCGGGCCAGTACAGGGCGTCGTAGGCGCCGAGTTCGCGGGGGATGCCGAGGCGGGCGGCGATGCCGGCGACGCGCCTGCCGAGGCCGGGCAGGTCTCGGGTGAGCTCCACGAAGCCCCCGCCGACGTCGACGCCGTGCAGGGAGCACTGGAGGACCGGCCGCAGTTCGTCCTGGAGGGCGAGCAGGGTGCGCGTCTCGGGCAGCGCGGCCGCGGCGGCCCCGTCGGGCAGCCATTCGGGCTGTTCCAGGAAGCCGGGCCGGAAGAAGTGACGGAAGTAGTGTCCGAGGGTGTACGGGCCGGTGAGCCAGCGTTCGTTGCGGCGCAGCCCGTCGGGATCGAGGCACAGCAGCAGGTTCCACGTGGCGTCCGCGCCCTCGGTGAGCCGCGGGTCGGCCAGGGTGCGCTCGGCCAGCCTCAGCACGGTGGCGCCGCCGACGGGCTCGTTGGCGTGCGGCCCGGCGACGACGAGGGTCTGGCGGCTGCCGTGGCCGACGCTGAGCAGCCACAGGGGTGTGCCCGCGCGGGAGACGCCCACGCGGCGCAGGCGGGCCGTCCGGGGGTGGCGGGCGACGAGGGCGGCGGCCCGTGCGCCCAGCTCGTCGACGGTCGGATAGCGCAGGAGGGGCGGCAGGGCACACCTCCACGAAGTGGTGCCGTCGGTTCACCCGGAGTGCAGGCGTACGTACAGTCAGTCACGACATCCGGGACGGCGTCAACACCGCGGAGGGCAAAGGGGTTTGATCGGTCACCGATCCCGCACCCGGGCCGGGGCGCGAGGAGCGCCGTCCCGTCGCGGTCTTCTGCCCTCCGGCGGCGCTCAGTTCGCCGCGAGCCGGTACGTGATCCGCCCGAAGCCGATCTGGTCGCCCTCGCGGACGACGGCCGCTCCGATGACCCGGCGTCCGTTCACCGTGGTGCCGTTGGTGGAGCCGAGGTCGCGCAGCACCCACATGCCGCCCTGGTGCCGGAGTTCGGCGTGCACCCGGGAGACCGTCTCGTGGGTGAGGCGCAGCCCGTTGGCGGGGTCGCGGCCTATGCGCAGCGGGTACCCGGTCGCCGGATGGGGCAGCAGCAGCTTGGGCAGCCGCTCGGCCTGCCAGGCCCGGCGCAGCCGTACGGAGAAGCCGGAGACCGCCTCCACGGTGCCGAGGACCAGCCGGGCGAGGCGGTTCTCGGTGGGCAGGTCGGCGGTGAGTGCGGCGAGTTCGTCCGGGCGGCGGGCGGCGAGCGCGAGTTCCATCCGGCGTACGAACGTGTCGTGCGAGAGCCGGCCCTTGGCGACACCGTCCCGCAGCACGTCCAGCGCCTTGTCGCGCTCCGCGTCGGACAGCCGCGCGGGGTACGTGTTGAACTCGAAGGACGACGTCACGCTCGTGATTGTCGGTCAGCGCGGCCGGGCTGTCCAGAAAACGGGGAAACCACCGCCACGCACGCGTGCCCGGCGACACCGCCCGCAAAAGGGAACATTCACAAGCGGATTGATCTCTCATGGCGCAGGATGGACGGGCTACATCACGGTGAGCAGACGAAGGGGAACCGTCCGTGCAGTTCGAGGTGTGGGCACCACAGGCCGACCGAGTGACGCTCGAGTGCGACGGTGTCACGCGCGCGTTGGAGCGCGATCCGCAGCGCGAGGGGTGGTGGCGGGGGGAGGCCGACGCGCGGGACGGCTCCCGGTACGGCTTCTCGCTGGACGACGGCCCCGTGCTGCCCGATCCGCGGTCGCGCCGGCAGCCGGACGGTCCGGACGGGCTCAGCGCGGTCGTGGACCACGAGCGGTACGCGTGGCACACGGAGTGGGCCGGGCGCCCGCTGCCGGGGGCGGTGCTGTACGAGCTGCACGTGGGCACCTTCACGCGTGAGGGCACCTTCGACGCGGCGGCCGAGCGGCTCGGGCATCTCGCCGGGCTGGGCGTGACGCATGTGGAGCTGATGCCGGTGTGCCCCTTCCCGGGCCGGCACGGGTGGGGGTACGAGGGGGTGTCGCTGTGGGCGGTGCACGAGCCGTACGGCGGGCCCGAGGGACTGAAACGGTTCGTCGACGCCGCGCACGCGGTGGGGCTGGGGGTCGTCCTCGACGTCGTGCACAACCATCTGGGGCCGTCGGGCAACTATCTGCCGCAGTTCGGGCCGTACTTCACGGACACGCACCACACGCCGTGGGGGGTCGCCGTCAACCTGGACGCGCCCGGCTCGGACGAGGTACGGACGTATTTCGTGGACAGTGCGCTGGCATGGCTGCGGGACTACCGGATCGACGGGCTGCGGCTGGACGCGGTGCACGCGCTGGCGGACACGCGTGCGTACCACTTCCTGCAGGAGCTGTCGGCGGCCGTGGACGCGCTGGCGGCCGACACGGGCCGGCCGCTGTTCCTGATCGCCGAGTCGGATCTGAACGACCCGCGCATGATCACGCCCCGCGAGGAGGGCGGCTTCGGCGTGCAGGCGCAGTGGAACGACGACTTCCATCACGCCCTGCACGCCGCGCTGACCGGCGAGTCGCAGGGCTACTACGCGGACTTCGCCCGCGCCCCGCTCGCCGCGGTGGCCAAGACGCTCACCGGTGGTTTCTTCCACGACGGGACGTACTCCAGCTTCCGCGGCCGCAGCCACGGGCGGCCGCTGGACCGCACCCGGGTGGCGGGGCACCGGCTGCTCGGCTACAGCCAGACCCACGACCAGGTCGGCAACCGGGCTCAGGGCGACCGGCTGGCCGCCCTGGTCTCCCCGGGCCTGCTGGCCTGCGCGGCGGCGCTGGTGCTGACGGCGCCGTTCACGCCGATGCTGTTCATGGGCGAGGAATGGGCGGCCGGCACGCCCTGGCAGTTCTTCACCGACCACACCGATCCGCAGCTCGCCAAGGCGGTACGCGACGGCAGGCGGCGGGAGTTCGCGGCGCACGGCTGGGCCGAGGAGGACGTCCCCGACCCGCAGGACCCGGCGACCCGTGACCGCTCCTGCCTCGACTGGGCGGAGCCGGAGCGCGAGCCCCACGCACGCGTGCTCGCCTGGTACCGCCGGCTGATCGCCCTCCGGCACGAGCAGCCCGATCTCACCGACCCCGACCTCGCCGACACCAAGGTGGCCTACGACGAGGAGGCCCGCTGGCTGGCCTTCCGGCGCGGCGACATCCGCGTGGCCGTCAACCTCTCCCCCGTCCCCGCCGCCATCCCCCTGGGTGCCCCGACCGCCCGCGTACTGGCCGCCTGGGAGCCGGTCGACACGCCGGGCGCGGACGGGGTGCTGCACGTGCCCGGGGAGTCCGCGGTGGTGCTGCTCCAGGAGTGAACGGGGGTGTCAGACCCGTTCCAGCGGGCGGTGCGGCCCGGTGGGGAGCTTCGTCGTGATCGTGTCGCCGGGGCGGACCACGCCGCCCTGCCGCACGATGCTCATGATCCCCGCCTTGCGGACGATGCGGCCCGCCTCGTCGCGGCCGACGACCTGCTTGAGCAGGCCGTCCTGGAAGGCGTCGATCTGCACGCACGGGTTGCGCAGGCCGGTGACCTCCAGGACGGCCTCGTCGCCGATGTGCAGCAGGGTGCCGGTCGGCAGGGCGAGGAGGTCGAGGCCGCGGGTGGTGATGTTCTCGCCGAGGTCGCCGGGCGCCACCCGGTATCCCGCGCGGCCGACCTCGGCGAAGAGTTCCTCGTGGATGAGGTGGACCTGACGCAGGTTCGGCTGCGTGGGGTCCTGTGCGATGCGCGAGCGGTGCTTGACCGTCACGCCGGCGTGCACGTCGCCCTCGACGCCGAGTCCGGCGAGCAGCGTGATGCTCTGACGGTTCGGCTTGGTGAACGAGTACTCGCCGTTGCTGCTGACCGCCGTCACTGTCCCGCTCATGTTCGAGCCCCCTCCTCGGCATCCGGATCACCACCACCCTACGGCCGGGGGCCGGTTGCACCGGGTGGTTGATGACGCCCCGGGCCGGTCAGAGGGCGTCGTCCTCCTTGCGCAGGTCGGTGACCCGTTCCAGCAGGATCGCCTCCCAGGCGCGACGCAGGCGCGTCCGCAGCAGGGGCAGGGGGGCGGTGGTGCGGCCGGTGAGGGCCTCGACGAGATGCAGGACGGCGTCGCAGCGGGCCAGCCACAGGCCGCGCAGGCAGGGCCGGGCGCCGTAGCCGGCGAGCGTCGCGGCGCGCACGGCGGCGGGGGATCCCACCGCGAGGGCGAGGCCCGCGATGTCCTCGGCCGGGTCGCCGAGCACCGCCGCGCCCCAGCCGAGGACGCCGCGCACCCGGCCGTCGGCGCTGACCACGAGGTGCTCGCCGGTGAGGGCGTGGTGGACGAGGACCGCCGCGCCGGGCTGGGGGGCGAGCTGGAGCGCGGCGGGCGGCGTGAGCTGGTCGAGGCGGGCCGCGTCGAACTCGTCGGCCTCGGCGAGCCGTCCGGCGGCCTGAACGGCCGTGCGGCGCAGGGTGTCCAGGGAGCGCGGCGCCGCCCGCGGCACACCGAGTGTCTCCGCCTGCCGCACCGGTACCTCGCGCAGGCCGGTGAGCAGTCCGGCCAGATCCGCCTCGCCGACGGCGGACACGTCGTGCTCCTCCCCCGACCCGCCGGGCACCCGGGTGTCCAGCGTGCAGGCCAGCCGGGGCGCCCACTCGCCCTGCGCGACGCTCACCGGCAGGGCGACCGGGACGTGCGGGCGTACGAGGTCGCGCAGCCGCAGTTCGCGGCGCAGGCGGGCACTGGCCTCGCGGTCGGGGGCGAGGCGCAGCACGTGCCGGGTGCCGACCCACCAGGTGGCGGGCGCGCCGCCCCCGGCGACGGGCCGGACCTCGGGGCCGGCGGCGGAGCCCGCCGGGCGCTCGCCGCCTCTGCCGGGGCGGCCGGCCCGGCTGTCCTGGAGCAGGGTCAGGACCAGCCGGCGGACGGTGTCCGCGGTGGGTGTCGGTGCCTGGGTCATGGTCGCGCCGTCGTCGCTCGGGGAGGTGGCGGGAGGGGTCGTCGGTGGCCGCTCAGTCCACGATGACCATCTCCCGCGTGGTGTTGTTCAACCGGCGGCCGCCGTCCTCGGTCACGGTCACGATGTCCTCGATGCGGACACCGAACCGGCCGGGCAGGTAGATGCCGGGTTCGACGGAGAAGCACATGCCGGGCACGAGGGGCTGTTCCTCGCCCTCGATCATGTACGGCGGCTCGTGCGTGGTGACGCCGATGCCGTGGCCGGTGCGGTGGATGAAGTACTCGCCGTACCCGGCGTCGGCGATCACCGCGCGGGCGGCGCGGTCCACGTCCTGGCAGGCGGCCCCGGGCCGCACCGCCCGGAAGCCCGCCTCCTGGGCCTCGCGCACGATGTCGTGCACCCGGCGTTCCTCGTCGGTGGGTTCGCCGACGTGCACCGTGCGGGAGGTGTCGGAGCCGTAGCCGTCCCGGAGGCCGCCGAAGTCGAGGACGACCATGTCGCCGCGTTCGATGACGCGCTCACCGATCTCGTGGTGCGGGTTGGCGCCGTTCGGTCCGGACGCGACGATGGTGAAGTCGACCTGGGAGTGCCCGAACCGGCGCAGCAGGTCGGCGAGGTCGGCGGCGACGTCCGCCTCACGGCGGCCGGCGAAGGGGACGCCGCGGATCTCCTCGAACGCGGCGTCGGCGGCGGCGCCGGCCGCGGCCAGCAGCTCGAGTTCGGCGGCGTCCTTGACGGCACGGAGCATCGGCAGCGCGTGGGTGAGGGAGGCGTAGCCGGTGCCGGGCAGTGAGGTCTGCAGGCCCAGCAGGTGCATGGCCCAGGTGTTGTCGCTGATGCCGTAGCGCCCGCGCGCGTCGAGGAGCGCGGCGGTGGTGGCGTAGGGGTCCTTGCCGTCGGTCCAGTCGCGCAGGGTCAGGGCGGGCGCGGCGGGCGCCCGCGCGGCGTCCGGGGCCTCCAGGGTGGGGACGACCAGCACGGGGTCCTGTCCGGGCGTCAGGACCAGCAGGGTGAGCCGCTCGGTGACGGCGGTGGGCGTGTAGCCGGTGAGCCACACCAGGTCGGGGCCCGGTGCCACGAGGAGTCCGGCGAGTCCTGCGTCGGCGGCGGCCCGCGCGGCACGCTGCATGCGGGCCTCGTAGTCGTCGGCGGTGAAGGGCGCGGGTGCGGTGCCGGTCATCCGGGGCCTCCCAGGGCGACAGAGGGATACGGGCAGCATCCTGCCCGCCGGGCGGGGGCGGCGCGAGCCGGTTGGCGGGGTCCACCGGGTACCCGATCCCTCGCTCTAATGGTTAGATCATCTCCAACCGTTATCCAGACCCGGGGAGGCGTACGGCCGTGCTCGTACTCGCGCACATCAGCGATCTGCATCTGGACGGCACCGCACGGGCGACCGAGCGGGCCCGGCGGGTGCGCGACCGGCTCTGGCGGCTGCCGCGGCGGCCGGACGCGCTGCTGGTGACCGGGGACATCGCGGACCACGGCACCGAGGCCGAGTACGAGGAGGCCGCCGCGCTGCTGGGGCTGCGCGACGGGGACGCCCCGTTCCCCGTGCTGACCTGCCCGGGGAACCACGACAGCCGCGCGCCGTACCGCAAGTCCCTGCTGGGCGTGCCGCCCGCCGACGGTCCCGTCGACAGCGTCCACGTCACGGCGGGCGGCGCCGTCCTGATGTGCGACTCCAGCATTCCCGGCCGTGACGACGGACAGCTGGCCGCGGAGACCTGCGCCTGGGTCGAGTCGACGCTCGACGAGCTCGGCGGCGAGCTTCCGGTCCTGCTCGCCTTCCACCACCCCCCGGTGTCCCTGCACCACCCCCTGCCCGACTCCTTCCCGCTCCGCGACCCCGACCGCCTGGCCGCGCTGCTGGCCCGCCGGCCCGAGATCGCCGGGCTGATCACCGGTCATGCGCACACCCCGGCCGCCACGACGTTCGCGGGACGGCCGCTCGTCGTGGGGCCCGGGGTCACCTGGACCATTCGGCTGCCCTGGGAGGGCGAGCCGATCGCGGACCGGGACGCCCCGCCCGGGTTCGCCCTGCACGTGCTGGACGACACGGGGCGGCTCACCAGCCACTTCCGGGTCGTCACGTGACGATGCCGGGTACGACCGTCAACTGCTGGTAGCCACCGCTGCGATGGCGCACCGTCAGCTTCACCTCCTTGCCGGGGCGGGCCCGGACGACGGCACGGGCGAGGTCGGCCGCCGAGTCGATCCGGGTCCTGCCGAACGCGAGAAGCACATCGCCCCTCACCAGGCCCGCCGAGAACCCCGGTCCCGGGATGTGCACCCCGACCACCAGGGCGCCCGGTCTCCGGTCGTCCGCGACCTCCACGCCGAGCCGGGCGACGACCGGCACGAGGACCGGGGCCGCGCCGGCCGCCGAAGCGGTGGGGCGCGGCGACACGGAGGGGGCGGTGGCTGCCGGTGCGCCCGCCTGCCCCGGGTGCAGCCCGGGGAGTCTGCCCGCGCCGGCCAGGGTGGCGCCCACTGCCCCGAGCCCCACCCCCGACAGCACCAGAACCGTGCCGACCAGCAGCCCGAGGAGCGCGGAGACCAGGCGCCGGCCGCGTCGGCGTGCGGCGTGCTCCCGCCGCTGCCGCGGCTGGGCGGGGCCGCCCCCGCTCCCCTTCCTCGTCCGCCTCCAGCTTCCCTTGCCGCACCCCTTCCAGTTCCCGCCCGATGCCCCGGACGCCCCGCCCGGCAGCGGCTTGGGACGCAAGGCCGCCTGTTCCATGGATCACCTCCCCTGAAGTGCTACCCGGCGCACCGGACCGCGACGAGACACGAACGAGTGAGACTGACGGCACGTCAGCCGAGCACGGGCAGCGACGGTGCTCTGTGCGGGAGGAAGCCGTGGGCACGCCGGGAGAGCCAGGCGTCCTTGTAGCGGTCCACGCTGCGGTGCCAGTTGAGGATGCCGGCCATCCAGTTCCGCAGGTCCGCCACGTAGTCCCCCATGATCGCCCGCGCCTGCCGCGACAGCTCGAAGTCCTCGTAGAGCACGGGCAGTTCGTGCTCCACGACATGCTCGAACTGCCGCAGGCGCTGGTCCATCAGGTCGTGCACGATGTGCAGTCCGGTCGGGTAGTCGCAGCCGAAGAAGTTCTGCACGACGAGGATCGCGTTGTGGATCTCGCCCTCGTACTCGATCTCCTTCTGGTACGAGAAGACGTCGTTGAGCAGGCACGCGAAGTCGACGGCGGCGTTCTCCATCGAGCGCACCGGGCCGCTGCGGTAGACCTCGGGCGGGACGGCGGGGCCGTGGCCCATCCGGCACAGGCTCAGGGTGAGGTCGGCGCCGAAGGTCTGCCGGCGCATCTCCAGGTAGTCGACGGGGTCGGGGATGCGGTGCTGCGTCTGGTTGGCGAGCTCCCACAGCCAGCTCTCGGTCATGACGTTCACCGCGTTCTTCAGCGTGCGGCGCGCCTCGGGGGTCATGGCGGCGGTCGTGCGGGCCCACAGGTCGGTCAGGGCACGCTCCATGGCGTTGGCGGGCACGGTCACCTGTTCGCCCTCGACCGGCATGCAGTCCGACAGGCGTGCGGTGGTCAGCCGGGCGGCGGCCAGATCGCGGCGGTGGCCGTACACCAGCGGGTAGTAGTCGTCGCCGTAGGTCCCCCAGGCGAGCCACTGGGCGCTGAGGTCGAGGGCCTCGGGGGTGGCGTCGGGGTCGAGTCCGGCGGAGCACAGCGCCAGGTCGTAGGCGGCGAGCTTGTCCTCGTCCCAGACGCCCTCGCCGAGGATCCCGGTCCGCTCGCACCAGGTGGCGAGGTGCGCGCGGGAGGTGTCGAGGTGAGGGCTGAGTTCCAGCGGGAAGGGCATGCGGATGTCGGGGATCTGGGACGGGCCGACCTTCTGGTACGGCACATGCGTGTACGCGCGCAGGCGGTCGATGCCGGCCGACGCGAGCAGCGCGCGGACGTCGGCGGCCGAGGCCCCCGGACCGCTCGGGCCCGCCCACGGCCGGGTGTCGCGGGCGCCCTCGTTCATGTACCGGCTGGAGCGCATGTGCCACTCGTGGCCGCCGGACTGCCAGTCCTGAAGCCCCTTCGCGTACGCGGCGACGGCCGCCACCTCGTCGGGGCCGAGCCCCTTCTCCAGGGCGATGGCGGGGACCTCGGTGAACGCGGTGTGCTCGAACTGGTGGAGCCGTGAGGTGAGGACGTCGTTGACGGTGTCGGCGGCCTCCTGGGTGGTGCAGCCGAAGAAGGTCTCCAGGACGAGGACGCCGTTGCTGAGTTCGCCCTCGTCCTCGACCTCCCGCTGGTAGGAGAACAGGTCGTTGCGCAGGTGCACGGCGTCGGAGAAGGTCTCCATCAGGACCCGCAGCGGCCTGGAGTCCGCGACGGCGCCGGGGACTTCGGCGGTCGCGTACTCGACGAGTCCCGCCGACCAGGGGGCGCCGCCGACCTTGCGGCGCATCTCGATGTACTCGACGGGGTTGGCGATCCGCCCCTCGTTGATGTTGGACAGCTCCCACAGCGACTCGTTGAGGAGGTGCTCGGTGGCGACGGCGAACCGGCGGCGCCAGTCGGCGGACATGGCCGGTACGGTGCGCGCCCACAGGTCGGCGAGGCCGGCCTCGACGGGGTTCCGCGGCTCGGGGACCGGTGCCGTCTCGTCCAGCGGCATGAACAGCGGCAGCCGGTCCAGATGTTCCTTGCCACCGGCGCGGTCCTGGGTGCGTTTGAACTTCTCCAGGAAGTGGTCGTCGAAGAAGAAGACCCACACGTACCAGTCGGTGATGAGCGAGAGGGCGGGCCCGTCGCAGTCGGGGTGGGTGTAGGCGCAGAGCAGTCCGTAGTCGTGCGCGTCGAGATCGGACTGCTCCCAGACCCCGGAACCCTCCAGCATGCCCATCTCGCGCGCCCATGCCGTCGAGTGGGCCCGGGCCTCGTCGACATGCGGGTTCAGCCGCGCGGGGTGCGGCAGGTAGAAGTGGGGGAGTTCGAACGGCTGCGTCATGGCCGGGGGCTACCCGTGGGCCGCGGGCCGCATCCGCCGGCCGGGACATGATCACACCATCGCGTGAACCGGTGGTGGGACGGGAGTTCGGGGCCTTATGTCCGCACCTGGACCAGCGCATGCGTCCCGCTCGTACGCCAGCGCCCGCCCGCCTCGGCCGCGTCCAGCGCCGCCACCGTGTCCGCGGTCAGTCCCGTGATCACATCGGACTTGAGCGTGCGCAGGGCGGCGACCGGACCCGGGAAGTAGCCGGTGACGTCCGCGAACGGTGTGGTCGGCGGCCAGTACCGGTCCCCCACGAGGCGGCGGTAGTTGAGGTCGCCCTTGACCACGGTGAGGGCGGCCGAGGCGAACTCCGCCCGCAGGTCGTCCGGCATGTCCGCGTACGGCAGCGGCGAGCAGGAGAAGGGGTGGGCGCGCAGCACCAGCCGGCCGTCGGAGAGGGCGGACCACAGGCGGTGCCCGTACTCGGCCGCCGCTCCCCCGGCTCCGGTCAGCCGGCGCAGCGCGTCGATCACGTCGGCGCCGGTGGCGTCGGAGACGTAGTACGGGTACGGCTTGACGTGCAGCACCGCCCGCGCGATGTGACCGTGGGCCAGCAGATGGGCGACGAGCAGCAGATCGGGGACGAGTTCACGACCCGCGTTGTCGGCGACCAGGCACAGCGTGCCCGTGCCGGTGCTGCCGAGCAGCGACCGGAGGCGTTCGCTGTCGTCGGCCACCAGGCCGGGCACGGCGGCCGTCTCCTGGGCGCCCTCGGCGGACAGCCGGAAGCCGAGGTCGGCGCGGTTGCCCCAGAGCGAGCCGTGCAGCAGGGCGCGGGCCTGCTCCTCGGCCGGGCGGCCGGCGAGGGCGTCGAGCGCGGCCAGTTCCTCGTCCGTGGCGGACGAGTCGAGTTCGGCGAGCTTGGAGGGGCGGAACGGGTCGACGCCCTGCCAGGGGCCGGGGTCGAAGTAGCCGACGGCGTGCAGGAGTTGGCGGTAGAACCAGCTCTCGGACCACAGCCAGGGCACGTCGTACCAGGACTGACCCGCGTAGGTGTGCATCCCCCAGCTCTCCCAGCGTGCCCGGTCGTGCGCGCCCGCCGGGAGGGGTTCGATCCCGCCCTTGGTGCAGTTGACCAGCAGCGCGTCGAGCGCGCGCTGCTGCCACGGTTCGTACGGGAAGGCCTCGCGCACCTGCCGGATGATCGCGGGGTGCCGTTCGGCCAGCACGCCGTGCGGGAACGAGCCGGGTTCGTCGCCGAGGATCACGGGGGCGGTGGGTGTGTGGGGCATGCCGCTCACCGTAACGCGCCCCCGCGGCCGGGCGTGGCACGTCACACCGGGGCGATCTCCCGCTCCAGCCGTGCGGCCAGGCTGAGGTAGCGGGCGCGCCGGGTCACCGGCACCAGGCCGCGGATGAGCAGGTGCCACATCTCGGCCGTGCGGCGCGGCTGCCGGGCGACGGGTTCGCGGGAGCGGCCCACGACCCGGGTGCCGACGAAGAAGCAGACCAGGGAGTGGGCGACGACGTCGACGTCGACGTCCGGGTGGATGTCGGCCTCCTTGACCGCGCCGAGGAGCCGGGCGGTGACGATGTCCAGCCACTCGGTGAAGGGGTGGCTGAGCGGCGGGCGGGGCCGCGTGCCGCCGGTGGCCAGTCGCAGGCCGGCCCGCAGCACGGGGTCCTCGGCGGACAGCCGGGCTATGCAGAAGGTGAGGCGCATCAGCGCCTCCAGGGAGGTGTGGCCGCGGTTCTCGGTGTCCCGGGCCAGGCGCCGGCAGGTGGCGGACTGCAGTTCCAGGATGGCGTGGGCGAGGTCCTCTTTCGCCGCGAAGTGGAAGTAGAGGGCGCCCTTGGTGACATGGGCGTGCTCGACGATGTCGCTGAGACTGGTCGATTCATAGCCCTGCCGGTCGAACAGGTCGGCGGCGGCCCTGATGATCGTCGCGCGGGTCTGCTCGGCGCGTACCTGCCTCACCATCGACTGAACTCCTGTGCCGGGGAAAGGAACGGGTCATGCCGTTTGTTTTTACCGCGCGTACACGATAACTCACCCTACGGCTGCGTTCATCACACCGGTCGGACCGTGACTCGGTGCACAACCGGCAAAACCAACGCGACCGTTGAAAGAAAACAGCACGTCCGGTATCTGATTGTGGCAGTTCGGGGGTGACATGAGAACGGCGGGTCGGCCGGTGCCCCATCCGCACCGGCCGACCCGCCTGCTTGCGAGCGACGTGACTGTCGCTGTCGGAAGAAGCAGCTGTCAGAAGGTCAGCTGCCAGCCGTTCAGCCGCCCGGTGTCCACCGCCGCCGTGTCCTGGACGCGCAGCTTCCAGGTGCCGTTCGCGGTCTCGGCGGAGGCGTCGACGGTGTAGGTGGTGCGGACGTCGTCCGCCGAGTCCGAGGAGCTCGCGGACTTCAGGCGGTACACCGAACCGTCCGGCGCCACCAGGTCGACGACGAGGTCACCGCGGTAGGTGTGGGTGATGTCCACGCCGACCCGCAGGGCCGTCGGCGCGTTGCCGCTGCGGCCGGTGACGGTGATCGGCGACTCGATCGCCGAGCCGTTGTCGGGAATGGAGACGGCGGTGCTGCTCGCGTACGTGGAGCCCGTGGGCGTACCGCCCGTGACGGCCTGGACGGTCTTCGCCGCGTCCGCCAGGCCCGCGCCGCAGCCGCCGGAGCAGGTGCCGGGCAGCGCACGGGCGTTGGACTTGATCGCCGACTCGATCTGCGCGGGGGTGAGCCCGGGGGCGGCCGACTTCATCAGCGCGGCGAGGCCCGCGATGTGCGGGGTGGCCATGCTGGTGCCCTGGTAGTAGGCGTAGTTCTCGGTGGACGGGGTGCGGGTGCCGGAGTTGAGGGTGGACAGGATGCCGTTGGCGGTGGAGGTGCGGGTCTCGCCGCCGGGCGCGGCGATGTCCACGACCGAGCCGTAGTTGGAGTAGGAGGCGCGGCTGCCGGAGCGGTTGGTGGCGGCGACGGTGATGACGTTGCCGCAGTTCGCCGGGGAGGAGTTGGCGGCGTTCTGGTTCTCGTTGCCGGCCGCGACGACGACCGTGGTGCCGCGGTTCACCGCGCCGTTGATGGCGCTCTGGGTGGCCGTGGAGCAGGCGCCGCCCCCACCGAGGCTCATGTTGATGACCTTGGCGACGTTGGTGTTGGCGGGCACGCCGGAGACGGTGCCGCCGGACGCCCAGGTGATCGCGTCGATGATGTCGGAGTCGTAGCCGCCGCACTTGCCGAGCACCCGCACCGGGGAGATCTTCGCGCCGTACGCGACACCGGCGACGCCCTTGCCGTTGTTCGTCGCGGCGGCGATGGTGCCCGCCACGTGGGTGCCGTGCCAGGAGGAGTCGCTGCCGGCGGCCTGGCCGCACTCGCCGGCGGCGTACCAGTCGCCGGGGTCGGCCGGGTTGCTGTCGCGGCCGTTGCCGTCGACGGAGACGGCGGTGTCGGAGATGAAGTCGTACCCGCCCACGATGTTCGCGGCGAGGTCGGAGTGGCTGACGTAGCCGGTGTCGATGACGGCGACGGTGACACCGCTGCCGGTGGCGAGGTCCCAGGCGCCCGGTACGCGCATGCCGGCGGTGGACTCGAACAGGTCCCACTGCTTGGCGTACTCGGTGTCGTTGGGGGTGGCCAGCGGCTTGTTGAGGCGGTCGGGGACGACGTAGGCGACCTGCGGGTCGGCCTCGTACTCGGCGACGACGTCGGCGACGTCCGACCGGGTGGCCCGCTCACCCAGGTCGACGAGGGCGGCGCCGGTGCCGAGGCGGCGCTGGAAGTCGACGTCCTCGCCGGTCTTCTCGCTCTTGGCGGCGGCGTCGGCGGCGGCGGCCTTGTTCGACGTGGCCTCGGCGGCACCGGACTTGTAGCCGACGATGAGGCGCTCGGCGGGGGTGCCGGGGGCGGCCTCGGTCTGCGCGGCGGGGACGGCGGGCGGCTCGGCGGGGGTGTCCTGGGCGACGGCGAGGTGGGTGGAGGCGGCCGTCAGCAGGGTGAGGGATATCGCGGCGACGGATATGGCCGTCCGTCTCGGCGACGCGCTCGGGGAGGGGTTCGTGGGGGAGGTACGCAAGGGGGTGCCTTTCGTGCCGGGACTCCGGGCAGCGGAGTGGGGAGGAGGGTCGATTCGCTTCGTCCTCGAAGCGGCGGGGTGCATCGACGTGCGGCGTCGGCCGGCCAGGCGCGAGCGGCGACCCGTTCGGGGTTACCTGTGGGTCAGCTGCGCAGGAACGATAGGCAGGGCGCGGCGTGCCGGGATACGGGGGAAACCCTCGATCCGGCCGGAAACCCACCCTCGACGGCCGAGGGACGCACGGGACTTGACCGGGAAGAGGACGCTATGCCCCGCCTCGTGGTGAGGGTGAACGCGCCGGGTGTTTCTCCCGTACTGCACGGAGGGACCAGACCCACCCCGCGACGACAGCCCTGTCCTTCCCTGGGCCGAGGAGGCGTTCCGGATGCCCCGGACGACCGCACACCGAGTGACGCTCGCGGCCGCCCTCGTGGCCCCGCTGCTGCTGCCGCTGACGACGGCGGCGCCCGCGCGGGCGCACGGGGCGCCGACGGATCCGGTGAGCCGGGTGGTGGCCTGCTCGCCCGAGGGCGGCGAGCGGGCCGGGTCGGCCGCGTGCCGGGCGGCCGTCGCCGCGAACGGGGCGCCTTTCACGGCGTGGGACAACCTGCGGGTGCCGGACGTGGGCGGCGCCGACCGGCAGCGCATCCCCGACGGGCGGCTGTGCAGCGGCGGTCTGCCCGCCTACCGGGGGCTCGACCTCGCCCGCGCCGACTGGCCGGCGACACGGGTGCGGCCCGGCGGGACGCTGTCGATGACGTACGTCTCGACGATCCCCCACACGGGCACCTTCCGCATGTATCTGACGAAGCCCGGCTACGCCCCGGCCGGGCCGCTCACCTGGTCCGATCTGCCCCGGCAGCCGTTCGCCGAGGTGACGGACCCGCCTCTGGAGAAGGGCGCGTACCGCCTGCGCGTCACCCTGCCGTCCGACCGGCGAGGCCGCCATGTGCTCTACACGATCTGGCAGAACAGCAGCACACCGGACACGTACTACTCGTGCTCGGACGTGGTGTTCCCGGAGCCGGGGAAGCAAGTGGAGAGCGAACCGGCGAAGGAGGCGCGGCAGCAGCCGGGCGAGGAGCCGACGGAGACGGTGGGGACGGCCGGGAAGGAGCGCGACCGGGAGGGGAAGCCGGTGGGGGCACGACCCGACGGCGGTGCCGCACAGCCGGGTCCGGCTCCGAAGGCCGCCGCCCCCGCCGCCGCGGCCGGTCCCTCCGCCCCGCTGCTCGCGGGCGGTGCGGCGGCCGTGCTGCTGCTCACCGCCGGCGCCCTGCTGGTGTTGCGGCTGCGGCGGCGTTGAGGCGTGGCCACCGGCCTGACATCACGATGCGGCGGCATCAAATCACCTCGCGTGGCGGGCCACTTGACGACCGGCGGCCCCACGCGGTTGGCTCCTCGCCTGCTCATGACCGGCCGGACGGCGAGGTCCGCCCCTCGCCACGGGGCGAGGACGCTCCCCCGGCCGACACCACCCGAAGGAACACCGCCATGACACACCCCGTCCCCGCCACCGACGCGCAGTTGGACCGGTTGCTCTCCGGACTCGTGGAGCGGGTCGCCGAGGTGAACCATGCCGTGGTCCTGTCCGAGGACGGGCTGGTGGTCAGCAGGTCCACGGGATTCCTGCGCGACGACGCGGAGCGGCTCGCGGCGACCGCCTCCGGGCTGATGAGCCTGAGCAGGGGCGTCAGCATGGACTTCCGGGGCGGGCCCGTGCAGCAGACGCTCATCGAGATGGCCAACAGCCATCTGATCCTCACCTCGGCCGGCTCCGGCGCCCAGCTCGTCGTGCTCACGGGCCCGGGCGCCGACGCCGGTGCCGTGGCCCACGAGATGAACCTGCTCGCGCAGAGGATCGGCGAGCACCTCGGCGCGGCACCGCGCGTGGCCCGGGAGCCCGGCACCGACCCCGGCGTGTGAGCCGGGCGTCCGGACCGGCGGTCAGTCCAGGCCGGCCGACTTCAGCCAGGCCTTCGCCACGTCCAGCGGGTCCTTCTTCTCCAGCTGCACCTGCGCGTCCAGGTCGAGCAGGGTCTTGGTGTCGAGCTTCGCGGACACCGCGTTGAGCGCGTCGACACCCTCCTTCGACAGCCCGTCCTTGTTGACCAGCGGCGTCACGTTGGCGAAGCCGAAGAGGTTCTCCGGGTCCTTCAGGACGACGAACTTCTCCTTGACGATGGTCGGATCGGTGGTGAAGATGTCCGCCGCCTGGACCGTGTCCCGGGTCAGCGCCGCCTGGGTCAGCGGACCGCCCGCGTCGAGCGCCTTGAACGACTTGAACTCCAGGCCGTAGACGGACTTCAGCCCCTCGAGCCCCTGGTGCCGGGTCTGGAACTCGGGCGAGCCGCCGATCACCAGCTCGGGTGCGACGTCCTTGAGGTCGGCGAGCGTGGACGAGGCGGTGAGGTCGTACTTCTTCGCGGTCTCGGCGTTGACGCTGACCGAGTCCTTGTCCTCGGCCGGCGACGACTCCAGCAGCGTCAGCTTCTTGTCCAACTTGGCCTTGACGGCCGCGTTCACCGCCTCGGCGGACTTCTGCTCCGCCTCGGGGTCGAGATAGGCGAGCAGTGAGCCGTTGTACTCGGGCAGCACGGTGATGGTGCCGTTCTTCATCAGGCCGTACGTCGTCTCACGGCTGCCGATGTTGTGCTTGTAGGTGACCTTGATGCCCTTGGCCTTCAGGGCCTCGCCGTAGATGTCGGCGAGCAGGGTGCTCTCGGCGAAGTTGTTGGAGCCGACGACAACGGTGCCGGCCTCGGCCTTCTCGCCGGCCAGCGGGTTGTCGGAGGTGTCCTCGGAACCACAGCCCGCGAGCAGCGCCGCCGCGGCGATGAGCGCGACGGCCGCCGCGCCGGTGTGCCTCGTCCTGGACCTGCTGCTGTGCGCGGTGGCGGTAGAAGTCATCCACCGATCCAATCCAGCCGCTTAACGGTCAGTCAAGAACGTCCGGGTCACGGTTTGCGACGCGGGTGAATGCACGTCGGCGTCCCCGTGCGGGCACTTCAGCGCCTGCGCACCCCGGGCGACACCGCGAGGCGTCCCGCCGCCCAGAACACGGCGATGGTGACGAGCGCGAGGAACGCCACCAGCGTGGCTCCGCCGACCACCTTCTCGTAGTCCCGCTGGTAGAGGCCGTCCACGATGTAACGGCCCAGCCCGCCGAGCGAGACGTACGCGGCGATGGTGGCCGTCGACACGATCTGGATGGCCGCCGAGCGCAGCCCGCTGAGGATCAGCGGCAGGGCGACGGGGAGTTCGACCTGGAGGAGGATCCGCGACTCGTGCATGCCCATGCCGCGGGCGGCGTCCACGGGTGCGGGGTCGACGGAGCGGACGGCCTCGTACGTGGTGACGAGGATCGGCGGGACGGCGAGGACGACCAGCGGGATCATCACGGGCAGCAGCCCGAAGCCCATCATGATCACGATGAGGACCAGCAGGCCGAAGCTGGGCAGGGCCCGGGCCGCGGTGGCGATGAAGGCGATGGCGTTCCCGCCGCGCCCGGTGTGTCCGGTGAGCAGGCCCGCGGGCAGGCCGATCGCGGCGGCCATGGCGAGCGCCAGCAGCGTGTACTGGACGTGTTCGAGGAGGCGTTGCGGGATGCCGTCGTAGCCGTGCCAGTGGGCGCTGTCGCTGAAGAAGGCGTTGACGAAGTTCAGGACGTTCACCGGGCGGCGACCTCCGGTGCGGGCTGTTCCCGCGGCGCGGAGGCTCTCGGCCGCCCGCGTGTGCCGCGGGGCATCCACGGGGTGAGCAGCACCCGCAGCAGCACCAGCAGGGCGTCGCACAGGATCGCCAGCGCGGCCGTGGTCAGCACGGAGTTGACGGCCAGTTCGGGCCGGTCGTACTTCTGCGCGGCGGCGAGCAGATTGCCGAGGGCGCCCTGGTTGCCGATGAGGGCGCCGACGCTGACCAGGGAGATGCTGGACGCGGTGGCCACCCGGAGGCCGGCGATGACGGCGGGCGCGGCGATCGGCAGCTGCACCTGGAGGTAGCGGCGCACGGGGCCGAAGCCCATGGCGGTGGCGGCGGCGAGCGTCTCCTGCGGTACCGAGCGCACGGCGTCGACGATCGCCGGGACCAGCACCACCAGGCTGTACACGGCCAGCGGGATCATGACGGTGAGTTCGGTCTGGCCGGTGTAGTCGATGAGGACGACGAAGAAGGCCAGGGAGGGGATGGCGTAGAGGACGGTCGTCACGCCGAGCACCGGTGCGTACAGCCAGCGCAGGCGCACGCACAACTGGGCGACGGGCAGGGCGAGCAGCAGCCCGGCGGCCACCGGCAGCAGGGCCTCGCGCACATGCAGTCCGACGAGGCCGAGCCAGCTGTGCTGGAGGTCGCTGGGGATGTCGAAGAAGCCGCTCACGGGGCGACCCCGGTCTTGTCGGTACGGGCGTCCGCGCCCGTCGGACCGGTCGCGCCCGAGGGCCCGTGCACGCCCCCGCGGTGCTCGGTGTGGGCGGCGCGGATCGCCTCGGCGATGGTCTGCTGGGAGACCACGCCGGTCGCCCGGCCGGTGGCGTCCACGGCGACGGCCCAGCCCGTGGGCGAGAGCACCGCGCAGTCGAGGGCCACCCGGAGCGAGTCGGTGCCGGGCACGAAGGGCCGCCCGTGGGGCAGCAGCCGGCCGGTGTCGATGCCGTCCCCGGCGGTCGCCTCGCGGCGGTCGGCCCAGCCGAGCGGGCGGCCGTCGGCGTCGGTCACCAGCAGGTGCGGGGTGTCGGACGCGGCGATGCGCTCGGCGCCGGCGTCCGCCGGGACCACCGCGTCGGTGGTCAGCTCCAGCGCGGCGGAGGGGAAGAAGGACAGCCGGCGGATGCCGCGGTCGGCGCCGAGGAAGTCCTCGACGAAGCTGTCGGCCGGTGCGGAGAGCAGTTCGGCGGGCGGCGCGTACTGGGCGAGCCGGCCGCCTTCGCGCAGGACGGCGACCATCGTGCCCAGCTTGATCGCCTCGTCGATGTCGTGGGTGACGAAGACGATGGTCTTGCCCAACTCTTCCTGGATGCGCAGCAGTTCCTCCTGGAGACCCTTGCGCACCACGGGGTCCACGGCGGAGAACGGCTCGTCCATCAGCAGCACCGGCGGATCGGCGGCGAGGGCCCGCGCGACACCGACGCGCTGCTGCTGGCCGCCGGACAGCTGGTACGGGTAGCGCCTGGCCAGCGCCGTGTCCAGCCCCACTCGCTCCATCAGCTCCGCGGCGCGGGCGCGGGACTTCTGCTTGCCCCAGCCCAGCATGCGGGGGACGGTGGCGATGTTGTCGACGATCGTGCGGTGCTGGAAGAGTCCGGCGTTCTGGATGACGTATCCCATGGACCGGCGCAGGCTGGTGACCGGTTGCCGCTGGATGTCCTCGCCGTCGAGGAGGATGGTGCCCTCGGTGGGTTCGACCATCCGGTTGATCATGCGGAGGGTGGTGGTCTTGCCGCAGCCCGAGGGGCCGACGAGGACGGTGATCGAGCGGTCGGGGATCTCCAGCGACAGCCGGTCGACCGCCACCGTGCCGTCCGGGTACCGCTTCGTGACTGAATCGATCCGTATCAAGACGCCGAATGCCCTTCGGGTGGCGGAAACTGGCCAGGTCGCGCGCGCTGTCGCCGGTCGAGTCTAGACGGCACCACCGACAACACCCCGGAACCGCAACCCGGTCCCGCCCGCGCCGACCCGCCACCTGCCCCACGTCCGGCACCGGAAACCGAGTCGGGCGGGGCGGGTCTTACGGACCGGTGACGTGCGGGGCGTGGCCCTGCTGCCGGACGCGGGCGCGGACCTAGCGTGGGCCCATGCGCGTACTGGTCACCGGCGGTGCCGGTTTCATCGGGTCCCATGTCGTCGAGGCACTGCGGGCCCGCGGGCACGAAGCCGTCGTGTTCGACGTCCGCGACGATCCGGCGGCCGACGTCCGCGACCCCGCCGCCGTGCTCGGCGCGCTGCCGGGCGTCGAGGCGGTGTGCCATCAGGCGGCGATGGTCGGTCTCGGCACGGGCTTCGGCGACGCGCCCGCGTACGTCTCCCACAACGACCTGGGTACGGCGGTGCTGCTGGCGGCGATGGCCGAGGCGGGCGTGGGGCGGCTGGTGCTGGCCGGCTCGATGGTGGTGTACGGCGAGGGCCGCTACGTCTGTGCCCGGCACGGGGTGGTGCGGCCGGGACCGCGGGCGGTCGCCGATCTGGACGCCGGCCGCTTCGAGCCCGTCTGCCCCCGGTGCGGCGCGGAACTGCAACCCGGGCCGGTCGACGAGGACGCGCCGGTCGACCCGCGCAATGTGTACGCCACGACGAAGCTGGCGCAGGAGCATCTGGCTGCGGCCTGGGCCCGCTCCACGGGCGGCTCGGCGGTGTCGCTGCGCTACCACAACGTCTACGGCCCCCGGATGCCCCGAGACACCCCGTACGCGGGCGTCGCCTCCTTCTTCCGCTCGGCCCTGGCCCGCGGTGAGGCCCCGCGTGTCTTCGAGGACGGCCGCCAGCGCCGGGACTTCGTGCACGTACGGGACGTGGCCGCGGCGAACGCGGCGGCGCTGGAGGCGGACGCGCGCCGTGGCGCGCTGACGGCCTACAACACCGGCAGCGGCACCCCGCACACGGTCGCCGAGATGGCCGAGGCCCTCGCCGCCGCGTACGGCGGCCCCGAGCCGGTCGTCACCGGCGAGTACCGCCTCGGCGACGTCCGCCACATCACCGCCGACTCCTCCCGGCTGCGGGCCGACCTGGGCTGGAAGCCGGAGGTGGGCTTCGAGGACGGCATGCGGGAGTTCGCGGCGGCGGGGCTGAACGGCGACTGACCCCGAGCGGCCCCCCGTGCGGGGATTCCCGGCAGCGAGACTGAGCGGCGACTGACCCCGAGCGGCGGCCCCGTGCGGGACTTCCCGGCGGCGCGACTGAGCGGCGACTGACCCCGAACGGGCCCCCGCGCCGGACTTCCCCGCAGCGAGACCGAGCAGCGACTCACCCCGAACGGGCCCCCGCGCCGGACTTCCCCGCAGCGAGACCGAGCAGCGACTCACCCCGAACGGGCCCCCGCGCCGGACTTCCCCGCAGCGAGA
>NZ_JBFAXA010000003.1:461861-548166 GCF_040689265.1 Streptomyces sp. NPDC052012
GACCGAGCAGCGACTCACCCCGAACGGGCCTCGTGCGGGAGTTCCCGGCGGGGCTCAGCGGCGACCACCTCGACGGGCGTCCTCGACGGGTGTACTCGACGGGGTGCTCAGCCCTCCGGTGCCGGCAGGCGGACCTCGAAGCGGCAGCCGCCGGTGACGTTCTGGACGGTGGCGGTGCCCCGGTGGGCCTCGACGATGCCGCGGACGATGGCGAGGCCGAGGCCCGCGCCGGCCGGCGGGGTGCGGGCGTGGGTGCCGCGCCAGCCGGTATCGAAGACGCGGGGCAGGTCCTCCTCCGGGATGCCGCCGCAGCTGTCCGTCACCGACAGCACCACCCCCTCGGCCGAGCGTTCGGCGGCGACGGCGACGGTGCCGTCGGCGGGCGTCCGGCGGATGGCGTTGACCAGGAGGTTGCCCAGCACCCTGCTCATCTCCCGCCCGTCCACCTCCACGGGCACCGGCTCCACCCGGTCCCCCACGAGCCGTACGCCGTGCTCCCGCGCGAGCGGGTCCGCTCCGGCGAGGGCGTCGCCGACCAGGTCGTACAGCGACATGCGGGAGAGCGAGAGCGTGAGGGTGCCCGCGTGGATGCGGGAGAGCTCGAACAGGTCGCCGACCATGTCGTTGAGGCGTTCCACCTCGGTGCGGATCTGCTTGAGGTAGCGATCGGGCTCGGCGGCGACGCCGTCCTCCAGCGCCTCGGCCATCGCGCGCAGTCCCGCGAGGGGCGTGCGCAGGTCGTGGGAGATCCAGGCGACCAGTTCGCGCCGGGAGGTCTCCAGGGCGCGCTCACGGTTGCGGGACTCGGCGAGTTTCCGGCTGGTGGTCTGCAACTCCCGGCTGAGGGCGGCGAGTTCCGCGGTCGCCGGGCCGTCCGGCGCGGCGAAGTCGCCGCCGTCGCCGAAGGAGCGGGCGGCGCGCGCGAGGTCCCTGCTGCGTGCGACGACCCAGCGGCCCAGCAGCAGCGCCGTCGCCAGGGACACCACGGCGGCCATGGCGACGACCGTCGTGACGACCCTCAGGTCGTGCGCCGACAGGAACATCGCCTGCGCGACGGCCAGCGTGCCCGCGAGCATCGCCGTCACGGCGACGGCGGCGACCACCGCGAGGTGCACGGTCAGGGACCGGCGGCGGACGAGCAGCAGCACGCAGGCGCCGAGCGCACCGGCCGCGGCGGCGCCGAGGAAGGCGAACAGGGCGATGAGGAGGGCGTCGCGCATGCTCACTCCTGTCCGGCGGGAGGTGCGGCGGCGGAGGCGTCGAAGCGGTAGCCGACGCCCCACACCGTCTGGATCAGCCGGGGCCGCGCGGGGTCGTCCTCGATCTTGCCGCGCAGCCGCCGCACATGGACGGTGACCGTGGACAGGTCACCGAAGTCCCAGCCCCACACCTCGCGCATCAGGTCCTCGCGTGCGAAGGCCCGCCCGGGGCTGCGCAGGAAGAACGCGAGGAGGTCGAACTCGCGGACGGTGAGGGCGAGTTCCGCGCCGTTCTTGTGGGCGCGGCGGGCGGCGGGGTCGACCGACAGGCCGGCCGCCCGCAGGACGCCGGCCGGTGACGGCGCCGGACGGGTGCGGCGCAGCACGGACTCCACGCGCAGGACCAGCTCGCGGGGGCTGAACGGCTTGGTGACGTAGTCGTCGGCGCCGACCTCCAGGCCGAGGATGCGGTCGTCCTCGTCACCGCGTGCGGTGAGCATGATCACCGGCACGGGTCCCTGGCCGCGCATCCTGCGGCACACCTCCAGGCCGTCCATGCCGGGCAGCATCAGGTCCAGGACGACGAGGTCGGGCCGGTGCTCGGCGGCCCGCGCGAGCGCGCCGGGGCCGTCACCGGCCCGGTCGACGACGTAGCCCGCACGGTCCAGATAGCCCGAGACGATCTCCGCGACGGTGGGGTCGTCGTCGACGACGAGAACCCGTGCCCCGGCCCGCGCGGCCGGCTGTTGCTGCTCCATGCGGCCAGCCTCGCACCACGCGCGCGAAAACGCCGCAGCCGGTCGCCGACGTCCGTGTTTCGTAAGGAGCCGAAGTCCGGTATGCCCGATTCGTCTTCGTAGGGTGAGAGCCGTGACCACCTCCTTCACCGGCCCCGAGGCGCCCGGCACGGGCGGCGCGGCCTCCGTGGACGTCGTTCTTCCCTGCCTCGACGAGGCCGCGGCGCTGCCGTGGGTGCTCGGACGCATCCCGCCCGGCTGGCGCGCGATCGTCGTGGACAACGGCTCCCTCGACGGCTCGGACCGCATCGCCCGCGCGCTCGGCGCGACGGTCGTCCACGAGGAGCGGCGCGGCTTCGGCGCCGCCTGCCACGCGGGCCTGCTGGCGGCCACGGCCGGCATCGTGTGCTTCTGCGACTGCGACGCCTCGCTGGACCCGGCCGACCTGGTGCCGTTCGTGCGGGAGGTCCGGTCCGGGCGGGCCGACCTGGTGCTCGGCCGGCGCCGGCCGCGGGCGCGCGGTGCCTGGCCGCTGCACGCCCGGGCGGGCAATCTCGCCCTCACCCGGCTGTTGCGCCGCCGTACCGGCCTGCGGCTGCACGACCTCGGTCCGCTGCGCGCCGCACGGCGTGCGGACCTGCTGGGCCTGCGCCTCAGCGACCGGCGCAGCGGCTATCCGCTGCAGATGGTGGTGCGGGCCGCCGACGCCGGCTGGCGTGTCACCGAACACGACGTGCCCTATCTGCCGCGCACCGGTGCGTCGAAGGTGACCGGCACATGGCGCGGCACCGTGCAGGCGGTACGGGACATGAGCCGCGTCCTGCGGGAGGCGCCCGGGCGAGAGGAAGCGGCCCTGTGACGCACGACGTGACGCTGCTCGTCATCGCGAAGGAGCCGCGGCCGGGCCGGGTGAAGACCAGGCTGACCCCGCCCTTCACGCCCGCGGAGGCGGCGGACCTGGCCGAGGCCGCGCTCGCGGACACCCTGGAGACGGTGGCCCGCACGCCCGCCGCACGCCGGGTCCTGGTGCTCGACGGATCGCCGGGCCCCTGGCTGCCGGCCGGCATCGAGGTCGTACCGCAGGGCGCGGGCGGCCTCGACGAACGGCTGGCCGCCGCCTTCGCCGGGTGCGACGGCCCCGCCCTGCTGATCGGCATGGACACGCCGCAGGTCACACCGGAGCTGCTCACCGTCGACTTCGCGGGCTGCGACGCGTACTTCGGCCCGGCCGCGGACGGCGGCTTCTGGGCCCTGGGCCTGGCCGCCCCCGACCCGGCCCTCCTCCGCGGCGTCCCCATGTCGACCCCGCGCACCGGCACCGCCCAGCGCCTGCGGCTGGCCCACCTGCGCGTGCACGAGCTGCCCCGGCTGCGGGACGTGGACACGGCACACGACGCGGCGCTGGTCGCCGCCACCGCCCCCGGCAGCCGCTTCGCCACCCGCCTGACCCGGCTCACGGCGTCCCACCGGTGAGCGGCACACGCGCGGCGGCCACCCCCCGCGTCGGACCGCAGCGGGCGAGTGGTGCGCGAGCGGACGAGACCGTGCGGGCCTGGTCCGCCGACCCGTACGCCGATGCCCTGCGCACCGGCCGGGGGCCGCTGTTCCTGCGGCGGGCGGACGGATGGCTGCTGCCGTTGGACGTCGAGCGCTGGTGTGCGGAGGCCGACGCCGCCGATCTGGAGGTGCTCCGGCGGTGCGAGGGCGCGGTGCTGGATGTGGGCTGCGGGCCGGGGCGGCTGCTCACGGCCCTCGCCGCGCAGGGCCGGCGTGCCCTCGGCATCGACGTCAGCGAAGCGGCCGTCGCCCGCACCGTGCACCGGGGCGGACAGGCCCTGCGCCGCTCCGTGTTCGACCCGCTGCCCGGCACCGGCCGCTGGGGCACCGCCCTGCTCCTGGACGGCAACATCGGCATCGGCGGCGACCCGCGTGCCCTGCTCGAACGGCTGGCCCGGCTCCTGGTGCGGGGCGGTCTGGCGCTCGTCGAGACGGTCGCCTGCCCGGACGTCGACGAGCGTGCCCTGGTCCAGGTCACCGATGCCCGCGGCGCCGCGGGCGCCCCCTTCCCGTGGGCCCGCCTCGGCACCCCCGCCCTGCTGCGGCACGCCCAGGAGGCGGGCTGGCGGGCCGCAGCCCAGTGGTCGAGCGGCGGGCGCTGCTTCGTGGCCCTGCGCACCAGCGGTCCGTCCGGCCCGCGTTGATCAGCCCGAGGCGGACGGTCCGCGACCTCGCGCCCTGCGCACCCGTACGACGAGCAGCAGCGCGGAGCCGCCGAACAGGGCGGCCGTGACGAGCAGCCAGCGGGCGGTGTAGCCGTCCGCCGACAGGGCGGTGACCCCGGCGTATCGCTCCGACACCATGCCGGTGATCAGCGGGAACCACACGAGCAGCAGCAGCCCGGACAGCGCGGCCGGCACCCGCACGTGGTTGACCCATCGGCCTGTGCTCCTCACCAGCGCACGGTCGGCCGCCGCGTACAGCGGCAGCAGCACCAGGTCGTGCAGCACCGCGGCGCCCACGAACCACAGCGCGATCATGAACCAGTCGCCGTCCAGCAGCCGTACGCCCGCATACCCGCACAGGGCGAACGAGCACAGCAGGAGCAGCAGGTGAAGCGGGCTGCCGAGCACGGGCCGCGGAAGGGTCATCGGTGTCCTCACAGGTCCTGGAAGGTCAGCCGGGCCACCCACTTGGTGTTGAGCACACCGGGAGCCGCGGGGACGATGATCCGGGCCGGGTGGCCGTGATCGGGGCTGAGCTCCTCGCCGTTGACGAACAGGGCGAGCAGCGAACGCGGGTCGGCGACCTGGTTGGCGCGCAGCGCCGCCTTGCGGAAGGCGCCCCGGCGTTGCAGCGACTCCACGAACAGGTCGGGCGGCTCCTGCGCGCCGGCCAGGGCCGCGAGGTCGCGCAGCCGCACGCCCCGCCACCACTGGTCGGACGTCGACCAGCCCTCCACGCAGGCGATGGGCAGCGCCGCGCTGTGCAGCGGCAGGGCCAGGAGGTCGGCGCGGGTGAGCCGGAGCGTGCCGGAAGGCCCGGTGACGATCAGCCGCCACGCCTCGTCGCTCGTCTCGGCCGGACGGATCCCGGCGTAGGCGGCCGTCTTGTTGACCTGGAAGCCGTTCGGTCCCGTACCGGGCTCGGGACCGCCGTGCGGGGTGAGGACGGCGGTCTGCCGCAGCGGCCCGTCGAAGCTGCGCCCGGCGGAGGTGACGAACATCAGCAGCGAGCCGGCTCCGACCAGCCCGAGCGCCCCGCGCCGCGAGACGGTCGGCGGGTCCGGATCCGCCGCCACGAGATCACTCGGCTCCACCGTCGCGCCCTGCTCCTTCTCGTCCCCCTCCCGCACGGCCTCTTCCTTCCCCTCGCGCATGGCCCGCAGGTTGCGCAGCACCACCGGCGTCTTCAGCGCCACGTGGGCGACGAACGCGCCGAAGAACACCCAGGCGCCGTAGAAGTGCAGGGCATAGAAGGAGCCGGGGAAGACGTACTCGAGCTGGACGTTGAGGATGCCGGTGGCGAACTGGAACAGCGCGCCGCCGACCAGGAGCAGGAGCGAGAGACGTTCCAGGGCGTGGGTGAGCGAGCGGGCCGGCGGCCACGTGAACAACCGGGGCAGCACGGACCACAGCTTGGCCAGCAGAACCGGGACGAGCGTGAGCCCGAGGGTGACATGGACGCCCTGGGTGAGCCGGTACAGCCACGGCGGGTCGGTCGGCCAGGAGAACAGGTAGAAGCCGAGGAGCCCCTTGTCGGGCGTCTTGTCGTTCACCGGCGCCAGGTCGGGGTTGTACGCGGCGTACGACAGCAGCCCCGTCACGAACAGGACGGTGATGCCGACGAGGAGGACCACGCCCAGCACCGAGGTGAAGCGCGGGCCGCGCAGCGGGCTGCGCCAGCGCAGGGACGGCCGGGGAGGGACGGACCGGGTCATGTACCGACCGTAGGTCCGCACCACGTCGCCGCAGGGCCTGTGGCCCATGACGAAACGCTGACATCCCCGCTCGCCGGCCGCTTCCGCGCCCCCACCCGGCCTAGCGTGACGGCGTGAACCGTGATCTCCGCCGGGACCTGTACGCCGTCGCCGCCGCCGCGTTGCTCGTGGTGGCCGCCGCACTGGTCGGCTGGTCGGTGCAGCGCCGGGACGGCACCCTGCGGGTGAACTGGCCGCCGCTGCTCGCCGACTGGGATCCTCACGTCGGCGTGGGCACACCTGCGGCCGTCCTGGTCGCGGCGGCCGTCGTGATCCACGGCCCCGCCCTCGCGGACCGGTCGGCCTGGCGCACGCTCCTGGCGGGCGTCTGGGCCGCCGCCCTGGCATGGACCTGGTCCCTCGCGCTGATCGACGGCTGGCACCGGGGCATCGCCGAGCAGCTGACCACGCGTCAGGAGTACCTGCGGGTCATCGACCGCTTCGACGACATCCCCGCCGCCCTGCGGGACTTCACCGGGCACATCCTGATCGACACGCCCGACAACTGGCCCGCCCATGTCGCCGGGCACCCTCCCGGCGCGACCGTCACGTTCGTCCTGCTGGACCGGATCGGGCTGGGCGGTGGAGGCTGGGCGGGCGCCTTCTGCATCACGGTCGGCACCACCGCGGCCGTGGCGGTGCTGGTCGCCCTGCGCGTCCTCACCGACGAGTCACTGGCCCGCCGTGCCGCCCCGTTCCTGGTTCTGTCGCCGGCGGCGGTGTGGACGGGCACGTCCGCCGACGGCTACTTCACTGCGGTCGCCGCGTGGGCCGTCGCACTGCTCGCCCTCGCGGTGAGCGGACGCCGCCCGGCGTACACGGGCCTCGGTTCGGGACTGCTGTTCGGGCTGACCGTGTACCTGTCCTACGGGCTGACGCTGTTCGCGGTGATCGGCGCGGCGGTGCTGCTGCTGGGGACGGAGCGGCTGAGGCCCCTGCCGTATCTGGTGGCGGGTTTCCTGGTGGTGCCCGCGGTGTTCGCCGCGCTGGGCTTCGACTGGTGGGAGGCGTACCGCCTGCTGGTCACCCGCTACCACCAGGGGGCGGGCGGGGTGCGCCCGTACGCGTACTGGGTGTGGGCGAACTTCGCCTGCACGGTGCTGATCGCGGGCCCTGCGACGGTGGCGGGACTGCGCAGGTGCGGCGGCCTGCTGACCGGACGACGCGGCCGGCTCACCACCGGCGCGGCGCCCCGCCTCGCCCTCCTCGCGCTCAGCGCCCTTCTCGCCCTGCTGGTCGCGGACCTGTCCGGCATGAGCAAGGCGGAGACGGAACGCATCTGGCTGCCGTTCGTGATCTGGCTGCTGCCCGCGGCCGCGCTGCTGCCCGGCCCGCGCGTCTGGCCGGCCGGGCAGGCGGTGCTCGCCCTGCTCCTCAACCATCTGCTGCGGACCGGGTGGTGAGCGGCCGGTTCAGTCCTTCGCGGGCTGCAGACGCAGGGAGATGCTGTTGATGCAGTACCGCTGGTCGGTGGGCGTCGGATATCCCTCGCCCTCGAAGACATGGCCGAGGTGCGACCCGCACCGGGCGCAGCGGACCTCGGTGCGGACCATGCCGTGGGAGCGGTCCTCCACGAGCTCCACGGCTTCGGAGTCCTTCGGGTCGTAGAAGGACGGCCAGCCGCAGTGCGACTCGAACTTGGTCCGCGAGGTGAACAGCTCGGCGCCGCAGGCGCGGCAGGAGTAGACGCCCTCGGTCTTGGTGTCGGTGTACTCACCGGTGAAGGCGGGCTCCGTGGCCGCCTGGCGCAGTACGGCGTACTCGGCGGGGGACAGCTCCGCGCGCCACTGCTCGTCCGGCTTCTCCACGTCGTACGGCATGAGCCTCAACGCCCCTTACTTCGACAGACGGTCCAGGATCCGCGGGCCGAGGTCGGTGACGTCGCCCGCTCCCATGGTGAGAACGAGATCGCCGGGCCGCGCCATTCCCGCGATCACCGCGGGGACCTCCGCCTTGTCGTGCACGGCGGTGACGTCCGCGCCGGCCGCCCGCGCCGCCTCGATGATCAGCTCGCTGGTGACGCCCGGGATCGGGTCCTCGCGGGCCGGGTAGATGTCGAGCACGACCGAGGCGTCGGCCATCGCCAGCGCCTGACCCATCTCCTGGCCGAGCTCCCGGGTGCGGGAGAACAGGTGCGGCTGGAACACGACGAGGATGCGCGCGTCACCGGCGGCGGCGCGCATGGCCTCCAGGTCGGCGGTCATCTCGGTCGGGTGGTGGGCGTAGGAGTCGACGACCTGGACGCCGGCCGCCTCGCCCTTGAGCTGCAGGCGCCGCTTCACGCCGGTGTAGGCGGCGAGCGCCGGGGCGAGTTCGGCGGCGGGGATGCCGAGCGCGACGCCGGCGGCGAGCGCGGCGACCGCGTTGTGCGCGTAGTGGCGGCCGGGGACGGACACGGTGAAGGTGAGCGGGGCGCCGTCCAGCTCGACGGTCACCTCGCTCCTGAGCCCCTGCGGGACGACCGACAGCACGCGGACATCGGCGTCGGCCGACTCGCCGTACCTCACCGTGCGCACCGAGCCGTCCAGCCGGGCGGTCAGCTCGCGCGCCCCCTCGTGGTCGGCGGAGATCACCAGGGTGCCGCCGGGCACGATCCGCCCGACGAACGTCTCGAAGGACTGGTGGATCTCCTCCATCGAGGCGTAGTTGGCGTGGTGGTCCAGCTCCACGTTGAGGATGATCGCGACCTCGGGCGCGTACTTGTGGAAGCTGCGGTCCGATTCGTCCGCCTCGGCGACGAAGATCTCGCCCTCGCCGTGCTGGGCGTTGGAGCCGGGGGCGTCCAGGTCGCCGCCGATCGCGTAGGACGGCCCGAGCCCCAGCGCCGACAGGGACACCGCCAGCATGGAGGTGGTGGTGGTCTTGCCGTGGGTGCCGGCCACCGCGATCGGGCGCAGGCCGTCCATCAGCGCGGCGAGGGCGTCGGAGCGGTGCACCACCGGGACGCCCAGCTCGGCCGCGCGCACCAGCTCGGGGTTGTCCTCGCGGATCGCCGACGACACCACCACACAGCTGGCGTCGTCGGCGAGGTGCTCGGCGGCGTGCCCGATGTGGACGGTGGCGCCCAGCGCGCGCAGCGCCTCGGCGGTGGCGGAGTCCCTGGCGTCGCTGCCGGCCACCTTGGCGCCGCGCTGGGTGAGGATCTTCGCGATGCCCGACATTCCGGCGCCGCCGATGCCGATGAAGTGCGGTCGGTCCAGGGCGGTGGGAAGGCCGGGTGCCATGCGTGTTCTCCCAGAGGTGCGACGAGCGGGACGACGGTCTTCGCGCCCTCGCGAAAGAGCGCGGCCCCAGCCTATGCCTTGCTGTGCGAGAACAGTTTCAGCACCGGTACCCCCACCTTGTGCCGGGCCCGGGAGGCCCAGTCCCGGTGGAAGAACTCCTCCACGTAGTGCGGATCGGTCAGGACGATCACCTCGTCGGCGTCGACCTCCTCGACGAGGGCCTTCAGCGCGTCCAGGGGGTGGTCCTCGATCAGCCGGCCCTCCGCCTCGTCCCCGGTGGCGCGCAGGGCCTGCAGGGACACCTCCAGGGCCCGCTGTCCCATGCTCTTGGCCTCCTCGCCCTCGGGGGTCTCGCCCTCCCGGACGGCCTCGTCGAGCTCGCCGAGGGCCACGTCGTCGATGGCCCGCAGCAGCCGGTCCGCCTGCTCGCCGCGCGGCTGGAGCAGCACGTGGAAGGAGACCGGCTCGTCGCCGTGCAAGGTCGTGACGAACTCCACGTCGGCCGACGTCAGGGCCTTCTCGATCATCAGTACGCTTGTGAACACCAGGGCGCCCCTTCTCCTTCGAGGGCCGAGGACGGCCCTGCGGAAACCATCCTTCCCCGCATTCGCACGGGTACGGCCGGATCCAGTGTGCCCGCCGCGGGACTAAGCGGAACGAAAGATTCCGCTGATTACCGGACCAGCGGTAACCATCGAACCCGTTTCCGGACACTCCCAGCGGACGCGGCCCGCGTGTAGGGCGTGACCAAGTGCGGGAGCGTTGTGTAGCGCGCGGAGGCGCCACACGTGCCGGGCGGGGGGCGCGGCGACAGGACGGCGCGCCCGGCGCGCGAGGAGCGAGGCCGGTCGGGGTCCCGAGGGCGAGCCGAGGGCGAGCCCGGCCTTGTGCAGCGGCGTCGGCACGGAGGCACGGGGCCGTGAGGCGCGCGCCGCCGCGGTGACACGGGGCCGTGGTGACAGGGCTCGCCGTCCTGGGCGAGCGGACGTCAGCGGCGGGTGTAGCGGGTGAAGAGGAAGCCGTCCTCCTCAAGGATCGACGTCAGGGTGAAGCGCTGCGGCACCGGTACCGAGGGGCCGCCGGCGATGCGCTGGGCGTCACCGGCGGTGAGCATCGGGGAGACGGTCAGGCACAGCTCGTCCAGCACTCCGGCCGCCACGAACTGCCCCAGCAGCCGCGGCCCGCCCTCGGTCAGCAGCCGCGTATGCCCCAGTTCCGCCAGCTCCCGCACCGCCCGCGTGGGATCCACTCCCCCGCCCTCCCCGGCGATCACGACCCGCGCGCCCGCCTTCTCGGCGGCGGCGACCCGGTCCGGCGGGGCGTCCGCACCGGTGAGGACCAGCGTGGGCACCAGCGGGGCGGTGAACAGGGGCAGGGAGAAGTCCAGGTCGAGGCTCGCGCTGACCACCGCGATCGCGGGAGCGGGCCCCTGCCCGGCGGCTTCCCGCGCCGCCGCGAACTCGGCACGCGCACGTGCCGGGCGGTATCCCTCCTGGCGTACGGTCTGGGCGCCCACGACCACGACGTCGGCGAGTGCGCGCAGGGTGCCGAAGATCCGCATGTCGGCCGCGCAGGAGATGGGCTGCGAGCGCCCCTCGTGCTGAGCGGCCCCGTCGAGCGTGGAGACCATGTTGGCCCGCAGCCACGGCACCCGCGCGCCACCCGCCGGCGCGGGATAGGCGTACGCGGCGGCCAGCTCGGCCAGACTCCACTCCCGCCCGTCCACCCCGGAGCCGCCGGCCGAGACGCTGCCCACCCCGGCCCCCGAGCCCTCACCGGGACCGCCCGCTGCACCGCCGCCGGTGCCGCGCGGTCCGTGGGTGTCCTCGGCAGGAGCTGCTGTCTCGTCGGTCACAGGGAAGAGGCGTCGCATGTCGTGCAGTGTTCCACGCCCCGTAGCATGGGGAACCGTGTCGTCCTCCTCCCCGTCCTCCGCCTCCTCCCCCGGTCCCATAGCGGACGCGGCCCCGCTGTCGCTGTGCGCACGCGAGCCGCACGTTCCCGCCGACCGGCTCGTCGCCGAGATGGTGCCGCCGCCGCGGTTCGACGCGGTCCGGTTCGGCACGTACATCCCGGACCCGAACCAGCCGAGCCAGACCGAGGCCGTCCAGGTCCTCGAGGGCTTCGCGGCGGGACTGGACGGTGCACCGGCGGGCGGCTCGGGCAAGCGGCGGCTGTTCGGTTTCGGCAAGGCCCCGAAGAAGGCCCCGGCCGGCCCCCGCGGCGTCTACCTCGACGGCGGGTACGGCGTCGGCAAGACCCACCTGCTCGCCTCCCTGTGGCACGCCACCCCGGCCGAGCCCGCCCTGAAGGCGTTCGGCACCTTCGTGGAGCTGACCAACCTCGTCGGCGCCCTCGGCTTCCAGCAGACGGTGCGGACCCTCTCCGGCCACCGCCTGCTGTGCATCGACGAGTTCGAGCTGGACGACCCCGGCGACACCGTGCTGGTGTCCACCCTGCTCGGCAAGCTCGTCGAGGCCGGTGTCGCGCTCGCCGCCACCTCGAACACCCTGCCGGGCAAGCTGGGAGAGGGCCGCTTCGCCGCGGCCGACTTCCTGCGGGAGATCCAGGGCCTGTCCGCCCACTTCCGCACCCTGCGCATCGACGGCGAGGACTACCGCCACCGCGGCCTGCCCGAGGCGCCGCCGCCGTACTCCGACGAGCTGGTGACCAAGACGGCGCACACCACCGAGGGCGCCACCCTCGACGCCTTCCCGGACCTGCTGGAGCACCTCGCGAGGGTCCACCCCAGCCGCTACGGCGCGCTCACCGACGGCATCCGCGCGGTGTGCCTCACCGGCGTGCGCCCGGTGCCCGACCAGTCGACGGCGCTACGGCTCGTCGTGCTCGCCGACCGGCTCTACGACCGGGAGGTCCCGGTGCTGGCCTCGGGCCTGCCGTTCGACCAGCTCTTCAGCGAGGAGATGCTGAAGGGCGGATACCGCAAGAAGTACTTCCGGGCGATCTCGCGGCTCACCGCCCTGGCCCGCGACGCCGGTCGGCTCGCCGGGAGCGAGTGACCCCGGTCCCCTTACCCGGCCCAACCCCCTGCGCTCAAGGGCCGGTTCACGCCAATCCTCCTTTGGTTTTCAGGCGCTCTGCGCCATGAAACGCGAAGTTAACCCTGCAAAGCGCTTTGCAGGGTTAACGTGTTTCTTGACCAACCGTTTGCCAAGCGTTGGCACGCGCTAGAGGTGTGAACTGCCCTGAGGGGGACGCATGTTCCAAGGTCCGGGGGCCACGGCCGCCCCCTCGGCCCTTACCGCCGCTTTACCTGTGCTTCACCGCCTCTCCTTCCGCGCGCCTTCGCATCCGCGTATACGGCCGGTCAGGTAAAGGCCAAGGATCGTCCCGGAGTCAATGAGTCCCCACGTCCCGGATCCCCGGGTGGCGGGCTCCGCGTTCCCCCCACCTGCCATGCCCGTCCGACGCGCCCCCACGCGCGCCAGGAGGAAACACCAGATGCAGCCCCTCATCGACAACGCCCGCATGTTCGGCCGGCGCCCTGAGGAGTTCGCCCGCCTCGCCGAGGGCCAGTCCCCCGACGTCCTGTTCATCACCTGCTCCGACTCCAGGGTCGTACCGGCCCTGATCACGGGCGCCCGGCCCGGCCAGCTGTTCGAGCTGCGCACCGCGGGCAACATCGTCCCGCCGTACGCCGCCGAGCGCCCCACCGCCGAGGCGGCCACCGTCGAGTACGCCGTGGAGGTGCTCGGCGTCAGCGACATCGTGGTCTGCGGCCACTCCCACTGCGGCGCCATCGGCGCCCTGGTGCGCGGCGAGGACCTGAACGCCGTACCCGCCGTGCGCGACTGGCTGGCGCACGCCGCCGACGAACCGGCGTCGGCCGACGCGGAGGACCCGGCCTGCGCCGACGCCGTACAGCACCACGTCCTGGCGCAGCTGCTGCGGCTGCGCTCCTACCCGTGCGTCGAACGGCGCCTCGCCTCCGGTGAGCTGCGGCTGCACGGCTGGTACTACGAGGTGCACACCGGAGCCGTACGCGAACACCGCGCCGAGACCGACGCGTTCGAGGCGCTGTGAGCGGCGCCGTGAGCACCAGGTTCCCCCACATCCGGCAGGACTTCGCCGCCTCCCTCGTCGTGTTCCTGGTCGCCGTCCCGCTGTGCGTGGGCGTCGCCGTCGCCTCCGGTGTCCCGGCCGAGCTCGGTCTCGTCACCGGCATCGTCGGCGGGATCGTCACCGGCCTCATGCCGGGCAGCAGCCTTCAGGTGTCCGGACCGGCCGCCGGGATGACCGTGCTGGTCTTCGAGGCGGTCGACACCTACGGGCTGCCCGCGCTCGGCGTGATCGTGCTGGCCGCCGGGCTGCTCCAGCTGGCCATGGGCGCGCTCAGGCTCGGACGCTGGTTCCGCGCCATATCGATCTCGGTCGTCGAGGGCATGCTGGCCGGCATCGGTCTGGTGATCATCGCCGGCCAGCTGTACGCGGCGGCCGGGCTCGAGGCGCCCTCCTCCGGCCTCGACAAGATCCTCGGGCTGCCCGGCGCGGTCGTGGACATGCTCGGCGACACCGAGGCGCTGGTCTCGTTCGCCGTCGGCGCGGGCACCGTCGCGGTGATGGTGCTGTGGCGGCGGATGCCGGGCCCCGCCCGGGCGGTGCCCGGTGCGCTCGCCGCGGTCCTGCTGGCGACGGCGGTGACGCTCGCGTTCGCCCTGCCCGTCGCCACGGTCGAGGTGCACGGCCTGCTGGACGCCGTCCAGCCGCCGGGCGCGGACGCCTTCGGTCAGCTGGCGAGCATCGGTCTGATCGGCACGATCGTCGCCTTCGCGCTGATCGCCTCCGCCGAGAGCCTGTTCAGCGCCGCCGCGGTGGACCGGCTGCACGACGGTCCGCGCACCCGCTACAACCAGGAGCTGATGGCGCAGGGCGCGGGCAACACGGTCTGCGGGCTCCTCGGCGCGCTGCCGATGACCGCGGTGATCGTGCGTAGTTCGGCCAATGTCCAGGCGGGCGCCCGGACCAAGGCGTCCCGGGTGCTGCACGGGGTGTGGCTGCTGCTGTTCGCGGCGCTGCTGCCGTGGGCGCTGGCGCTGATCCCGCTGCCCGCGCTGGCGGGCATCCTGGTCCACGCGGGCTGGAAGCTGATCCCGTTCCGGCAGGTCACCGCGCTGTGGCGGGCGCATCGCGGCGAGGCGCTGATCCTCGTGGTCACCGCCGTGTCGATCGTCGTGGTGAACATGTTCGAGGGCGTGCTCATCGGCCTGGCCCTGGCGGTGGTCAAGACCGCCTGGGAGGCCTCGCACGCGAAACTGGAGGTCATAGACAAGGGCGCGGGACCGATCCAGGTGTACCTGTCGGGCAACGCCACCTTCCTGCGGCTGCCGAGAATCCTCGACGCCCTGGAGTCGCTGCCCGAGGACCGCCCGGTCGAGCTGGACCTGTCCGGCGTGCACCACCTCGACCACGCCTGCCGTACGGCGCTGCAGACCTGGGCCGAGCGGCACGGGACGCCCGTGAAGGTGACGGGCGGCGGCGTACGGGCCGTCGCGGCGGACCCCGAGCAGCCGGTGACACCGGCCTGATCCGGCGGTGCTGCCTCCGGTCCGGGGCGGGCGGCATGGCCCCGGACCGGAGGTCGGGCATATCGTTGCAGGAGCGGAGGACGCACAGGACAACGGCATCCGCCGCGGAATCGCCCGAAACGCACGAAGCAGGCCTCTGAACCGGGAGGTCGTCATGCTGGAGGAGCTGCTCACGGCGGCCGTGGCGACCGGGGCCGCGGGAGCCACCTATCTCGCCGCGGCGGCGCGGGTCGTCAAACAGTACGAGCGCGGGGTGGTCTTCCGGCTCGGCCGGCTGCACGGTCCCGCACGCCTGCCCGGATTCACCATGATCGTCCCGTTCGTGGACCGGCTGCACAAGGTCAATCTGCAGATCGTCACGATGCCCGTGCCGGCCCAGGAGGGCATCACGCGCGACAACGTGACGGTGCGGGTCGACGCGGTGGTGTACTTCAAGGTCGTCGACGCGGCGGCGGCGCTGGTCAACGTCGAGGACTACCGCTTCGCGGTGTCGCAGATGGCGCAGACCTCGCTGCGGTCGATCATCGGCAAGAGCGATCTGGACGATCTGCTGTCCGACCGGGAGAAGCTCAACCAGGGTCTGGAGCTGATGATCGACAGCCCGGCGATCGGCTGGGGCGTGCAGATCGACCGCGTGGAGATCAAGGACGTATCCCTGCCGGACACGATGAAGCGGTCGATGGCGCGGCAGGCGGAGGCGGACCGGGAGCGCCGGGCGCGGGTCATCAACGCCGACGCCGAGCTCCAGGCGTCGAAGAAGCTCGCCGAGGCGGCCCAGCAGATGGCGGACACCCCCTCCGCCCTCCAACTGCGGCTGCTGCAGACGGTGGTGGCGGTCGCCGCGGAGAAGAACTCCACGCTGGTGCTGCCCTTCCCGGTCGAGCTGCTGCGCTTCCTGGAACGCGCCGCCCAGCCGGCACCGACCGGGGTCGCGCAGACCGCCGACCGGGGGACGGACGGCCACGCCGGGGAGGGCCGCACCCCGGAAACCGGCGACCGCGCGCCGGAGCCGCAGCTCACGGCCGGCGACCGCACGCCGGAGACCCGGCTCGCCACCGGTGACCGTGCGTCGCAGGCCCAGCGCGCCACCGGTGACCACGCGCCGGAGCCGCGGCCCGCCACCGGCGCTCGCGCGCCGGAGTTCCGCCCCGCGCCCGACGACCGTGCCGTGGAGGCTCTCGACACCGCCGAGAGGCACACCGTGGAAGACCTCCTCGGCCCCGACCACCACCCGGTCGAGAGCAGCCGGGAGAACGACGGCCGCACGCCGCCGCCGTGACACGTGCTACGCGCGTGGTTCCCGCGGCTGACGACAGGTGATAGACACGGCGGGGTCACGGTTCCTGTCCGCCAGCAGGAAGGTTTCCCCATGTCCGAAACCACGTCCACCGGCTCCCCCTCGGCACGACCGACACCACCGACACCACCGTCGGCCGCACCCACACGCCGTCAGATGCTCGCCCGTTCCGGCGCGCTCGGCATCGGCATCGCCTTCACCGGTGCGCTCTCCGAGCTGTTCACCGGCACCGCCGCGGCGCAGGACCTCGGCCACGGCGGCGGCTACGGCCCCCTCGTCCCCGACCCCGACGGGCTGCTCGATCTGCCAAAAGGTTTCCGCTACAGGGTGCTGTCCCGCGAGGGCGACGCACTGCGCTCCGGCGAGGGACCGGTGCCCTCCAACCATGACGGCATGGCCGCCTTCGCGGGCCGTCACGGCCGTGTCCATCTCGTCCGCAACCACGAGAACCGCCACAACGGCGCGGTGCCCGTCCCGGCGATCGAGGGACTGACCTACGACCCGGCGGGCAAGGGCGGCTGCACCGCGCTGACCCTGGACGCCCGCGGCCGGGTGCAGTCCGAGCGGGTCGCGATCGCCGGTACGGCCGTCAACTGCGCGGGCGGGCCCACCCCTTGGGGCACCTGGCTGACCTGCGAGGAGACCGAGGACAAGGCGGGCACCAACGGCTACACCAAGGACCACGGCTTCATCTTCGAGGTCGACGGCGCCGATCCGCGCCGCACGGGTGCCGTACCGCTGACCGCGATGGGCCGCTTCCAGCACGAGGCGATCGCCGTGGACCCCGAGCGGGGTGTCGTCTACGAGACGGAGGACGCCTTCCAGCGGCCGTTCGGCCTGTTCTACCGCTTCCTGCCGAACAAGCCGCTGGGCGGCACCGGTTCGCTGCGCGCGGGCGGGCGGCTGCAGGCGATGCGCGTGCCGGGGGTGCCGGACCTGTCGTCGATCCAGGAGACGGGTGCCCGGTTCGACGGCATCGAGTGGGTGGACGTACCGGACCCGCTGGCCACCGGAACCCCCATCCGGCTCCAGGACTTCGGGCCTAAGGGCATCACCCACGCGCAGAAGCTGGAGGGCTGCTACTGGGGCGGGCGCTCGGTGTACTTCGTGTCGTCCTTCGCCCGCAGCGCGGAGGGCTCGGCGGGCGACCACTACGGGCAGATCTGGCGCTACGACCCCGACCGGCGCCGCCTCACCCTGGTGATCGTCTTCGGCCCGGACACCGACGTCCAGCTGCCCGGCGAGTCACCGGACAACATCTGCCTCGCCCCCAGCGGCGGCCTGATGGTCTGCGAGGACGGCGGGGGCGCGCAGCACGTCTACGGCGTCACCCGGCGCGGCGAGGTCTACGCCCTGGCCCGCAACCGCCAGAACATCGGCACGCCGGAGGAACCGGAGTGGGGCGAGTTCGCCGGCGTCGCCTTCTCCCCCGACGGCCGGACGATGTACGTCAACTGCTACGCCCCGGGGACGACGTTCGCGGTGACGGGCCCCTGGCGCAGCTGAGACCGGCGGGGGCGACGGGACTCCCGTCGCCCCCGGCCGTCCGGCCTCCCGGTCGTGTCCGGTTCAGCCCGCCAGCAGGTCGTCCATCTGCCCGACCGACTGCCGCAGCCCCTCGATCATGCCCATCTCGGCCAGCTGGTCCATCTGCTCCCGGGTGTCGAAGACCGAGCGCAGTTCCATCCGGGTGCCGCCGCCGTGCTCGGTGAGCGTCATCCGTACCGCCGTGGTCGGCATCTCGGGGTTCGGCTTGCCCTCGCTGTCGGAGAAGCCGTCGGTGAACTCCAGGGAGGTCGGCGGCGCCACCGTGGTGATCCGCCACCAGCCGCCGTACTTCTCGCCCTCCGGGCTGGTCATGTAGTACCTGACCTCGCCGCCCGGGGTGAGGTCGTGCTCCTCGAAGGTCGCCGGGTAGCTCGGCGGGCCCCACCAGCGCTCCAGCAGCCGCGGGTCGGCCCACAGCTGCCACACCTTCTCCACCGGGGCGGTGAAGTCGGCGGTCAGGGTGAGGGTCAGGTGGTCGACGTCCTTGTCCACACTGGTGACCGTCATCGGTCCTGTCCTTTCCTCGTGTTGCCGGAGTCCCGGCCGTCCTCCTCGGGCCCGCCCTCGTCCGCGAGCAGACCGGACATCCGGTCCACCCGGGCCCGCCAGGCGTTCTCGAGTTCGTCGAGGGCCTGGCGCGCGCGGCCCACCGCGTCGGGATCGGTACGCACCAACTGCTCCCGTCCGCGTCGCTGTTTGGTGACCAGACCGGCCCGCTCCAGCACCGTGACGTGTTTCTGCACCGCGGCGAAGCTCATCGGGTACGCCTCGGCCAGACGTGACACGGACAGCTCACCCCGCACACAGCGGCGGAGTATGTCGCGACGCGTCGCGTCGGCCAGCGCGTGGAACAGACGGTCCACGCTCTCGTCGGTCAACCCATCTACAACCATTTGGTTGTACGTTAGCCCCGCTCGCCTCCGCACGCAAGGGGAAAGGCGCGGCACGACGCCCGGCCACTGAACTCGGCGGACCGGGGTACTCGGCCTCCATGACGGAGAATCAGCAGGTCAGCGGCTCGTACTGGCTCGAGACGGCACCGGACGGACACCATGGCGCCCTCACCGCGGACACCGACGTCGACGTGGCCGTCATCGGCGCCGGAATCGCCGGGCTGTGCACCGCACGGGAGCTCGCGCGGGCCGGGAGGAGCGTGGCCGTCCTGGAAGCCGGACGGATCGCGGCCGGCGTCACCGGCCACACCACCGCCAAGGTCACCGCGCTGCACACGCTGATCTACGACAAGCTGCGCCGCACCCGCGGCAGCGAGGGCGCACGCCTGTACGCCCGCTCGCAGTCCGAGGCGATCGAGCACACCGCCGGCGTCGTCGAGGAACTCGGCATCGACTGCGAGTGGGAGCGCCGCAGCGCCTGCACCTACGTGCGCGACCCCGCCCGGGCCGATGAACTGCGCGCCGAGGCGGAGGCCGCGCGGGAGGCGGGACTGCCGGCCTCGTTCGTGACGGACACCGGGCTGCCGTTCCCGGTGGCGGGCGCGGTCGAGGTGACCGGTCAGGCGCAGTTCCACCCGCGCAAGTACCTGCTCGCCCTCGCCGGGGACCTGCTGGCCCACGGCGGCAGCATCTTCGAGGACACGACGGTCCTCGGCCTGGAGGAGGGCTCCCCCTGCCGCGTGTCGACGGCGACGGGAGCCACCGTCACCGCCCGGGACGTCGTGGTCGCCACGCACTACCCCGTCTTCGACCGCGCCCTGCTCTTCACCCGGCTCTCCCCGCGCCGCGAACTGGTCGTCGCCGGCCCGATCCCGGCCGACCAGGACCCGGGCGGCATGTTCATCACCCCCGAGGAGAACACCCGCTCGGTGCGGACGGCACCGTACGGCGACGACCCCGCCCGCCGCCTCCTCGTCGTCACCGGGGAACACTTCACGCCGGGGACGGCCGACACCCGCGCCGGCTTCGACCGCCTCGCCGCCTGGGCCCGCGCGCACTTCCCCGACGTGGAGCTCACCCACTACTGGGCCACTCAGGACAACGACCCGACCGACACCGTGCCGCTGGTCGGCCCGCTGCACCAGGGCGCGCGGCACGTCTACGTGGCCACGGGGTTCGCCGGCTGGGGCATGAGCGGCGGCATGATGGCGGGCCTGCTGCTCACCGCGCAGATCACCGGCGAGCGGTGCGAGTGGAGCGAGCTGTACGACCCGCGCCGGCTGCTGCCCGCGGTCCGCGAGGCGCCGTCCTTCCTCAAGCACCAGGCGCAGGTCGCCAAGCACTTCGTCGGCGACCGGCTGCACCCGTCACCGCCCGTGGAGGCGCTGCCCCCGGGCGAGGGGGCCGTGGTGCGCGCCGAGGGCGGCCGGCTCGCCGTCTACCGGGACGACGACGGCACCCTGCACGCGGTCTCGGCCCGCTGCACCCACATGGGCTGCCTGGTCGCCTTCAACGCGGCCGAACGCGCCTGGGAGTGCCCCTGCCACGGCTCCCGCTTCGACACCGACGGCAAGGTGATCCAGGGCCCGGCGACCCGTCCGCTGGAGCGCCGGAAGATCTGAGGGCGGGCCGTGACACCCGGCCGGGTGACATGAGGGGCGGGCACCGGACCAGCTAGGACGCTCCGGACATATCTCCTCATATCTTCATACGGTGATCACACAAGTACGCCGAGCGGTCGCCGTGTGCGCCCTGGCCGCCGCGCTCACCGCCTGCGCCACGGCCGGCCGGCAGCCGGCCCGCCCGGGACCGTCGGCCCCCTCCGCCACCGCACCCTCCCGGCCGCCCACCCTGGCCCCCGGCCCCGCGGGGCTGACCCCGGTCTTCGAGAGCGCCCCCCGCGGCACGGCCAGGACGGTCGCCCTGACCTTCGACGCCGACATGACCGCCGACCAGGGCCCGCGCGCCGCGGCGGGCGAGCGCTTCGACCATCCGCGGCTGATCGCGACGCTGCGGGCGCTGAAGGTTCCGGCCACGGTGTTCATGACGGGCCGCTGGGCCGAGGAGTACCCCGACCAGGCACGCTCCATCGGCCGGGACCCGCTCTTCGAGGTCGCCAACCACTCCTACAGCCACTACGCGTTCACCCCCGACTGCTACGGCCTGCCGACCCTCCCCGAGGACCGGATGCGGGCGGACGTGGAGCGGGCGTACGCCGCGTTCCGCAAGGTCGGGGTGCCGGATCCGATGCCGTACTTCCGCTTCCCCGGCGGCTGTTACGACCGGGAGGCGCTCAAGGCGCTCACCCCGGCCGGGGTGACGGCCGTGCAGTGGGACGTGGTCGGCGGCGACGCGTTCGCCACGGACCCGGACGCGGTAGCGCGGCAGGTGCTGGACGGGGTGCGGCCGGGTTCCGTGGTGGTCCTGCACTGCACCCGCAGCGCGGCCCCCGCGACCGAGCGCGCCGTCCGGCGCATCGTGCCGGAGCTGCGCCGCGAGGGCTACCGGTTCGTGAAGGTCTCCGAACTGATCGCGGCGGCGGGCACAGCGCGAGGCTGATCCGCCCGCGCACGGGCGGACCTACGCTGGACGCATGACCGACAACGACTACTGCCTGATCGACGCGGCCAGGCCCCCGAAGGCCGACGGGCCGCCGTACGCGGAGTGCGTGGTGTGCCGGGAGCCGACGGAGTACCCGGAGTCGTACAAGGGCATCACCTTGTGCCCGGCCTGCGAGTGGGAGGAGGCCCAGCGCACGTCCTGCGGCTGCTGACCGCCCCGCCGTGCGCCGCGGCACGGGTTGGCAGACTGGACGCGTGAGCACTGATCAGACGCCTGCCGCCGACAGCCCCTTCCGCTCCGGGTACGGCGACCGCGACACGGCACCCCAGTACGTCCTGCCCCTGGTCGTCCGCATCGAACGGGCGGCGCCGCCGCCCCGCACGGACGCGCTGGAGACCGCGGCCCGCGCGGTCCTGGTCATGCTGAGCGACGAGCGGTCGGTGGGCGAGGGCGAGTGGGCGCGGGTGATGCGCGACTGGCAGGACGCCCGGATCCGCAAGGTGGTGCGCAGGGCCCGCGGCGCGGAGTGGCGCCGCGCGGAGGCCCTCCCCGGCATCACGGTCACGGGCGGGGCGGCGGAGGTCCGTGTCTTCCCGCCCGTCCCCCTCGACGGGTGGCCCAAGGACCTGGCCCGCCTCCAGGTCTCCGGTACCGACCTCGACGACCCGGAGCCCCCGGCTCCCGCGGCCCCGACCGCTCCGGTCCTCTGGCTCAACCCCTCCCTCGACATGTCCGCGGGCAAGGCCATGGCCCAGGCGGGCCATGCGGCCCAGCTGGCCTGGTGGGACCTGACGGACGCCCACCGCACCGCGTGGCGCGAGGCGGGCTTTCCCCTGGCCGTCCGCACAGCGCCCCCGGACCGCTGGGCCGCCCTGGTCGGCAGCGGCCTCCCCCTGGTCCGCGACGCCGGCTTCACGGAGATCGCCCCGGGCTCCTGCACGGTGGTGGCGGACCATCCGGGGCTGCGCTCCTCCTGAACGCTCCTGCGTGTACGCCATGAGCAGCCGCCGCACGACCGCGCGGGCGACCTGAACGGTCCGGGGGCCGGGCACGTACACCCTGGCACCGGCCGAACCTCAAATGTTGCTCTGAAGGTGTGGGCCGCGGGGTTCGGGCGATGGTCCCGGGGCCATACCTCCGTCACGTCCAAGGGAACGTTCCGGCGGGGGCCGGGGGGCCGGTGGAGGAGGGGACGATGGAGCGACTGGGAACCGGGATCGGATGGCGGCCGGAGATCGCGGACGCCGTGGAGGGCATGCCGGGGATCGACTGGGTCGAGGTCGTGGCCGAGAACGTGTGCCCCGGGCACCTCCCCGAGTCACTGCTGCGGCTGCGCGAGCGCGGGGTGACCGTCGTGCCGCACGGCGTCTCGCTGGGGCTCGGGGGAGCCGAGCGGCCGGACGAGGGGCGGCTCACCGCGCTCGCCGAGCGGGCCGAGGCCCTGGGGGCGCCGCTGGTCACCGAGCACATCGCCTTCGTACGGGCCGGCGGGACGCTCACCGCCTCCCCGCGTCTGGAGGCCGGGCATCTGCTGCCGGTGCCGCGCACCCGCGACGCCCTCGACGTGCTGTGCGAGAACGTCCGCATCGCCCAGGACGCCCTGCCCGTGCCGCTCGCCGTGGAGAACATCGCCGCGCTGATCTCCTGGCCCGGCGAGGAGATGACCGAGGGTCAGTTCCTGTACGAGCTCGCCGACCGCACCGGCGTACGGCTCCTGATCGACGTGGCGAATCTGCACACCAACCACGTCAACCGCGGCGAGGACCCGGCCAAGGCGCTCGCCGAACTCCCCCTGGAGGCCATCGCGTACGTCCATGTCGCGGGCGGCTTCGAGCGCGACGGCGTGTGGCACGACAGCCACGCCCACCCGGTCCCCGGGCCGGTGCTCGACATCCTCACCGACCTCGCCTCCCGCGTGTCGCCTCCGGGTGTGCTTCTGGAGCGGGACGAGAACTTCCCCGAAGCCGCCGAGCTCGAGGCCGAGTTGGAGGCCATCCGGGGCGCGCTGGAGAAGGGCGGGCTGGAGAAGGGCGCACGGGAGACGGACGCACGGGAGACGGACGAGAGGGGCGCGCGGGACGGGACGGTCGTCCAGGGCGGCGCGGCGGGCGCTCGCGAGACGCGCCCGGGGGACGCCGAGGCCGGCTCGCTCGAACCGGCCCGGCAGCGGCTCGCCCTCGCGCAGACCGCGATGCTCTCCGCCCTCGTCGCCGGGACGCCCGTGCCGGAGGGCTTCGACCGGGCGCGGATGGCCGTTCAGGCGCGGGCGCTCGCCGCGAAGCGGGCGGACGTCGTCGCGAAGGTCGCGCCCGAGCTGCCGCGGATCCTCGGCGACGGGTACCGGGCCGCGTTCCTCACGTACGCCCAGGCGCAGCCGATGACCGGGGGCTACCGCCAGGACGCGCTGGACTTCGTCGAGCGGCTGCTGCCGGCCGGGTGGCCACAGGACGCGGACGTGCGGCGGGAACTGCGGGAGTGGTGGCTGGAGCGCTCGGGATCGAAGCCCCGGTCGCGGCGGCCGGCGGTGCGGCTGGCCCGCGCGACGCGGCGGGTGCTGCTGCGGCGTTGAGCGACTCGGCAGCCCCACGGCCAAACGGAACGTCACATACCGACAACGCTCGGTCCGGAATGTGAACAGGGCATGGTGTTCCCGCGACCGTGTCGCTTACAAACAACTCATGTTCTGGGTCCTCCTCCTGCTGCTGGCCTGGGCCGTCGCCGGTGCGGCGTGCACACGGCTGTGCCTGGCCGCGGTCCGCGCCGCGGCCGTCGGTGACACGGGTGCGGGCATCGGCTCCGGCCGTGATCTGACGCTGTACGAGGCCGCGTTCCTGTCCGGCGGCCCCCGCCGGGTCGCCGACGTCACCCTCGTGGCCATGGCGCGACAGCGCCGGCTGCTGCTGGCCCACACCGGGTGGGCGACCGTCGTCGATCCGCGCGGGCGGGACGAGATGGAGCGGTCCGTCATAGGGGCCATCGGGCCCGAGGGGCAGTCCCCCATCGCTCCCGTGCGGGCCGCCGCGGCGACCGCGGACGCGGTGCGCGGGATCGCCGACCGGCTGGTCAGGGCGGGACTCGCGGTGCCGGACGGCGCCGGTACGACGATCGCCGACGCGGTACGGCAGGTGCGGCTCGCCGTGCCGGTGGTGGCCGGGCTCGGGGCGGTGGCGCTGCTGATGCCGGCCCCCGCGGAGATGCCGCGCCATCTGATCGCGATGTGGTTCGCGCTGCCGCTCACATTGACGCTGAGCTGTCTGGCCATGGCGCGGTTCGAGGTCCACCCGTACTCGCGCTGGGCCTCCCCCGCCGGGCAGCGGCTGCTGGGGGCGCTGCCCCGGCACACCGACGGCGCCGCCGACGACCGTACGTATCTCACCTGCGTGGCCGTCCGCGGCATCCGCGCGGTGGGCGAACCGGATCTGCGGGCGGCCTTCGCCCACCGCGAGCGGTATCTCGGCCAGGACGACGGGCGGTAGCGCCGGGGCGTACGGCAGTTCGGGCGGCGACACCCGCGAGCGGTGCTTGCCTTGCCCGATCATCGAACGAAACATCCCTTTTGTCGCCGCTGTGCTCCGAAGGGATACGTCGATGAGAACTGCCGCCGTCCACGCGGCCGCCGGGACCCTGCTGCTCACCACCCTGGCCGCCGCGCCGGCCGGCAGTACCGCCGGCGCTCCCCCGGTGTCCGCCGTTGCTTCGGCGTCCGGCGCTGCTTCGGCCTCCGGCGGGGCCGAGGCGCGGGGCACGGCGGTCGCCGCGGCGCGGGCCGCGTCCGAGGGCATCGAGTTCGGCCGGTGCCCCGACGCCCAGGACCTGCCGGGCAGCATCCGGTGCGGCACCGTCCGGGTCCCGCTGGACTACGCCCGCCCGGACGGCGCGCAGATCCGGCTCACCGTCAGCCGCGTCCGCGCCACCGGCAAGGACCCGGCCAACAGCAAGCGCAAGGTGCCCCGCCAGGGCGCCCTGGTCCACAACCCGGGCGGGCCGGGCGCGAGCGGCATGCACTTCCCGCTGATCGGCCTGCTCCCCCAGTGGAAGCGCATCGCCGCGGCCTACGACCTCGTCGGCTACGCCCCGCGCGGGGTGGGCCGTTCGGCGCCCCTGTCCTGCCAGGACCCCGGAACGTTCCTCGACGGGCCCACGCAGGCGCCCGTCCATCCCTCGGAGGCGTACAAGAAGAAGCGCATCGCGCAGGCCAAGGCGTACGCGCGGGGGTGCGCCGAGCGGGCCGGCGACCGGCTGCGCCACTACACCTCGCTGAACAACGCACGCGACCTGGACGTGCTGCGCGCGGCGCTCGGCGAGCGGCGGCTGACGTTCGTGGGGGCGTCGTACGGCACGTACTTCGGCGCGCTGTACGCCACCCTGTTCCCCGGTCATGTGCGGCGGATGGTGTTCGACTCGGCGGTCGATCCCGACCCGGCGCAGATCTGGTACCGCAACAACCTCGAGCAGTCGGCGGCGTTCGAGGGCCGCTGGGCGGACTTCCGGGAGTGGGCCGCCCGGCACCACGGCGTCTACGGGCTCGGCGACACACCGCTGAAGGTGCAGCGCAGCTACGAGAAGGTGCGCGCCCGGCTCGCCGAGAAGCCGGCGGGCGGGAAGGTGGGGCCGGGCCAGTTGCAGGCGGCGTTGCTGCAGGCCGGTTACTACGACGACTTCTGGCCGCATCGCGCGCACGCCCTGTCGGCGTATCTGAAGGGCGACCCGCAGCCGCTGATCGACCAGGCCGAGCAGCATCCGGAGGCGGCCGTGGAGGAGGAGAACGCGCGCGCGGTCTATCTGGCCGTGGAGTGCAACGACGCGCCCTGGCCGACGGACTGGGCGGTGTGGGACCGGGACAACACGCGGCTGGCGCGCCGGGCACCCTTCGAGACCTGGGACAACGTGTGGACCAATCTGCCCTGCGCCTACTGGAAGGCGCCGCGGCAGCGGCCGCTGGACGTGCGCACCGGCGCCGGTGAGCTGCCGCCGACGCTGATCCTGGCGGCCGAGCGGGACGCGGCGACCCCGTACGGCGGTGCCCTGGAACTGCACCGCCGGCTCGCGGGCTCGGTGCTGGTGACCGAACGGGACGCCGGCACCCACGGCATCGCGGGCGGTCCGAACGCCTGCGTGAACGGGCACATGGAGGCGTACCTGCTCGAGGGCAGGGTCCCGGGCCGCAGCGCGTCCTGCGCGGCACACCCGGAGCCGAGGCCGAGGACCGCGGCCGGGCCGCCCGAGAGGACCTCGCCCGCCGGGAAGGCCGTCCCGGTCCGGCCCGCGCCCTGACCCACGGCCTCATGCGCCCACGCCGGCCGCCTCTCGTCGCACGCGCGCACGCCGGCCGCCCGGATCCGTCAGCGGTCCGCGCGGCCGGCGCCCGCGTGTCAGGCCAGGTCCGCGACCAGCTCGGTGATGTTCTTGCGGCGGCCGGTGAAGAAGGGGATCTCCTCGCGGACGTGCATCCGGGCCTCCGAGCCGCGCAGGTGGCGCATCAGGTCGACGATGCGGTGGAGCTCGTCGGCCTCGAAGGCGAGGATCCACTCGTAGTCGCCGAGGGAGAAGGAGGCGACCGTGTTGGCGCGCACGTCGGGGTAACCGCGGGCCATCTTGCCGTGGTCGGCGAGCATGCGGCGGCGGTCCTCGTCGGGCAGCAGGTACCAGTCGTAGGAGCGCACGAAGGGGTAGACGCTGACGTAGTCGCGGGGCGTCTCGTCGGCGAGGAACGCCGGGATGTGCGAGCGGTTGAACTCGGCCGGCCGGTGCAGCGCCATGTTCGACCAGACCGGCTCCAGCGCGCGGCCCAGCTTCGTGCGGCGGAAGAGGTTGTACGCCTCCTGGAGCTGGTCGGCGGTCTCCGCGTGCCACCAGATCATGAGGTCGGCGTCCGCGCGCAGGCCCGACAGGTCGTAGGTGCCGCGGATCGTGACGTCCTTGGCGGCGAGCTGGTCGAACAGCTCCTGGACCTCTTCGGCGTACCCGCCGCGGTCCTCGGGCAGCACGTCCTTCAGCTTGAAGACGGACCAGAGGGTGTAGCGGATGACCTCGTTGAGGTCCTTGGCCAGCTTGCCCTTGTTGGGGATCCGGTCGGGGGCGGGGGTGGTGGCGTCGTCACTCATGTCCCTTATTCTCCCGCTCCTCCGTGCAGGCTCTGCACCGGGTGGGCGGTGAGCTCCCGCACGGCGCCGAGATCGCCGTGGATCTGGTCGACGGCGGCGTACGCGCTCGCGATGCAGGCGGGGATGCCGACGCCGTCATAGGCCGCGCCGCACACCGCCAGGCCCGGGAGCTTCGCGACGTGGTCGCGGACGCGGGCCACGCGGGCGTGGTGGCCGACGGGGTACTGGGGCAGGCCGTCCTGCCAGCGGGTGACGCGGGCCGCGACCGGGGCGGCGTCCAGGCCGGTGGCCGCCTTCAGGTCGTGCCGCGAGACCTCCACCAGCTCGGCGTCGTCCCGCCCGAGGATCTCCGTCTCGCCGTGCCGGCCCACCGAGGTGCGCAGGACGACGAGGCCGGGGTTCTGCCCGGCGATCCAGCCCCATTTGCCGGAGGCGAAGGTGGCCGCCTTGATGGTGCGGCCGTCGACCGGCGGCACCAGGAACCCGCTGCCCTCCGGGAGACCGGCCTCCGCGCGGCGGTAGGCGAGGGTGATCAGCGCCATGGAGGCGTACTCGACGGCGGCCAGCTCGGCGGCGGCGCCCGGCGCCTCCGCGCGCAGGAGCCGGGCGGCTGCCGCTGCCGGTACGGCGACGACGACCGCGTCGGCGTGCAGCTCGCGCCCACCGGCGATCACACGCCAGGCGGCAGGCGCCTGAGGATCCGGCGGCGCCACCCGGCGCAGCTCCGTCACCGGCGTCCCGGTCAGGATCTCACCGCCGCGCGCCCGGACCGACTCGGCCACCGCGAGGGGCAGGGACCCGACCCCGCCCTCGATGCCCATGAACACCGGGCCTGTCTGCTGCGCGGCTGCCGCCTTCGCCTGGATGTGGCGGACCGCCTCCGTCAGGGACGCGTGGCTCCGGGCGGCCTCGAACAGCTGCGGGACGGCCGAGCGCATCGAGATGCGGTACGCGTCGCCCGCGTACACCCCGCCCAGCAGGGGCTCCACCAGGCGGTCGACCACCTCGCGGCCGACGCGCGCCGCCACGTACTCCCCCACTGCCACGTCGTCGCCCACCTCGGTGCGCGGCAGCTCGGCGTCGCGCCCGATCCGGGCGAGGCCCTCCTCCGAGAGCACACCGGCGAGGGCGGCGGCGGTGCCGGGGACGCCCATGACATGGCCCTTCGGCATGGGGCGCAGGGCGCCGCGGGTCCACAGCGAGGCCGTGGCGGTCGCCGGGGGCTGGAGGCGGTCGGCGAGACCCACCTCGCGGGCGAGGGTCACCGCCTCGGGGCGGCGGGCCAGCATCGACTCGGCGCCGAGGTCGACGCGGGCGCCGGCGATCTCGCCGGGCAGCAGCTTGCCGCCGACCCGCTCCCCGGCCTCCAGCACCGTCACCCGCGCCCCGCGCCCCGACAGCCGGTGCGCGGCGGCCAGTCCCGCGATACCGGCTCCGATGACGACGACGTGCTGCCCCGCGCCGGGGGGTGATCCGGCACCGGTGGGTGACCCGGCGCCGGTGGGTGATCCGTTCATGTCTCCACCTTCTCAGACGCCGCCGACAGTCCCGCCGGGGCCATGTGGCCCCGCCGAGTCCCTACCGTGACCGCATCGGGACCCTTCGGAGCAAACGTCCGGCCGCACTGCCGCGTCGTAGAGGCGTCAGTGGTCACGACGCCGGGGGGACGAACCCGCATGCACACACGACGATCCGTACGACCGGTCCATGCCCTGGCCGGGGTTCTGCTGGCCGCGGCGCTCGCCCTCACCGGGTGCAGCGGCGGCGCCGGTTCCGACTCCGGCGGCGACAGCAAGGCCGCCTCGCAGGCCGACCAGGGGGCCGCACCGGAGGGCGCGAAGCAGGGCGCGTCCGGCGCCGACGGCGCGGGCGGTGCGGCGCGGGCGACCGCGCCCCCGAAGGCCCGCACCACCCACATCATCCGCACCGCCTCGCTGACGGTGCAGGTCAAGGACGCCTCGAAGGCGCTGGCCGAGGCCCGTACCACCACCGAGAACGCGGGCGGCTACGTCGGCAACGAGAGCACCGACCGCGACGCGGAGGGCCACGGGTACACGCGCGTGGTGCTGCGCGTGCCCGCCGAGAAGTACGAGGAGGTCCTCACCGCGCTGGAGGGCGCGGGCAAGCTGCTGCAGCGCGAGGCGAAGGCCGAGGACGTCACCGACCAGGTGGTCGACGTGGAGAGCCGGATCACGTCGCAGCGCGCCAGCGTCGCCCGCATCCGCGAGCTGATGGACCGGGCCACCAAGCTCAGCGACGTGGTGACCCTGGAGGGCGAACTGAGCACCCGCCAGGCCGACCTGGAGGCCCTGCTCGCCCAGCAGAAGTCCCTGAAGGACCGCACGAGCATGGCCACGATCACGCTCTCCCTGTCCGAGAAGCCGGTGAAGAAGGCCGAGAAGGACGACGACCCCGGTTTCCTGGACGCGCTCTCGGGCGGCTGGGACGCGTTCGTGACGATGCTGCGCTGGGTCGTGGTGGCCGTCGGCGCGGTGCTGCCGTTCGCCGTGGTGACGGTCCTGCTGCTCCTGCTGTGGCTGAAGGTCGTGCGGCCCCGGCTGCCGCGCCGCCCGGAGCCGGTGCCCGCGACGACCGCCCTGGGCCCGCTGCCGGCGGCGCGGCCCGCGCCGCAGACGAGGCCCGGCAACGGCGGTGGCGAGACCGAGGGCACCTGATCCCGGCGTGAAATGCCCTGCCCCCGTAGCGTGTTCGCATGAGCATGAGCGATGCGCGGGGTGCGAGGGAACGCCTGGTGGTGATCGGCGGTGACGCCGCGGGGATGTCCGCGGCGTCACAGGCCCGTCGCCTCAAGGGTCCGGACGAGCTGGAGATCGTGGCCTTCGAGCGCGGCCACTTCACCTCCTACTCGGCGTGCGGCATCCCGTACTGGGTGGGCGGTGACGTCCCGGAGCGGGATCAGCTGATCGCCCGCACTCCGGACGAGCACCGCGCGCGGGATATCGATCTGCGCCTGCGCACGGAGGTCGTGGAGATCGACACCGAACGGCAGCGGGTACGCGCGCGCGACGTCGATTCCGGCGCCGAGTCCTGGACGTCGTACGACAAGCTCGTGATCGCGACCGGAGCGCGTCCGGTCCGCCCGGAGCTGCCCGGCGTGGACGCGCCCGGCGTGCACGGGGTTCAGACCCTGGACGACGGGCAGGCCCTGCTGGACACGCTGGCACGCACGCGTGGCAGCCGCGCGGTGGTGGTCGGCGCCGGGTACATCGGCGTGGAGATGGCCGAGGCGATGATCAAGCGCGGCTACGAGGTGACGGTCGTCAACCGCGGCAAGGAGCCGATGGCCACCCTCGACCCCGACATGGGGCGCCTGGTGCACCGGGCGATGGAGGGCATGGGCATCACCATGGTGAACGACGCGGAGGTCACCAAGCTGCTCACCGGCGAGGACGGCAGGGTGAGCGCGGTCGGCACCGAGGACGCCGAGTTCCCCGCGGACGTCGTCGTCCTGGGCATCGGCGTCAGCCCCGAGACGAGCCTCGCCCGCGCGGCAGGCCTCCCTGTCGGCACCCACGGCGGCCTGCTCACCGACCGGTCGATGCGTGTCCGCGGCCACGAGAACATCTGGGCCGGAGGCGACTGCGTCGAGGTGCTGGACCTGGTCTCGGGCCAGGAACGGCACATCCCGCTCGGCACCCACGCCAACAAGCACGGCCAGATCATCGGCGCGAACGCAGCCGGCGGCTACGCCACGTTCCCCGGTGTGGTCGGCACGGCCGTCAGCAAGGTGTGCGACCTGGAGATCGCCCGCACGGGCCTGCGTGAGAAGGACGCGCGCAGGGTCGGCCTGAAGTACGTCACCGCCACGATCGAGTCGACGAGCCGGGCGGGCTACTACCCGAGCGCCTCCCCCATGACGGTGAAGATGCTGGCCGAACGCCGCACGGGCCGCCTCCTGGGCGTCCAGATCGTCGGCAGAGAGGGCGCGGGCAAGAGGGTCGACATCGCAGCGGTGGCCCTGACGGCAGGCATGACGGTCGACCAGATGACCACCCTGGACCTGGGCTACGCCCCACCGTTCTCCCCGGTCTGGGACCCGGTCCTGGTAGCCGCCCGCAAGGCGTCCGCGAAAGTCAGGGCGACTGCAACACCGTGAAGGGGTGCGGGGAACTGCGCGACCAGCGCTGACGAACCCGCACCCGGCAACGCACCCTCACCCCGCCCCGTTGATCCGATCGATCGCCTGCCGAGCCTGCTCAGCCGGCGCCGCCGCCCGCGCCGGCAAGGACGACACAGACGCCGCCGAGGTCACGGCAGGGGGTTGCTCTCCCGCCGGCTTCGCATGCGCAGCAGCCGGCCGAGCCGAGCGCAGGCGATGGCTCACCGCCTCGTCCAGCGTGACCGCCCGCTGCGTCTGCGCGGCCAGCCGCCCCGCCTCCTGCCCCAGCCGGGCCACGTCCTCCCACGGAAGCCGCACCACGAGCGTGAGCTCGGCCTCCCCGTCCGGCAGCGCCTGCACCGCAGGGGTCACTCGGTCGTTCATCGCCTGTTCCTCACGTCGGCCCCGCGGCCCCTTCCCCGCGCCGCGGGCGGTTGACGAGAGATACGCACGGCCGGCCGTCGGTGTTCACCGCCCGCCGTCCGGGCACAAGTCCAGTCGTGGTCATCCCAGTCCATGACGTGAACCCCGCGCGCCGCACCCCCTGGGTGACGTACGCGCTGATCGTCGCGAACGTCGTCGTCTTCGTGTTCCTCACCCCGGGCGTCACCGGCTCCCTCACCGGCGACAGCGGCCTGGCCCAGCTCTGTGATCTGCAGGCGTTCCTGGAGCGCTACGCGGTCGTGCCCCAGGAGCTGATCCACGATCGGATGCCGCGGCTGGTCCCGACGGGCGAGACCGGCGTCGGCCCGCAGGGCCCGGGATGTGTGGTCGCGCCGCCGGGCTACGACAAGTCGCCCGAGCTGAGCGTGCTGACCGCGATGTTCCTGCACGGCGGCTGGCTGCACCTGCTGGGCAACCTGCTGTTCCTGTGGATCTTCGGCAACAACATCGAGGACCGCATGGGCCATCTGCCGTTCGCGCTGTTCTACGCGGTCTGCGGCTACGCGGCGTCGTACGGTTTCGCCGTCCTCAACGCGAACTCGGCCGCCCCCCTGATCGGCGCCTCGGGAGCGATCGCGGGTGTGCTCGGCGCCTATCTGGTGCTGTATCCCACGGCACGCGTGTGGGTCCTCGTCCCGTTCCTGATCTTCCTGCCGCTGCGTCTGCCGGCGTGGATCGTGCTGGGGATGTGGTTCGTGCTCCAGGCGGTGTACTCCTCCGGCGGCGGCGTCTCCGACGCGGGCACGGTGGCGTACGCGGCGCACATCGTCGGTTTCGTCGCCGGAATGCTGATCGCCTGGCCGCTGCGTCCGGGCACTCCCCCGCCGCCGGAACCGCGCGGCCTGCTGTTCGGCAGGCGGGCGCGGCCCCAGCAGCCCTGGTGAGCCGGTGCGGCCCGGTCAGCGCGCGGTCTGCGTGTGGACGTACTCCACGAGGCGGGTCAGCGCGTCCGGGTCGGTGGACGGCATGACGCCGTGGCCGAGGTTGAAGACGTGGCCCTCCAGGCCCGCGGCCGTCTCGAGCACCTCCCGGGTCTTCGCCTCCACGGCCTCGCGTCCGGCGAACAGCACCGTCGGGTCGAGGTTGCCCTGGAGCGCCTTGCCGGGGCCGACGCGGCGGGCGGCCTCGTCGAGCGGGACGCGCCAGTCGACGCCGACGACGTCCGCTCCGGCCTCGCCCATCAGGCCGAGCAGTTCGCCGGTGCCGACGCCGAAGTGGATGCGCGGGACGCCGTAGGACTCGACCGCGCGGAAGACCTTCGCGGAGGCGGGCATGACCGAGCGGCGGTAGTCGGCGGGGGCGAGGGCGCCGGCCCAGGAGTCGAAGAGCTGGACGGCACTGGCGCCGGCCTCGATCTGCACCTCGAGGAAGCCGGCCGTGATGTCGGCGAGGCGGTCGAGCAGGTCGGCCCACAGCTCGGGGTCGCCGTACATCATCGCCTTGGCGTTCTCGTACGTGCGGGACGGGCCGCCCTCGACGAGGTAGCTCGCGAGGGTGAACGGGGCGCCGGCGAAGCCGATCAGCGGGGTGCTGCCGAGCTCGCGGGTGAGCAGGCCGATCGCCTCGGTGACGTAGGAGACGTCCTCGGGGGTGAGGTCGCGCAGCCGGGCCAGGTCGGCGCGGGTGCGCACCGGCTGCTCGACGACCGGGCCGACGCCCGGCTTGATGTCGAGGTCGATGCCGATGGCCTTGAGCGGGACCACGATGTCGCTGAAGTAGATCGCCGCGTCCACGCCGTGCCGGCGCACCGGCTGGAGGGTGATCTCGGTGACCAGATCCGGCCGCATGCAGGAGTCGAGCATGCCGATGCCCTCGCGCACCTTGCGGTACTCCGGCAGTGAGCGCCCGGCCTGCCGCATGAACCACACCGGGGTGTGCGGCACGGGCTCGCGCCTGCACGCCTTGAGGAAGGCGCTGTCGTACGTCGGGTTCTGCTGCTGGCCCGTCGGGCTTCCGTTGGCACTCACCCGGCAAGTCTCGCACGGCCCTCACACGCTCCAGGACCGAAGGGGCACCCGGCTGCACGCGCACGTGGGACACGATCCGGACACCGGTGGGCGGCGCGGGTGTCCCTCCCTGCGCCCGGGCGCGGTTCCGCTTAATCTTCCCCGCATGGCTGCGGCTCAGGGACGACTGTCGGACGGCGCTGGCGGAATGGACGAACCGAAGGACACCGGGGAGGAACTCGGTCAGGGGGGTGCGCCCCCGTTGCCCTTCCGGGCCGCGGTGGACGCGCTACGGGGCGCGCGGCTGCGGCCGCAGATCGAGGTGGAGCCGACCCGTCCGCCGAAGCGGCTCGCGCCGTTCGCGTACGCCCTGGAGGCGGCGGTCGTCGACGGGGACCAGGATCTGGCCGACGGGCGGCTGGTGCTGCTGTACGACCCGGCCGGGCACGACGCCTGGCGGGGCACGTTCCGGCTGGTGACGCTGGTGCGCGCGGAGCTGGAGCCGGAGATGGCGGCGGATCCGCTGCTGCCGGACGTGTGCTGGTCGTGGCTGACCGGTGCGCTGGCCGCGCGGGGGCTGACGTACGGGGAGCCGAGCGGGACGGTGACGCGGGCGAGTTCGCACTACTTCGGGGGGCTGTCGGAGCGCCCTTCGGCCTCGCAGATCGAGATCCGTGCCTCGTGGACGCCCCGGGAGGGGCTCGGCGGGGTGCCGGACACGGCCGCGCACCTGGTGTCCTGGTGCGACCTGCTGGCGCAGGTGGCGGGGCTGCCGCCGGCCGGTCCGGGGGACGCGTCGGTGGTGACGCTGCCGCAGCGGCGGGGGCCGCAGTCGCGCTGAGCTGCCGTACGCGGGACCCCCTGCCGCCGTTCGGGCGGATCACTTTGTCGATACGGCCACTTTCGGAAGCGTTGCGACGCGTACCGAAACCGTTCGATCTTCGAATGATCGACCGTGTGTCCGAATTGCACGAATTGTTACTCACTGAATCGTGATCATTCTCTAAAGGACGCCGGGTTTGCTGCCGAAGACGACTGTGACCTTGAAAGCACGGTTCGTCCCGGCTTCACCCCCACGAGCCGGCCCCGTCCCGCACCCCAGGAGGCCTGGTGTCCGTTCTCCTCGAGCAGCCCGCAAGCCTGGTCGCCTACCGCCCGAACAAGCCGACCGCCATGGTGGTCGTGGCCGACCCGCGTGTCCGCTCCACCGTCACCCGCCACCTGTGGGCGCTCGGTGTGCGCGATGTCATCGAGGCCTCGTCCGTCGCGGAGGCTCGTCCCCGCATCGGCAACCCCCGCGACATCTGCGTCGCCGAAGTCCACCTGCCGGACGGTTCCGGCCTCACCCTGCTGTCCGAGACCCGCGCCGCGGGCTGGCCCAACGGGCTCGCCCTGTCCGCCGCCGACGACATCGGCGCGGTGCGCAACGCGCTGGCCGGCGGAGTGAAGGGTTACGTCGTCACCGGCACCCGCACCAACCTCGGGCTCCCCACCCGGCCCGGCGCCGCCCCCATCGGCGCAGCCGCCGCCCGCCTGCACCGCCGCCCCCCGGGTGCTCCGAGCCACCCGGGCGGCTACCGCGAACTGTCCGGCCGTGAGGTCGAGGTGCTGCGACTGGTGGCGGAGGGCCAGTCGAACAAGGCGATCGGCGTCTCCATGGGCCTGTCCGCGCTGACCGTCAAGAGCCACCTCGCCCGCATCGCCCGCAAGCTCGGCACGGGCGACCGCGCCGGGATGGTGGCCGTCGCCCTGCGCACGGGCATCATCCACTGACCTCCCCCGCCCGGCCGAACCCCCCTCCTGCTGCCGAACCCCCTGCCGACCTGACCGGAATACGACCCTCCCCCGCCCGTCGACGGAACGTTCCGTCGGCGGGCGGCTTCGTGGCCCGGATACTCTTGACAGGTGACCGACGCCCACGACACCGCAGCAGACACATCACTGCGAACCACCGGAGGCGCTCCTCCGGACGACGACGGATCTTCTGCTACGGAGGCGCCGATCCCGTTGCTGGAGCCCCGTGACGGCATTCCGCCCGTGATCGCGGACGAGGCCGCCCTCGCCGAGGTGATCGCCGCCTTCGCCGCCGGCACCGGCCCCGTCGCCGTCGACGCGGAGCGCGCGTCCGGCTATCGCTACGGCCAGCGCGCCTACCTGGTGCAGCTGCGCCGCGAGGGCGCCGGGACCGCGCTGATCGACCCCGTCGCCTGTCCGGACCTGTCCGGTCTGGGCGAGGCGCTGTCCGGGGTCGAGTGGGTGCTGCACGCCGCGACCCAGGACCTGCCCTGTCTGCGCGAGATAGGGATGGTGCCGGCCTACCTCTTCGACACCGAGCTGGCCGGGCGGCTCGCCGGGTTCCCGCGGGTCGGTCTCGGCGCGATGGTGGAGAACGTCCTGGGCTTCGTGCTGGAGAAGGGGCACTCCGCCGTCGACTGGTCCACCCGGCCGCTGCCCGAGCCGTGGCTGCGCTACGCCGCGCTCGACGTGGAGCTGCTGGTCGACCTGCGGGACGCGCTGGAGAAGGAGCTGGACCGGCAGGGCAAGCTGGAGTGGGCCCGGCAGGAGTTCGACGCGATCGCCTCCGCGCCGCCGCCCGAGCCGCGCAAGGACCCCTGGCGGCGCACCTCCGGCATGCACAAGGTGCGCCGGCGCCGGCAGATGGCGGTCGTGCGGGAGCTGTGGCAGACCCGGGACCGTATCGCCCAGCGCCGGGACGTCTCCCCGGGCAAGGTGCTGTCCGACGCGGCCATCGTCGAGGCCGCGCTCGCCATGCCGGCCGACGCCCAGGCGCTGGCCGCGCTGAACGGCTTCGGTCAGCGGGTGGGCCGCCGCCAGCTGGAGCAGTGGCAGGCGGCCGTCGACCGGGCGAGGGCGCTCAGCGAGTCGCGGCTGCCCCAGCCCGGCCAGCCGGTCACCGGTCCCCCGCCGCCGCGCGCCTGGGCCGACAAGGACCCCGCCGCGGCGGCCCGCCTCGCGGCGGCCAAGGCCGGCGTGACCGAGCTCGCCGAGCGCCTGAACATGCCGCAGGAGAACCTGATCACCCCGGACACGGTCCGCAGGGTGTGCTGGGAGCCTCCGGCGGTGGTGAGCCCGGAGTCCGTGGCCACCGCCCTGACGGCGTACGGAGCCCGTGCGTGGCAGGTGGAGCAGGTGACGCCGGTGCTGGTGGAGGCGCTGTCGGTGAAGGTGGGCTAGGCGCGGTTCGGGGGCGCGGGGAAGGAGCCGCATCTCGCGGCTGCCCCGCGCCCCTCGGGGTGTGATGCCGGACCGGAGTCACGGCGCCATCTCGTACGCCCCCGACAAAGCTTCGACACGCTCCCAGACTCGCTGCGAGCGGGCCTCGTCGACCGCCGGGCGGCGGAGCGCGCCGAGGGCCCACTGCTGCTGGGCCTCGGTGGCCGAGTCCTTGCCGTGCAGCTCCACCGCGTGCGCGGAGAAGTCGCGGATCAGGACGGCGAACAGTTCGTCCAGGACGTCCTCGTCGAGGGCGGTCAGACGCGCCTGTTCCAGGATCAGCTGGCCGTGCACCACCAGGGCGAAGAGCTGGCCGACGGCGAGCAGCAGGTCCAGGTCGCGGCTCTGCTCCTCGTCCGGCGCGGCCGTGGTGACGAACTCGCACAGGGCGTCCGCTTGTTCGCGGAAGCGGGCGACGTTCGGCAGATGCGCGTAGGCGTCGTAGGCGGTGCGCCAGTCGTGGAAGCGTACGGAGCCGAGGCCGCGCGCCGGTCCCTGCTGGAAGAGGAACGTGTCGTCGGCCGCGTCGAGGCGGGTGGGCACGGGGGCGTACTCGGCCGGATTCAGCAGGTGGTTGCGCATGAACTTGAGGATCAGCGCGAGATTGACGTGGACCGTGCCCTCCAGCTTCGGCAGTCCCCGGATCTCGACGGCGGCCTGCGCGAAGTAGTTGTCCTTCTCGAAGCCCTTGGCCGCGATGACGTCCCACATCAGGTCGATGACCTTCTCGCCCTCGGTGGTCACCTTCATCTTCGTCATGGGGTTGAAGAGGAGGTAGCGGCGGTCGTCCGGGCCCGCGGAGCGGAAGTAGTCGACGGCGCGGTCGCTGAACAGCTTCATGCCGACGAGCCGGACGTAGGCGTCGGTCAGCTCCCGGCGCACGTGCGGGAAGGCGGTGACGGGACGGCCGTAGAGGATCCGGTTGTGGGCGTGGGTGACCGCCTCGTACATCGCGTGCTCGCAGATGCCGATGGACGCGGTGCACAGGTTGAACTTGCCGACGTTGACGGTGTTGAGCGCGGCGTCGAAGGCGGCGCGGCCGGTGTGCAGGACGTCCTCGGGGCCGACCGGGTAGTCCTCCAGGCGGAACTCGCTGACGAACTTGGAGGAGTCGACGACGTTCTTCACCAGGTGGTACGAGGGATGGCGGCTGTCGGCGGCGAAGAAGACGTAGCCGTCGGGGCCCTCGATGTCGGTGCGCCGGCCGAAGACGGAGACCAGACCGGCCGCGTTGCCGTTGCCGATGTAGTACTTGGAGCCGTTCGCCCGGAAGCCGCCGTTGCCGTCGGGCTCCAGCAGCATGTCGGTGGAGTAGATGTCGGCTCCGTGCGCCTTCTCGGACAGTCCGAAGGCGAACACCTCGCCCTGGTCGAGGAGTTCGGCGGCACGGGTGCGGGCGGCGGTGTTGTCGCTCTGCCAGACCGGGCCGAGGCCGAGGACGGTGACCTGCCAGGCGTACCAGTAGTCGAGGCCGTAGAAGCCGAAGATCTCGTTGAGGGCGGCGATGCGGGCGGTGTCCCAGCGCTTGGCGCCCTGCTCACCGCCCCGCTCGCCGTCCTGCTCACCGGCGGCGGAGGCGGGGGTGAGGAAGGTCGCGAACAGGCGCTCCTTCGCGGCGAAGGCGAGGAAGTCGGCCAGCCAGGCGCGGGAGCGGTAGTCCTCGATCAGCCTGCGCTTGCCGCGGTCCTCGAACCAGTCGACGGTCGCGCGCAGCAGCCGTCGCGTCTCGGGGTCGAAGTGGGCCGGGTCGTAGGTGCGCGGGTTGAACAGCAGCGGGTCCGTCATGGAGTTCGCCTTTCCGGCGTGGCGGGTTGCGGGTGAGGGTGGAGTTCGGCAGGTGGGTTCAGCGGCCGGTGCCGAGCCGGCGCAGCGTGGCGAGTACGTCGTCGAGCCAGGCGAGGGTCATCCGCTCGAAGGCGATGCCGCCGCGCAGCACGACGTGCTGGAGTTCCTGTCCGGCGTCGGGCTCGGCCGGTGCGTCCGGGCCGGTGAAGTCGCGGTGCTCCCCGGCCAGGTAGTGCGCGAGCCGTTCGCTGTGGATCCGGTGGTGGCGTTCGACCTCGCCGATCAGCGCGGCCGGGTCGTCGAAGGCGGCGCCGCGGATCTTCACGGCGAGGTCGTGCCGGATGCTCTCGGGCTCGATCGGCTCGTGCAGCCACTGGGCGAGGGCGTCGCGTCCGGCGGCGGAGACGGAGTACTCCTTCTTGTCCGGGCGGCCCTCCTGGGGCACCTCGCGCACGTCGATCCAGCCGTCGCTCTCCATGCGTTTGAGCACGCGGTAGATCTGCTGGTGGGTGGCGGTCCAGAAGTAGCCGATGGACCGCTCGAAGCGCCGGGACAGCTCATAGCCGGAGCCGGGCTTCTCCAGCAGCGAGACGAGGATCGCGTGGTCGAGGGCCATACACTGATGCTGCTATGCAACTCGTTGCATAGGCAAGGGCACACAGCGCCGTCCCGGTGAAGACCGGTGTGACCTTCGCCGCTCGCCGCCCCAGGGCTGGGCAGCTACGTTACTCATAAGTAGCATGATGCTTAAGCAAGCGCTCAGCATCCCGCACCCTGGAGGAGAGCCATCGTGCCTCGTACCGTCAGGGACGTCGTCTTCGTAGACGGCGTCCGCACCCCGTTCGGCAAGGCGGGCCCGAAGGGCATCTACCACGAGACCCGTGCCGACGACCTCGTCGTCAAGGCGATCCGGGAGCTGCTGCGCCGCAACCCCGGGCTCGACCCGAAGAAGATCGACGAGGTCGCCATCGCCGCGACCACGCAGATCGGTGACCAGGGACTCACCATCGGCCGCACCGCCGGGATCCTCGCCGGTCTGCCGCAGTCCGTCCCGGGCTACTCCATCGACCGCATGTGCGCCGGTGCCCTGACCGCCGTGACCACGGTGGCCGGATCCGTCGCCTTCGGCGCGTACGACGTCGCCATCGCGGGCGGTGTCGAGCACATGGGCCGCCACCCGATGGGCGAGGGCGTGGACCCGAACCCGCGGTTCGTCTCCGAGAAGCTGGTCGACGAGTCGGCGCTGTTCATGGGCATGACGGCGGAGAACCTGCACGACCGGTACCCGCAGATCACCAAGCTGCGCGCCGACGAGTACGCGGTGCGCTCGCAGGAGAAGGCCGCCAAGGCGTACGCCAACGGCAAGATCCAGGCCGACCTGGTGCCGATCTCCGTGCGCCGCACCAACCCCGAGGGCGGCGAGACCGGCTGGGGCCTGGTCACCGCCGACGAGCCGATGCGTCCGGGCACCACCCTGGAGAACCTCCAGGGCCTGAAGACGCCGTTCCGGGTGCACGGCCGGGTCACCGCCGGTAACGCGGCCGGTCTGAACGACGGCGCGACCGCCTCGGTCATCGCCTCCGAGGACTTCGCCCGCGAGAACGGGCTGCCGGTCAAGATGCGCCTGGTCTCCTACGCCTTCGCGGGCGTGGAGCCCGAGGTCATGGGCTACGGCCCGATCCCGGCCACGGAGAAGGCGCTCGCGCAGGCGGGCCTGTCCATCTCCGACATCGGCCTGTTCGAGATCAACGAGGCCTTCGCCGTCCAGGTGCTGGCCTTCCTGGACCACTACGGCATCGCCGACGACGACGAGCGCGTCAACCAGTACGGCGGCGCCATCGCGTTCGGCCACCCGCTGGCCTCCTCCGGCGTCCGCCTGATGACGCAGCTGGCCCGCCAGTTCGAGGAGCAGCCGCACGTCCGCTACGGCCTGACGACCATGTGCGTCGGCTTCGGCATGGGCGCGACGGTCATCTGGGAGAACCCGCACTTCGACGGAGGCAACAAGTGAGCACCACCGCTGAACTCCTCAAGGGCGCGGCCGAGCTGTTCCCCGACGAGGTCGTCACGCAGGCGCACGTACGCCACTTCGACCTCCCCCTGGGTTCGGGCCGTTTCGCCCTGATCACCCTGGACAACGGCCTGGACCACACCAAGCCGACCACCTTCGGCCCCCAGTCGCTGGCGAACCTCGACGCCGCCGTCGACCAGGTGGAGAAGGAGGCCGCGGACGGCGACATCGTCGGCGTCGGCATCACCGGCAAGCCGTTCATCTTCGCCGTCGGCGCCGACCTCAAGGGCGTCGAGCTGCTGAAGCGGCACGAGGACGCGCTCGCCATCGGCAAGGGCGGCCACGACGTCTTCAAGCGGCTGTCGAAGCTCGCCGTGCCGACCTTCGCCTACTACAACGGCGCCGCCATGGGCGGTGGCGTCGAGGTCGGTCTGCACTGCACCTACCGCACGGTGTCCGCGGCCATCCCGGCGTTCTCCCTGCCCGAGGTCTTCCTCGGCCTGGTGCCCGGCTGGGGCGGCTGCACCCTGCTGCCGAACCTGATCGGTGCGGACAAGGCCGTCTCGGTGATCATCGAGAACAGCCTCAACCAGAACAAGCAGCTCAAGGGCAAGCAGGTCCACGAGCTCGGGATCGCCGACGCGATCTTCGAGGGCGCGGACTTCCTGGAGCAGTCGCTGATCTGGACGGCCTCCGTCCTCAAGGGCGAGATCGAGGTCGAGCGCCCGGTGATCGACCGCGGCGAGGCCTGGGACCAGGCCGTCGCCAAGGGCCGCTTCATCGCCGACTCCAAGGTGCACGGCGCCGCCCCGGCCGCCTACCGTGCCCTGGACATCATCGCCGCAGCCAAGAACGGCGACCTCCAGCAGGGCTACGACGCCGAGGACCAGGCGCTCGCCGACCTGATCATGGGCGGTGAACTGCGCGCCGGCATCTACGCGTTCAACCTGGTGCAGAAGCGCGGCAAGCGCCCCGCGGGCGCCCCGGACAAGAACCTGGCCCGCCCGGTCACCAAGGTCGGTGTCGTCGGCGCCGGTCTGATGGCCTCCCAGCTCGCGCTGCTGTTCCTGCGCCGCCTCGAGGTGCCGGTCGTGCTGACCGACATCGACCAGGAGCGCGTCGACAAGGGTGTTGCTTACGTCCACGCCGAGATCGACAAGCTGCTCGGCAAGGGCCGGATCAACCAGGACAAGGCCAATCGCCTCAAGGCCCTGGTGACCGGTGTCCTGGACAAGGCCGAGGGCTTCGCGGACGCCGACTTCATCATCGAAGCCGTCTTCGAGGAGATGGGCGTCAAGCAGAACGTGTTCGCGGAGGTCGAGGCGGTCGCCCCGGCGCACGCGATCCTCGCCACCAACACCTCCTCGCTGTCGGTGACGGAGATGGCGTCGAAGCTGAAGAACCCCGAGCGGGTCGTCGGCTTCCACTTCTTCAACCCGGTCGCGGTGCTGCCGCTCCTCGAGATCGTCCGCGGCGAGAAGACCGACGACGCCTCGCTCGCGACCGCGTTCGCCGTCGCCAAGAAGCTGAAGAAGACCGCGGTCCTGGTCAAGGACGCCCCGGCGTTCGTCGTGAACCGCATCCTGACCCGCTTCATGGGCGAGATCCAGAACGTCATCGACGAGGGCACCCCGGTCGAGGTCGCCGAGAAGGCCGTCGAGCCGCTCGGTCTGCCGATGTCGCCGCTGGTCCTGCTGGAGCTGGTCGGCCCGGCGATCGGTCTGCACGTCTCCGAGACGCTCAACAAGGCGTTCCCGGACCGCTTCACGGTCTCCCCGAACCTCAAGGCGGTCGTCGAGGCGGGCAAGCGCGGCTTCTACGTCTACGACAGCGGCAAGCCGGAGCTGGACCCGGAGGTCGCCGCGCTGCTGAAGCAGGGCGACACCGTCCTCACCGAGGAGCAGGTGCGGGCGCGGGTGCTGGACGCGGTGGCGCAGGAGATCGGGCTCATGCTCGACGAGGGCGTCGTCGCCGAGGCCCAGGACATCGACCTGTGCCTGATCACGGGCGCCGGCTGGCCGTTCCACCTGGGCGGCATCACGCCGTACCTGGACCGCGAGGGTGTCTCCGAGCGGGTCAACGGCAAGCGGTTCCTGGCTCCGGGCGTGGCGAGCGTCCCGGCGTAACCGCCCGTCCCTGACGAGGGGGTGGGCCGCACGGTAACGATCCGTGCGGCCCACCCCCTTTCGCCACACGGGTACCGATAGGATCTCCACACCATCCGACCACTTGTTTACACGCTCGTAGTGTTGTTTTGCTGAGGAGTCCCCGTGGCGTCCACCCGCCGCCGCCCACCCCGACGACGGGTCTGGCCCAAGATACGGCTGCTGCTGATCGTGGCCGTGCTCGCCGGCGCCGCCACGGTGACGTACCCCTACTGGAAGCCCCTGTACAAGGCGGCCAATCCGGATCCGCCCGAGCTCCTCGTGCGCTACCGCACCAGCACCCCGGCCACGTCGGCGGTGGCCAAGCCGTCCCTCGAGGTCTTCAACAAGACCGACAAGCCGCTGCCGCTCAGCGATGTCGCGCTGCGCTACTACTTCACCGCCGACGACTCCGCGTCGTACGCCTTCAACTGCGTGAACGCCGCGTTCGGCTGCTCCCACCTGGCGGGCCGGGTCGTCGAGATGGACAAACCCACCGAAACCGCCGACCGCTACCTGGAGATACGGTTCAGCGAGGCCGCGGGGACACTGAAGCCGGGCGCCAACAGCAAGGGCATCGACGTCCAGCTGTTCCGCACCGACCACAAGAAGCTGAACCAGTCGGACGACCGCTCCTTCGACGCCAAGATGACCAGCTACAAGGAGGCGGAGAAGGTCACCGCCTACAAGCGGGGCGTGCTCGCCTGGGGTGAGGAGCCGGACGGCAGCAAGCCGGCCGAGGACAAGGACAAGGCGAAGGCGGCCACCGCGCCCGACCCCCTGCCGGCCGCCCCCGAGGGCGTGCTGTTCGACAACTTCGACTACCTCGGCGCCAAGGACCCCGCCCTGTTCAAGCACGGCTGGCTGGTGCGCACCAGCAAGGGCGGACCCGGCATCGAGAACACCTGGTCCGCCGACGGCGTGACCTTCCCGAGCGACGAAGAGGCCCTGGAGGCCGGTCAGGTGCTCCAGCTGCGCGCCAGCACCGACGGCACCGAGGCGGGCACCAAGCAGGCGAGCCTCGGCACCGCCGAGAGCAAGTTCCGCGAGGGGACGTACGCGGCCCGTGTCCACTTCAGCGACGGGCCCACCACCGGCGACGAGGGCGACCACGTCAACCAGACCTTCTACACCATCGGCGGCAAGGGCTCGACGTACAGCGAGCTGGACAACGAGTACATGCCCAACGGCGGCTGGGGCCGCCCCGGTCCCAAGCTCGACACGGTGACCTGGTACGACCACAAGACGAACGACCGGGTCTACCAGACCACCAACAAGAGCCTCGACGACTGGCACACCGTGATGATCCGGGTGAAGGACGACGTCGTGTCGTACTGGATCGACGGCAAGAAGCTGTTCGTCAGCAGCGGCAAGTACGCCCCGCGTGCGGGGATGTCGGTGAACTTCAACCACTGGTTCATCGACCTGCCGTTCAAGGGGGACCGGGCCTGGGACATGAAGGTCGACTGGCTTTACTACAACGCGAACGACACCCTGTCGGCGAAGGAAGTCCAGGCCCAGGTCGAGGGCTTCGCCGGCAGCGGTATGAACTACTTCGACATGGTTCGGGGGTCCTGAGTGGGCAAGAGGCGGGCCAGCGCACAGAGTCGTGCCGCTGAAGGTGAGAAGCCGGTGGTGAGCCGGCGTGCCGCACTGCTGATGGGCGGTGCGGGCGGTGTCGCGATGGCGGGCGGAGGCGCCTGGCTGGGCAGTGTCGCAGCCCAGCCCGCGGCGGCCCCGGCGGCGGCCGAGGGTGCCATCGGCGGCCTGACGACGCCGCCGCCGTACGCCCCGTCGGGCCGCAGGCCCAAGAACCGGCGGGCCACCTGGTCCCAGCAGTTCCAGGCGTCGCACGGCTGGAGCGCCGGGGGCGGCGGCACGGCGTCGGCCGAGGCGAACGACAAGACACAGTTCGTGCGGGGCACCCAGTCGGTGCGGGTGACCACCAACGGCACCGGCAAGCAGTCGTACGTCCGCAAGACGGGCATGCCCGCGCTGAACGCGACCGGGAAGATGATCCGGCTGCTGTTCCGCGTCGACGACGTCAGCAACCTGGCAAAGATGGTCTTCTATCTGGGCAGCGGCGGGCTGAAGAACTACTTCGCCTGGACGTTCCACGTCCACTCCAAGACCGCGGCCAACTACGTGCAGTCCGGTGAGTGGGTGACGGTCCACCTCCAGTGGGCCGATGTGAACAGCGCGGCCGGCACCTACGCCCTGTCGGCCGCGGGCAAGCCGTCCACGACGACCGGCTTCACCGACATGTCGTTCGCGGTGTACGACAACGCGGGCGGGCAGGTGACGTACCGGCTGCAGGCCGTGGAGCTGATACCGGACACCACCGACGTGTTCCCCAACGGTGTCGTCTCCATCACCTTCGACGACTCCCACCGGTCGATCCACGACCTGGCCCGTCCGATCATGGACTCCTTCGGCTTCCCCGGCACGGTGTACAACATCGCCGACGCCATCGGCACCGGGAGCTTCCTGTCCGTGGACCAGATGCGGTCCATGCAGAACTTCTCCGGCTGGGAGATGGCCGGGCACTCCTACGCCAACGCGGTGCACACCGCGAGCTATCCCAAGCTGACCGCGGAGGAGGCCGACGAGGACTTCCGCAAGCTGCGGGAGTGGCTGGTGTCCAACGGCTTCACCAGCGAGCACTTCGCCTATCCGCACGGGGCGTTCCAGAAGACCTCGGACGGTGTCCCGGTCGACCTGATCGCCAGCCGGCACTTCACCACCGCCCGGTCGATCATCTCCGAGACGATCGAGTCCTTCGCCCCGGCCAACCCGTACCGGCTGAAGTCGCTGACCGGCATCACCGACGGCACGGGCATCGGCGGCACGCCCCTGTCGAAGCTGACGGGCGAGGGCGGCAAGCTCGACCGGTGCGCGGACAGCGGCGACTGGCTCATCCTGTGCCTGCACAAGATCGTCGACGGGACGCCGAAGACCAGCACCGAGATCGGCACGGCGGGGCTCACCACGCTGATGCAGGAGCTCGAGGACCGGGACATCCCGGTGGTGACGGTCGAGGAGGCGATGGCCTACTACAAGTAGGCCCGCACGCACGACGAAGGGGGCGGCCTCGGGGCCGCCCCCTTCGTCGTGCTCGTACGGTGACTACCAGCCGCCGCCCTGGCCGTTCTGCGGCCAGTTCGGGTCCTGCGGGTAGCCGCCGCGGTTCTGCGGGTGCCGCTGCTGCGGGGCCTGCGGGTGCCGCTGCTGCGGCGGGTAGGGCTGCTGGTACGGCTGCTGCTGGTACGCGCCGCCGGGGTGGCCGCCCTGTCCCTGCCACTGATGGCCGCCGTGACCGGCCGGTGCCTGCGCCGGCGCGGGCGTGCCCCAGCTGACGGGCTGCTGCGGCACGTTCTGGTGGTGCTGCTCGTCGTAGCCGGGCAGCGGCTGCGGCTGGCTGGGGATGTAGGCGGCGCGGGGCCGCGTGCGCAGGGCCACGCCCTCCAGGCGCATGAGCTGGAGGGTCTCGGTGACCTTCTTGTCGGAGTAGGGGTCCTCCTCCTCCCAGATCTCCGTCATGTCGGCCTCGTGGTCACCGCCCACGGACACCTCGACACCGGCCTGGCGGGTGCCCCAGCTGCCCTTGTGCAGGGTGAGCAGGGCGTAGAAGCGCAGCGGGGTCAGCAGGAACAGCTGGATCAGGCCGTACAGCGGGGCCAGCAGGAACATGCCGAACCGCTTGATGAAGCCCATGCCGCGGCGCGGGAAGTCGAGGTAGCGGACGTTGCGCAGATAGCCCATGAGGACCATGAACAGCGCGTAGTCGCCGATGTGGTTGAGGAACCGGGCCGGCTCCATGATCGGCAGGATGACCATGGAGTAGAACATGGCCGTGCCGAACACCAGCCACAGGCCGAGTTCCATGCACGTCAGCCAGAAGGCCGGGCGGTACTTCTTCTGGTGCCGGAACGCCCACAGGGACTCGCGGAAGAACGACTTGTTCCAGCGGACCTGCTGGCGCAGGAAGTGCGGCAGCTTCTCGGGGACGGCGGTGTAGCCGACGGCGGTCTCCTGGAAGACCACCTGGCCTTCCATCAGGCAGTAGTTGGTCATGCGCCGGTCGTCGCCGAAGACGGCCGGCTTGCCGAGGAACTGCTGGTTGAGGAAGTCCGGCAGGTACTTGCGCACCAGCGTGCCGCGGTACGCCGACAGGGCGCCGCAGCAGCACAGCACGGACTTCAGCCGCGAGTAGGCGGCCCGCTCGAAGAGGAAGGAGTTGCCGTAGCGCAGGTCCTGCAGACGGGTGAAGACGTTGCTGTCGTGGTTGAGCGCGAGGACCATGCCGGTAGAGGCCATGATCTTCTCGTCGGCCAGCGGCAGCAGCAGCTCACGGACCGTGTCCCGGGAGAGCACGGTGTCGGAGTCCACGCACAGGAAGATGTCGGAGTACGGCGCCGCCTCGAAGCCGAGGGCGAGGGCCTCACGCTTGCCCTTGTTCTCGGGCTGGATGCTGACGGTGTACTTGACGCCCTTGGCCTCGAACTCGGGGCGCAGCTTCTTCGCCGCCCGGATGCCGCCGGGATCGGCGCTGCAGTCGTCGATGATGTGGATCTCGTTGGGGAGCCGGCTCTGCGCGAGCAGGGAGCGCATGCCCTGCTCGAACATCACCGGGTCCTCGTTGTAGATCGGGATGACCGCGGTGACCCAGCAGTTCTCGAGGTACTCCAGTTCCTCCCGGCCCGCCTTGGCGGGCCGGTAGAACAGGGCGCCGAACATCTTCAGGGCCAGCAGGCCCATGGCACCGATGGAGTACAGGTGCAGCGAGTCGGAGTCGAGCCGGGTGGCGATGACCGCGGCGATGGCGATGAAGAAGAAGTACGACACCTTCAGGTGCCGCCGTTTACGGTGCGCTCGGCGCCCGTCGGAGTCGACGGCTCCGGGTATGTACGTATCCTCAGTCGTCACAGCTTGACCACCCGGGGATGATCGGCGGACTTGCCCCGGGTGTCGAAGAGCTTGCGGGCGCGGTCGGCCAGCAGGCCCAGGTCTATCTCCCGGTGCGGCTGGAGCAGGATGGTCAGGTCCGCGGCCTCGGCGGCGGCCAGGTAGTCCTCTGCGCGCTCGATCTCCGTACCGCCGACGGTCCAGCCCTCGACGCGCGGGTCGAAGTAGACGAGTTCGGCGCCGCGGGCGATCAGGTTCTCGGCGACGGCCATGGCCGGGCTCTCGCGCTGGTCGGAGATGTCCGGCTTGTAGGTGACGCCGAGCAGCAGGACACGGGAGCCGCGCACGGCCTTGCCCTCGTCGTTGAGCAGGTCGGCGGCGCGGTTGACCACGTGCACGGGCATGCGCTGGTTGATCTCCTGCGCCAGCTCCACGAAGCGGAACGGGATGCCCAGCGACCGCACCTTGTACGACAGGTAGTTGGGGTCGATCGGAATGCAGTGCCCGCCGACGCCGGGGCCGGGGTAGAACGGCGCGAAGCCGAACGGCTTGGTGGAGGCGCAGCGGATGGCGTCCCACAGGTCGACGCCGATCTCGCGGCAGAACATCGACATCTCGTTGACGAGGGCGATGTTGACGTGCCGGTAGGTGTTCTCCAGCAGCTTGGCCATCTCGGCCTCGCGGGTGCCCTTGGCCTCGACCACGCGGGCCACGAAACGCTCGTAGAGGGCGCGGGCGGCCTTGGTGCAGTCGGCGGTGACTCCGCCGACGACCTTGGGGGTGTTCTCCAGGCCGAAGGAGGCGTTGCCCGGGTCGATGCGCTCGGGCGAGAAGGCGAGGTGGAAGTCCTTGCCGACCGTGAGGCCGCCGGCCTCCAGACGGGGCCGGACGACCTCGTCGGTGGTGCCGGGGTAGGTCGTGGACTCCAGGACGACGAGCGTGCCGGGCCTGAGGTGGGTGGCGATGTCCTCCACCGCGGCGTGCACGGCACCGAGGTCCGGGGAGCCGTACTCGGTGAGCGGCGTGGGCACGCAGATGACGACCGCGGCGGCGTCGGCGATCACCTCGGGGCGGTCGGACGCGCGGAAGCCCTGCTCGAGCATCGCACCGACCTCGGCGTCGGTGATGTCGTCGACGTGGGAGCGGCCCCCGTTGAGGCCGTCGACCACGCGGCGGCTGCGGTCGAGACCCACCACCTTCAGTCCGGCGGCGGCCGCGGAGCGCGCCAGCGGCAGCCCCACGTAGCCGAGTCCGACAACGACAAGATCCGTCGTGGAGGATCTGCTCACGACACCATTCCCCAACCCCGCTGCACGGCCACGGGCAGGCCGGACGAGGGCAGCATGAGCCGCCCACGTATTTCGAACATGTCCGAGGAGGCTAACAGAACCTTCATATTTTCAGCCCGCTCACATCAAGTGCGGCTTGTCACGCACACACCCGTACAACCCTTGACGCATCTCGTGTGTCTCCCGTCACCCCAGCTGCATTCAGGGATTCCGGGGTGGCGCTCGGGCTCAGACCTCCCGCCACGCCGTGAGGGCGAGGCCCGGTTCGTCCTTGCGGCGGCTGATCAGGAGGGTCCCGGTGGAGGGGGCGGCCGAGGCCGCGACGAGCTGGTCGTTCTCGTCGAGGGTGAGGGACACCCGGGCGTCCGCGGGGAGTTGGGGGCCGGACTCGGTCCACCAGGCGCCGGCGGACTCCTGCTCGGTGGGGTAGGCGGCGAAGGCGACCCGGCCGCTCGCGGACCGCTGGGCGAGGACGGTGCAGTCGTGGCCCTCGATCACACAGCGCACGGCGGAGACGGGGCCGGGGCCGGCCGACGTGAGCAGGGTCACCGGTTTGCCGCCCGGACGCCAGGCGCACAGCTCCCCGCTGTCGTCGGTGTAGTAGAGGGTGGTGTGCTCGGCGGAGGTGGCCAGGGCGGACAACGTGCCCGGCCGGACGGAGACATCGATGCCCTCGGCGCTCGACGGCCGCTTGCCCGGCTCCTCCTGACGCCAGTGCAGAATTCCGCCGCGGCCCGCCGCGTACAGCTCCACACGGCCCGACTCCCCGGTCACGGCCGCGAGTTGGTCCTGGACGTCCTCGCCGCCGAGGTCGGCCCAGGGCGCCCAGCCGCCCTTCTCCTTCTGCGTGAGCAGGCTCACGCCACCGCGCTTGTTGCGCACGAAGAGATGAGCCCGGCCCTGGGCGTCGACGGCGACGGCGGGCGTTCCGGTGCGCGCGCCCTTCTTGTCCGGGTGCCCGACGGGGTTCCAGTCGAGGGCCGCGAGCCGGGGCCGGAAATGGGTGGAATGCACCAGGCCCGACTCCCCGGGAACGGTGGGCCGCCAGGCGACCAGATGCGCATAGCGGTCGCTGCCCTGGCCGACGGCCGCCCCCGCGTGCAGCCGCTGCTCGCCGCCGATCCTCCGGGGCGGCTCCCAGGGGCCGCCGGGGGCGAGTTCCGCACGGCACAGGACGGCGTCGTCCGACGGCAGGTAGACAGTGAGGCGGCCGTCACGGCCGCGGAGAAGCCAGTCGCCGTTCACCGTTTCACCCTATGCAGCGCGGCTCGGCGTACGACGCCGGGGCCCTGCTCGTGGGGGGGTCCGTGGGACCCTGGGCCGCATGAACGACACCGCTGCCCTGCTCGTGATCGTGGACGCCGCGAACGTGGTCGGATCGGTGCCCGACGGCTGGTGGCGCGACCGCCGGGGCGCGGCGGAACGCCTGCGCGACAAGCTGGCGGCACAGGGGCTGCCGGGCCACGAGGGGCCGGTGGAGATCGTCCTGGTGGTCGAGGGCGCGGCACGGGGCGTGGAGCCGGTCCCGGGCGTCCACGTGGAGTCGGCTCCGGGCAGCGGGGACGACCACATGGTCGCTCTGGTGGCCGAGGCGACGGGCACCCGCCCGGTCCTGGTCGTCACGGCCGACCGCGAACTCCGCCGCCGAGTGGCGGCACTGGGTGCCGAGGTCACCGGGCCGCGGACGGTACGGGGCTGATCGAACGCCATCCTGCCGACCCGGTGCCGTTGGTGAACGTCCGGGTGTCGCTCACCCGCGCGTGCGGGGTGCCGCTGCGCCCGCCCGTGCCGCCCCAGCGGCACGACTGCCCGCAGCTACGGCGGACAGAGCACACCGCTCGGAGCGATCGCGGAGGACAGGGTCAAGGCGTGTCGGGACCCGGCCGCATCACCTCGTCCGGCGTCGTCTCCTGCCCCTTCGCCAGGCGGCTGTTGCCCCGGCTGTAGACGAAGTAGACGACGATGCCGATCGCCATCCAGATACCGAACCGCACCCACGTCTCGGCCGGCAGATTCAGCATCAGCCACAGCGACGCGGCCACCGACAGGATCGGCAGGAACGGCACCCACGGCGTCCGGAAGGACCGGTGCAGGTCCGGCCGGGTCCTGCGCAGGATGATCACGCTGATCGCGACGATGACGAAGGCGAACAACGTACCGATGTTCACCAGCGCCGCCAGCTCGTTCAGCGGCGTGAAGCCCGCGAGGACGGCGATGAGGACACCGAGCAGGATGGTCGGACGGTGCGGGGTCTTGAACCGGGGGTGGACCCGGGAGAAGAACCTCGGCAGCAGCCCGTCGCGGCTCATCGCGAAGAAGACGCGGGTCTGACCGAGCAGCAGGATCATGCAGACGGTCGTCAGGCCGACCGCGGCGCCGAAGCTGATGAAGCCCGCGAACCAGGGATGCCCGGTCGCCTTGAAGGCGTCCGCGAGCGGCGCGTCCACCGACAGCTCGCTGTAGTGCTGCATACCGGTGACGACGATCGACACCAGCACGTACAGCACGGTGCAGATGAACAGCGAGCCGAGGATGCCGCGGGGCATGTCCCGCTGCGGGTTCTTGGTCTCCTCGGCGGCGGTCGCCACGATGTCGAAGCCGATGAACGCGAAGAACACGACGGACGCGGCGGTGAAGATACCCATCACGCCGAAGTTCGACGGCGCCCAGCCGAACATCAGCTGGATCAGGGGCGCATCGAGGTTCTGGCCCGCCTCCACCGGCTGCGCCTTGGGGACGAACGGGTCGTAGTTGCTGGCGGTGATGAAGAACGCCCCCGCGATGATCACGACGAGAACGACGGTCACCTTGATGGCGACGACGATCGAGGTGACCCGGGCGGACAGCTTCATGCCGAGGACGAGGATGCCGGTGAGCACCAGCACCAGCACGGCGGCGAGGAGGTCGAAGCCGAATCCGTCGGCGCCCTCCCGGCTGCCCAGCACCGCGGGCATCTCCCAGCCCGCGTTGCTCATGAGCGACTGGATGTAGCCCGACCAGCCGACGGCCACCACCGCCGTACCGAGCGCGAACTCCAGGACCAGGTCCCAGCCGATGATCCACGCGGGCAGCTCACCGAGGGACGCGTACGAGAAGGTGTAGGCGGAGCCCGCCACCGGGACGGTGGAGGCGAACTCGGCGTAGCAGAGCGCGGCGAGCGCGCAGACCACACCGGCCACCACGAAGGCCAGGGCCACCGCGGGCCCGGCGTTGTTCTTGGCGACCGTGCCGGTGAGGACGAAGATGCCGGTGCCGATGATCACACCGACGCCGAAGACCGTCAGATCGAGCGCGGACAGGGATTTCTTGAGCGCGTGCTCCGGCTCCTCGGTATCGAGGATGGACTGCTCGACGTTCTTCGTCCGGAAGAGGGGGCTGGTCACGGATACCTCCCACGCTTGTCGTCCTCGACATGATCGAGAGGGGGCGTAGGTCGTATGCCCCGGTACAGGCACCCTCACGCAGACGGGCCGCCCGCGCCACTCTTCACAGTGGCACGAGCGGCCCATCCGGGCGACGCGGGACGGCGATCCGAGGGAAGGTCAGTCGCGGGCGGGCTCCACGGAGTCGACGGCGTCGGCCGCGGAGCGCTCGTACCTTCCGTCGAGCTTCGCTACCAGGCCGGTGACCTGGCGGGCGATGTCCGGCGCGGTCAGTCCGATCTCGGTGAGCACCTCGGCGCGGGAGGCGTGGTCGAGGAAGCGCGGCGGGATGCCGAAGTCCCGCAGCGGTACGTCCACGCCGGCGTCGCGCAGCGCCTGGGCGATGGCGGAGCCGACACCGCCGACGCGGGAGTTGTCCTCGACGGTGACGACCACGCGGTGCCGCTCGGCGAGCGGGGCCATGGCCTCGTCGACGGGCTTGACCCAGCGCGGGTCGACGACGGTGGTGGAGATGCCCTGCTTGTCGAGCAGCGCGGCGATCTCCAGGCACATCGGGGCGAGCGCGCCGACGGACACCAGCAGCACGTCCGGGGCGCCGGTGCCGGGCTCGCGCAGCACGTCCATGCCGCCGACCCGCCCCACGGCCGGTACGGCGGGCCCGACCGCGCCCTTGGAGAAGCGCACCACGGTCGGCGCGTCGTCCACCTCGACCGCCTCGCGCAGCTGGGCGCGCACCTGGTCGGCGTCCCGCGGAGCCGCGAGCCGCAGGCCGGGGACGACCTGGAGGATCGACATGTCCCACATGCCGTTGTGGGAGGCGCCGTCGGTGCCGGTGATGCCGGCCCGGTCCAGGACGAACGTCACCCCGCACTTGTGCAGCGCCACGTCCATCAGCACCTGGTCGAAGGCGCGGTTGAGGAAGGTGGCGTACACGGCGAAGACGGGGTGCACGCCCGCGTGGGCGAGGCCGGCCGCGGAGACGGCGCCGTGCTGCTCGGCGATGCCGACGTCGTAGACCCGCTCGGGGAACCGCTTGGCGAACTTGTCGAGGCCGACCGGCTGGAGCATGGCCGCGGTGATGGCGACGATGTCCTCGCGCTCCTCGCCGAGCCTGACCATCTCGTCGCCGAAGACGGACGTCCAGTCGGCGCCGGAGGTGGCGATGGGCAGGCCGGTGTCGGGGTGGATCTTGCCGACGGCGTGGAAGCGGTCGGCCTCGTCCTGGAGGGCGGGCTGGTAGCCGCGGCCCTTCTCGGTGAGGCAGTGCACGATCACCGGGCCGCCGAACCGCTTGGCGCGGGCGAGAGCCGACTCCAGGGCCTCGATGTCGTGCCCGTCGATCGGCCCGACGTACTTCAGGCCCAGGTCCTCGAACATGCCCTGCGGGGCGATGAAGTCCTTCAGCCCCTTCTTCGCGCCGTGCAGGGTGTCGTACAGCGGCCGGCCGACGACCGGAGTGCGCTCCAGGAGGTCCTTGGTGCGGGCCAGGAAGCGCTCGTAGCCGTCGGTGGTGCGCAGGGTCGCCAGGTGGTTGGCGAGGCCGCCGATGGTCGGCGCGTAGGAGCGCTCGTTGTCGTTGACGACGATGACGAGGGGGCGGTCCTTGGCGTCGGCGATGTTGTTCAGCGCCTCCCAGGCCATGCCGCCGGTCAGCGCGCCGTCACCGATCACGGCGACGACATGGCTGTCGCGTTTCCTCAGCTGGTTGCCCTTGGCGATGCCGTCGGCCCAGCCGAGGACGGTGGAGGCGTGGCTGTTCTCGATGACGTCGTGCTCGGACTCGGCCTGCGAGGGGTAGCCGGACAGGCCGCCCTTCATCTTCAGCCTGGAGAAGTCCTGCCGCCCGGTGAGCAGCTTGTGCACGTACGACTGGTGCCCGGTGTCCCAGAGCACCTTGTCCTTGGGCGACTCGAAGACCCGGTGCAGGGCGATGGTCAGCTCCACCACACCGAGGTTGGGGCCGAGGTGGCCGCCGGTCTTGGAGACCGCGTCGACGAGGAAGGTCCGGATCTCCTGGGCCAGCTGGTTCAGCTCCTCCAGGCTGAGCCGGTCCAGATCGCGCGGTCCCCTGATGCGGGTCAGCAGCGGCACCCGTGCCTCCTTGCAGTAGAGCTGATCGAGCTGTTGCCGGGCTTGTCGAGTCTAATGTTCCGCCCCGAGGCCCGGACTCCGGGCAGTGCGTCGTACGTCACGCGTTCGGCTGTACCCAGATCGCGCCGCCCCTACGACACGCAAGTGGCCCGGCACCTGAAAGGCACCGGGCCACAGCAGCGCACCGCCTACGGCGCTACGCGCGCCCCGCGGTCTTCTGCGTCTTGCGAGTGACCGCGTCGATGACGACCGTGGCCAGCAGCACACCACCGGTGATCATGTACTGAACCGGCGAGGCGATGCCCTCCAGCGCCAGTCCGTACGTGATCGAGATGATCACCATCACACCGAGCAGCGCGTCCCACGTGCGCCCACGCCCACCGAACAGCGACGTACCACCGATCACGGCCGCGGCGATGACGTTCATCAGGAACTCACCGGTACCCGCGCCCTGGTTCGCCGAGGCGATCTTCGAGGCGACGAACAGACCGCCGATCGCCGCGAACGTACCGGCGATCGCGAACACCGAGATACGGACCAGCTCGACGTTGATACCGGCGCGGCGGGACGCCTCGACGCTGCCGCCGAGCGCGTACACCTTGCGGCCGTACGCCGTGCGGCGCAGCACGAAGTCCGTGATCACCAGCACCGCGAGGAAGATCACCACGGCCAGCGGCAGGCCCTTGTACTGGTTGAAGACGATCGCGACGGCGAACGCCACGATCGCCAGGAGGACGGTCCGCACGATGATCTCGTTCAGCGGCCGGGACGGCACCCCGGCGGCCTCACGGCGGCGGTTGTCGAAGTACGCGGTGAGGAAGTACCCCACGGTCGCGACGATCGCCAGGCCGTACGCGGCGGCCACGTCCGAGAAGTAGTAGCTGGTCAGCTTGACGACCAGCCCGTCGGAGTCGAGATTGATCGTGCCGTTGCTGCCCAGGATCTGCAGCATGAAGCCCTGCCAGAACAGCAGTCCGGCCAGGGTCACGGCGAAGGCGGGCACGCCGATGCGGGCGAAGATGAAGCCGTGGATGGCTCCGGCCGCCGTGCCGGTGAGGACGGCCAGCACCAGGGCCAGCACCTCGTTCATCCCGTTGGTGACGCTCAGCACCGCGAAGGTGGCGCCCGCGACACCGCTGACCGAGCCGACCGACAGGTCGATCTCGCCGAGCAGCAGGACGAAGACGATACCGACGGCGATCATGCCCGTGCCGACCATGGCGATCGACATGTCGGAGAAGTTGCCGGCGGTGAGGAAGTTGGAGTTCAGGCTGGTGAAGATCGCCCAGATGATCAGCAGGCCGACCACGACGGGGAGGGAGCCGAGGTCACCGGCCTTCATCTTCCGCTTGAACTCGGTGACGTAGCCCTTGAGTCCCTGCTCGCGCACGAGCAGCCGCGGGTCGACGACCGTGACCGCTGCGGAGGCCGCCTCGGGGTTCTCCACGGTCTGGCCCTCGGCGGGGGTGGTGGTCTTCTCGGTGCTCATTTCTTGATCTCCCCATTGGTGCGCGCCGCACGACGGGTCACGGCGTTGTCCGTGGCGCCCGTGATGGCGGAGATGATCTCTTCCTGCGAGGTCGACTTGACCTCGAAGACGCCGTTGTTGCGTCCGAGGCGCAGCACGGCGACCTTGTCCGCCACGGCCTTGACGTCGGCCATGTTGTGGCTGATGAGGATGACCGCGTGACCGCGCTCGCGCAGCCGCTCGACCAGGTCGAGGACCTGCGCGGTCTGCTCGACGCCGAGGGCGGCGGTGGGCTCGTCGAGGATCACCAGCTTGGGCTCGCCGAGCATGGACCGGGCGATGGCCACGACCTGGCGCTGACCGCCGGAGAGCGAGGCGATCGGGATACGGACGCTGGGGATGCGGATCGAGAGGGTGTCGAGGAGCTCACGGGAGCGGCGCTCCATCTCCACCTCGTCCAGGACGCCGCGCCTGCGGATCTCCCGGCCGAGGAAGAGGTTGCCGACGACATCGATGTTGTCGCACAGCGCGAGGTCCTGGTACACCGTCGCGATGCCCAGGTTCTGGGCGTCGTGCGGCTTGCCGATCTGGACGGACCTGCCCTCCCACTCGATGACGCCCTCATCGATGGGATGCACGCCGGCGATCGTCTTGACCAGCGTGGACTTTCCGGCACCGTTGTCGCCGACCAGGGCGACCACCTCACCGGCGTGGACCTCAAGCTCTACGTCGGTGAGCGCCTGAACGGCACCGAACCGCTTGGAGACCCCGCGCAACGCCAGCACGGGCGTAGCGGACACGTGAACCATCTCCTTCGCCGCCTGACCCGGCGGGAGGTTGTGCAGAAGTTTTCTGGGGGGTGTTCCGTCCGGCGCCCCGCGTAGCTAGCGGGGCTGGTGTGTGCGGGGCGCCGGCGGAGACTCGTGGCAGCCGGTCCCGTACGGGAGTCCGGGGAGGACTCCCGTACGGTCCGGACCGCGGCTGTGTGCCTCGGTGGGGCTTACTTCAGACCGATCTTGTCGCAGGCGGCCTTGTACTTGCCCGCGCAGATCTCCTGGACGGTGTAGACGCCGTCCTTGATCACGGTGTCCTGGATGTTGTCCTGGGTCAGCGAGACGACCGGGACCAGGACCGACGGGATGCCCTTGTTGGTGGGGCTGTCGACCTTGTCCTTGGCGATCGAGTCGAGCGACTTGCCCTGGGCGAGCGCGACGGCCATCTCCGCGGCGGCGTTGGCCTCCGGGGCGTACGGCTTGTAGACGCTCATGTACTGCTCACCGGTGACGATGCGCTGCACGCCCGCGAGCTCGGCGTCCTGGCCGGTGACCGGGATGTCGTCGATGCCGGCGGCCTTCAGGGCGGTGATGATGCCGCCCGCCATGCCGTCGTTGGCGGAGTAGACGCCGACGATCTTGTCCTTGCCGAGGGCGGAGATGGCGCCCTCCATGTTGGAGTTGGCGTTCTCCGGCTTCCACTCCTTGGTGTCGTACTCGCGGCCGATCTTCACCTTGCCGTCGAGGACGGAGTGGGCGCCTTCCTTGAACTGGGCGGCGTTGGGGTCGGTGGAGGACCCGTTCATCATGACGATCTGGCCGTCCTTGGCCTTGTCGCCGAGCGCCTTGAGGAGGGCCTCGCCCTGGGTCTTGCCGACGGTGACGTTGTCGAACGACGTGTAGGCGTCGATCGGGCCCTCGGCCAGGCGGTCGTAGGCGACGACCGGGATGCCGGCGTCCTTGGCCTTCTTCACCGAGCCGGCGATGGCCTTGGAGTCCACCGCGTCCACGATCAGCACGTCGACCTTGTTGGTCACCATCGTGTCGACCTGCTGGTTCTGCAGGCTGGCGTCCTGCTTGGCGTTGGCGTAGACGACCTCGGCCTTGTTGTTCGTGAGCTCCTTGACCTTCTTCTCGATCAAGGGCTTGTCGAACTTCTCGTAGCGCGCGGTCTGGTTCTCCGGAAGGAGCAGACCGACCTTGATGTCATCGCCCTTGGCGGCGGCGCCGCCGTTGTCCTTCTTGTCGCCCGACTCCTTGGCGCTGCCACAGGCGGCCAGCGAGACGGCCATCGCGCCCGCGGCGATGGCAACGGCGGCACGACGCATACGTGCGTTCACTTTACAAACCTCCCTGACGAGGCCGCGTCGTTGCGGCCGAGGTGGCTGGAAGTCAACTCGGCCACACGTGCGACGTCAAGAAGTAAATCCTTAACGAGATGGCAACGGTGCCATCCGTTCTCTAAGTGAAGGCAGGTGCAGCCGCCATGGGCGACCCGGCCGCGGCGCCATCCAAAAGGGTCGAATCGCCCATCTCGCTCAGTGCGAGGGCGAGCGCTCCGAGGACCTCCGCACGGCCCCCAAGTGCCCCGGGGAGAACGGACAGTTGGCGCGCCGCACTGGGGATCGCGTAGCGGCCGACGGACTCCCTGATCGGCCCGAGCACCAGCTCACCGGCCTCGGCGAGATCACCGCCGAGGACGACCCGGCTCGGGTTCAGCAGGTTGCAGAGATTGGCGACTCCACTGCCGACATGACGGCCGACGTCGGCGATCACCCGACGACAGCCCGGGTCTCCGTCCCGTGCCAGCCGCACGACGCCTTCCATGGTCAGATCCGTGCCGTGACTGGACTGGAGCAGCGGCAGCACATAGCGGGCCGCCGCGAAGGTCTCCAGGCAGCCACGGTTGCCGCAGCGGCAGACCGGGCCGGACTCATCGAGTGTAATATGTCCGATTTCACCGGCGGTGCCGCCGGGTCCCCGGTAGATCTTCCCGTCGATCACCAGACCGGCGCCGACACCGCTCGCGACCTTGATGTACGCCAGGTCGCGCACGCCCCGGCCGCTGCCCCAGACCATCTCGCCGAGGGCGCCGAGGTTGGCGTCGTTGTCCACGTGCACCGGCACGCCGAGCCGCCCCCGCAGCTCCTCGGCGGGCCTGGCACCGGTCCAGCCGGGCAGGATCGCGGTCGAGCCGAGGCTCCCGGACTCGACGTCGATCGGCCCGGGGACACCGAGTCCGACTCCGGCGATCTTGGCGCGGTCCACGCCGGTCGCCTCCAGCAGCCGGTTGACCAGCTGTTCCGCCCGGTCGAAGCCCTGCGTGGCGGAGGCGTCCACGTCCAGCGGCTCGGACTCCTCGGCCAGCACCTGGTGGGCGAGGTTCCCGATCGCGACACGCAGATGGGTGTGCCCGAAGTCCACGCCGATCACGATGCCGGCGTCCCCGCTCAGCGACACCGCCCGGGCCCGGCGTCCGCCCGCCGAGGTGGGCGTGACCTCGACCGTTCCGCCGTCCTTCAGTTCCCTGACGATGTTGGAGACCGTCGCCGCGGACAGGCCCGTCGTCCTCGCGATCTCCGCCTGCGTGAGCGAACCGGCGAGCCGCACGGCGCGCACGACCCGCTCCAGATTGGCCCGGTGCAGCGAGGACTGCGACCCCGGAGTCTCCATTGACTCTCACCCTCATCCCTGTCCCCGTCACCCTGGGTGACGCGGGCCTTGTACAAGTTATGAACTCCAAGCTCCGTCGAAGCGCCCAGTGGCGTCAAGCCCTTGACAGAAATCGGTTCCAGGCCGTGTCCGGCCGACCACCGGCGGTACGCCACAGGGGTCCGGCCCCGGAGAGCTGTCTCTCCGGGGCCGGACCCCTGCGTACGACGGGTGGAGCGCGGTGGGCGTCAGCGGAAGGTGCCCTGCGACACCGAACCGGCGATCCGCCGCTGGAAGACGCAGTACACGATCAGTACGGGCACCACGGTGACCACGATCGCCGCGAACAGCGCGCCGTAGTCGATGTCGTAGACCTGCGAGGACGCATAGGCGGCCATGCCCTGGGTGAGGACCCATTTGTCCTGGTCGGTGTTGAGCGCCACCGGCAGCAGAAACTGGTTCCACAGGCCCAGGAAGTTGAAGATCGCCACCGCCGCCATGCCCGGACGGGCCATCGGCAGCATCACCTGGAAGAACGCCCGCCAGTCCCCGGCACCGTCGATCAGCGCGGCCTCGTACACGTCGTGCGGAAGCGACCGGAAGAACGAATAGAGGAAGAACATCGTGAACGGCAGCGCGAACGCGACATAGGTGAGGATCAGTCCGGGACGCGTGTTCAGCAGCCCGAAGTTCTGCAACTGGAAGAAGAGCGGAACGATCGCCAGGAAGACCGGGAAAGTCAGGCCGGCGAGCATCACGTAGTAGATCAGCCGGCGGCCGGGGAACTCGAACCGGGCGAGAATGTAGGCGCACATCGCGCCGAGCAGCATCACCAGGAACAGTGCCGAGACCACGACGATCACGGAATTCAGGAAGTATTTCCCGATGTTCGCGTCGGTCCACGCGTTCGCGTAGTTCTCGATCCGCCAGTGATCCGGCAGCGAGAACGGCGACGAAAGGATCTCGCCGGTCGATTTGAACGACGACATCAGCACCCACAGCATGGGCACGATCACGATCACGGACCACACGATCAGCAGGGCGTGCGAGATCGCCGCGAATCTGCGGTCGCTGCTCGCGGCGACGCGCGTCAGCTTCCGGTCGTTCGCCGGTTTCCGGTCACTGGCCGGCTTCCGGTCGGCGGCTAGCAGGGCGCTCACCGGGCACCTCCCTTGACTGCGGCACGCCGAGCCCTGGACCCAGGTGCTTTGCTCTTGCTCTCGCCCTCGCCGCCGCCCGTGAGGCGGTTGACGAGGAACACCAGCGCCGCGAACACCAGTGTGACGACGGCGAGGACGACGCCCATCGCGGTGGCGTAGCCGAACTGCTGCTTTGCGAAAGCGACGTTGAACAGACGCTGGCTGATCGTCAGGGTCGAGTTGTCCGGGCCGCCGTTCGGCACCATCGCCTGGACGTAGACGAACGCGTCGAGGGCGGCGATGCCCAGGTAGATGTACGCCGTCTGCACGCTGTCCCGGATCGCCGGCAGGGTGATCGAGACCGTGGTGCGGAACCGGCCGGCCCCGTCGATCCTCGCCGCCTCGTACAGCTCGGCGGGAACGCCCTTGATCGCGGCGATGAAGAGCACCGCGTAGAACCCGACGAGCCCCCAGATAATGACGAACATCACGGCCGGCATCGCGGTCGCCTTCTCGCCCAGCCACGCGAACGTGTCGAACTGGTCGAGGCCGAGGCCGGTGAGGACGCCGTTGAGCAGGCCTGCGTTCGGGTCGTACATCTGCGCCCAGATCAGACCGACGATGATCGCCGGCACGACGTAGGGGAAGAACGAGATGATCCGGTAGAACGACGCTCCCCGGATCCCTCGGACGGGGCCCTTGCTGGGCCCGCCCAGGGTGATGGCCACGGCGACCCCGAGGGCGAGCGTCAGCGTCACCAGCGGCACGAAGACCGCGAGGAGTGCGACGTTGCGCAACGCCTTCAGGAAGACGTCGTCCTGGAACATCTTCGTGAAGTTGTCGAAGCCGACGAAGTTGTAGTCCGGGCTGAAGCCACGCCAGTCGGTCATCCCCCAGAAGATCGCCTGGCAGAACGGGATCAGGACGAAGATCACGAAGATGGCCAGCGGGACACCGAGGAACGCGAGGAAGAACGTCACCCGGTCGAACGTGAGCTTGCGGCGCCGTGGCCGCCCGCCGCGAGCGGCCGGCTCGGGCCGGCGGCTCGCGGTTTCGGCTGTGGGGATCGTGTCTTTCATCGCGGTGCTAGCTGACCTTGACCTTGTCGACGGAGTCGTCTTCCCGGACCTTGTCGGAGATCTTCTGCAGAGCCGCGGTCAGCCCCTTGCCGTCGAGGTCACCGGCGAGGAACGAGTTCCACGGCACCAGCTGGTCGGTGTTCATCCCGTAGGTCTCGACGAACATGTAGTTGAAGATGTTGGTGCCCGCGGCCTCCAGCATCTTCGTCTGCGAGACGAGGGCCGTCGATCCGTACCCGTCGGCGGGCACGGTGCCCTTGACGATCGTCGGGGCCAGCTTCGTCTTGGAGAAGTTGGCGGCCGCCTTCTCCGACAGCATCGCCCGCAGCACTTCCTTGCCGCCGGCCGGGTTCTTGCCCTGCTTGGGCACGATGAACGGCTCGCCGGCGGCCGCGCGGAGCGACTCGTAGGGCAGCTGCGGCTTGTCGGTGAGCGTCATCGACGGGAATCCGGTCATCTGGAAGTCCGCCTTGGTGGCCTTCTTCATCTCGTTCTCGATCCAGCCACCGGACGGGTAGAGCAGCGCCTTCTGGTCATTGCTCCAGATCGCCTGCGCCTTCTGGAACTGGGTGCCGGAGCCACCCGGGACGAACATCTTCTGCTTGACCATGGTCTCCATGACCTTGATGACGCCCTGGATGGCCGGGTGCGACCAGCAGCCCTTCTCCAGGTTCTCCAGGCCGAGCCGGACCTCGTCGCCGCCCTCCTTGATCGCCGAGTCGATCAGGAGCGTGCGGTAGTAGGTCGCCGCCTCCTTGCCGTGGACGAAGAGGTACTTGCCCTTCTTCTTCGCCTGCTGGCCGAGGTCGAGCGCCTCGTCCCAGGTCTTCGGCGGGGTCCAGCCGTTCTCCTCGAAGAGCGTCTTCGAGTACCAGACGCCGTACACGGTCATCACGTAGTTGAGCGCGACGAACTTGTCCTTGAACGTGCCGGGGGCCTTGACGCCGGGGTAAACGATGTCGGCGATCTTCTTGCCTTCGTAGGTGTTGGCCTCGAAGAGGTCGTCGAGCTCCTCCAGTTGGTCGAGGATGCCGAGGAAGCCGATCTGGTCCTCACCGGAGTTGTCGATGAGGTCCGGCGGGTTGCCGCCGACGAAGCGGGGCTGGAGCTCGGGGGCGATGTCGACGACCGGCTTGACCTGGACCTTGAGGCCCTTGACCTGGCTGCCGAGCACCTGGTTGGTGTAGTCGACGTAGTCGGTGCCGTAGCCGCCGTCGAAGATGGCCGCTTCGACCGTGGAGTTCGCGGCGACACCGAACGGGTTCTTGGCGCTCTTCTCGCCCTTCGGGCCGCCGCCGCCGTCGTTGTCCTTGCTGGAGGGAGAGCTGCACGCGACCGCGAACGAGCCCATCGCCGCGGTGGCGATGGCCCCGCGCAGGAGCGTCCGCCTGTCAAGGGAGCCGGCACGAATGGTCATCTCTGCATCCTCACTGATCGTTGGATCTGTACGGGTGTGCTGCGTGTGCGCCCCCGTGGCCGGACCGGTCCTGCGCCGGCCGCACGTGGGGCGTTGTCGCCGTCGTCTCGGGGCCGCGATGCGGCGCCGATGATCAGCTGAGCGATGCCGGCACAACAGTCGCCGAGGCCGGAGCGGCGGTCGCGCTCCGCCTGATCAGCTCGCGATGGCCTACGCCGGTGGTGGATCCCATGCTCAAGTCCTCGCCTTCTCCAGGACTCAGGCGGTGAACCGGATCCTCCCCGGCACCGCGTTCGGGTCAAGCTGGGTCGTGCAGGAAGTGCGGTGATGCTGGACGTTCTCGGTGATACGTCGATGATGGTCGGGTGCTGTGAAGATGCCCCGGAGTGCCGACAGGTATAGTCCACTTCCCGCCAACGGAGCAAGATCGAATGCAAGGTTCACCGCCGGTCTTTTCCGAGTTGAGACCTCCCGGAAATATGTGCGCCCGGCACGCTTCTCGGCGGAAATATCCAGGACCCTGGACCCGAATGCCGCATTCAACACCTTGACACCATGGGCCACTTGACCCCCTACTGTTCCTTGCGCAGTGATGTTGACAACGTTGTCCAGGCGCAGGGAGGGTGCTCGCGCATGGTGCACAGAGTTGGGCACGAGGTCCGGCACAGATGGAGTACGGCGGTCGTCGCGGCGACCGCCTTCGCTTTGGCCGCGGGCTCCCAGGGCGTCGCCGTGGCCCTGCCCGAGGCCCCCGCGAAGACCGACCGCGCGTTCGCCTCGTCGTTCGAGTCGGGGGACCCCGCTCCGGACTGGGTGAACACCGTCGACACCACGCCGGGCGGCGGCAAGCGCGCCTCGGGTGTCGACGGCGGCTACAGCAGCGGCATCCCGGGCAATGTGACCGACCGGGTCACGGATGTGCGGGCGAGCGGCGAGAACCCCGGCGGCGGGGAGGTGAAGGAGAACCTCGTCGACGGTGAGCCGAGCACCAAATGGCTGACGTTCGAGCCCACCGGCTGGGCCGAGTTCGACCTGGACGAACCGGTGAAGATCGCGCGTTACGCGCTCACCTCGGCCAACGACCACGCCGAACGCGACCCCCAGGACTGGACGCTGAAGGGCTCGGCGGACGGCGAGGAGTGGACCACCCTCGACACCCGGACGGGCGAGAGCTTCGCCGAGCGGTTCCAGACGAAGCTCTACGACCTCGACGCCTCCGCCGTCGCCGAGTACCGGCACTTCCGGCTGGAGGTCACCAGGAACGGCAGCGGCGGCATCCTCCAGCTGGCCGACGTCCAGTTCTCCACCGGCGGCGCGGACGGGCCCGTGCCCCCGGACATGCTGTCGCTGGTCGACCGCGGCCCGAGTGGATCGCCCACGGCGAAGGCGGGCGCCGGATTCACCGGAAAGCGTGCCCTGCGTTACGCCGGCCGGCACACCGCCGACGGCCGGGCCTACTCGTACAACAAGGTCTTCGACGTCGACGTGAAGGTCGAGCGGGACACCCGGCTGTCGTACCGGATCTTCCCGTCGATGGCCGACGGCGACCTCGACTACGACGCCACCAACGTCTCCGTGGACCTGGCCTTCACCGACGGCACCTACCTGAGCGGCCTGCGCGCCACCGACCAGCACGGCTTCCCGCTCACCCCGCGGGGACAGGGCGCGGCGAAGGTCCTCTACGTCAACCAGTGGAACAACGTGGTCTCCCGGATCGGTTCGGTGGCCCGCGGCAAGACGGTCGACCGGATCCTGGTGGCGTACGACTCCCCCAAGGGCCCGGCGAAGTTCCGGGGCTGGCTGGACGACGTGACGCTGAAGCCGGTGGCGCCCGAGCGGCCGAAGGCCCACCTGTCCGACTACGCCGTCACCACCCGCGGCACCAACTCCAGCGGGGGTTTCTCCCGCGGCAACAACTTCCCGGCGACCGCCGTGCCGCACGGCTTCAACTTCTGGACGCCGGTGACCAATGCCGGCTCGCTGAGCTGGCTGTACGACTACGCCCGCGGCAACAACGCCGACAACCTGCCGACGATCCAGGCGTTCAGCGCGAGCCACGAGCCGAGCCCCTGGATGGGTGACCGGCAGACCTTCCAGGTGATGCCGTCGGCCGCGTCCGGCGCCCCGGACACCGGCCGCGAGGCCCGCGAGCTGGCCTTCCGGCACGAGAACGAGACCGCCCGGCCGTACTACTACGGGGTGCGCTTCGAGAACGGCCTGAAGGCCGAGATGGCACCGACCGACCACGCGGCGGCGCTGCGCTTCACCTACCCCGGCGACGACGCGAGCGTGCTGTTCGACAACGTCACCGACCAGGCGGGTCTGACGCTCGACCAGGAGAACGGCATCGTCACCGGCTACTCGGACGTCAAGTCGGGGCTGTCGACGGGCGCGACCCGGCTGTTCGTGTACGGCGAGTTCGACAAGAAGGTCACCGACGGCTCGTCCGGCGGCGTCAAGGGCTATCTGCGCTTCGACGCGGGCGAGGACCGCACGGTGACACTGCGGCTGGCCACCTCCCTGATCAGCGTCGACCAGGCGAAGGACAATCTGCGCCAGGAGCTGCCCGCGAGCCGGTCCTTCGAGTCGGTGAGGAACAGCGCCCAGCGCCAGTGGGACAGCCTGCTGGGCAAGGTGGAGGTCGAGGGCGCCACCCCGGACCAGCTGACCACGCTGTACTCCAGCCTGTACCGGCTGTACCTGTACCCGAACTCGGGCTTCGAGAAGGTGGACGGGACGTACAAGTACGCCTCGCCGTTCTCGAAGATGCAGCAGCCGGACACGCCGACGCACACCGGGGCGAAGATCGTGGACGGCAAGGTGTACGTCAACAACGGCTTCTGGGACACCTACCGGACCACCTGGCCGGCGTACTCCTTCCTGACCCCGTCCAAGGCCGGTGAGCTCGTCGACGGCTTCGTGCAGCACTACAAGGACGGCGGCTGGACCTCCCGCTGGTCCTCCCCCGGCTACGCGGACCTGATGACCGGCACCTCCTCGGACGTGGCGTTCGCGGACGCGTACGTCAAGGGCGTCGACTTCGACGCGGAGGCGGCGTACGACGCGGCCGTGAAGAACGCCACCGTGGTCCCGCCGTCCTCCGGTGTGGGCCGCAAGGGCATGGCGACCTCGCCGTTCCTCGGCTACACCTCCACCGAGACGCACGAGGGCCTGTCCTGGGCGCTGGAGGGCTACCTCAACGACTACGGCATCGCGAAGATGGGCGAGGCGCTCTACGAGAAGACCGGGAAGAAGCGCTACCAGGAGGAGTCCGCGTACTTCCTCGACCGCGCCCAGGACTACGTCAACCTCTTCGACGCGAAGGCCGGCTTCTTCCAGGGCAAGGACGCGAAGGGCGACTGGCGGGTCGAGTCCGAGAAGTACGACCCGCGTGTGTGGGGCTACGACTACACCGAGACCAACGGCTGGGGCTACGCCTTCACCGCCCCGCAGGACAGCCGGGGCCTGGCCAATCTGTACGGCGGGCGCAAGGGCCTGGGCGACAAGCTCGACGAGTACCTCTCCACGCCCGAGACGGCCTCCCCGGACTTCGTCGGCTCCTACGGCGGTGTCATCCACGAGATGACCGAGGCGCGGGACGTGCGCATGGGCATGTACGGGCACTCCAACCAGGTCGCCCACCACGCCCTGTACATGTACGACGCGGCCGGGCAGCCCTGGAAGACGCAGAAGAACGTGCGCGAGGTGCTGTCGCGGCTGTACACCGGCAGCGAGATCGGGCAGGGCTACCACGGCGACGAGGACAACGGCGAGCAGTCGGCCTGGTACCTGTTCTCCGCGCTCGGCTTCTACCCGCTGGTGATGGGCAGCGGCGAGTACGCCATCGGCTCCCCGCTGTTCACGAAGGCGACCGTGCACCTGGAGAACGGCCGCGAGCTGGTGGTGAAGGCGCCGAAGAACAGCGCGCGGAACGTGTACGTGCAGGGCCTGAAGGTCAACGGCAAGCGCTGGAACTCCACTTCGCTCCCCCACGCGCTGATCGCGAAGGGCGGTGTCCTGGAGTTCGACATGGGCCCGCGTCCGTCGGCGTGGGGCACGGGCAAGGACGCGGCGCCGGTGTCGATCACGCAGGACGACAAGGTGCCGAGCCCGCGCAAGGACGCGCTGAAGGGCGAGGGTCCCCTGTTCGACGACACCTCGGGGACCGGCGCCACCGTGACGACGGTCGACCTGCCGGTCACCGGGGAGACGAAGGCGGTGCAGTACACGCTGACCTCCTCGGATCCGGCCGAGGCGCCCACGGGCTGGGTGCTGCAGGGCTCGGACGACGGGACGGCGTGGAAGGACCTGGACGAGCGGGCCGAGGAGCCCTTCCGCTGGGAGCGGCAGACGCGGGCCTTCTCGATCGACAAGGCGGGGACGTACCGCCACTACCGACTGGTGCTGAGCGGTGAGTCGGCGCTGACGGAGGTGGAACTGCTGAGCTGACGCACGCCCCGAGGCGGGTCCGGGCCGGGCCCGGACCCGCCTCGGTGTCACGGCGTGCGCAGGGCTCGCCTGGAGAGCGAGATGGGAGTGCTCCGACGGCGGGTTCCGGTCCACCGGAGTATGGGAGCGCTCCCATCTCGCCGTGAGGGCAAAGTAGCGCCGGCGGGCGCGGTTGTAAACGGGGTGCGCGGAAGCAGGCCGCGTGCGCCGGTCAGGGGACGGGCTGGATCGACCGCTCGACATCGGCGGCCATGTCCTCGCCGTCGATGACGCGGATCACGTCCACCAGCACCTGCTCCCCGTCCGGGACGTTGAGCGCTGCCCGCACGAGGGCCACGGCGTCCTCGCGCAGCCGCACGCCTCTGAGGTCGACGGGGCGGCCCAGTTGCTCCCCGAGGATGGACGCGAAGAGCACGCGGCCCTGGGGGTCCTCCAGGGACGGCAGGCGGCACACCGCGTCGGTGAGGCGCAGCAGCAACTGGGTCGCTCCCCGGTAGTCGCCGTTCTCCGCCGGGCCGGGGGAGGCCGCGCGCACCTCGTCGAACCGTGGCCGCGGACCTTGAGGGGGTCGATCCGTCGCCGTGCGCTCACCGGGCGGTACGACGCCGTCCCGGTCCAGCAGGTGCCGTACCCGGTCGGCGACCGCCGGGCCCTCGAAGACCCGGATCACGCCGAGCAGCGCGCGTTCTCCTCCGTCCGTGCTCAGCGCGGCCCGCACCATCACCGCCACGTCCTCCCGCAGCCGGACGCCCCGCAGATCGACCGCGCGGCCCAGGTGCTCGGCCAGCACGAGGGCGAACTGCGCCCGGCCCTGGTTGTCCGCCATGCACGCCAGACCGCTCAGTTCCTCGGTGAGCTCCGTCATGCGGTCGAGCAGGCTACGGGGGCGTGGGGCCGGGGGTGGCGGTGCATCCGGCGCTCCACGCGGCGGTTCCCCGTCGGTCTGCGGCGGGATGACGGGCCGCCGGGCGGCTGTCACGGACCGTGCGACGACGACCTGGCGCTCCACCTGCGCCCACATCTGCGGCCGTTGGCGCACCTGGGCCGCCCGCAGTTCGTCGTAGACGTACTCGTAGAGGTCCAGCGCGCTGATCAGTCCGTCGCCGTTGCGGTCGGCCTCGCCCGAGCGCAGGCCCTTGATGACGGCGCCGGTGAACCGGGACGGCTCGGGGTCGAGGGCGTCGAGCCGCTCGCCCTCCCAGGCGTACTCGGTGCGGTTGGTGGCGGTGAGCACCACCCGGCCGTGTCCGGCCAGCTCGTCCTTGACGTGGACGTCGGTGTCGCCCTTGGTGCCGCGCAGGAAGGCGCCGCTGTAGCAGCAGTCCAGGAGCAGGACGACGGAGCGGGCCCGGCAGCGGTCCATCTGGGTGCGCAGGAACTCGGCGGAGACGGCGGTGGAGGCGAGCAGCCGTCGGTCGGTGTCGGTGGCGGCGAAGTACAGGTCGCCGTCGTCGTTCTTCACACCGTGGCTGGAGACGTGCAGCAGGAGCAGGTCGTCCCGGCCGCGGTCCAGGAAGAAGTGCTCGATGGCGCGGGCCACCTCATGGTGCCGGCGGTCCACGACCGTGCTGACCTCGAAGCCGCCGATGGCGGGGTCGCGCAGCACGTCGGCGAGTCCCTCGGCGTCCCGGGCGGGTGAACGGAGCTGCCTGAGCGCCTGGTTCTCGTAGTGGCCCGTCGCGATGAGCAGGGCGAAGCGGCCTGCGGACACGGTGGCCGCCCTTTAGTCGCCCTGCCCGGTGCCGGACGGGGAGCCGGCGGGGTCGTCCTCGGCACCGCGGGCGCTACCGGCCTCGTGGGCGGCCAGGAAAGCCTCGATGAGCCGCTGCTGGTCGGCGGAGGAGACGGCCTCCAGCTCCAGGCTGTCCTCGCCGAGGGCGATGCTGACCGTGCGCACCGGGCGGTTCTCGATCCAGGTCTGCACCAGGCTGAGCACCGAGCGCAGCGCGATGGGCGCCATGGTCACCGCGAGTGCGCCGACGGCGATCGCGTCGACGGGCTTGGCCCCCTCGGGGATCTCCCCGCCACGGCGCAGTTCGACGTCGTCGACGTCCAGTTCGAGCAGCCGGTCGCGCAGGCCGCGCGTCAGCTCGTCGAGTTCTTCCTGGTCACTGTCCTGACGCCCGGTCAGGACGAGCTGCATGTGTTCCGTACCGCGGCTCACCGCCACCCCCGTCACCTGGTGTTGATCCAGCGTACAACGGGGAACACGGCGTGGGCCGCATCTCCGCGGACGGAGATGCGGCCCTCAACTGCCGTGCGCTGCCGCTTACTTGCGGATTACTTGCGGATCAGGCTGCGCAGCACGTACTGCATGATGCCGCCGTTGCGGTAGTAGTCCGCCTCGCCGGGGGTGTCGATGCGGACGACCGCGTCGAACTCGACGCCGGTGTCGGTGGTGACCTTCACCGTGCGCGGGGTGGTGCCGTTGTTCAGCTCGGTGACGCCGGAGATCGAGAAGGTCTCCTCGCCGGTCAGACCGAGGGACTCGGCGTTCTGGCCCTCGGGGAACTGCAGCGGCAGGACGCCCATGCCGATGAGGTTCGAGCGGTGGATGCGCTCGTACGACTCGGCGATGACGGCCTTGACGCCGAGCAGCGCGGTGCCCTTGGCGGCCCAGTCGCGGGACGAGCCGGAGCCGTACTCCTTGCCGGCCAGGACGACCAGCGGGATGCCGGCGGCCTGGTAGTTCTGCGAGGCGTCGTAGATGAAGGAGACCGGGCCGCCCTCCTGCGTGAAGTCACGCGTGTAGCCGCCCTCGGTGCCCTGCGCGATCTGGTTGCGCAGGCGGATGTTGGCGAACGTACCGCGGATCATGACCTCGTGGTTGCCGCGGCGCGAGCCGTAGCTGTTGAAGTCGCGGCGCTCCACGCCGTGCTCCGTGAGGTACTTGCCGGCCGGGGTGTCGGCCTTGATGGCACCGGCCGGGGAGATGTGGTCGGTGGTGACCGAGTCGCCCAGCTTGGCGAGCACGCGGGCGCCGGAGATGTCCTCGACGGGGGCCGGGTCCATCTGCATGCCCTCGAAGTACGGGGGCTTGCGGACGTAGGTCGACTCGGCGTCCCACTCGAAGGTGTTGCCGGTCGGGATCGGCAGCGCCTGCCACTGGGCGTCGCCGGCGAAGACGTCGGAGTAGGACTTGGCGAACATGTCCTCGCCGATGGCGTTCGCCACGACGTCGTTGACCTCGGCCTCGGAGGGCCAGATGTCCTTGAGGTGGACCGGGTTGCCGTCCTGGTCGGTGCCCAGGGCGTCCTTGGTGATGTCCACCTTCATCGAACCGGCGATGGCGTACGCGACGACCAGCGGCGGGGACGCCAGGTAGTTCATCTTGACGTCGGGGTTGATCCGGCCCTCGAAGTTGCGGTTGCCCGACAGGACCGAGGTGACGGCGAGGTCGTGGTCGTTGACCGCCTTGGAGACCTCCTCCGGCAGCGGGCCGGAGTTGCCGATGCAGGTGGTGCAGCCGTAGCCGACGAGGTTGAAGCCGACCTTGTCGAGGTACGGGGTCAGGCCCGCCTTGTCGAAGTAGTCGGTGACGACCTTGGAGCCCGGGGCGAGGGTGGTCTTGACCCACGGCTTGCGGGTCAGGCCCTTCTCGACGGCCTTCTTGGCGACCAGGGCGGCGGCGACCATGACGTACGGGTTGGAGGTGTTGGTGCAGGAGGTGATGGCCGCGACCGTCACCGCACCGTGGTCCAGCTCGTAGGAGGTGCCGTCGGGGGCGGTCACGCGGACCGGGTTGGACGGCGCGCCGTTCGGGATGGAGGACGGGGCGTCGGAGCTCGGGAAGGACTCCTTGCTGGCCTCGTACTCGTCGTTGACGTACGTGCGGACGTCCTGCTTGAACTGCTCGGCGGCGTTCGCGAGGACGATGCGGTCCTGCGGGCGCTTCGGGCCGGCGATGGACGGGACGACCGTGGACAGGTCCAGCTCGAGCTTCTCGGAGAAGTCCGGCTCGGCCTTCGGGTCCAGCCAGAGGCCCTGCTCCTTGGCGTACGCCTCGACCAGCGCGAGCTGCTGCTCGCTGCGGCCGGTGAGCCGCATGTAGTTGATGGTCTCGTCGTCGATCGGGAAGATCGCGGCGGTGGAGCCGAACTCCGGCGACATGTTGCCGATGGTGGCGCGGTTCGCGAGGGAGGTGGCGGCCACGCCCTCGCCGTAGAACTCGACGAACTTGCCGACGACGCCGTGCTTGCGCAGCATCTCGGTGATCGTGAGGACGAGGTCGGTGGCGGTGGTGCCGGGCTGGAGCTCGCCGGTGAGCTTGAAGCCGACGACGCGCGGGATCAGCATGGAGACCGGCTGGCCGAGCATCGCGGCCTCGGCCTCGATGCCGCCGACGCCCCAGCCGAGGACGCCGAGGCCGTTGACCATGGTGGTGTGCGAGTCGGTGCCGACGAGGGTGTCGGGGTACGCCTTGCCGTCGCGGACCATGACGACACGGGCCAGGTGCTCGATGTTCACCTGGTGGACGATGCCGGTGCCGGGCGGGACGACCTTGAACTCGTCGAAGGCGGTCTGGCCCCAGCGCAGGAACTGGTAGCGCTCCTTGTTGCGGCCGTACTCCAGGTCGACGTTCACCTTGAAGGCGTCGTTGGTGCCGAACTTGTCGGCGATGACGGAGTGGTCGATGACCAGCTCGGCCGGGGCCAGGGGGTTGATCTTGGCCGGGTCGCCGCCCAGCTCCTTGACGGCCTCACGCATGGTGGCGAGGTCCACGACACAGGGCACGCCGGTGAAGTCCTGCATGATCACACGGGCCGGCGTGAACTGGATCTCCTGCGACGGCTGGGCCTGGGAGTCCCAGGAGCCGAGCGCGCGGATGTGGTCGGCGGTGATGTTCGCGCCGTCCTCGGTGCGGAGCAGGTTCTCCAGCAGCACCTTCAGGCTGTAGGGAAGGCGCGCGGAGCCCTCGACCTTGTCCAGCCGGAAGATCTCGTACGACTCGTCGCCCACCTGCAGCGTGCTGCGGGCGTCGAAGCTGTTCGCCGACACGACAGTCTCCTTCATTGATGTGCGCGTACCACCGTCAATCGTGCCGCCACCCCGGCTTGGCCGTTCCGGTGAGGTCAGGCTAAGTTAGGCATGCCTAACTGGATTGGCGACCACGGTGCGCCTCGGCAGATATCTCGATGTCGAGATAACTCTAGTACACGGGCGCCGAATGGTCATGCCCGGACCCGGCGTGGCCTGCCTCATAGCCCACCCCGGCTGCTCCGCCTTCCGGCTCGGCCCCCGCCCCACCTTCCCCTCCGCCATGACCCCGCGCATCCGGGGTAACCGCACTGAGACCGAGTCAGGTTTTCCACGGGGACTTTGGAGGGGAGGCAGGGATGCCGCTCACGTTCCGCAAGAGCTTTCGGATCCTTCCGGGGGTGCGGCTGAACATCAACAAGCGCTCCTGGTCCATCACCACGGGCAGCAGGAACGGCCCGCGGTACACCCGCAGCAGCACCGGACGTCGTACGACATCGATGGATCTGCCCGGCCCCTTCGGCTGGCGGCGCACACGGAGCACTCGTGGCACCAGGGGATGAATCGGGCGACTTTGACATGATGTCACCCGAATGGACCCCCCGAGAGGTGCCATCTCATATCTGAGATAGCCTCAACCTCATGGCAGACGACTACCTCGTACGCATCGGCAAGCTCATCCGCGACGCCCGGCAACACCGGGGCTGGACGCAGGCGCAGCTCGCCGAGGCGCTCGCCACCAGCCAGAGCGCCGTCAACCGCATCGAACGCGGCAACCAGAACATCAGCCTTGAGATGATCGCCCGTATCGGCGAGGCCCTGGACAGCGAGATCGTGTCCCTGGGCTATGCGGGGCCGATGCATCTGCGCGTGGTCGGCGGCCGGCGGCTCTCCGGCGCCATCGATGTGAAGACGAGCAAGAACGCCTGTGTGGCACTGCTGTGCGCCTCGCTGCTCAACAGCGGGCGCACCGTGCTGCGCCGGGTGGCGCGCATCGAGGAGGTGTACCGCCTCCTGGAGGTGCTGGGCTCGATCGGCGTGCGGGCCCGCTGGATCAACGACGGGGTCGACCTGGAGATCGTGCCGCCGGCCCAGCTGGACCTCGACGCCATCGACGCGGACGCCGCCCGCCGCACCCGCTCCATCATCATGTTCCTCGGCCCGCTGCTGCACCGGATGGACCGCTTCAAGCTGCCCTACGCCGGCGGCTGCGACCTCGGGACGCGCACCGTCGAGCCGCATATGATCGCGCTGCGCCGGTTCGGCCTGGACATCGCCGCGACGGAGGGCCAGTACCACGCGGTGGTCGACCGCGCCGTCAGCCCCGACCGCCCGATCGTGCTGACCGAGCGCGGTGACACGGTGACGGAGAACGCGCTGCTGGCCGCCGCGCGGCACGACGGCATCACCGTCATCCGCAACGCCTCCTCCAACTACATGGTCCAGGACCTGTGCTTCTTCCTCGAGGCGCTCGGGGTGAAGGTCGACGGCATCGGCACGACCACACTCACCGTGCACGGGGTGCCGGACATCGACGTGGACGTGGACTACTCCCCCTCCGAGGACCCGGTCGAGGCGATGAGCCTGGTGGCCGCGGCGGTGGTGACGGAGTCGGAGCTGACGGTGCGCCGGGTGCCGATCGAGTTCCTGGAGATCGAGCTGGCGGTCCTGGAGGAGATGGGCCTCGACCACGACCGCACGCCGGAGTACTTCGCCGACAACGGCCGTACGCGCCTGGTGGACCTGACGGTGCGCCCCTCCAAGCTGGAGGCGCCGATCGACAAGATCCACCCGATGCCGTTCCCCGGCCTGAACATCGACAACGTCCCGTTCTTCGCGGCGATCGCGGCGGTGGCGCAGGGCAAGACCCTCATCCACGACTGGGTCTACGACAACCGCGCGATCTATCTCACCGACCTCAACCGCCTCGGCGGACGCCTGCAGTTGCTGGACCCGCACCGGGTCCTGGTCGAGGGCCCGACCCGCTGGCGCGCGGCGGAGATGATGTGCCCGCCGGCGCTGCGCCCGGCGGTGGTCGTCCTGCTGGCGATGATGGCGGCGGAGGGCACGTCGGTGCTGCGCAACGTTTATGTCATCAACCGGGGTTACGAGGACCTGGCGGAGCGGCTGAACTCGATCGGGGCGCAGATCGAGATCTTCCGGGACATCTGAACGACAGGTGCCGCCGCACCCCCTTGAGCTGCACGAATGCGGGCCAGGAAGGGGTGCGACGGCACCTGGGGGACTTCATTGGGACGATTGAGCTGGGACCGGGCTTCTGCCGGTCGTCCGGGCTACGCGAAGACCGCGTCGAAGGCGAGCCTCAGGCGATGCACACGCCAAGCCTCGTTCCAGCGTCCCCGAACAATGACAAATCGCTGTACAGGTTGAAGGAGTGCTGGATATCAGATCATCCTTGCCGCCATGAGTCTCGTCTCCACCTCCTTCGATCTGCCCGACATGGGCGACTACGCACACGACTGGGCCTTGGTCGATGTGGAGACGTCGGGCCTCGTCGCCCGGCGAGATCGCGTGCTGTCCGTCGCGGTGATCACGATCGGCCCGGACGGCGAGCAGACCGGGGAGTTCTCGACACTGCTCAACCCGGGGTGCGATCCGGGACCGGTGGAGGTGCACGGGCTGACCGTCGAGCGACTGCAGGGCGCGCCGACGTTCGACCAGGTCGCCGGGCGGATCGGAGCGATGCTTCAGGACCGGGTCCTGGTCGCCCACAACGCCCAGTTCGACTACGACTTCCTCGCCTACGAGTTCGCCCGTGCGCGGATGTGGCTGCCGGTGTCGCAGCGGCTGTGCACTCTGTCTCTGAATCGCCAAGTGGATCCGCCGACGGACGACATGAAGCTCGGCACTCTCGCCGCCCACTACGGCGTCCCCCAGCAGCGTGCGCACGACGCGCTGGACGACACCCGTGTGCTGGCCGGGATCCTGCGGGCCTCACTGCGCGAGGCAGCGCGGCTCGATCTGCCCCTGCCGCTGGTGACCTGCCCACCCCGGGCAGAGTCGCAGTTCACGCCGAAGCCGCCGAAGACTCCCTGCGCCTACCGCAATCCTGGACGGCTGACTCCCGGCGACCCTCTCCAGCAGGGGATGAAGGTCGCGATCACCGGTGAGACCGCCCATGCCCGCGCGGAGTTGGTCGGGCGGGCTGTCGCCGCCGGGCTGAACATGATGACCTCCGTCAGCCGACACACCAGCGTGCTGGTCACCAATGAACCGGCGTCCAGTTCGGCAAAGGCCCGACGCGCACTCGCCGAAGGCGTGCCCGTCATCGACGAGCACACCTTCCTGCGGCTGCTGGCGGACGTACGACCGGGGGCAGCGCATGAAGCGACAGCCGTCGCTGTCGCCCCGGTGGCCGAGCCGGAAACAGAACCTGTCGCCGGACCTGTGGAGTCGGCACCTACCACGACCTCTGCCGTACCCGACCCGGAGGCCGCAGCCCTCCCCACGGCCGCACACGATGTGGGGGTACCCGCTCCGCGTCGACCGGTGCCCTCCGTCGGCACGTTGGACAAGCCCCTGGCGGGGCGCCGCGTGCTGGTGCTCGGTGGTGTCCATGCCGATGCCGCCGCAACCCGTACCCGCATCGTCGAGCTGGGCGGATCCGCGGCGGTCAACCTGTCCGCCAGTGTCACCGACGTCGTACTCCTGGAGGGAGGGCAGGGCGACCGGCGCATGAGCCGCATCACCGCCCTCGAACTCCCCGTGCACGACCTCCACTGGCTCACCGCTCCGACCACCTCCGCCCCGGCCGCGGCGGCCATGCGGACACAGGAGCCGCACGTGATTCCTAGAGGCGGTGTCATCGACCTGCCCATGCCGCACGGCAGACCCGCGCCGGAGTGGTATGTCACCGCCGGCTGGGCGCCGCAGTCCGGCTACGAGATCGACGTCGTCGCCTTCCTCCTCGACGAGGACGAACAGGTCACCTCCGACGAGGACTTCATCTTCTACGGCGCTCCCGAGAGCCCCGCCGGAACCGTGCGACTGCTGACCGGCGGCCCTGCCGAACAGAGCATCGCCCTCAACCTGGCCGCCCTGCCACCCGCGACGCGCAAGGTCGTCGTCGCCGCGGCCATCCACGGCACCGCCACCTTCGGGACGGTCGGTGCGATCCAGATCGGTGCCGCCCCCGGCAGCAGCGGTGCATCGCTCGCCCGGGCCACCCTGGACGCCGCCACCACCGAACGCACCATGCTGCTCGCGGAGATCTACCGCAGAGGTCCGGTGTGGCGCCTACGAGCCGTCGGCCAGGGCTACGACCACGGCCTCGACGCCCTCGCACGCGGATACGGCGTCGACATCGCGGACTGAACCGACGGTGCCGGGGACCTTCACGCAGGTCATCGGCCCGCCGAGTCCAATCCGGGGCCCTCTCGCAGATGCCATGCCCCTCCTGGAGCGCCCTCTGCGCGGTCGCCGTCGGTCACGCGCTGGTCAGGGCCGGGGTGGTGGCGAGTGGGGGGCGGGTGTGCAGGCGGTGGAGGTAGGTTGCGGCGCTCGGGAGGGTTTCCAGGAGGATGCGCTGCTGGCGGCGGATCCTGGCGAAGTGCGCGTCGGCGGTCCTGCGGGCCGTGGTGCGGTGCAGCAGGGCCGCCGGGGGCGGGGCGCCCTGGGGGTCCAGGGCGGTCAGCAGGGTGCGCAGGGGCATCTCGGCGGGTTCGGGGGTCAGGCCGGCGCGATGACCCTCCAAGCAGGCCGACAGGGTGTCGGACAACGGCAGTTCGCCGTGGGCACGCCAGAACGCGGTGTCGGCGCGCGGGGCGGACCCGTAGAGGAGCTGGGCCAGGTCGTCGGCCGCCGTGCGGTCCTGGCGGGCCGCCCGGTTGAAGCGGGCCGCCGACGTGCGCATGTGGTCGCGGGCAGGTAAGTCGCGTACCAGGCGGTCCAGTTGACGTAGTACGTCGGTCAGGCCCGCGTCGGCGAGCGGGTCGGTCCAGCCGGCGGCTGCGCCGAGCGCCACGCAGTTGTGCGCCCAGGCGCGCCGGGCGGTCCCGGCCGGCCGGCGGTGGAGGCGCACGTCGGCCTCGCCGGGCCGCAGGCCCCACAGCGCGCAGAGCGTGCGCATGGCCTGCTCCTCGTCCGTCCAGGCGCTCGTGTGGACGAGTCCGGCGCCGATGCGGTCCGGCAGCGGGCGGTGCCAGGCCCAGCCGAAGGGCAGGGCGGTGGCCGTGCCGAACGGCTCGATGCCGTCGTCGGCGCCTTCGTCGGGGCGGGGCACGCTGACGGTCAGGGTGCGGTCAGTGAGGGGGCCGCCGGGCTGCTCGGGGAAGGGCTCGTGGAGCAGGCCCCTCAGCAGCAGGCTCGCCGGGCCGGTGCAGTCCAGGAAGAGGTCGCCCGAAAGCCGGGTGCCGTCGGCGGTGCGCAGGGCGGTGAGCCTGCCGTCGGCGTCCCGCTCCGCGTGCCGGACGGTGCCGTGCACGGTGCGTACGCCGAAATGCCGGACGGCCGTCCGGCGCAGGAATCGGGTGAGGAGTTCCGCGTCGGCATGCCAGCCGTAGGGAACGGCCGCCCTTCCGTCCATCCAGCGCGGTGATCTGCGGGCGTCGAGAAGCGGCGGCTCGCGGAAACACGCACGGTCGAACGGCTCTACGGTCTCGCCGGTGCGGCGGCGCAGCCGCCAGAATTCGGAGAGCGGGAATTCCTCGCACTCGGGCAGCGCCGCGAAAGGACGGTCGAACCGGTCCGGCGCATGGCCGGGCAGGGGGCGGGGGGTGTTTTCCGCGGGTCCTTCGGTGCGCCAGTTGACGTAGCGCACGGCGAGGGTGAAGGACGCCGAGCAGGCGCGCATCCAGGTCTCCTCCTGGATGCCCAGCCGGTCGAAGAGGTCCCGCTGCACCTGCGGTGCCAGGGTCACGACCTGCTCGTCCGCGGCCGGTGCCGGGGCGTGCCGCGGGGGTTGCAGCACCGTGACGCCGATCGCGCGTCCGAAGGTGGCGGCGAGCCGTGCGGCGGCGGTCCAGGCGGCGAGCGTGCCGCCGGCGATCACGATCTCCAGACTTTCCATGAGGCAATTCTCGACGGCTTTCTCCATGCGATGTGCAGCCGGTCTGTACCGCCTCTGTATCGGCCTGTATCGGGTCTGTATGCGGGTGTGTTCGCGCATACAGAGGGGCCGGTGAATGCGTACAGCGAGCTCCTCGAATCTGTTGGTGCGGGACCTGAGAGGGACCCGAAAACAACAGGAGGAGAGAATGTACGACGAACTGAACCACCCGTCTCAGGTCCAGCATCCTCTGGAATTTCTGACGCAGATCGAGAATTCCGCGGCGATGGAGCAGGAACTGCTGCTGCGGGACGCCGGGACGCCGTGGGCGGATCTGCTGGCCGCCTATGTGGACGCGCTGAACGAGATGGCGCTGAGAGGGGCCGAGGAGAACGGCTACATAGCGACGTACGGGCTCGACGAGGGGCATGCGGGCGGCTGCGGCTGAGCCGCGACGCGGTGAAGCCCGGTGGCGGCCGGATCCGAGAGGACGGCCGCCACCGGGCGGGGGAGCAAGGGAAGGGCGGTCAGGTCAGGGTCAGCTCGCGGTCGGGCCGGGCGTGCGCGCGCTGCCGCAGGGCGTACAGGTGGACCAACGGCGGTAGCCGGTAGCAGAGTTCGTCGTCGTGCAGGGCCGTCGCCGTGGCGAGGTGGGCGTCGGTGAGCTGGTCCAGGACGTCCTCCGCGTCGCGCGGGGTCAGGTCGAGCAGGGCGGCGGCGTCCCGCGCGGTGAGCCGGGGCAGACCGGCCGCCGCGAGGACGCCCAGCGCCTCGGCCACGGGTGCCGGGAGCGCGGCGAGCGCGGTGCTCAGTCCCGTGGCGATGTCGAGGGCGCCGATGCGGAGTTCGTCGAGGCGGTGTTCCTCCGGGGCGAGCCGGTCGGCGAGCCGGGCGACGGGCCAGTGCGGCCGGGCGGCGAGGCGTGCGCCGGCGATGCGCAGCGCGAGCGGCAGCCGGTCGCAGAACTCGGCGACGCGCAGGGTCGCCTCGGGTTCGGCGGCGAGGCGTGCCGCGCCTGCCTGGGAGGCGAGGAGTTCCGCCGCCTCCGCCGGGGTCATGGGGCCGAGCCGGACCAGCCGGACCGCCTCCAGCGAGGCGAGTGCCGCGTGGGTGCCGGTGACGAGGGTGCGGCTGGTGGTGCCACCGGGCAGGAGGGGGCGTACCTGGGTGTCGTCCGCGGCGTTGTCGAGGACGATCAGTACGCGCCGTTCGGCGACCTGTGCGCGGAAGAGCCGCGCCCTTTCGTCGGCGGTCTCGGGCAGCCGGTCGGCGTCGATCCCCAGGGCGCGCAGGAACCAGCCCAGGGTCTCGTGGGCGTCCCGCCGGCCGCCGTCCTCGGTACGCAGGTCCGCGTACAGCCGGCCGTCGGGGAAGTCCTCGCGGCACGCCTCGGCGACGCGCAGGGCGAGCGCGGACGTCCCGCTGCCGGGCGCGCCGGTGATCACGACGTCGTGCCGGGCCCGGAGCGCGCCGGCCACCTCGTCGATCTCGGCCTCCCGCCCGGTGAAGTCGGCGGGCGCACAGGGCAGGAGGGCCGCGGCCTCGAGATCACCCGCACCCCGGCCCGGCGTACCCGGTCGGACGCCACCATCAGCCTCCGCCCGGGCTAGTCCCCCGGCAACGCCCACCCGCTGGGCCGCAGGGGCCCGATCCGCCGCGGGGGCCGGGCCGCTCGTTGTTGTACGAAGGGCCGTGGAGCCCTGATCGCTCGCGGGGGCATGACCGTTCTCGTGGAGTCCTACGGCCGTGGGGAGCCGGCCGGACGCGATCACGTCACTCAGCGCAGGAGCGCCACCCGTCTCGGGAAACCCGGCGGCCGTCGGGAGCTGTGCGCTCGCGAGGGGCCGGCCGGACGCGACCGCCTCACCGAGCGCAGGAGTGCAGTCCGTCTCGGGGAGCCCGGCGGCCGTCGGATGCCGACCGGAGGCGAGGGGCTGGGCGGACGTCGGGGGGCGGCCGGACGCGGTCGCCTCACCGAGCGCGGAAGTGCGACCTGTCTCGGGGAAACCGGCAGCCGGCCGGAGCTGAACGGTTGTCAGGGGTTGGGCGGGGGGCGCGGGCATCGTGGCGGTGAGGATCTGGTGGTGGAGGGTGCGGAGGGCCGGGCTCGGGTCGATGCCGAGGTCGTCGGCGAGGAGGCGGCGGGCGTCCTCGTAGGTGGCGAGGGCGTCGGCCTGGCGGCCGCAGCGGTACAGGGCCGTCATCAGCTGGCCGCGCAGCCGCTCGCGCAGCGGGTGCTGGTGGACGTGGCCGGTGAGGGCGGGGACGAGGTCGTGGTGGCGGCCGAGGGCCAGGGCCGCCTCGGTGTGGTCCTCGAGGGCGGTGAGCCGGGCCTCCTCCATGCGTGGGCCCTCCGCGCGGGCGAGTTCCTCGGTGACGTCGCCGAGGGCCGGGCCGTGCCAGAGGGCGAGAGCTTCGGCGAGGCGCCGTTCGGCGTCGGCGAAGCGTCCGGCGCGCAGGTCGGCGCGGCCGGCGTCGGCGAGGTCGTGGAAGGTCTGCCAGTCGAGGACGGCGTCCTGGGGGTCCATGCGGTAGCCGCTGCCGTGGCGGGTCAGGCCGTGTCCGGGGCCGAGCCGGGTGCGGAGCCGGGACACGTAGGTGTAGAGCTGGCGGGTGCTGGTGGTGGGCGGGTCCCAGCCCCAGAGCAGGGTGGTGAGCCGCTCGTCCGTGACGAGCCGGCCCCGCGCGAGGAGCAACGCGGCCAGGGTGGCGCGCTGTTTGGCGCCGTCGAGGGGTACGGGCTGCCCGTCGCGTTCGGCGGACACAGGGCCGAGAATGTGGAACTCCATGCGGTCCTCCGCAGCTGCGCGGGCCCGCGTCCGGTTCCGGGCCGTCTACCGCGAAAAGCTACTGACCTGCGGTTTTTCATCGTTCTCGGATCGATTTCGGGGCGACGAAAGAGCTTCGAAACCGACGGAAAAAGGGGTCTCCGTAGCGTTCTTGGCGTACCGCCGGGCAACCGGCTCCGAGAACGCCCCCCCGATCCCAGGAGGACCCGATGCACCGCTTCTTCCACACCGCCAGGAGGACCGCCGCGACCGCTCCGGTGGGCCGTCTCGCGGCCGGCGCCGTGCTCGCCCTCACCGCGGTCGGCACGCTCGGCGCGGCCCAGGACCTGGCGCCGCTGGCCGGCCAGGGGGCTCCCGGGGTCACGGCGGACGACCCGTGGACGTCGGTACGGGCCGCGGCGTCGGTGGACGACCCCTGGACCTCGGCGCCGAAGGGCTCGGCCGACGATCCGTGGACCTCCGCGCCGAAGAGCGCCGCCGACGACCCGTGGACCTCCGCCCCCGCCGCGGCCCAGGACGACCCGTGGACCTGAGCGGCCGGCGGGTGCCGGGCCCGGTCAGGGGCGGGCGAGGTCGAACAGCAGGCGTGCGTCGGCCGGTTCGTCTTCCCCGAGCGCCACCAGCAGCCGCTGCACCCGCTCCCGCCACTGCCGCACCCCGACCTCGACGAACAACTCGTCCGCCATCCGCAGGCTGACCGCGGCGCCCGCCCGGTCCGAGCACTGCATCAGCACACAGCCGAGGACGACGGCCGCCCGTGCCTGGACGTACCGGTCCGGCACCTGCTCGGCCGCCCGTACCGCGTCACGCAGCACGGTCTGTGCCTCGCTCAGCTTCTCCTGGCACCACAGTGCCTCCCCCAGCGCGCGCAGCACATGCGCCTCGCCCCGCCGGTCACCGCTGGCGAGCACCAGCTCCAGGGCGCGGCGGCAGGCCGCCTCGGCCCGTTCCCCCTCCCCCTGCTGTACGAGCGCCTCGGCCAGCCGTACGGTGCTCTGCGCCTCGCCGCGCACCGCGCCGAGGCCCCGGCTCTTTGCCACCGCCTCCGACGACAGCAGCAGGCTCGCCTGTGCGTCACCCCGTTCCAGTTCGATCTGCGCGAGCAGGCCCAGCACATGGGCCTCCGCGTAGTGGTCGCCGACCTCGCGGAAGATCTCCAGGGCGTCGCGGCACAGCTCGTGCGCACGGTCCAGGTCCGTCTGGTGACGGGCGCACAGTGCCAGATTGCGCAGCACGAGCGCACGGCCCTCGGGCCGGCCCAGCTCCTCGAACAGGCGCAGGGCCGGCCGCAGGCGTGCGTGGGCGGAGTCGAAGTCCCACTGGATGATCTCCAGGGTGCCGAGGGACTGCAGCAGTGCCGCCTCGCCCAGCCGGTCGCCGGTGCGGCGGGCCGCCGTCAGCGCGGCCTCGGCGCAGTCCCGCCAGTCCTCCAGGTAGTTGCGGTTCTGGAAGAGGGTGACGGCGGTGACGGCCAGGTCCCAGGCGTGTGCGGACTCGTCCTCCCGGGCCAGCTGGTCGACCAGGGCGGTGAGGGCGAGCCGCTCGGTCTCGAACCAGCCCATGGGGTCCTCCAGCAGGCTGTCCACGAGGTGGGCGGGCAGTTCCCGCAGCGCGGCGGGGCCGTGGATGACGGCGTAGTCGCCGCCGTACATCCTGCGGTGGGCCTCGCGGGCGAGGGCGAGCCAGCTGCCGCCGGCGCGGCGCACGGCGGCGCGCCGGTCGTCGTCGGAGTCCTCCTCGGCGGCGCGTTCGCGGGCGAACAGCCGCAGCAGGTCCTGGAAGCGGTAGCGGACGTGGCCGACGCCGACGCTGACGGGTTCCAGCAGCTGGGCGTCGACGAGCTGTTCGATGAGGTCCTCGGCGTCGACGGGGTCGAGGTCGAGCAGCGCGGCGCCGGTCCACGAGGAGAACTCGGGGACGCTGAGCCAGCCGAGGAGCCGGAACATGCGGGCGGTGTCGGCGGGCAGGCCGCGGTAGCTGAGCCGCAGGCCGGCCCGGACGCCGCGCGAGTCGATGCTGAGTTCGTCGAGCCTGCGGTGCTGGTCCTCCAGGCGGGACACCAGGGTGCGTACCGACCAGTGGGGTTTGGCGGCGAGGCGGGCGGCGGCGATCCGCAGCGCCAGCGGCAGCCGGTCGCACAGCTCGCTCAGCCGGGCCGCGCCCACCGGGTCGGCGCCGAATCGGTCGTCGCCCGCGACCCGGGACAGCAGGGTGATCGACTCGTCCTGTTCGAGCGAGCCGAGCTGGAGGGGGACGTAGGCGTAGTCGCCGGCCATGGCGCCGCCCATGCTGTCGCGGCTGGTGACCAGGACGCAAGCGCGGGAGGTGCCGGGCAGCAGCGGGCGGATCTGCGCGAAGGAGCGGGCGTTGTCGAGGACGATCAGCACGCGCCGGCCGTCCAGGACGCTGCGGAAGAGGGCGGTGCGTTCGACCTGGTCGGCGGGGATCTGCGGGCCGGGTACGCCGAGGGCGCGCAGGAAGCGGTCGAGGACGGCGCTCGGTTTGCGCGGGGCCTCGTCCTCGTCGTAGCCGCGCATGTCGGCGAAGAGCTGCCCGTCGGGGAAGCGGGCGTGCACCTGGTGGGACCAGTGGACGGCGAGCGCGGTCTTGCCGACGCCGCCGGTCCCGGTGATGGAGCCGACGGGGAGGGCGGCGCCGTCGAGGTGGTCCAGGAGCCGGTCCAGGGTGGCGAGTTCGTCGCGGCGCCCGGTGAACGAGGCGGGTGCGGGCGGCAGGTGGGCGGGCACGATGGTGGCCGGCGCGAGGGTGACCTGCTCGGCGGGCGGTACCAGGGTCGGGGCGTCGGCGAGGATCTCCTCGTGCAGTTCCCGCAGGGCGGGGCCGGGGTCGATGCCGAGTTCCTCGGCGAACAGCCGCTGTCCCTCGCGGTAGGTCTCCAGGGCCTCGGCGCGGCGCCCGCAGCGGTACTGGGCCAGCATCAGCTGGGCGACGGCCTGTTCGCGCAGCGGGTTCTCGCGGACGAACCGGGCGAGTTCGGCGACGAGTTCGCTGTGCTGGCCGAGTTCCAGGCGTACGGCGGTGAGCTGTTCGTACACGTCGAGGCGCAGTTCTGTCAGGCGGGCCGCCTCGGCCTCGACGCGTTCGGCGGTGACGCCCTCCAGGGCGGGCCCGCGCCACATGGCGAGGGCCTCCTCGAAGTGGGCGCGGGCCTCCTCCAGGTCGCCGCGGCGGGCGGCGACGCGTCCCTCGGCGGCGCGTTCCTCGAACTCGACGGCGTCGATGCGGTGTTCGCCGGGGAAGAGCATGTAGCCGGGGTGGCTGGTGACGAGGACGCCGTCGATGCCGAACGCGGTCTTGAGGGTCTTGCGCAGGGCGGAGACGCAGATGGCGATCTGGTTGCGGGCGGTGGCGGGGGGTTCTCCGTGCCAGACGGCGTCGGCGAGCGTGTCGACGGAGACGACCCGTCCCGGGGCCAGCAGCAGCATCGACATGATGGTGCGCTGCCGGGCGCCCTGCAGGGCCATGGGCCGTCCCTCGGCGCTGATGTCCAGCGGGCCCAGGATCCGGAACACCACCTGAAGCACCGCTGCCTCCCGACTCCGGCCGCAGCCGTACCTGTACGGCCGGTTTCGCCGCTTTCTGACTGAGTAACAAGGCGTTCGGCAGGGCCGCAACGACGGCGGCAGCAAGCTGCCAGCGGCTCTGATCAGGTGCGGGCCCGCCAGGACGCGGGCGGCGGGGCGGCGGGGCGGTGCCAGCGGGCGGGCGCCGGTTCGCAGGCGTCCGGGGTGCCGGAGCTGCTCTCGGCGGCGGATTCGGCGGGGGCCGTGGCGAGGGCGGTGAGGAGCGCGGCGACGGCGGCGACCTCCTCGGGGGTGGGGCTGCCGCCGACGACGCGGAACAGGGCGGGGCCGAGGGGGCCTTCGAAGGGCGGTGCGGACGGGGTGCGGGAGGTGCGGGCCATGGGGGGCTCCTCACATCGGGGGGTTGCCGTGCTTGCGGGTGGGCAGGTCGGCGTGCTTGGTGCGCAGCATCGTCAGGGAGGCGATGAGCGCGGAGCGGGTGTCGGCGGGGTCGATGACGTCGTCGACCAGGCCGCGTTCGGCCGCGTAGTAGGGGTGCATCAGCTCGGCCTTGTACTCCTTGACCAGCTGCCGGCGCATGGCGTCGGGGTCGTCGGCGGCCTGGATGCGGCGCCGGAAGACGACGTTCGCGGCTCCTTCGGCGCCCATGACGGCGATCTCGTTGGCGGGCCAGGCGAGGGAGAGGTCGGCGCCGATGGAACGGGAGTCCATGACGATGTACGCGCCGCCGTACGCCTTGCGCAGGATGACCTGGACGCGGGGCACGGTGGCGTTGCAGTACGCGTACAGCAGCTTGGCGCCGTGGCGGATGATGCCGCCGTGCTCCTGGTCGACGCCGGGCAGGAAGCCGGGGACGTCGACGAGGGTGACCAGGGGGATCGAGAAGGCGTCGCAGAGCTGCACGAAGCGGGCGGCCTTCTCGGAGGAGTGGATGTCGAGGACGCCGGCGAGGGAGCTGGGCTGGCTGGCGACGATGCCGACGACGTGGCCGCCGAGCCGGGCGAGGGTGGTGATGACGCTGGTGGCCCAGCGCTCGTGGACCTCCATGTGCTCGCCGTCGTCGACGATCTCGGCGATGACCTCGCGCATGTCGTAGGGGCGGCTGCCGTCGAGCGGCACCAGGTCGCACAGCCGCTCGCAGCGCCGGTCGGCGGGGTCGGCGGACGGGACGGCGGGGGGTGCCTCGCGGTTGTTGCGCGGGAGGAGGGAGAGGAGGTAGCGGACCTCGTGGAGGCAGGTCTCCTCGTCGTCGTAGGCGAAGTGGCACACGCCGGAGGTCTCGGCGTGCACGTCCGCGCCGCCCAGGCCGTTCTGGGTGATCTCCTCGCCGGTGACCGCCTTCACCACGTCCGGGCCGGTGATGAACATCTGCGAGGTGTCCCGGACCATGAACACGAAGTCCGTCAGCGCCGGGCTGTAGGCCGCACCGCCCGCGCACGGGCCCAGCATCACGCTGATCTGCGGGATGACACCGGAGGCCCTGGTGTTGCGCTGGAAGATGCCGCCGTAGCCCGCGAGCGCGGAGACACCCTCCTGGATACGCGCGCCCGCACCGTCGTTCAGCGAGACCAG
>NZ_JBFAXA010000004.1:0-417941 GCF_040689265.1 Streptomyces sp. NPDC052012
GACCCGGGGGCGGGGGCGCCCCCCCCCGCGGGGGGCGCGGGGGGGGGGGGGGGGGGGGGGGGGGGCCCCGCCCCCACCGCCACAGCGGTGCGGCCGGACCGAAGGAGTGGTCAGTCCGTCACGTCGGTGACCGTCCAGCGCTGGTTGGCGCCCGAGTTGGGCTCCCAGGTGGTGACCGCGGCGCCCTCGTGGGTGGCCTGGCCGCCGACCTCCAGGAGCCGTCCCGTGGCCGCGTTGATCAGCGTCCAGGTGCCGTCTCCCGTGCTGGACATGATCCACTCGGCGGCCTTGTCGTGTCCGCCGGTGACGGGTTCGGCGACCGGCACATCGTTTCGCACGGCCAGGCGCCTGCCGCCGTCCGGCGTGGTGAAGACGTAGCGCTGACGCACCCCGTCGTCCGGGCGCACCGCGCTCAGCCGCCACTGCTGGGAGGCGGAGCCGTCGCCGGTGCCGATGACCAGGCCGGTGCCGTTGTCCGCGACGGTGACGGCCTTGCCGCTCTGCACGCCGGTCAGCGTGTAGGTGCGGCCCTTGCGCAGCAGCGGGGCGTCCTCGGCGACGCCGGAGACGCCCTCGATCACGAAGGACGTCACCGACCGGGCGGGCACGGTGAAGGTGGCCGCACGGTCGCCGACCTTGATCGGGACGTGCCGTTCGAGCTTGCCGCCGGCGCTGGTCACCACCGGGGTGACGGTGGCGTTCCGGCTGACGGTGCGGAACTTGGACAGGTCGACGGTGACCTCACGCGCACCGGTGCTGCTGTTGACGTGGACCAGCGAGGCACCCCTGCCGTTCTTCGTCACCGCGGCGGCGCTGGAGGTGTCGTCCACCTTGATCAGCCGGTCACCGGGCTTGATGAAGTGGGTGAAGTTGCGAGCGGTGTCGAACTTCGTGTTGGTGCGGATCGGGCACGTCTCGAGGGTGTCCTCGGCGGTGCAGCTGAAGGGGAGCTGGATCTCGCCCCAGTTGCCGCCCTTCTCCGACTCGCCGCCCGGCTTCATGTTGTCGTAGTCCTCGACCGGCTGCCAGAACACCCAGGCCCGTGGCTCCAGTTCGCGCAGATCGTCGACGATGCGCTGGGCGAGGCCCAGACCCGGGCGCATGTCGGTGAAGCTCTGCCCGTCGCCCCAGTCGCCCTCGACCTCGCTCATCCACAGCCGTTTGTCCGCGGCCTTCGACAGGTCGCGCACGGTGGTGCGCTGTCCGGTGCCGTAGGTGTGGACGTTCATCTGGCCGACCAGAGCGCGGGCCTCGGGGGAGTAGCCGTTCCAGTTGCGGGCGAAGATCGACGGGTTGGTCTCGTCCATGGCCGAGATCCTCGCGCCGGTCTTCGCCTCCTTCAGCGCCGGGGCGAGGGCGTGCAGCACCTTCTCCTGGAGCTCGGGACCCATGTGGGCGCCTTCCTGGCGTCCGCCGACGGGTTCGCCGTCCGGACCGAGGCGAGTGCTCCAGTAAGTGGTGTTCGGCTCGTTGAAGGGGTCGACGGTGTCGACCTCGATGCCGTGCGCCTTCTCCAGCCGCTTCGTGGCGCCCGCGACGTAGGCGGCGAAGTCCTCGACGGACTCCGTCTTCAGCTGGTCCGCGCCCGCGTCGAACCCGCCGGAGACATAGCCGCTGACGGTCATGAACCAGGGCGGGGAGTTGCTGAAGGTCTCCCAGTGAGTGATGTCCTTCTTGATGCGGTCCACCCACCAGCGCTGGGTCGCGTCCGCCTTCGGGTTCCAGTCGGCGGGGTCGTCGGCGTCCCACCAGCCGGTGTCCTCGCGGGTGGTCCCCGCGGGCGCCTTCCACCAGCCCTCGACGGCCCCGCCGGCGCGCAGATAGTCCTTCACGTCGGGGGCGTTGCCGCCGCCGATGTTGTAGCGGGCGATGTTCAGCGCGAGACCGTCGTCGCCGAACAGGAGCTGGGCGAGCTTCTCGCGGATCTCGGGCGGATAGTCCCCGGTGGCGTTGGCGAACCAGACGAGGCTCGTGCCCCAGCCCTCGAACTCCTCCTGCTGGTAGGAGGGGTCGGGCCGGACGGTGACGGAGGAGACGCCGGCCTCGGGCTGTGCGGTGGACGCGGGGGCGGACATCAGCCCTGCACCGGTGGCGAGGGCGGTGACGCAGGCGGCTGCGAGGAGCCGTCTGCTGCAGGTGCGGCGTGCCATCAGTGTTGCTCCCAACATCGAAGGTGTGGTCGCGCTCTGGTGGACCCTCCCGCCGTGCCGCCGGCAGGGCGGGAGGGACGGCCCCCGGGAAGCGGGTGCGTGCCGTTCCGGGGAGGTGTGTGCGTGCGGCAGCAACCGGATGCGTCAGACGGCCGGCTGCCGCAGGACGGCGACCGCCCTCGGCCCGAGCGCGAGGGCGCCGTCGGCGCCGGTGCCGCCGAGCAGGACGTCACCGGAGAGACCGGGCACCTCGACGGAGCGGTCGGTCCGGTTCACGAGGAAGAGGAACCGCTCGTCTCCCCGCCTGCGCACGGTCAGCTCGACCGACCCCCGCACATCGGCGGGCAGTTCGCTGTCCACCCCGGCCGGTCCCAGCAGCCGCGGCAGCAGCGAGGTGAGCCCCTCGACGCCGAGGCGCGTGGAGACGTAGGCGGCCGAACCGGAGCCGGTCGCCCGCCGGGTGACCGCGGGCCGTCCCGCCTGCTCACCGGTCCGGTAGCGGACCAGGACCTCGGTCTCCGGGGAGGTGACATCGATCCGGTCGGTCCACAGGCTGCCGGTGGTGGCGTCGTCCAGCTCCACCGTGTCACCGGCGAGCAGCGGGGCGAACTCCTCGATGCGGATGCCGAGCAGCTCGCGCAGCGCGCCCGGGTAGCCGCCCAGCCACACGTGGTCGTTCTCGTCGACGACGCCGGAGAAGTACGTGGTGATCAGATGGCCGCCCTGCTCGGCGTACCGGGTGAGGGACTTGGCCAGAGCGTCGGGGACCACGTGCAGCACGGGGGCGATCAGCACCTGGTGGCGGTGCAGGTCGGCCCGGGTGGTGACGAGGTCGGCGCGGACACCGAGGGCGAGCAGTGCCGAGTACCAGTCCAGCGCCTCCTGCCGGTAGTCGAGCAGGGAGGTGGGGTGGGAGTCCTGCTCGCTCGCCCACCACGAGTCCCAGTCGAAGAGGATGCCGACCCGGGCGGGCTCGCGCTCGCTGCCCGCGACCGGCGCCAGCGCCTTCAGGGTCGCGCCGAGGTCGCTCACGGCCCGGAACAGGTCGCTGTCCGCGCCGGCGTGCGGGACCATCGCCGAGTGGTACTTCTCGGCGCCGGCCGCCGACTGGCGCCACTGGAAGAAGCACACGGCGTCGGCTCCGTGCGCGACATGCAGCAGCGAGTCGCGCGCCAGGTCGCCCGGCCGCTTGGGCAGGTTGACGGGCTGCCAGTTGACGGCGCTGGTGGAGTGCTCCATCAGGAACCAGGGCCGTCCGCCGGAGAGGCCGCTGGTGAGGTTGGCGGAGAACGACAGCTCGTCGCGGTCCTGCGGGCCGGGGTGGACGTAGTGGTCGTTGGCGACGAAGTCGACCTCGCCGGCCCAGTCGTCGTAGTTCATGCCCTTGGTGTTGCCCGTCACCATGAAGTTGGTGGTGACCGGGACGTGGGGGGTCAGCTCCCGCAGGATCTCCCGCTCGGCCCGCAGATGCTCCTTCAGCGCGTCCGACGAGAACCGCTTGAAGTCCAGCTGCTGCGTCGGGTTGGGGTGCGAGGCGGCCAGCCGTGGCGGCAGGATCTGGTCCCAGCCGGTGTAGTGCTGCGACCAGAACGCCGTGCCCCAGGCGCTGTTGAGCGCGTCCAGCGTGGTGTAGCGGGCGCGCAGCCAGTCGCGGAAGGCGCGGGCCGCGTCGTCGGAGTAGTCGTAGACGTTGTGGCAGCCCAGCTCGTTGTTGACGTGCCAGGCGACCAGCGCCGGATGCCCGGCATAACGGGTGGCCAGCTCTCGCACCAGGCGCAGTGCGTACCTGCGGAACACGGGCGAGGTCGGGCGCCAGTGCTGCCGCGCTCCCGGCCACAGCGTCTGACCGGTGGCCGTGACCGGCAGGATCTCCGGGTGGGCGGTGGTGAGCCAGGGCGGCGGAGAGGCGGTGGCGGTCGCCAGGTCGACGCCGATGCCGCCCTCGTGCAGCAGGTCCATCACCTCGTCCAGCCAGGCGAAGTCCCAGGAGTCCTCGGCCGGTTGGAGCCGTGCCCAGGAGAAGATGCCCAGCGACACGAGGTTCACGCCGGCCTCGCGCATCAGCCGGACGTCCTCCTCCCACACGGTGCGGGGCCACTGCTCGGGGTTGTAGTCGGCGCCGTAGACGAGACGACGGGCGGGGACACCGTCCGGCCCGCCGACGCGGGCCAGGAGGGTGGAGATCATGGTGGTCCTTCCGGATGGGGGCCGCGGGGGCGGCACCGACGCGCCGCCCCCCGCGGGCTACTTCTGGACGGTGAAGCCCTGCTCGTTGCCGTACTCGACCGAGGCGTCCTGCCAGGACTTCAGCCCTTCGGCCAGCGTGGTGTCCGATACGTAGGCCTTGCCGACGGTGTCGTTGAAGATCGAGTTGGCGTACACCTGGTACGGCAGGTACGACCAGTCGTCGGCGACGTCCGCGGCCGACTCGGCGAAGATCTTGTTGGCCTGCTGCCCGCCGAAGTACGGGAACTTCGTCTCCTGGAACTCCGTGGAGTTCAGCTGCTTCGTGGTCGCCGGGAAGGCGCCGTTCCGCACCCGCGTGTCCACACCGTCACCGGCGTTCGCGTACTCCACGAACGCGTACGCGAGCGCTTCGTTCTTGCCGAGCTCGGGCAGGGCCAGGGCGCTGCCGCCGTTCTCGGCGCTCGCCTTCGCGCCCGCCTCCCACTGCGGCAGCGGGGCGACGCGCCAGTCACCGGCGGCGTCCTTCACCCCGGAGGCGAGGTTGGCGGGCATCCAGGCGCCGATGGCCAGCGTGGCGATGGTGCCGTCGCCGAGACCCTTGTACCAGTCGTCGGACCAGCTGGTGACGGGGGCGATGAGCTTCTCGTCGAGCAGCTTCTGCCAGGTGCCCGTGAACTTCCGGGCGCCCGCGTCGGAGAAGTCGACCTTCACCTCGGTGCCGTCGACCGTGTAGGGCCGCGAACCGGCCTGCCACAGCAGGCTGGTGGTGAAGCCGGCGTCACCGGCGTCGTTGGTGATGTACGCCTTCGGGTCCGCCTTGTGCAGTTTGCGGGCGGCGTCGACGTACTCGTCCCAGGTGCTGGGCACCTCGATCTTGTGCTGGTCGAAGACCTTCTTGTTGTAGAACAGCGCCATCGGCCCGGAGTCCATGGGCAGTCCGTAGATGCCCTCGCCGCCGGCCTTCACGCCGTTCCACGGCCCGGGGGAGAACTGGTCGGAGAGCTTGTCGGCGCCGAAGCCCTTGAGGTCGGTGAGCTGCTTCGTCAGCGCGTACTGGCCCATGGCGTAGTACTCGACCTGGGCGACGTCGGGAACGCCCTTCTTGGCGGATATCGCGTTCTGCAGCGCCTTGTACTGGTCGTTGCCGGTGCCCGCGTTGACGAGGTTCACCTTGACGCCGGGGTGGGCCTTCTCGAAGTCGGCGGCCACCTGCTTGAGCGTGGGTTCCCACGCCCAGACGGTGATGGTGCCGCCCTTCTTCAGCGCGGCCTGGACGTCCGCCTCGGAGACCGCGTCGGGGCCGGAGCCGGAGTCGTCGGAACCGCCGCAGGCGGTGGCGCCCAGGGCGAGGGCGCAGACGAGGCCGATGCCGCGCAGCAGGCGGCGGGAGTATCTGGGCATGGTCGAGCTTCCACTTCGTCGTGGTCGGGAAACGGTGGCGGGTGAGGACGTCGAGGGGGAGGGGCGGGGAGGGGCGGGCTATTCCTTGACGCTTCCGGCGGCGAGCCCGGACTGCCAGTACTTCTGCAGCAGCAGGAACGCGGCGATCAGCGGCACGATGGTGAGCAGCGAGCCGGTGATGACCAGGTGGAACACCGGCTGGCCACCGGCCGTCTCGGCCTGGGCGTTCCAGCTGTTCAGGCCCAGGGTCAGCGGATACCAGTCCGGGTCCTTGATCATGATGAGCGGCAGGAAGTAGTTGTTCCAGGTCGCGACCATGGTGAACAGTGAGACGGTGACGATGCCCGGCGCGAGCAGCGGCAGCGCGACGGTGAAGAAGGTGCGCACCTCGCCGGCGCCGTCGATCCGTGCCGCCTCCAGCAGCTCGGACGGGATCGCCTCACCCGCGAACACCCACATCAGATACAGGCCGAAGGGCGAGATCAGCGACGGGATGATCACCGCCCACGGGGTGTTGGTCAGACCCATGTTGCTGAACATCAGGAACGTCGGCACCGCCAGCGCGGTCCCCGGTACGGCGACGGCACCGATCACGACGGCGAACACCGCCCGGCGCCCCGGGAAGTCGAACTTCGCCAGCGCGTAACCGCCCAGCACGGCGAGGAAGGTGGCACCGCCCGCGCCCAGCACCACGTACAGCAGGGTGTTGAGCAGCCAGCGGGTGAACACCCCGTCGTCGTAGGTGAACGTCTCGGCGATGTTGTCCCACAGCGCGAAGTCGCCGTCGAACCACAGGCCGAACGAACGGGCCAGTCCCTCCTGGGTCTTGGTGGCGCTGACGACCAGCCACACCAGCGGCACGAGACTGTAGAGCAGCACCAGTGAGGTGAGCAGGGTCAGCAGGACGCTGCGGCGGGGACGGCCGGGGGAGTGCCCGCGCCGGGGCGTGCGCAGCCGGGGCACGGATCCGGAACCCCGTCCGGTCGGGGACGTCGCGGAACCGGTGGAGGCGGGGGTGACGGTGGTCGTCATCGCTGCTTCACACTCCCTTGCGCATGCCGCGCAGCTGGACGACGTAGGCGATGACCATGGTGATCAGGCCCATGACGATGGCGACCGTCGCGGAGTAGTTGTGCTGCTGACCGGAGAAGGACAGCGAGTACGTGTAGAAGTTGGGCGTGTAGTCGGTGGTGAGGGCGTTGGGCGCGAGCTTCTGCAGCACGCTGGGCTCGTTGAACAGCTGGAAGCTGCCGATGACGGAGAAGATCGTCGCGATGACGAGGGCGCCGCGGATCGCCGGCAGCTTGATGGCGGTGATCACCCGCCACTGCCCGGCGCCGTCGATCTCGGCCGCCTCGTACAGGGAGTGCGGGACGACCCTCAGCGCCGAGTAGAAGATCAGCATGTTGTAGCCGACGAACTCCCAGGTGACGATGTTGCCGATGGCGGTCAGCACCAGGTCGGGGGAGAGCGGGTCCGGCAGCGACACCCCGAGCGCCTCGTCGATGTCGCCGACGAGGCCGAAGCGGGTGCCGTACATGAAGCCCCACATCAGAGTGGCCACGACGGCGGGCACCGCGTACGGCAGGAAGATCGATATGCGGAAGAAGTTCTTGCCGTAGAGGCGTCCGCTGTCCAGCGCCAGGGCCACCAGCAGGGCGATGCCGAGCATGACCGGCACCTGGACGCAGAGGAACAGCGAGACCCGGCCGAGTGCGGCCCAGAAGTTCTCGTCCCTCAGGGCCTGTTGGTAGTTGTCGAGGCCGACGAAGGTCGTGCCGCCGATGAGCTGGTCGCGGAAGAGGCTCAGGTGGAGCGAGTAGGCGATCGGCGCCAGGAACACCAGGGCGAACACCGCCACGAAGGGACCGATGAACCCCCACCCCGTCCAGGAGCGGCGGTCCCGTCGCGCCGGGGGCGGTGCCGGCCGCGGCTCGGCGGCCGCCGGCGGTTGCAGCGTCGTCATGTCGTTCCTCGCTCGTCCACGTCCTGGAGGCCCCCATGTTTACGTAAACATCGAGCGCCCGGGAAGAGGGCGGAGACTGTTATGTTTACGTAAACATGCGGTGGCGGCATGTCTACACTGCCCCGAGGACGACGGTCAAGGCTCCTCGAGACGCGGGGGCACGAGCACGGCGGCAGAGAGGTGGCGGACGGCACGTGGACACGGCAGAGGGAGTCGCCGACGCGCGGGACGACGGCACGCGGCGCCGGCGCGGAGCCAGACTGCCGACGGCCTCCATGGCGGACGTGGCCCGCTTGGCGGGGGTCTCCTCGCAGACCGTCTCCCGCGTCTCCAACGGCTACGCCGGGGTGACCGAGAAGACCCGCCGGCAGGTGCTGGCCGCGATGAAGGAGCTCGGCTACCGGCCCAACAGTGCCGCCCGCGCCCTCAAACGCGGCGAGTTCCGCACCATCGGCGTGATCACCTTCTCGCTGGCGACCACCGGGAACGTGCGGACGCTGGAGGCGATCGCCACCTCCGCCGCACGCGAGGGCTACGCGGTGACGCTGCTGCCGGTCGCGGTACCGACGCAGGACGAGGTGCGCGGCGCCTTCTCCCGGCTGGAGGAGCTCGCCGTCGACGCGGTGATCGTCATCATGGAGGTCCACCTGCTGGACGCCGCGACGATCCAGCTGCCCCCGCACGTCCAGGTGGTGGTCGTCGACTCGGACGCGGGCGACCACTACACGGTGGTCGACACCGACCAGGCGGGCGGCAGCCGCGCCGCGGTGCGGCACCTGCTCGGCCTCGGCCACCGCACGGTGTGGCATCTGGGCGGCCCCGAGGGTTCCTTCGCCGCCCAGCGCCGCACCGACGCCTGGCGGGCCGCGCTCACCGAGGCGGGATGCGCACCGCCGCCGCTCCTGCGCGGCGACTGGTCCGCCGAATCCGGCTACCGGGCCGGCCTCGAACTCGCCGCCCATGAGGACTGCACCGCCGTCTTCGCCGCCAACGACCAGATGGCCCTCGGCCTGCTGCGCGCCCTGCACGAGCGTGGCCGGCGGGTCCCCGAGGACGTCAGCGTCATCGGCTTCGACGACATACCCGAGGCGTCCTCGTTCCTGCCCCCGCTGACCACGGTTCACCAGGACTTCGCCGAGGTGGGACGGCTCTGCGTGGAGGCGGTGCTGCGCAAGATGCGCCGGGAGGGCCCGGAGCGGGGCACGACCCTGGTTCCGACCCGCCTGGTCGAACGCGCCAGCACCGCGCCCCCACCGCACGCCTGAGCAGCCGCGCGTCCCGCGGGCCGTTCGTGCCGTGTTTCACGGGCGGCGGTGCCGGGTTCCACGGGGTGATCCGTGCCCTGTCTCACGGGGCGGTCGGTGCCAGGGTGGCCTGCGTGAAGCCGGGATGCGACGCACGGGGTCCGGTCGCAGACTGAACGGGTGAGCGGCAGCTTCGAAGGGCGCGACGGGACGGCGCCCGGAGCCCGTGCGGTGCCGCGGCAGTCCCTGGCACTGGCCGCGATGCTGTTCGCGGTCTCGATGACGTTCATCGACCAGACGATCGTCGCCATCGCCGCCCCGGACATCGTCCACGAACTCGGCCTGTCGACCTCCGGGATGCAGTGGGTGGTCAACGCCTACCTGCTGGCGCTCGCGGCGTTCTTCGCCCTCGGCGGCCGGCTCGCGGACCTCGTCGGCGCGCGACGCGTGGTGATCGCCGGAACGCTGATCTTCGTGATCTCGTCGGTCCTGTGCGGCTGCGTGCCCGAGGGCGACGTGGCGCAGCCCTGGCTGATCGTCTTCCGGGCGACCCAAGGGCTCGGAGCCGCGCTGTTGTTCCCCGCCGCCCTCGCCGTCGTCGTCGCGGTGTTCCCCGTCGAGCGGCGCGGGCGGGCACTGGCCCTGTTCTTCGGCCTGTCCGGCGCCCTGACCGCCGTCGGCCCGCTGCTCGGCGGCTGGCTCACGGCGTGGACCTGGCGCGCGATCTTCTGGGTCAACGTCCCCGTCGCGCTCGTCGCACTCGCCCTGACCCTCGTGGCCCGCATCGCGGACCGGCCGCGCCGCGAGTCCCTGGACGTCCCCGGCGCCGTCCTCGTCGCCATCGGCATGGGCCTGAGCGTCCTCGGCTTCCAGCAGGCGTGGTCCTGGGGCTGGGACAGTGCGGCGACGTGGGTCTGCGTCGCGGGCGGGCTCGCCGTGCTCGTGGGATTCGTCCGCTACGAGCGGCGGGTGACGCACCCTCTGGTCAACCTGCGGGTCTTCCGCGATCCGGCGTTCACGGCGGACGTCGCCGTGCTGTTCTTCGCGATGCTCGCCTTCGTGCCGCTGTTCTTCTTCGCCTCCGTCTACGCCCAGGTGTCGCTGAGCGCCTCACCGAACCAGGCCGCCCTGTTCCTGCTGTACTTCTTCGCGGGCTTCGCCCTCGCCTCCCAGTGGGGCGGCCGGATCCTCGACCGGCGCGGGGCACGTCCCGCGCTGAAGCTGGGGGCCCTGCTGGGCGCCGTCGGGTTCGCGCTGTGGGCGGGCAGGACGACCGATCTGTCGATGCACGACCAGTGGCCCTACGCGGCGCTGGCCGGCGCCGGCATCGGCTTCATCCTCGCCCCGGCGTCCACGGACGCCGTCAACCGCGCCATCGGCGCCTCCTACGGCGAGGTCACCGGCATCACGCAGACCGTGCGCAACTACGCGGCGAGCGTGGGCCTGGCCGTCTACGGAACGATCCTCACGCACGTCACCAAGGACAACGTCGTGGCCACGCTGCGGTCCCGGGGCCTTGCGCAGGGCGAGGCCGAGGACGTGGCGCGCCAGGTCACCGAGGCGGTGACCGGCAGCGGCGACACGCGCGTCCCCGAAGGCGGCGGTGCGGCCGGCGCGGCGATGCGGGACGCGATGGCGGCGGTGCGGATGGACTTCGCCGAGGCGAACCAGTGGGTGTTCTACGGCATGGCGATCGCCCTCGGCCTGGCCTTCCTGTGCGCCCTGCGCCACCCGGGCAGCCGTGTGGAGACGGCGCCCTCCTCACCGCAGGGGATCCGGCCCGAGGTTCCCGCTCGCTGACGCGGTGCCCGCTCCGGGCCGCTCTCGCCACACTCCTGCGGGCTTCTTTGTCGTGAACCTTGCCATCCGGTCCCGGCTCTAGTTCCATGCTCCGTTAGGAAAGTTTCCTAACCGATGCGTGATCGGAGCCCCCACATGAGACCGGCACGTACCCACCGACGCCTGGCCGCCGTCACCGCGGCCCTCGGCGGCCTCCTCCTCGCCCTCACCGCCACGCCCGCGGCGACCGCCGGCGCCTCGGCGGCCCCCACGCCCGTCGAGGCCAACGGACAGCTCGAGGTCTGCGGCCTCAAGCTCTGCAACGAGCACGGCAACCCCGTCCAGCTGCGCGGCATGAGCACCCACGGCACCCAGTGGTACCCGCACTGTCTGACCGGCGGTTCTCTCGACGCCCTCGCGCGGGACTGGAAGGCCGACGTCCTGCGCGTGTCCACCTACGTCCAGGAAGGCGGCTACGAGACCGACCCCGAGCACTTCACCGACCTGGCCCACGCCCTGATCCAGCAGGCCACCGCCCGCGGCATGTACGTGATCGTCGACTGGCACATGCTCGACCCGGGCGACCCGGACGCCAACCTGTCCGCGGCCCGCACGTTCTTCACCGAGATCGCCAAGCGCAACAAGGGCAGGAACAACATCCTCTACGAGATCGCCAACGAGCCCAGCGGAGTGAGCTGGTCACGCATCAAGAGCTACGCGGAGCGGATCATCCCGGTCATCCGGAACATCGACTCCGACGCGCCGATCCTCGTCGGCACCCGGGCCTGGTCCTCGCTCGGCGTCTCCGAGGGCTCCGACGAGTCCGAGGTCGCCGGCAACCCCGTGCGGGCCGCCAACATCATGTACACGTTCCACTTCTACGCCGACTCGCACCGGGACGCGTACCTGGCCACCCTCGCCCGCGCCGCCGACCGGATCCCCGTGTTCGTCACCGAGTTCGGCACCCAGAACTACGCCGGTGAGGGCTCGAACGACTTCGCGATGTCCCAGCGGTACCTGGACCTGATGGCCGCCGAGAAGATCAGCTGGGTCAACTGGAACTTCTCCGACGACCACCGCACCGGCGCCGTCTTCAGGTCCGGCACCTGCAACGCCGACGGCCCCTGGACCGGCACCGCGTCCCTGAAGCCGGCCGGAGTCTGGATCCGCGACCGCATCCGCACCCCGGACCACTTCCCCACCTCCTGACCAGGCACGACCCGCTCGCCCGCCCCGAGGGTCCGCCCTCGGGGCGGGCGGTTGCTCACGGTGCGGCGTCGGGCACCGGCCGGAACTCCACGTCCACGACGCCGTCCACGTCCCGGCACAGCTTCTCCAGCTCCCGGGCCGTGGCCTCGGAGGACAGCCGCCCGCTGAGCACGACGTGCCCGTGCGCCACGTCCACGTGCACCGCCGAAGGGGACTCCCCGAGCTCCTTGACCAGGACGTCCTCCACGATCTCCGTACGGATGGCCTGATCCTTGCGCACGAACACCCGCAGCAGATCGCTCCGGCTCACCACGCCGATCAGCCGCCCCTCCCCGTCGACCACCAGCAGCCGCTTGATGCCCTGCTGCGCCATCACCCGGGCGGCCTCCACCACGTCCCAGTCCTCCGAGGCGCACACCGCCGGTGAGGTCATCAGACCGGCCGCGTCGGTGGCCCAGGCCTTGGCGGGCCGGCGCGCCGCCGCCCCCGGCGCGTCGTCGGCGTCGTCCTCCACGCGCCCCCACATCTTGTGCAGGAGGTCCGCCTCCGACACCACCCCCACCGGGCGGTCCTCGGCGTCCACGACCGGGACGGCCGTGATGTCGTACTCGAGCAGCAGGTGCGCGATCTCCTTGAACGGCGTCCCGCTCTGAATGCGGACGACCGCGTCGCTCATCACATCGCGCACCTTCTGGTGGCTCATCGGAGTGCTGTCCCTTCCTGGTCCTGTCCGGTGCTCCTCCCATCATCCTCGGACGCGGCACGCGCCCGTGCGCGCGCAGCGGCGCGTTACCGAGGGCTGACGGCGTGACAGTCGGGTCACATCCGGCACCCGCCGCGGCGGAGGCTGCGTAACGCCGCCGCCCGCGCCGTCCGCACCGGCCCGCGCCCGTTCGGCCGACGGTGACGCGGTCGCGCAGGTCAACGGAAGATCACCCACCGGTCTCGGCGGGCCCTCGCCGTGGCCGCTTCGAGACGCAGCTGTGACGCTCCGTACCGCACGTTCCGGTGTGCCCCGCCGTCACAGTCACAGAAGTCGGCCAACGCACCCAGGGGGAACCGAAGATGAAGTGGCACGGGACACGACGGCTCAGTGGCGCGCTGCTCGCGCTCACGGCGGCGAGCGGTCTGCTGCTCACCGGATGCAGCGGCGGCAGCGGCGGCCGCAGCGCCACCGACAGCCGCTACGACGGGGGAGGCGGCAACGGCTCGGCGCCGCTGCCCGCTCCCGACGGGCCGACGGGCGGAGAGCGCGAGGGCGGGCAGGAGTCCCGGGACATCGCACCCGAGCCCGACTACCTGTCCACGTTCGCCCTCGACGTCGACACCGCGTCCTACGGCTACGCCCGCCGCACCCTCGCCGACGGCCGGCTGCCGGACCCGTCGACCGTCCGGCCCGAGGAGTTCGTCAACAGCTTCCGCCAGGACTACGAACGCCCCGACGGCGACGGCTTCAGCGTCACCGTCAACGGCGCCCGCACCGAGGAGGACGACTGGTCCCTGGTCCGCGTCGGCCTGGCCACCCGGCCCGCCGAGGACTTCGGCGAACGCCCGCCCGCCGCCCTCACCTTCGTCATCGACATCTCCGGCTCCATGGCCGAACCGGGCCGCCTGGACCTCGCGAAGAAGTCCCTCGGCGTGATGACCGACCGGCTGCGCGACGACGACTCGGTAGCCGTGGTCACCTTCAGCGACGAGGCCGAGACGGTCCTGCCGATGACCCGCCTCGGCGGCAACCGCGACGAGATCCACGACGCCGTCGACAGCCTGGAGCCCACCGACTCCACCAACCTCGGCGCCGGCGTGGAGACCGGCTACGAGACCGCCGTCGAGGGCCTGCGCGAGGGCGCCACCAACCGGGTCGTCCTCGTCTCCGACGCCCTCGCCAACACCGGCGACACCGACGCCGACACGATCCTCGAACGCATCGCGGAGCACCGCCGCGAGCACGGCATCACCCTCTTCGGCGTCGGCGTCGGCAGCGACTACGGCGACGCCCTGATGGAACGCCTCGCCGACCAGGGCGACGGCCATACGGTGTACGTCTCCGACGAGGAGGAGGGCCGCAAGGTCTTCTGCCACCAACTGCCCCGCAACATCGAGCTGACCGCCCGGGACGCCAAGGCCCAGGTCGCCTTCGATCCGCAGACGGTCGCCGAGTTCGCCCTCGTCGGCTACGACAACCGGCGCGTCGCCGACGACGACTTCCGCGACGACCGCGTCGACGGCGGCGAGGTCGGCCCCGGCCACACCGTCACCGCCCTCTACGCCGTGCGCACCAAGTCAGGTGCCGACGGCCACCTCGCCACCGCCACCGTCCGCTGGCTCGACCCCGGCTCGCGCAGCCCGCACGAGGAGTCGGGCGACCTGGAGACCGACGACCTCGACGACTCCGTGTGGAGTGCCGGCCGCGGCCTCGCGGTCACCGCGACCGCCGCCTACTTCGCCGACGCCCTGCGCTCCTCCGACCACCGGCACAGCGGCCTGCCCGGCGCACCCGGCCTCGGTGAACTCGCCGACCGCGCGGGCGACTTGGCGGAGCGCACCGAGGACGAGGACGTGCGCGGACTCGCGGAGGCGATCCGCACCGCCGACCGGCTCGACTGAGCCCGGCCGGAGCGGCGGTGCGGGTCAGGCGTACAGCTCCTCGATCTCCTTCGCGTACGCCTCCTGCGCCGCCTGCCGCTTCACCTTCAGCGACGGGGTCAGCAGCCCGTTCTCCTCGGTGAACTCGCCCTCCACGAGCCGGAAGGCGCGGATCGACTCGGCGCGGGAGACGGCCTCGTTGGCGTAGTCCACGGCCTTCTGCACATCGGCGCGCATGCGGGGGTCCCGTACCACCTCGGACATGGGGGTGTCGGCGGGCATCCCCCGCACCGCGAGCCAGTGCGCGACGGTCTCCGGGTCGAGGGTGATCAGCGCGGCGACGAACGGGCGGTTGTCGCCGACGACGAGGCACTGCCCGATGGGCGGCCGGCTGCGCAGCCGGTCCTCAAGGACGGCCGGCGAGACGTTCTTGCCGCCGGAGGTGACGATGATGTCCTTCTTGCGGCCGGTGATGGTGAGGAAGCCGTCCTCGTCGAGGGAGCCCAGGTCGCCGGTGGTGAACCAGCCGTCGTGGAGCACCTCGTCGGTGGCGGCCGGGTTGTTCCAGTAGGACCCGAAGACGATGCCTCCCTTGATCCGCACCTCGCCGTCGTCGGCGATGCGCACCGCCGTCCCCGGCACCGGCAGGCCGACCGTGCCGGGTCGCGGACTCAGCGGCGGCACGATGGTCGCGGCGGCGGTGGTCTCGGTCAGGCCGTAGCCCTCGTACACCATGATTCCGGCCGCGTAGAAGAAGAGATTGAGGTCGCGCTCCAGCGGGGAACCGCCGCTGATCGCATAGCGCATCCGGCCGCCGAGTTCCTTGCGGACCCGGCGGTAGACCAGCAGGTCGTACAGCGCCCAGGCGGCGTACAGGCCAGGCCCCGGGCCCTTGCCGCGGCCCAGGAACTTGTTCAGGTGGGCCTCGCCGAAGCGGACGGCGATGCGGTGGGCCCGTTCGAAGGAGGCACCCCGGCCGATCCTCTCGGCGGTGGCGCGGCCGGTGTCGTGGATCTTCTCGAAGAGATACGGGACCCCGACGAGGAAGGTCGGCCGGAACGCCTTGAGGGCGGGCCGCAGTTCGTCGGGCTTGATGCTCGGGCAGTGGCCGATCTCGATGCGGGCCATCAGACAGGCGATCTGCAGCGTGCGGCCGAGGATGTGGGCGAGCGGCAGGAACAGCAGGGTGGAGGCGACCTGGTCGGTGACCTCCTTGAAGATGGGGTGCAGCAGCTCGACGGTGTTGGCCGCCTCCGCGTGCAGATTGGCGTGCGTGAGGACACAGCCCTTGGGGCGGCCGGTGGTGCCGGAGGTGTAGCAGACCGTCGCCGTGGTGTCCGGCGTCAGCGCCGTGCGGCGCTCGGTGACCTCCTCGTCGGGGACGTCCCGGCCGAGGGCGGTCAACTCCGCGAGGGCGTCCGCGTCCAGCTCCCACAGGCGCGGGGGAGCGGGGTGGGAGGCGGTGCCCGCGGTGACCGTCGCGGTGTTCTCCGGGGTCTCCGTGACGACGTACCGGGCGCCGGAGTCACGCACGATCCACTCGACCTGGTCCGCCGAGGAGGTGGCGTACACGGGGACCGTCTGGCCGCCGGCGGACCAGATCGCGAAGTCCAGCACCGTCCACTCGTAGCGCGTCCGGGACATCACCGCGACCCGGTCGCCGGGCCGGAGGCCGGCCGCGATCAGGCCCTTGGCCACGCCCGTGACCTCCCGGGCGAAGGCCGCCGCCGTCACCGGCTGCCAGACGCCGTCCCGCTCCCGCCGCAGCACCACGGCGTCGGGCGCCTCGGCCGCGTTGGTGAACGGGATGTCGGCGGTGCTGCCGGTGGCCGGCCGCGGGGCGAGCGGCGCGGCACGTACCTCACGGACGACGCCGCGTTCGTCCTGCACGGTCTCGACCCTGGTGCGGGTGGCCAGGTCGGTGCGTCGTTTCGCCCGCTTCAGATCCTTGCGTACGCCCATGGCGGCTCCCGGTCGCGGTGAGGCTGCTGGTGCTTCCGTTCTTCCTTACTCCAGAGTCAACTTACCCATGCGTAAGAATGCGTCAATGGCAGGGGCCGGGCTCAGCGCGGGGTGAGGTGCGCGGCGACGGGGAGATGATCGCTGCCGGTTCGGGGCAGGGGGCGGATGCGGGCGACGGTCGCCGAGCGGGCCATGACCTGATCGATCCGGGCCAGCGGGAAGGCCGCGGGGAAGCTGAGGGCCAGCCCTCGCTCGGCCACCTCCAGGCGCGAGGTCAGCGGCGCGAGACCACGGTCGTGCACGGTGCCGTTGAGGTCGCCCATCAGCACCACGGTGCGGGTCCGCTCCGCGGCGACGGCCTCGCCCAGCAGCCGCGCGCTCTCGTCCCGCCGGGAGGACGCCAGGCCGCGGGGTCCGACGCGGACCGAGGGGAGATGCGCGACGTACGCGGCCACCTCGCCCCTCGGGGTGTGCACCAGGGCACGCAGGCCGCGCTGCCAGGTCCCCTCGATCCCCCGGGGCCTGATGTCCAGCGGCCGCGCGTCGCCGAGCGGATGCCGTGACCAGAGCCCGACGGTCCCGCGGACCGCGTGGTACGGGTAGCGGGCGGCGAAGGCTTTCTCATAGACCGTCAGCGCGGGAGGCACCAGCTCCTGGAGCGCGATGAGGTCCGGCTCGGCGTCCATCAGGACGCGCGCCGTGCCCGCTGGATCGCTGTTCTCGTCGCTGACGTTGTGCTGCACCACCACCAGACCGGCGCCGCCGGGCTCGGCCGCCGCGGGCAGCAGCAGCCCGCCGAACAGATGCGTCCAGGCCGCCACCGGCAGCATCACCGCCACCAGCGCGACCGCCGAGCGGCGCAGCAGCGCGACGCACAGCAGCACCACGACCACCACACCGAGCCACGGCAGGAACGACTCCAGCAGACTGCCCAGCCGCACACCGGTGTTCGGCACCGCGCCGTGCCACGCCAGCAGCCCGGCCGTCACCACCGCGCACCCGGCGACCGCGTGCCCGGTCTCCCACCCGCGACGACCCCACGCACCCATGCCCCGCCCCCCCGCCCACGGCGTCCCGCCCCTGTCAGCTGTTCGGCTGTCAGCCAGGACGATCACCGCGGCACAGCGGTTGCAGCCCCGTCAGAAGCACCTGGGACTCAGGAGGCGGCCTCCGGCTCCACCACCTCGCCCCGGCGCAGCCACAGCGTCGCCGCGACCAGCAGGGCGGCGACGACGCCGGTGGTCACGATCGGACCGGGCAGGTAGGTGGCGGCGAGCACGGCGAGGACCGCGACGGCCCACATGGCGTCCTCGCCCCAGGAGCCCGGCCGGCGATGCAGCAGCCGCAGGACGGCCAGGTAGACCGCGACGGGGACGGTGTAGAACGCGGTGGTCGCGGTGTCACCCAGATGCCCGTGGCCGGCGATGTGGGCGACGTTCAGGGCCAGACCGGCACCCACGGCTGCGGCGGACGCGAAGACGACGTAGTGGCCGTAACCCCAGAACAGGGCGGTCCTCAGCGCGGTCAGCCGGCGGCGGGCGTCCTGGGAGAAGTACAGCCACCACAGGGCGAAGACGGTCAGCACACCCCCCACGGTGAGACCCGTGACGTCGCCGAAGGAGAGGTCCGTGTCGAGAGCCGAGCGCACGGACACCGTGGCGGCGGTGATGGTCTCGCCCAGCACGATGATGGTGAACAGGCCGTAGCGCTCGGCGATGTGATGCGGATGCCAGGGAGTGACCGCGGCGCGCTCGGCCCATGCGGGGACGGAGAGTTCGGCCACGACCAGGACCGCGAAGGACACCAGACCGGCGTCGTCGGGCAGCGCCACACGCGCCACCCAGCCCACCTGGACGACGGCGATGCCCACGGCGTAGCGCAGGCACGTGGCACGCCGGTCGGGGTCGGCGTGCGCGGCGCGCAACCACTGCACGACCATGGCGAGCCGCATCACCACGTAGCCCCAGGTGATGAGGGTGAAGTCGTAGTCCTCCAGCGCCTTGGCGGCACCGGCCGCCACGATGAGCGCACCCGTGATCTGCACCAGCGTCAGCAGCCGGTAGGGCACGTCGTCGGTGTCGTAGGCGGAGGCGAACCAGGTGAAGTTCATCCACGCCCACCAGATCGCGAAGAACACCATGGCGTAGCCCAGGACGCCGTGACCGACGTGCCCGGCGGCGGCCTCGTGCTCCAGTGCGGCGGCGGCCTGGGCGACGGCGGCGACGAAACACAGGTCGAAGAAGAGTTCCAGGACGGTGGCGCTGCGGTGCGGCTCGCCGGCCTGACGAGGCTTCATCGGCCGGTACCAGGCTCCGACGGCGCTGCTGGGCTGAGACATGTTCGCGGTCCTGTGGGGTGGGATACGGGACGGCACGATGAGCGCCGCCGAGGGCGCTCATCGTAGGGGCGGTGCGGCGGTCAGCGCGTGGTGTAACCGCCGTTGAGGAAGAAGGTCTGCCCGTTGGCCCACCAGCCGTCGGTGAGCAGGTGCCGGACCCACGGCACGATGTCCTCGATCTTGGTGAGGTCGCCGTTCATCGCGGACGACTTGTGGTACGCGATGGAGTCCTCGTCCTCCGCCGGATAGAAGAAGGAAGTGTCCATCGGGCCCGGCGCGATGTTGTTGACCGAGATGTTCCGGCCGTACAGCTCCTTCGACAGGGCCCGGGTGAAGTGCTCGACCGGTGCCTTGCTGCCCGCGTAGGAGGAGTACAGGCCGGTGTAGGCGGCGAGCAGGGACGTGACGATCGTGATGATCTTGCCGCCGTCCGCCATGCGGCGGGCCGCCTCGCGCATGACGAAGAACGCCGCCTTGGAGTTGACCGCGAACATCTGGTCGTACTCCTCCTCGCTGATCTCGGTCAGCGGCTTCTTCAGCACCATCCCGGCGGTGTTGATGCTGTAGTCCAGCCTGCCGAACCGGCCGACGACCTCGTCGAACACCCGCTCCACCTCCGCGGGGCGGGTCAGGTCGGCCTGTACGGCGAAGGCCTCGCCCGCGCCCGCGTTGATCTGGTCGACGACGTCGTCGGCCTTGGCGCGGGAGGAGTCGCTGTTGTAGTGGACGGCCACCCTGACGCCGTCCGCGCCGAGTGTGGTGCTGATCAGACCGCCGAGATTGCGGGAGGCGCCGCCGACGAAGGCGACCTTGCCGTCGAGTGTCCTGTCCGGGGTGGTGACCATGCCGGCCTCCTTGCAGATGAGTGACGTCGGCGCCCGCCCCCGCTCGGCGACGACCCTGGCGGGCGCGGTGCGCTGTCACCAGGCTCACCGGACACTCCCGTGCGGATCTTGAACGATCCGATCGTCCTTGGAACGAACCGCTCCCGCATTCTCAGCCGCCCCCGCGGAGCCCTCCGTGCCCGTTCCCGCCGGCTCCTCCGTGGTCCCGCAGTGATCGCGGCGTGGTGCCGAGGTGCCGGCGCATCACGCGGGTGAGATGGCTCTGGTCGGCGAACCCGAGGTCCAGGGCGATGTCGGCGATCGGCCGGTCCGTGCCCAGCAGCGAGCGCCGGGCCTGCTCCAGACGCTGCCGCATCACATAGCGGTGCGGCGACTCCCCGGTGGAGGCACGGAACGCGCGGGTGAAGTGCGAGGAACTGAACCCGGCCACCGCCGCGAGGTCCTCCAGAGCGACACGGGAGGCCAGGTTCGCGTGGATGAAGTCCAGCACCTCGGCCAGCCGCCGCGGCGGAAGCCCGCCGTCCCTGACGGCCGTGTGGCGCCGGGGGCTGCCACAGGTGCGGACGATCAGGGCGCAGGCGGCCTGCACCAGGGACTCCGCATACAGCCGGTCCGCTTCCGCGGGCCGCTCGAACTCCGCCAGCAGCCGCTCGACCAGCATCCGCAGCAACGGGTCCTCGAAGTGGAACCGCGGCGCCAGTTCGAACCGGCCGCCCGCCCCGGCCTCCTCGGCCAGTTTCTCCAGCCATTCCGGTTCGATGCCGAGCAGCATCAGCTCCACATCGTCCTGCCAGCGCGGGCGCGAGGCCCAGCCAGCCGGGTTCACCAGGGCCTGCCCCTGATGGAACCGCTCCCGGCGCATGCGGCCGTCCGCCGACCAGCGCAGATTCGCCGACCTGCCGGTGTGCACCACCAGCACGTGCTGGGCGGGGCCCACCGGCAGCGGGGCGGTGTCGGCCGTACCGGCCGCCCGCTCCACCGCCCGCTCGACCACCGCGTGGCCCAGCAGGTCGCCGCTGCCGGAGAGCCACCGCAGATGCGGCTTGATACGCGAGACACTCACCCCACCATCTTGGGCGCCGGTGAGCTCAGTCGGCCAGTTCCGGCTTTCCGAACAGGACGGCGTAGCCGGAGGGGAGCTGGCTGAGGATCTGGTTGAGCTCGCCTCCGCTGACGCTCTCCGCCAGCGTGGACAGGACGGCACTGGCGTCCCACTGAGCGGTGCGCGGCCGGGCACCGGTCCGCTCGCCGACCCGCTCGTAGAACTGCTCCAGCCCGAAGCTCTCGGCGTGCTGCGCCTTGGCCTTCGACAGCATGGGGCCGAGATCGCCGGGCAGCTGCGCGGCGAGGTCGTCCACCTCACCGGGGCTGATGCGCTGCGCCAGCACCTCCAGAACGGCCTCCGTCATCTTCGCCGCCTCGTCCTGCGACGTGTACTCACCGCGCTCCCGCACACGGGCGAGGAACTCGTCGTACCTCATGATCACCTCCGTGTCGGTCCGTGTCGGTCCGTCCTCTTCACCCCGGTACCCATGAGCGGCGGAGCTAACGGTGCCGGGGGGTGCGCTGGACCGAGGTGAGCAGTCAGCCGGACAGTGCCGCGAGCTCCGCGTCGGCGCGCTGGGTGACCAGGGCGAGGACGCGGCCTGCGGCGGCGAGATCCTCGGCCGGTATCCCGCCCCAGATGCGGGCGCTGATGGGCGCGGTCTCCGCACCGACCGCGGCCAGCAGCTCCCGCCCGGCGTCGGTGGGCCGGAGGCGCCCGCCCTGCGCGACGAGCAACTGCTTGGCCACCAGCTCGTCGAGAGTGGCGCGGAGGCCGGCCGGATCCGCCTTGAGCGAGGCGTGGACCTGGGCCACCAGCTCGTCCGGCGTGCGCGGGGAGTCCGCGGTGACGGCCGCACGCAGGGCGATCTGCTGCGGGAACGTGACGCCGTGCCGGGCCAGAACGTGCTCCAGGACGCCTCGGGCGGCGTAGTGGGCGAGCCCGAGCGCACGGGAGTCGGCGGCGGGTGCGGTGGTGGCGGATGAGGTGCTGGTCATGGTGATGTCCCCTGGGTGCTCTCGTCGTTCGGTACGGGTGGAGCGAGAGGTGCGTCGAGCAGGGTCGTCAGCTCGTCGGTGAACGCGCGGGTCCGCGGCGCGTCGAGACCGCCGAGCGGCTCCAGCAACTGCTGCAGCAGATCGTGGACCACCCCGATGGCCTGCCGTGTGACGGCCCGGCCCTGCCCCGTGAGCGCGAGCTGAACGGCGCGCGGGTCACGGGGATCGCGGGTGCGGTCGATCAGGCCGGCCGACTCCAGTGCACGGGCCAGCTTCGAGACGTACAGCGCCTCCATGCCGGTGTGGTCGGCCAGTCGGCGCTGACTGGGGCGCTCGCCGGCGCGCTGCATGCCGTACAGCGACGCGACCAGGGAGTACTGCGCGTGGGTGAGTCCCAGCGGGGCCACCGCACGGTCGACCGCGACACGCCACTTGTTGGCCAGCCGCCACACCAGGAATCCGGGCGTGGGGCCCGGCGAACCCTTGCTCATGGCATATAGCGTACATGGCTACTATGTACATGGCTACTATATTCACGGACCGGCCGAGAGACGGAGCGACCGGCCCGCCCGCCGACCCCATGGCGGCCGGGCGGGCGGACGGCCGGCTCAGTGCACCGGCTGCGCGGAGCGGGCCGGAGCCTTGTTCGGGGGTCTGACCGCGTACGCCTCCGAGGAGAGGTACGTCGTCACCCGGGGCGGGCGGTCCTGCTGGTGGGCGAGGGCCAGGTAGGCGATCAGGCCCACCCCGGCCTCCGGGCGGCGGAGGGTGAGGGCCGCCAGGGCACCCGGCAGGACGCCGGCGTCGATGCCGTACCGGTGCAGCACCCTCGTCGCGCGGGCCAGGGCCTCCCCGTCGTGCTCGGCGTAGTCGCGCACGGGGATGTGCAGGGTGAAGCCGCTCGGCCACGCGGTCCCGGTGTCGGTGAAGGAGTGGCAGGTCAGACCGGGGCGTCCGGTCAGAAGCGGCGCGTGAGGGCCGGCGGCGGCGCGATGGAAGGCCTCGATCGAGGCGGGGTCGGGGCCGGGGTGCATACGGGACAGCCGTGCCGCCCCGGCGGCCGACAGATCGTCATGGCGCAGGTAGACCTTCACGCGTGGCTCGTCCCAGTCGCCCAGGTCCAGGGCGAGGAACGGGTAGCCGTCGGCTTCGGGGAGGACATCGAACGCCTTGTGGTGGCCGAGACGCCGCAGCGCCTCCCGCACCGTCCCGACGGAACGTTCCGCCCCGTTGGCGGCCGGGTCGAGGTACACCTTCACGCCGGGCACACCGCCGGGGCGCAGTTCCAGAGCGCACCACAGCGCGAGGGCGCCCTGCGGCTCCGGGGGCAGGAACAGGTCCTCGAGCGCGTCGAGGGTGTCCGTGCTGAAGTTCCAGCGCCGCGTCATCGCGCGTACCGCGGCGAGCCCGGCGCGGCCGTTTCGGGCCAGGCCGGCCGCGCCGCACCCCGGTTCCACCAGCACCCGCACGGCGGGAGCCGCGTCCGGCCGGAAGGAGAGCGAGAACTCCACCGGGGTGTGGTCGTCGGACAGGAAGGTGCGGGACGGGGGCGGCAGGTCGAGGGGCCGTCCGGCGACCGGGCCGAGGGACTCGGACAGGACCCCCGCGTACGTGTCCGCGTCGGCCTCGGACAGACCCGCGACCGCGCACAGCCGGCGCAGCTGTGCGCTGGTGAAGGCGCCGAGGGTGGGCGTGCCGGGACGCACGCCGCCGGCCCGTGGCGCGGTCACCGGGTCACCCCGCGCCGCACAGGAAGATACCCGCCTCGGGAGGCGGGTATCGGCGGTCTCGGCAGGAATGCGGCGTCCATGGATATGTGGTCCACGGCACCTCCTTTGCGGGTAAGCAACTCGAATGCCGCGTTGCTCACTACCCCTGCCGTTCAACCTTCATGCGGAAGAGGGGTGTTGGGCAGGTGTTAGCCGTGTCACCTTGTGAGCCAGTTGAGGAACTGACTCCACATACCCGTGCGTTCGGCCTTGCGCGCCGTGCCCGCACCCCGGTCCTGCGCGGATGCGGTCACCGCGGGTTCCGGGGCGTGCTGTCCCGCCGCGCGCACCGGTGTGAACCTGGCCGGCAGAGCGGTGAGCGCGCGGTGGAAGGGCCCCGGCCGCCAGGTGAGGCTGTCCTCGGGGACGGCGAGATGGAGGTCGGGCAACTGGTTGAACAGGTCCTCGACGGCGGTGACCGTGATGTGCCGGGCGGGCTCCTTGGACGGGCAGGCGTGCGGGCCCGCGCTCCACGCCAGGTGGGCGCGGTTGCTGCCGGAGCGCCGCGCGGCCGTCTGCGCAGGGCCCGTGTTGGCGGCGGCGAAACTCACCAGCACCAGGTCGCCCGCCTGGAGCTGCTGACCGGCGAACTCCATGTCGGACGCCGGGTAGTGCGGCGCGTAGTTCGCCATGGGCGGGTTCTCCCAAAGCGTGTCGTCGAGGGCCTCGTCGATGAGACCGCCCTCGCGGGCGTACCGCTCGTGGGTCAGCAGGCGGTGCAGCGTGTTGCCGATCAGATTCCTCAGCGGCTCGGCGCCGGCCCCCAGCAGCAGTGCGAGCTGATGCACCATCTCCTCGTCGTCCAGGCGGGCCTGATGCTGCATCAGCCAGGAGGTGACGTCGTCGCCCGGCTTGCTCCGCTTCAGCGCGACGAGTTCCCCCACCGCCTGGAACAGCACCTCGGTCGCCTTGTCGGCGTTGATGCCGTCGAACATCCCCGAGATGCCGAACAGCACCCGGTCGCCGATCTCCGGCGGGCAGCCGAAGAGTTCGTTGAACACGAACAGCGGCAGCTGCCTGGCGTAGTCGGCCAGCAGATCGGCCGACCCGCGGCCCGCGAACTGCGCCACGAGATAGCGCGACGCCTGCTCCGTGCTGCGGGTCAGCCGGCGGGTGTCCACCCGGGCCATGGAGTCGGTGACCGCCTGACGCAGCCTCAGATGGTCGGCGCCGTCGGCGAACATGCAGTTGGGCCGGTACGCCAGCAGCGGTGCGACCGGGCTGTCCGGGCCGACCTTGCCCTCGCCGAAGGCCCGCCAGCGGCGCGCGTCCTTGCGGAACGAGCCGGAGTCCTGGAGGAGTTGCAGCGCCGCCGCGTAGTCGGTCACCAGCGTGGCCTCCACGCCGGGGGCGAGTTCGACGGGCGCCGCGGGCCCGTAGTGCCGCAGGAAGTCGTAGTACGCCTGCGGGGCGGCGGCGAACTCCGGCCCGTACAGCGGGACCCGGCCGCCCGAGCCGTGGGCCGGGCAACCCGGCGGCGGGACCGGGGCGTTGTCGTGAGCGTTCATGTCTGCTCTGCTCTCAGTTCACTGTCGAGCGCGGTCTATTGAGCGGTCTCGTGCGCGGTCGCATGAGGCGTCGGGTGCGTGGTGGCATCGGGGTTCGGGTGCGCGGTGGCGTGAGGCGCCGGGTGCGCGGTCGCCTGGGGAGGGTGTGTGGTCTGCTGCGCGCGGTCCAGCAGGTAGCGGACCAGCGTGGTGAGCGCGGCGGCCGAGGACCCCTCGTCGCGGGCGTCGCAGGTGACGACCGGGGTGTCGTCGAGCAGGTCCAGTGCCTCCCGCAGCGCCCGCTCGTCCCGCGCCGGCGCGCCGGCGAAGTGGTTGACGGCGATGGCGTAGTCGAGGCCGTAGCTCTCGATGAGGTCGATCACCGGGAAGGAGTCCGCCAGCCGCTCGGGGTCGACCAGGACCAGCGCGCCGAGGGCACCGCGGGCCATGTCCTCCCACATCTGCACGAACCGCTGCTGGCCCGGCGTGCCGAACAGATACAGCACCACGCGGTCGCTGATGGTCAGGCGCCCGAAGTCCATGGCGACCGTGGTGGTGGTCTTGCCCTGGACCCCCTTGAGGTCGTCCACCGACTCGGCGGCCTGCGTCATCGTCTCCTCGGTGGACAGCGGCTCGATCTCGGAGATCGATCCGATGAACGTGGTCTTGCCCACCGCGAAGTGCCCGACGACGAGGATCTTCACCGCGGTCTGTGTCGCTCCGCCGCGAACATAGGCCCGCTCACCCAAACTTGGCGCGGAGACCATTGAGCACCTCCTCGAGGATCTCCCGGTCCGCGAGCCGGGCGGGTGCCACCGGCGGGCGGGTGATCAGGTAGCCGCCCTCGGTGAGCGAGGCCAGCAGGATCCGTACGACACCCAGCGGCAGCCGGGTGTGGCCGGCGATCTCGGCGACCGAGAGATAGCCGGCGGAGCAGATGTCGAGCAGCGTCTGTTCCTCGGGGGACAGCCGCATCGGCCGCTGCGCGTGGTCGGGGGACGCCGTCACCAGGGTGATGAGCGACAGCTGCTCCTCGTCGGGCAGCTCGCGCCCCTTGGTGATGACGTACGCCCGCACTAAGGCGGTGTCCTCCGGCTCCCAGCCGTCGCGCCCCGTCATGAGCGGGCGCCGAGGTTCTCGCGCGGCGGCGTCGTGAGCTCCTTGCCGAGCCGGGAGACGAGCTGCTGCATGCGGAAGGTGATGTCGGCCATGTCGACGTCCGCGGTGGCGGACACACCGAGGTAGGCGCCCTCCCCGGCGGAGATCACGAAGACCCAGCCGCCGTCGAACTCGACCAGTGTCTGGCGCCACGTCTGGCTCGGGTCCTCACAGAAGAACCCGAGGGTGCGGCTGAGGGACTGCACCCCGCTCATCGCCGCGGCGACCCGGTCCGCGTCGTCCCTGCCGAAGTCCTTCGTACGGGCCATCAGCAGACCGTCGGCGGATATCAGGACGGCGTGCAGGGCCCCCGGAATCTCCAGAGCGCTGTCGAGCATCCATGACAGATCGTTCACGAGACCTCATGTCCTTCGCTGCTTGCACCGGGTGTGCTGCTCGTCGGGTCCGCTCCGTCCGGCTCCGCGGCCCGCCCGGACCGCGTGCCCCGCTGGAAGGCGCCCATGATCCGCGCCTGCTCGGCGTCCGAGCGGCCCGGGCGGGGGGCAGGCCGCTCGCCGTCGGTCTGCGGCACGATCGCCATCGGCCGTTTGCGGCGGCGCCGGGGCAGACCGTCCGCGGTCGACGCCGGGGCGAGCGCCGCCTCGGGTCCGCCGTCGTGGCCGGTCCCCGCGGCCGGACGGGCGGCGGCGGAGTGGGCGGCCGGTGCCGGTGCCTTCTTCTCCGGCATCGAGGTGAGCAAGTCGTGCGGGAGCAGCACCACCGCGCGCACGCCGCCGTAGGGGGACGAGGAGTCCACGGACACCTCGAAGCCGAACCGCTCGCACAGCAGGCCGATCACCGCGAACCCGAACTGCGGCGGATTGCCGAGGCTCGCCACGCCCGAGGCGCGCTCACTGCTCAGCAGCTTCGCGGCGCGGACGCGCTCCTCCTCGCTCATGCCGACGCCCGCGTCGTCGACGACGATGCAGATGCCCTTGGGCACCGTCCGGATGTTGATCTCGACGACGGTGTCCGGGCTGGAGTAGCTGGTGGCGTTGTCGAGCAGCTCGGCGAGGGCCAGGGCGACGGGTTCGACGGCGCGGCTGGTGATGCCGAAGTCGACCTGGGAGAGGATCTCCACCCGGCGGAAGTGCCGGATCCGGCCCTGGGCGCTGCGCACCACGTCGTACACCGAGGCGGTGTCGCGGCGTCCGCCCAGCCAGCCGTCGCACAGCACCGCGATGGACTGGGCGCGCCGGCCGAACTGCGAGTTGGTGTGGTCGATCTCCAGCAGGTCCTGGAGGATCGCCGAGTCGCCGTACTTGGTCTGCAGCCGGGACAGCACGAGCTGCTGCTCGGCGGCGAGGCCCTGAAGCGTGCGCATGGCGGACTTCAGAACCGTCTTCGTCTCTTCCTCGGCCTGTTCCTGAGCCGCCTGCACGGATTTCGCGTAGTCGTTCTCCAATTGCGCGTAATGCTCTCTGAGCGCGTGCGTCTCCTGTCGCGCGGCACGCGCCGCCCGGCGCTGGCGGACGATCACGGTGAGGGCGGCAGCGAGGGCGGCGACCAGAGCCCAGAGCAGGGGGCTCGCTGCGTATGGCGTCATAGGACTCTCTTCAGGCGACTGGCGGCCGGCGGTGCCGGCGAGGTGTCGGCGTCCATGGCAGGCGGTCAGCGCCCGCTTCGAAAACGCGGTGATCGTATCACCGGCCGAACACATGAACTGACGTCAAGACCCTTGCGAACACCACGGGTTGTCCACATGTCGGGCTGTCACGTCTGCTCGCCGTGTTCGCCCACCCCGACGACGAGTCCGTCTTCGCGGGCGGCGTCCTCGCCCGGTACGCTCGCCGCGGCACTGCGCACCCTCGGGGCCGGACGTGCACACCCACAGGGTGGCCACGCCCGCCGTCCAGCCGGCCGCCTCGGGCTCCTTCCGGGGACAGGAGAGTTCCTGTCCGTCCTTGGACCCCTGCGAGTGGGACGGGCGCACCGGATCCGCCTCGGTGTCACCGTGACGCTCTTGCTCCTGTCAGGTCCGAGTCATCGTCGCGGGAGCAGCTCCATGGCTGCCCGGACGATGTCCTCGGGAGCCGGTGTGGCGTCCAGCGAGGCTCCTCGCTCGTCGGCCTCCAGGGGTTCGAGCGTCGCCAGCTGGGAGTCGAGCAGCGTCTGCGGCATGAAGTGGCCGGAGCGCCCACCGAGCCGATCCGCGAGTACTTCGCGATCGGCCGTGAGCTGGAGAAACAGCACGGAGGGGCATGCCTGCCTCAGCGTGTCCCGATACCGTCGCCGCAGGGCGGAACAGGCGACCACTCCTCCGCTGCCGACTGCTTCGCATTCGCTCAGCCAGCGCCCGACGGACTCCAGCCACGACCGGCGGTCCAGGTCGTCCAGCGGCACTCCCGAGGCCATCTTCCGGATGCTGGCGGGCGAGTGGTGTTCGTCCGCCTCCGCGAACGGGACCCCCAGCCGCTCGGCCAGGCGCCGGGCGACCGTGGACTTGCCCGCCCCGGAGACACCGCTGACCACGACACACGGAGGAGGTCTGTCGGAACTGCGAGTCATCGGGTCTCCTTCGGAACGGCGCGTTGCCTCGGGCCCCGCCCGGCCGTCGTGGGGTTCGCCTCAGGAGTCGGTCGGAAGGACCGCGTCCCGGTGCAGCAGGTCGTCCCGCCGCCCGGGGGCCGCCGGCCGTGGCGGCGGTCCCTCCGAACCGGCCGAGTACTCCTCCAGGGGTACCAGCTCTCGCTCCCAGGCGGACACGACCGGCTCGAGGACCCGCCAGGCCTCTTCCGCCTCGTCGCTGCGGATGGACAGCGCGGGGTCCCCGTTGAGGACGTCCAGCAGCAGGCGGCCGTAGGCGGGCAGATCGGCGGGATCCATCCCGGCGGTCAGCGACAACTGCGTGAGGGTCTCGGTGCGCGAGCCGGTCACGGTGACGTCCAGGCTGAGGCTTTCGGGTTCCAGCCCGAAACGCAGCACGTTGGGCTGGACGTCCGCATCCTGCCCGAAGGGCAGGTGAGGGACGCGGCGGAAACGCACCGCGACCTCCTTGCGGTTCCTGCCGAGGGCCTTCCCGCTCCGCAGCCGGAACCTGGTGCCCGCCCAGCGCCAGTTGTCCAGTTCGAGCTCGACCTCGGCGAAGGTCTCGGTCCGGCGCCGCGCGTCGACACCGTCCTCCTCGGTGTAGGCGGGCACTTCATGCCCGTTGCACCGGCCGGCGGAGTAGCGGGCACGGCGCGTGCGGCGCCGGACGTCGTCGTCGGTCATGCACCGCACCGATCTCAGCACGTCGACCTTCCGGTCCCGCAGATCCCGTTCGCCGAGGGTGAGGGGCGGCTCCATCGCGACCAGGCACAGCAGTTGCAGCAGGTGGTTCTGCACCATGTCCTTCAGGGCACCGACGTGGTCGTAGTAGCCGGCCCGCCCTTCCAGAGCGAGGGTCTCGTCCCAGACGATGTCGACCTCGGCGATGTGGGTGCTGTTCCAGATGGGTTCGAGCACTCGGTTGGCGAGCCTGCTGCCGAGCACGTTCTGGACCGTGGTCATGGCCAGGAAGTGATCGACCCGGAAGACAGCGCGCTCCGGAAGGAGATCGGCGAGCAACCGGTTCAGCTCCTGTGCGCCCGCCAGGTCCTCGCCGAAGGGTTTCTCCAGCACGATGCGGCTGCTCGGGGGCAGTCCCGCCTCGTGCAACGCGGTCACCGTCGCCGGGAAGAGCGACGGGGGCAGAGCGAGGTAGACGGCTACGGGGTCGTCACCCGCGACGACCGTGCCCACCTCCGCAGGGTCCGTGACGTCGGCCCGCCGGTAGTCCGTCGACGCCACGACGGCCCGCCGGGCGTCGGTCGGAATATCGGCGCCGTGGCGGTCGAGTTGGGCACTGGCCCACTCCCGGTACCGTGCACCGTCCCAGTCCTCCCGGCTGGCGCCCGTCAGACTGAACCGGTCGTCGATGTGTCCTGCCTCGCGTAGGGCGGCCAGTGCCGGCAGGAGGTATCGGCCGGTCAGATCACCGGTCCCGCCGAAGACGACGAGCCGTTGAATGGTCACCGGGTTCCGCCCTTCGCCCGTTCCAGGTTCACGCCGCTGGCGATGATTCCGATGTGGCTGAACGCCTGAGGGAAGTTGCCCATGAAAGCTCCGGTGGTCGGGTCGATCTGCTCCGACAGCAGCCCCAGGGCGCTCGCCCGCGCGCACAGTGACGCGTACAGCTCTTCGGCCTTGTCGAGCTGCCCTTGGCCGATCAGGTTGTCCACCATCCAGAAGCTGCACAGGACGAATGCGCCCTCGTCGCCGGCCAGGCCGTCGGGATGTTCGTCGTGCAGATAGCGGTAGAGCAGCCCGTCCCCGGCCGAGAGGCGCTGCGCCACGGCCCGGGTGGTCGCCACCATCCGGGGGTGGTCGACCGGAACGACATGGCGCAGCGGCAGGGCCAGCAGGCTCGCGTCGACCACGCCGCCGCCGTCCAGGTACACGCTCAGCGTCTGGGCCTTCTCGTCCCAGGACTCTTCCAGGACGAGGTCGCGCAACCGGTCTGCCGCGACGCGCCAACGGCCGACGTCACCGGGCAGATCGAAACGCTCCGCGATCTGTGCCGCCCGGTCCAGTGCCACGTGGCACAGCCCGGCGGAGTAGGTGAACGGGCGGCCCTCGCTGCGGATCTCCCAGATGCCCTGATCGGGCTGGCGCCAGGCGTGTTCGGCGGCGTCGGCGAGCCGCGCCAGGCCGGCCCACATGGCGGGCTGGATCTCGCCGCCTCGACGCAGCCATTGGTCGGCGCAGTCCAGGATCTCACCGTAGACGTCGTGCTGGCGCTGGTCGGCCGCGCCGTTGCCCCAGCGGACGGGCGAGGAACCACGGTAGCCCTCCAGTTCGGCGTCCTCGATCTCGTCCGGCACCAGGTCGCCGTCCAGGGTGTACATGATGCGGGGCCGGCGGCTGCGCTCGAAGGCGTCGAGGACCCAGCCGAGGAAGGCGTCGGCCTCGCCCTGGAAGCCGATGCGGCGCAGGGCGAAGACCGCGTAGGCCGCGTCCCGGATCCAGGCGTAGCGGTAGTCCCAGTTCCGGCCTCCTCCGATCGGGGCGGGCAAGGACGAGGTGGGCGCGGCGGCCAGCGATCCGTTCGCCCAGTCGTCGCACATCTTCAAGGTGATCGCGGCACGTCTGACCAGGTCCCGCTGTGGCCCGGCGTAGTCGCAGGACCGCATCCACCGCCGCCAGGCGTCTGCCGTCTGGCGCAGCATGGCGTCTGGGTCGAAGCGGTGATGGCGGTGAAAGCGTCCCCAGGACAGCACCACGTCGAAACGGTCGCCCTGTCTCAGGTCGTGTGTGGTGCGCAGGCCGCCGAGCGGATGGTCGGAACGCAGGTGCAGGCGCAGATCCGCCCTGCGGGCGGGACGGACCTCCAGTCCGCTGAACAGATGGTGGGCCTGCGCGCCGCCGCGGGGCTCCAGCACCACCCTGAGGCGTACCTCTCCGTCGAGGACCACCACGGAGCGGACGAGTTCCGCGCGGCTGGACGGCGCGTCGTCGGACAGGTCGGCTCCCGAGCGCAGGACCAAGGCGTCCGTGACGCGCACCAGACCGGTGTCGCTGCGCATCTCGGTGTGCAGCACGCCGGTGTCGGGTTCATAGTGCTGGCGCGCCTCGACGAGGTTCTCCGGCGCCACGGTGAAGTGGCCGCCCCGCAGGTGGTCCAGCAGCGCACAGAACAGCGGTTCGGAGTCGAACCGGGGCAGGCACATCCACGCAATGGTGCCGTCCAGGCCGACGAGTGCCGCGGTGGTGCCGTCCCCGATCAGGCCGAGGTCCTCGAGCGGCAGGTAACCGTCCGCCCGGCGAACGGGGCGGAACGGCGGGTCGGATTCGTGCATACCGAATCTCCTTGCCCAACCTGCGGATTCCTGCGATGCCGCCTAGAAGGCGACCAGGACCTTGATGACGTCCTCCAGCTTCTTGTCCGACACCTCGAAGGCGCGCTCCATCTCGTCGAACGAATACGTGTGCGTCGTCATGCGGGTGGGGTCGAGGCGGCCCTTCTCGAGGACGCGCAGCAGGCGTTCCATCCGGAGCCGTCCGCCGGGGCAAAGACCGGAGCTGATCGTCTTGTCGGCCATTCCCACGCCCCAGGCGACGCGGGGGATGCTGACGTGGTCACCGGACCCGAAGTAGCCGACGTTGGAGACCGTCCCGCCGGGCTTCGTGATCTCGACGGCGGTTCTGAAGGTGATGTCCGCACCCAGCGCCTCGATCGCGGTGTCCACTCCCTGACCGTTTGTCAGTTCCAGGACACTCTCGACGACGTCCTCGCGCGTGAAGTCGACGATTTCGTCCGCTCCGTAGAAGCGTGCGAGTTTCTGCCTGCTCGGCACCGACTCGACTCCGATGACGAGTCCGGCGCCCTGGAGTCTGGCCCCTGCTGTTGCCATCAGTCCCACGGGGCCCTGGGCGAGGACGGCCACGGTTCCGCCCATCGGGATGTTTCCGTGCTCGGCACCCATGAATCCCGTGGACAGCATGTCGGCGCAATACACGGCCGCTTCGTCGGAGATTCCGTCGGGGATCTTCGCGAGGTTGGCGTCGGCGTCACCGACATGGAAGTACTCGGCGAACACGCCGTCCTTGGAGTTCGCGAACTTGAATCCCCCGAGCGGTCCTCCTGACTGGGACGGGTAGCCGTTCTGGGACGCCATGTCGCCCCAGTCCGGGGTGATGGCGCCGACGAGAACGCGGTCGCCCGGCCGGAAGTCCTCGACGTCGCCGCCCACGGCCTCCACGACGCCCACCGCCTCGTGCCCCAGCGTCAGATTCTCCCGCGGCCCGATCCCGCCCTGCACGGTGTGGGAGTCGGACGTGCAGATCAGGGCTCTCGTCGTCCGTACCAGAGCATCACGGGAACCGACGTCAGGCACCGGCTTCTCCATGAAGCCCACGCTGCCGATCCGCTCCATGACGAATGCCTTCACCGCTGCCTCCTGTCGGCACGTCCGGGGTCGAAAGGGAGATCCGGAGCCATCGGTGAACCGGATTCCGCAGCCGCTGCCCACCCGGGTCGCGCACTGGTCGCCATTGACCCCACATTCCCGCAGCCCCGGACCGGCCGCAAACGCTCACCCCGTTGATTAGTGCTTCCAGGTCAACCACGAACCGGCATGCCCCGTACTTCGGCCATCGCTCATAGGGTGGTCGCTCATGGACGGCACGGGCGCACTCAGGGCCTTCATCGGCTCCTTCACGTCGAGCGGCGGACAGGGAATCACCCAGACCGAGGTGGATCCGCGGACCGGTGCCCTGACCGCGACGGCCACGGTGGCCACCGTTCCCGACCCGTCGTATCTGGCAGTCGGGCACCGGGACACCGGCCGCCCTGTTGTCTACTGCGTGTCCGAAACAGCCCGGGGAGCGGTGGCCGCCTACGACGTGTCGGGCCCCGGACTCAGGCCGCTCGGCGATCCGGTCCAGGTGCACGGGGCCGAGCCGACGCATCTGGCCGTCTGCCAGGACCACCTGGTGACGGCCAACTACGGCTCCGGAAGCGTCTCCGTGCTGCCGCTGGCCGCCGACGGCACGCCACGGTCACCGAGCAGCCGACTGCAGCACGAGGGACACGGCCCGCATCCGGAGCGCCAGTCGGCCCCACACGCCCACCAGGTGGTTCAGGATCCCTCGGGCCGCTGGGTCTTGAGCGTCGACCTCGGCACCGACTCGGTGCGGGTCTGCGCCCTGGAAACGCACTCCGGAGCGCTCAGCGTCCACAGCACCACCCGGTTGCCGCCCGGAACCGGGCCGCGCCACCTCGCCTTCCACCCGCGCGGGGAGCACGCGTACGTACTCGGTGAGCTGCGGCCGACCGTCGCCGTGTGCCGCTGGGACGCGGCGACGGGAGCGCTGCGGCAGGTCGGGGAATGCGCTCTCTTCCAGCACGGCGCCGATGTCCCGGTGCAGCCGTCCGCCCCCGTCGTCTCCCATGACGGCCGGCACATGTGGGCGGCCGTACGGGGCACCGACAGCATCGTGGTCCTGTCCCTGGACGAGACCGGCGACCGGCCGGAGGTCGTCACGTCGGTGCCGTGCGGCGGCCGCTGGCCGCGTGACCTCGTGCTGCATCCGTCGGGCAGCCGGCTGTACGCGGCCAATGAGCGCTCCGGGGATGTGACCTGGTTCGACCTCGACCGCACAGGCGTGCCACGGCGAGCCGGGGCACTCACCGTGCCGTCGGCGTCCAGCGTCGTCTTCGTATGACGCGGAACGTGCGCAGAGCCGTCCGGCCGACGCAGCCCGTGGCCGGGGACGGCCGGCAGGAAGCCGGCGCGGCAACGTCCGGAAGAGGCAGCCTAGTCGTCCATCGCGATGAACCTGGTCAGCGTCCACAGGGCGAGGAGGTCGAGCGTCATCACGCTGATCGCCCACAGCGGGTAGTAGGGGAGGAACATGAACTGGGTGATCAGGCTGACCGCGGCCAGTGCCACACCGGCTCCTCTGCCCCAGCTCTGGCCGAGCAGTACTCCCAGACCGGCGGCGACGAGTCCGATGCCGACAACGATGTGGATCGAGCCCCAGGCCGTCAGATTGAAGTCGTAGGTGTAGTCAGGGGAACTGAAGATGGTGTCCCGGGTGACGCCGACGACGCCGAGGAGAATGCTGAGCGTGCCGCTCAGCTCCAGCGCCCAGCCGGCGAAGAGGGCAGGGCCATCGCTCGGTGGGCCTTTCCTGCTGCGGGGGTGCTGCCGCGTGTCGCCGGGTGTCTGTGCCACGTCAGGGCCCTTCTGTGAGTGTGTTCAAGGCTGATCAACGGGAGTGTGTCCTGTGAGCGGCGCCGTGAGGTTCGCGAGGGCCTAAAAATCGTCGCGCTCCGCGAAGGGGTCCGGCCTGCTCGCAGCGCATCACGCGTGCCCGGGCACGACGACGACGGAGCTGTGCGCGTGGTGCAGCAGCGCCTGGCTCACCGACCCCAGCAGCAGACCCGTGAACCCACCGCGTCCCCGGGCGCCGACGACCACGAGTTGGGCGTTCCTGCTTCTCTCGATCAGCACCTCGCGGGCTTCGCCACTCGCCACCTCGCGCCTGACCGTGACGTCGGGATGCCTCTCTGCGTGGCCGGCGAGCGCCTGTGCCAGCAGTCGCTCCGGGCTTTCGACGCCGGTACCGGCAGGTGCGTGATCCGGCAGCCATACGTGGACGGCGGCGATCTCAGTGCCGCGCAGCGCCGCCTCGGCGAAGGCGAATCCGACCGCCTTGTCACCGGCGGGGGAGCCGTCGACACACAGCACGATCGGTCCGGCAGCGGCGGATCCCTCGCGGGCCACCATCACCGGACACTGACTGTGGGCCGCAAGGGACGCGGCCGTCGACCCCAGCAGCATGCTGAGGAAGCCGCCCGTCCCGCGGGCCCCCACGACCAGCAGGTCCGCCGTCCGCGACTCGGCCTCCAGCACGGACACCGTGTCGCCGGGCACCATGGTCTCGGTGACGGTCACCTCGGGGACCACGCTCCGCGCACGGTCCGCGGCCTCGCTGACCAGCCGGTTGAGCGGTGTGGTGTCCAGCGGCGCGTACATGGGTCTGACCGGCCAGTTGAGGACGTACACCACGCGCAGTTCCGCACGACGTCGCCAGGCCTCCCTGGCGGCCGTCTCCACCGCGGCGAGACTGGACGACGAGCCGTCCGTTCCTACGACCACCCGGTTGCCCATCACTCCTCCATGAAGCGTCGCCACTCACGTCGGCACGTGTGACCTTGCTCCTGACGTCGGTCGTCATGTGGTCGTGGCCGAGGTGACCGCCGTGACGACCGAAACATGAGCGGAGACGATCGAGTTCTGCCGGATCGACCCGGAATCGATGTTCCGCGCTGCGTGAGGGGGACACGATTCGGCTTGGGCCATTCGGCGGCAACACCGGTGGGCCGTCAGGCGCCGATCAGGACTCGCCTCCTCGTCCGGGGCCGGAGAACGCAGTGTCCCCGAACCTGAGTCGGGGCTTGTCAAGTTTCCTCTCCGGAGCTATATAAGTAGACGTCCGTAGAGCATCGCACCGGACGCCGACAGCAGAGAGAGGAGTGGACTGTGATGCTCATGCGTACCGACCCCTTCCGCGACCTCGACCGGCTCACGCAGCAGGTCTTCGGCTCCGCCGCTCGCACGTCGGCGATGCCGATGGACGCCTACCGGGCAGGGGACGAGTTCGTCGTCCACTTCGATCTCCCCGGCATCGACCCCGAGACGATCGACCTGGACGTCGAGCGCAACGTGCTCAACGTGCGCGTCGAACGCCGCTCCCCGGCCCCGGAGAACGCGGAGCTGATCGTCGCCGAGCGCCCCACCGGCACCTTCACCCGCCAGTTGTTCCTCGGCGACACCCTCGACACCGAGCGCATCGACGCCTCGTACGACGCCGGTGTCCTGACCCTGCGCATCCCGGTGGCCGAACGGGCCAAGCCGCGCCGCATCCAGATCACCGGCGGCGACAGCCGCAAGCAGATCAGCAGCTGACCGTACCCACGCAGCGCGTCCCGCGGACCCCGGCCGCCCGCGGGGCGCGCCCCCGTGCCGGGGGAGCGACCGGAGGCCCCGGAGGAGGAGAGGAGCCCCACATGACCACGCTGACGCCGCACGAGACCGCGATGCCGAGCCCGCAGAGGGTGATCCCGGCCCCGAACCGGGACCGCAGCGTCCCCGTCCCGCAGTCCGACGAGGTCGGCTGGCAGCAACTGGTCTACGCGGTACGGGAGTCCGGCCAGTACCGGACCCGAGCGGAGGCGGAGAGCGTCACCCGGATCGTCCTCTCGGCCCTCGGTGGCCATGTCGTCGGCGACGAACGCGTCGATCTGGCCCGATCGCTGCCCGAGGAGGCGGCTCGGGTGGTCGCGTCCCAGATCCCCGCCACCCGCGAGCTGACCGCGGCGGAGTTCGTCGACTCCGTGGCCGCCCGGATCGAGGGCTCGACCCCGGCGACCGCCCGCTGGGACGTCAGCTCGGTCCTGAGCGTCCTGCCGTCCCTGGTGGGCGACGCCCTGATCACCCGTATCCTCGCCCAACTGCCCCCGGGCTACGCCCTCCTGTTCGGCCGGGCGGAACTCACCCCGGCGGAGTGACCGGCCCGCACCCGGTTCCTCCTCGGACCGACTCCGGGCCCCGCTCCGGCCACCGTGGTATCCACCGTGGCCCGGGGCGGGGCCCAGCGCCTCGACCGCACGCCCGCCGGACCGGCCGACCCCCGTCATCGCACCGATCCGCCCAGATGTCCGCCACCTCCCGCCCCCTCGCCCGCGCACGCCTCCGGCCCCCCACAGCCCCGGAAGATCAAGGCAGCGCGGAGTCCGCATCCCCGAACCGGCTCCCGCGGTAAAACGGCCGAAATACCGGCGGGCCCCCTATGCGGGCCCCGCCGGAGGGACGACCATCCGGCAGCATGGACATCCTGCTCGTCGCCAGTGCGTTCAACAGCCTCGCCCAGCGCGTCTACGCCGAACTCTCCGACCAGGAGCACCGCGTGGACGTCGTCCTCGCCTCCCACGGAGCCGACGCGATGCGCGCCGCGGTACGGCAGGCGCGCCCCGAGCTGATCATCGCGCCCATGCTGAAGACGGCACTGCCCGACGACGTGTGGCAGCACCACACCTGTCTGATCGTGCACCCCGGGCCGCCCGGCGACCGTGGCCCGTCCTCCCTCGACTGGGCGCTCGCCGAGGGGGCCACCCGGTGGGGCGTGACGGTCCTTCAGGCCGAGGCGGCGATGGACGCGGGCGCCGTCTGGGCAGCCGTGCCGTTCGACGTGCCGCCGGTGGGCAAGAGCGACCTGTACCGGGGTGAGGTCTCCGACGCCGCCGTGGCCGCCGTCCTGCTGGCCGTGCGGCGCTACGCCGGCGGGGCGTTCAAGCCGCAGCCGCAGTCCGACCCCTCGATCCGCGTGGTGTGGCGGGACTACTTCCGCCAGGAGCGGCGGCGGATCGACTGGGACGGCGACACCACCGACACGGTGCTGCGCACGCTCCGCGCCGCCGACTCACAGCCCGGCCTGCTGGACGAACTCCTCGGCCGTGAGGTGTTCCTGCACGGCGGCCACCCCGAGGACGAACTGCGCGGACGCCCCGGCGAGCTGCTCGCCACCCGGGCGGGCGCGGTGTGCCGGGCCACCCGGGACGGCGCGGTGTGGATCCCGGAACTGCGCCCGCGCCGCGCCTCGGGCGATCCGGCACCGTTCCGGCGCCCCGCGGCCTCTGTCCTCGCCTCCCTCCGGGCCGCGCCCCGCCTGGCTCTGCCGGAGCTTCCCGCCCCGCTCGAGCTCCCGCCCGGCCGGCGCACCTGGACGGACATCCGCTACCGGCAGCGCGGCGACGTCGGTTTCCTGACCTTCTCGTTCCCCGGCGGCGCGATGAGCACCGGGCAGTGCCGCAGGCTGCTGGCCGCCTACCGGTACGCGCTCGCCCGCCCCACCTCGGTCCTGGTGCTGGGCGGCAGCCGCGACTTCTTCTCCAACGGCATCCACCTCAACGTCATCGAGGCGGCCCCCGACCCCGCGGCCGAGGCCTGGGCCAATCTGCACGCCATCGACGACCTGGTGGAGGCCGTGCTGCGCACCACCGACCGGCTGGTCGTCGCCGCCCTGGGCGGCAACGCGGCGGCGGGCGGCGTCATGCTCGCGCTCGCCGCCGACGAGGTGTGGTGCCGCACGGGCGCCGTCCTCAACCCGCACTACCGGCGGATGGGCCTGTTCGGCTCCGAGTACTGGACGTACACCCTGCCGCGCCGCGTCGGGGCCGGCACCGCGGAGCGGCTGACCACCGAGGCGCTGCCGGTCAGCGCCACGTCCGCCGCCGCCCTGGGCCTGGTGGACCGCCTCCTGCCGGTCGCGGCGCAGGAGTTCGCCGCCGAGGTGGAGCGCAGGGCAACCGGTCTGGCCGCCGTGGCGGACCTGGACCGGCGGATCGCGGCCAAGCGTGCCCGGCGCGCGCGGGACGAGTCGGCGCGGCCGCTCGCGCAGTACCGCGAGGCCGAACTCGCCCGCATGGGCGCCATCCTCTTCGACCCCCACGCCCCTCACCACGCCCTGCGCTCCGCCTTCGTCCGCAAGGCACCGCCGGCCGGCGCCCGGCCCCTCGCACCCGCCCCGGACCCCGGCTGACCGGCGCCCGGATCACACTTCCTGGCCCTCCCGCACCACGACCACGGGGCAGACGGCGGGGCCTTCCCGCGCGAACGGCCCCTGGCACTGCTACGACAACGCTGCTCCCGTGCGCCGGACCTCGCCGACCGGCCGCGCGGCGCGCCCGTCACATGGCACGATTTCGCACGTGACCACCAGCAAAAGCGCCACACCTCAGCAGTTGCGCGACCTCGCGCGGCTGCGCCGCGTCCGGGACCGCATCGACCGGGAGTACGCGAAGCCGCTGGACGTCGAGGCGCTCGCCCGTGGCGTGCACATGTCGGCCGGACACCTCAGCCGCGAGTTCCGGCGCGCCTACGGCGAGTCGCCCTACGGCTACCTGATGACACGGCGCATCGAGCGGGCCATGGCGCTGCTGCGCCGAGGCGACCTGAGCGTCACCGAGGTCTGCTTCGAGGTCGGCTGCTCGTCCCTGGGCACCTTCAGCACCCGCTTCACCGAGCTCGTGGGGGTGCCGCCCAGCGTCTACCGCCGGGAGGCGGCGCGTGCCACGGCCGGACTGCCTTCCTGCGTCGCCAAGCAGGTCACCAGACCGGTCAGAAATCGAGAAGCGCCGCCCCTGAGCCGTGACTAGCGTGACGGTCATGGACACCGCCGAGCCGTTCGAGAACCGTCCGAGGAGCCAGAAGATGACCAAGGCCAAGACGACGAACTCCCAGTCGCCCGCCTTGCACGCCGCCGACAGCCACGACCTCATCCGCGTGCACGGCGCGCGGGAGAACAACCTCAAGGACGTCAGCGTCGAGCTGCCCAAGCGCCGGCTCACCGTGTTCACCGGAGTGTCCGGCTCCGGCAAGAGCTCCCTGGTGTTCGACACGATCGCCGCCGAGTCGCAGCGGCTGATCAACGAGACGTACAGCGCCTTCGTGCAGGGTTTCATGCCGAACCTGGCCCGGCCGGAGGTCGACGTCCTCGACGGTCTCACCACGGCGATCACCGTGGACCAGCAGCGGATGGGCGGCGACCCGCGCTCCACCGTCGGCACCGCCACCGACGCCAACGCGATGCTGCGCATCCTCTTCAGCCGACTCGGCACCCCGCACATCGGCGGACCCGGCGCCTTCTCCTTCAATGTGCCCACGGTCAAGGCCGCCGGCGCGATCACGGTCGGCAGCGGCAAGAAGGAGAAGGTCACCTTCACCCGCACCGGCGGCATGTGCCCCCACTGCGAGGGCCGCGGCAAGGTCTCCGACATCGACCTCACCCAGCTCTACGACGACTCCAAGTCCATCGCCGAGGGCGCCTTCACCATCCCCGGCTGGAAGTCGGACAACGTGTGGACCGTCGGGCTCTACGCCGAGTCCGGCTTCCTCGACCCGAACAAGCCGATCCGCGAGTTCACCAAGCAGGAGATGGAGGACTTCCTCCACCGGGAGCCCACCAAGGTGAAGGTCAACGGGGTCAACCTGACCTACGAAGGCCTCATCCCCAAGATCCAGAAGTCCTTCCTGTCGAAGGACAAGGAGGCGATGCAGCCGCACATCCGGGCCTTCGTGGAGCGGGCGGTCACCTTCACCGACTGCCCCGAGTGCGACGGCACCCGGCTCAGTGAGGCGGCCCGGTCCTCGAAGATCAAGGGCATCAACATCGCGGACGCCTGCCGCATGGAGATCCGCGATCTGGCCGCGTGGGTGCGCGAACTCGACGAGCCGTCCGTGGCCCCGCTGCTCACGGCGCTGCAGGGCACCCTCGACTCGTTCGAGGAGATCGGCCTCGGTTACCTCTCCTTGGACCGGCCCGCGGGCACCCTGTCCGGCGGCGAGGCGCAGCGCGTGAAGATGATCCGCCACCTCGGCTCCTCCCTCACCGACGTCACCTACGTCTTCGACGAACCGACCATCGGCCTGCACCCGCACGACATCCAGCGGATGAACGACCTGCTGCTGCGGCTGCGCGACAAGGGCAACACGGTGCTCGTCGTGGAGCACAAGCCGGAGGCCATCGCCATCGCCGACCACGTCGTGGACCTCGGCCCCGGCGCCGGCACGGCGGGCGGCACCGTCTGCTTCGAGGGCACGGTCGAGGAGCTGCGCAAGAGCGGCACCGTCACCGGCCGGCACCTCGACGACCGGGCGGCGCTGAAGGAGACGGTGCGCACCCCCACCGGCAAGCTGGCCGTCCGCGGCGCGTCGAAGAACAACCTCCAGAACGTCGACGTCGACATCCCGCTCGGCGTGCTCACCGTCGTCACCGGTGTCGCCGGCTCCGGCAAGAGCTCGCTCATCCACGGCTCGATCCCGGCGGACGAGGGCGTCGTGTCCGTCGACCAGACCCCCATCCGCGGCTCGCGGCGCAGCAACCCGGCGACCTACACCGGACTCCTCGACCCGATCCGCAAGGCCTTCGCCAAGGCCAACGGAGTCAAGCCGGCGCTGTTCAGCGCCAACTCCGAGGGCGCCTGCCCCACCTGCAACGGCGCCGGTGTCATCTATACGGAACTCGGCATCATGGCCAGCGTGTCCTCGCCCTGCGAGGACTGCGAGGGCAAGCGGTTCATGGCCGACGTGCTGGAGTACCGCTTCGGCGGGCGGGACATCAGCGAGGTGCTCGGGATGTCAGTGACCGAGGCCGAGGAGTTCTTCCGCGAGGGCGAGTCACGCCTGCCCGCGGCGCACAAGATCGTCGAACGGCTGGTGGACGTCGGGCTGGGCTACCTCACGCTCGGCCAGCCGCTCACCACGCTCTCGGGCGGCGAGCGGCAGCGGTTGAAGCTCGCCACGCACATGGGCGACAAGGGCGGTGTCTACGTCCTCGACGAGCCCACCACCGGTCTGCACCTGGCCGATGTGGAGCAGCTGCTCGGGCTGCTCGACCGGCTGGTGGACGCCGGCAAGTCGGTCATCGTCATCGAGCACCACCAGGCCGTCATGGCGCACGCGGACTGGATCATCGACCTCGGCCCCGGCGCGGGCCACGACGGCGGCCGGATCGTCTTCGAGGGCACGCCCGCCGACCTGGTCGCCGACCGCTCCACCCTGACCGGCGAGCACCTCGCGGCCTACGTCGGCGCCTGACGCGAGGACGTCTCCTCCACCCGCTGGGCGGCCTCCTCGGGGCGCTGGGAGGTCGCCCCGGGACGGTGGGCGGCCTCCTCCTCGTCCGGGGTCGCCTCCTGCGGCTCGTACTGCTCGCAGTGCGGGTTGTGACAGGGGCCCGCGATCCACAGCGGGACGTAGACGCCCATCGTCCTGTGGCGTTCCACCACGGTCTCGACGGGCTGTTTGCACGACGGGCAGACCTGACCGGCGGGCAGGGTCACCCGGTGTTTCCGCTCACGGTTCATGGCCAGGATTTTACTCTCGCTTTAATGCCTTTCGGGAGAGTCGTCCTGCGTGGAAATGTCGGACGGAGGCAGCTTTCCGGCGAGCTCCGAAGGCGGGGGCCGCAGCAGACTCAGCGCGATCGAGACGGCCAGCACGATCACGATCACGGACAGGCTCAGCCAGGACGGCACCTCCGGAATGGCCGGGCTGATCAGTTTGTGGGAGGCCTGCAGGATGAGCTTGACGCCGATGAAGGAAAGAATCAGCGCCAGGCCCTTGCTCAGATAGTGGAAGCGGTCGAGCAGCCCGGCCAGCAGGAAATACAGCGCCCGCAGTCCGAGAATCGCGAAGGCGTTGCTCGTGTAGACGATGAACGCGTCGCTGCTGACGGCCAGCACCGCGGGCACGCTGTCGACGGCGAACACCAGGTCGGCGGCCTCGATCGCGGCGACCACCGCGAGCAGCGGAGTGGCCACGCGCTTGCCGGCCTCCTTGACGAAGAACCGGGTCCCCGCGTACTCGTCCCGCACCGGAACGACCTTGCGCAGCAACCGCACGGCGATGCTCCGGCCGGGGTCGAAACTGTTGTCCTCCTCATTGAGGATCTTGTATGTGCTGTAGAAGAGGATGGCGGCGAAGACGAACAGAACGGCGGTGAAGCGGCTGACCACCGCCACCCCGGCCGCCAGGAACACCCCGCGGAAGACCAGCGCGCCTAGCACCCCGAGAAACAGCACCCGGTGCTGATAGGCGCGCGGCACCTTGAAATAGGCGAAAATCAAGGCGAAGACGAAGAGGTTGTCGACCGAGAGACTCTTCTCCAGCAGCCAGGCGGTCGTGTACTCCACGCCCGGTCTCGTCCCCACCACCAGAAAGACGACGGCGCCGAAGAGCACCGCCAGTCCCACCCACACTCCGCTCCACGCGGCGGCCTCACGAAACCCGATGATGTGCGCCTGCCGGTGCGCGAGCAGATCCACCGCCAACGACCCCAGCACCGTGACGGCGAACACCATCCACAGCCACACCGGCACGTCGTGCACGGGCCCACCCCCTCGGAACGCGGGATCGACCGGGGGCCTATCTCGAGTCTGGGGCATCCGCCAGCCGCTTGTCTCTTCGGCGGTGCGACGACTTCGGGGGAGGGGATAGGTTGGCCCCTGGATGCTGCCGCGAGGCCGGTCGGAACAGGGGCGTGATGGCGGGTGACGACAGCCGAGCGGGCGCAGGGTGCGTCAACTACGGCATTCCGGGGGCGACCGACCCCGGCGTTCCGCTCTGGCAGGCCGCGCCGTCCGGGTTCCGGCGGTACGAGAGGACCGTGGTGATCGGCCGGGGAGCGGACGTCTGGTCGGCCGCTCGGGACGCCGTGGTGCTCTGGGAGGTCAAGCGCCGCAGCGGATTCGCCGTCGCGCAGGCCGACGGGAGCGGGATCCGGGTGCGCGAGGGAGGGCGCTACACCATCACCGCCGGGCGGTGGTGGTTCATCGTCTCGGAACCTGTCGAGGTGGTCGCCGTCATCGACACCGAGGACCGGTGCGGTTTCGCCTACGGCACCCGCCCGGGCCACCCCGTCCGCGGGGAGGAGGCGTTCATCGTCCACCGGGGTGACGACGGACGCGTGTTCCTCACCCTTCGCTCACTGACCCGGGCGGCGCCGGCAGGTCCCTGGCGGACCCTGTTCCCCGTGCTGCTGCTCGCCCAGTTCTGCGTGCGCAGGCGGTACCTGCGCGCGCTGGCCTGAGCGCCCGGTCGGGGACCGGTCACCGGCTCGCAGGTGTCAGGTAGTCGCCGAACCATCCGGCGGCGGCCTCGGCCACCTGCTGCAAGGCACCCGGCTCCGGGAACAGGTGGGTCGCCCCCGGCACCACATGGATCTCGTGCTTGCCCGACAGCCGGCTCGCCGCCCGGCGGTTGAGATCCAGTACCGTCTCGTCGTTGCCGCCCACGATGAGCAGAACCGGTGCCGCCACCAGTTCCAGCGCCTCGTCGGCCAGATCGGGACGTCCGCCCCGCGACACCACCGCCGACACCCGCCTCGGTCGCTCGGCCGCCGCCACCAGCGCCGCCGCCGCACCCGTGCTCGCCCCGAACAGGCCCACCGGGAGGTCCGCGGTGTCCGGGCGCTGCTCCACGTAGTCGACGGTCTCGGCGAGCCGTCGCGCGAGCAGGCCGATGTCGAAACGGTGCCGGGCGGTCACCAGGTCGTCGCGCTCCTCGTCCTCCGTCAGCAGATCCAGCAGGAGCGTCCCGAACCCGGCCCGGTGCAGCTCGGCGGCGACCGCTCGGTTGCGCGGGCTGAACCGCGAGCTGCCGCTGCCGTGCGCGAACAGCACGATCCCGCGGACCTCGTCGGGAACGACCAGATCGGCGGGCAGGGCCACCGTCCCCGAGGGGACCGTCACGGTTTCGGAGAGCATGCCTCGTCATCTCCCTCCGGCTGTCCGATGCCCGCCGCCCGGGTACCCGGCCGCTCCCGTTTCGGCACCCCTTCGCTGGAAACCCCGGTAGGCGGACCTGCACGGTCCTGCACCGGAAGGCAGGCATCCGACCATGCGATTCCACGACCGCCGGCAGGCCGGAGAGCAGCTGGCCCTCCGGCTGATGGAGTGGGCCGCCGACGGTGACCTGGTGAACGCCGTCGTCCTGGCCCTGCCCCGCGGCGGCGTCCCCGTGGCGGCCGAGGTCGCCCGGGCCCTGAAGCTGCCGCTCGACGTCCTGGTCGCGCGCAAGATCCCGGCTCCCGGCAGCCGCGAGACGGGGATCGGCGCGATCGTCGGCGAGGACCCGCCGCTGTACGACCGACGCGCCCTGGAGATGCTGGGCCTCAGCGAGGACCGGCTCGGCTCGCAGGTGGCGCGGGAACGCACGGAACTGCACCGCAGGCAGCAGGTCTACCGCGGCGGCAGGCCCGCCCCCGGGTCACCGGCCGCACCGTGATCGTCGTCGACGACGGACTCGCCACGGGCGTCACCGCACGCGCGGCCCTGCGCCACCTGCGCCGCCACGACCCCGCCCGGCTGGTCCTCGCCGTCCCGGTCTGCGGGCCCGCCACCGCCGAGCTGCTGCGCGACGAGGCCGACGACCTGGTGTGCCTGCACCAGCCGACGGGCTTCCACGCCGTGAGCGAGTGGTACGAGGACTTCGCCCAGGTCGGCGACGAAGAGGTACGGCAGACCCTGCGCGAGCTGAGTGCCGTCGCCTGACGGCGTCAGACCCTCGTGCTGTGCTCGCGCACCGCGATCCGTGCCAGCTTCGTCAGCATCATCCCGTTGCGCACGGAGACGACGTAGTCAATGGGCAGCCCGTGCATCCGGGTGCCGGGGCCCCGCAGCGGGTGCCAGTCGAGGACGAACAGGGTGTGCTCGCCCCACGGGATCAGGTTCATGGCGATACGGGCTGCGCCGAACGGATCCGCCTTCGCCTCGAGTTCCAGCCGCCGTTCGGGTTCGCAGATGCGGACGACACAGGTGTCGTCAAGGGTCAGCGGACCGACGCCGACCCGCACCCTCAGCCGGGCGCCCACGTCCGGCCAGTGCGGGTCCGCGGTGAGGACCTGCTGCGTGCCGGTCACCCACTCCCCGTACCGCCGGCCGTCGGACAGCAGCTCCCAGACCTCGGACGGCGAACTCAGGATCAGACGACGGTTCCGGGCCACGCGCATCACGCTCCTCGTCCGGCACGGCCGGGGCGCCCAGCACCCGGCCTGTCGCATCCCACCCTCGCGCCGACCGGTCCGCCCGCACACCCGGGCAGGTCCATACGGGGAAGCGCGCGGCAGGTCCTCACGGGGAAGAGCGAGGGCGGCCCGGCGGCCGGTCGCTGCCTCAGCCGGCGGTCAGCACACGCCAGTCGCGCGCACCGATGTCGGCCGGCGTGCCGTCGAGGATGCGCGCCGTGCGGGTCGCCGGTTCGAGGGTGAGCGTCGCGAGGCTCGCCCAGCGGCCGCCGAGCGGCTTGTCCGGATCGGGCAGGCAGGTCACGGGCGGCTCGCCGGGGCCGGTCACGAGACACTCCGCGAGGTCGTCGACCGTCGCCGGCGGCGGCCGGCGGGCGAGGCGGGCGCGGACGAAGTCGTGGCGCTCGCCGGAGTCCGGCTGGTAGAGCCATGTCTTCTCGCCGGCGGCCGGCACCGGGGTCAGGAAGTGGTTGGTGCGCACGAGCGTGCCGTCCCGCGCCGGCACCTCGAAGACACCCGCCGGGCTCAGGTCGAGCAGCACGGCGTCCGTGTCGTCGAACAGCGCGAACGACCCCGACGAGGCGAGCGGCGCGCTGCGCACGATCTCCACCGCCTCGGCGACACTGCCCGCCTCCTCCAGGACGACGGCCGCGAGCACGTGCACCGGCACGCCACCGACGCCGTCGCGGACATGGCCGAGGATGTTGAAGTGCAGGGCGAGACCGGCGCTGTTGACGCCCATCTTGCCGAGGATGCCGTTCTCGGTGAGCCCGGCCACGGCATGCCGCCCGCCCCGTGACCGAAGCATGTGCCACTGGCCGCTCAGCTCGACATGCCAGTCCCACGTCTGGACCCCGAACGGGTGCGGCGAGGCGCCGTCGCCGGGGACGCGCACGAGGGTGGTGCACTCCCCGGGCGGCACGGCGGTGCCGCCGGCCAGGATCTCGGTGCGGGCGTTGAGCGCGGCGACGCGCCACTCCTCGACGCCCGCGCCCCGGGCGATGCCCAGGATCTCGGCGTGCGCGGCGGGACGGAAGTCCCCGACGGCGTCGAGGGCCCGCAGGGCGTCCTCCCTGACCCGGGCGGGGCCGATGCCGCCGAGCGCGAACAGCCGGTCGTACACCTCCGCCGCGGCGAGGACGCCGTCCCTCAGCTGCTCACCCCGGGCGAGGCCGCGGTGGTACGGATCGGGGTCGCAGACCTCGATGTGCGGACGGTGGGCGGGGCGGGGGACGGAGGTCCGGGTCACGCGTTTCCTTCCGTGCTTCACTGGTCGCGGGCCTTTGTTGGCCGCTCGACCAACTGTATATTGGTCGTCGATCCAATAACCTGTCGTCCATGACGTCAAGACCCGCGCAGAGGCGGACCCGGAAGCCGCCCGAAGAGCGCCGCGCGGAGATCGTCGAGACGGCCGCGCGGATCGCGCTGGCGGAAGGCCTGGAGCTGATCACGCTGCGGCGCGTCGCGGACGAACTGGGCGTGCGGCCCGGCCTCATCAGCCACTACTTCCCGGTCGCGGACGACCTCGTGTGCGAGGCGTTCATCCTGGCCGCATCCGAGGAGCGCGCCGCGCTCCTGCCGGCCGACGAGGAGGACCTGCCCCCCGTCGACCGGCTCGCCCGCTTCCTCGTGGGCCTCGCCGACGGAGACCACCTGGACCTGAGCCGCCTGTGGCTCAACGCACGGCACCTCAGCCGGTTCAGGGCGTCCTTGCGGCAGGCCGTGCGCACCCAGGAGTCGACGATGCGCGGCGCGCTCGTGTCCCTCATCGACGACGGCGTCGAGGCGGGGCAGTTCACGACCGACGACCCGATGAAGGAGGCCCTGCACATCCTCGTCGCCGTCGACGGGCTGGGCGCGTACGCCAACGACGATGCGGACCCGGACGCCCCGGACGTCACGGACGTGGCCGTCGAGACCGCCGAGACCCGGCTCGGCCTGCCCCGCGGCACGCTGCGCGCCCGAGCCGCCGCTCGAGAGCAGGTTCGCCCGAGCCCCTGACCCGCCCACGACTGAGCCGAGTTCGCCACTCCCTGGGCCCCCGACGGCGAGTTCGTCCGAACGATTGCCCGACTCCCGCGGCGGACCATACTGTGGCGGTCCGTGGGACGGGGGGAGACGGGGGAGTTGAGCGGGAGACGTACGCCGCCGTCGGCGTTGCGGGGCGGCCCGGCAGCACGGGCTGGTGCTGGTCGCCGCGGGGCTCGCCGTCCTGCTCGCCGCCACGGTCCTCGCCGCGCTCGCCGCACTCACCGAGAAGGCCGTCGAGGGCGGCGCCCAGCGACGGCTCGGCCGCGATCCCGACGCCGCGATCGGCGTCACCGGCCCGCACCGGGAGCGTGACGCACGGACCGTCGACACGCTCGTACGGGCCGCCGTCGACCGCACCTTCGGCGGCGTACCGCACCACACCTGGTCCGCGCTGCGGGTCCCGGCCGCCCGTTCCGCCCAGCTGACCGTCACCGAGGCGGACGGCCGCCGCCGCGAGGACGCCCGCGTGTCCCTCGCCGCCCTCCAGGACACGCGGCGGCACACGACCGTCGTCGCGGGCCGCCTGCCACGGCCGGCCGGGGGCGGCGGACCGCTCGAGACCGCGCTCAGCGACGTGTTCGCGGCCGAACTCGACGTACGGCCCGGCGACGACCTGCGGATCCAGCCGGCCATGGGGCCGCAGCTGCGCCTGCGGGTCGTCGGACTCTACCGGCCGAGCGAGCGCAGCCCGGCCGTCTGGGCCGGCCTGAGCAGCACCACCTTCGGTACGTCCGACAGCGTGGCCCTGATGACCCGTCAGGCGCTCACCGCCGCCCCCCGACTGGCCGAGGACGCCGGCGCGCTGTGGCTGGGCGTGCCCGACGCCGCACGGCTGCGACTGGCCGATATCGGGCCGCTGCGGGAGCGCGCCGACCGGTTCGCCGGCAGCGACGTCGCACGCTCCGTCCACCGCGACGCGCGGCCCACCACATCCCTGCGGGCCTCGTCCACGCTGGACAACGCCCTGGACGACCTGGCCACCCCCATCGCCGTCACCCGCGCCGGCCTGTACGTGCCGGCGACCCTGCTCGCCGCCCTCGCCGCGGCGGCCCTCGTCCTGACCGCCCGCCGGCTGGCCGAACACCGCCGTGCCGAACTCGCCCTGCTGGCCGCCCGCGGCGCCGGGACCTGGCGGCTGGCCGGGACGACGGCCGCCCTGTGGGCGCTCGTCGCCGTCCCGGCGGGCCTGGCCGCGCCGTTCCTCGCCGGCCCGCTGCTCAGGCTGCTCGACGGCGCCGGCCTGCTGCCGGGGGACGTCCCCGCGACGGCGAACGTGACAGCGGGCCGGGTGGCCGCACTCCTCGCCGTCGCGGTGCACGGAGCCGCACTGCTGCTGCCGACCCTGCGGACCGCGCGGGACCGGCACGCGGTGCGCGGCCTGCGACTGCGCCTCGGGCGGTTCGCGGGGGCCCAGCGGTTCGGCGCGGACCTGGGGCTCGCGGCCGTCGCCGTACTGGGCTGGCTGCAACTGAGCCAGTACCGCACCCCCGTCACCCGTGGCGGCGTCGACCCGGTGCTGGTGCTCGCCCCCGTGGCGATGACCACCGCCGCCGCGCTGCTGGTCCTGCGCGCCCTGCCGCTGATCGCCCGGCTCACCGACCCGCTGGCACGCGGCGGCACCGGACTCGTCCTGCCGCTCGGCGGCTGGCAGATCGCTCGCCGCGCCACCCGGCACGCCGGACCCGCCCTGCTGGTGACGCTCGCCCTGGCCGTGGCCGCGCTCAGCAGCACCGCGCTCGCCATCCTGGACCGCGGCGACCACGACCAGGCGGTGTTCCGGGTCGGCGCGGACCTGAGCATCGCCCCCGGGGAACGGCTCGCGCCCGCCGAGCGGCGCACCACGTACGGCGCGCTGCCCGGCGCCCGCGCCACCACCCCCGTGGTCGAGACACACGGCTACCTCGGCCAGAGCTGGGTCACCGTCACCGGCGTCAACACCACGAGCGGCCCCGCCCCCGCCCTGCGCCGCGACCTCACCGACCGGCCCGTGACCGATCTCGTGGCCCCGCTCGGCCGGAGGATCCCCGGCCACGGACTGCCGCTGACCGGCACACAACGGCACCTCCCGCTGCGCGTCCGGCTCTCCGCCGACGGACCCGGCACCCCCGTACCCGTCCGGCTGACCCTCCACTTCCTGGACGCCGACGGCCTCGCCCACACCGGCGAGGTCAGCCTCCAGGACACCGGCGGCGCCCCGCGCACCGTTCACGTTCCCGTCCCGGCCGGCGACGGCGCACGCATCGTCCAGCTCGGCCTGAGCATGGCCGGCGAGAAGGTGCGGCGCACCTACCGCCTCACCGTCGACCACGTGTCCGGCCTCACCCGGCCCGCCCGCTGGCACGACCTGCGCGCCGACCGCCCCGACCGGCACGCCGCGGGATGCCCCGAGGCCGAGCCTCCCCGGCGCCGCGGCACCGCCCCGGGCCCGGTGCTCTGCTCCGACCGGCCCGCGCCGGGCACCCTCCTCGACGCCGTGCTGCGCGGACCCGACACGGCCCTGAAGTACCCGACGTGGAGCGTGCGGCTCGGCACCGACCGGGTCAAGGGGCGACCGGCCGCGCCCGCGCTCGCCGACCGTACCCTGCTCGCCTCCGGAGTGGTCCGCGTCGGCGACAGAGTGACCCTGCAGACCGCCGAGGGCGGCACCGCACGCCTCGAGATCACCGGGGAGATCGACGCCGTGCCCGGCGCCGACCGCGACCGGCCCCGGCTGCTCGCCGACTCCCGGGCGATCGCCGCCCAGTTGGTGCTCGACGGCGCCCTGCCGGCCACCGAGTCCGCCTGGTGGGTGGCCACGACCGGGGCGGACACGACAGCGGCGATGCGTGCCGTCCGTGCCGACCCCCGCCTCGGCACCGCCGTCGACGTCCCGCACACACGCGCCCTGCTGGCCGCCGACCCGCTGCGCCAGGGCGCCCGCGCAGCCCTGACCCTGTGCCTGGTCCTCGCCCCGGCGTTCGCCGTGGTGGGCTTCACCCTGCACACGGCCCTCACGGCACGGTCCCGGTCGGGCGAGTTCGCCCTGCTGCGGGCCCTCGGCCTGCGCCGCGGCCAGCTCGCCGCCTGCCTGTGGACCGAACAACTGGCCCTCGCCGCCGTCGCCGCGCTCCTCGGCACGTTGCTGGGCACCGCCCTCGCCGCCATGATCACCCCGCTGGTCACCGTCGACGACACCGGCGCACCCGTCTATCCCGCCCTGCTCACCGACGTCCCCTGGCTTCGTGTCACCGTCACCGCGGCCGCGACGACCCTGGCGATCTGCGCGGTCGTCACCGTAGCCGCCCGCTTCCTCGGCCGGGTCGACCTGGCACGAGTCCTGCGCGCGGGGGAGGACCGATGAGACGCCCGGCCTCGCTCCGCGCTCCGGTCGCCCTGCGCGAGGTGCGGGCAGAACTGCCGACGCTGGTCTGCCTGACCCTGCTGATCGCGCTCCTCACCGGCGTCGCCGCCGCCGGGCCCGCCCTGGTCGACCGGTTCGCGGGAGAGGCGCTCGCCTCCCGGCTGGAGCAGGCGCAGCAGGCGGTGCCCGGCATGGACCTCAACGCCCGGTTCGACCCGGCGACGGCCCCGGGGCCCGGCTCCCGCCCGACCGACCTGAGCGAGGACCTGCATCCTGTCACCACCGTCATCGAGAACGCAGCCCCCGGCGCGCTGCAGGGCCGCCTGGCCCCGTACGCGACCCGCGTGGAACTGCCCCCCGTCCGCGCCCGGTCGGCCGGCCGGGACGTGGGGCTCGCCCTGGTGTACGCCTCGGACGCACCCGGCCGCGCCGACTACGCCGAAGGCCGCCCGCCCGACCCGGACAGCCCGGCGGTCGAGATCGCCGTCTCCACCCGGACGCGCGACGCGCTGCATCTGCGGCTCGGGCAGCGACTGCCGCTGTCGCCCGGCACGTTGAGGCCCGTCGACGCCACCGCCGTCGTCGTCGGATTCTTCACCGCGGACGAGCGGGGCGGGGCACCCGGAACCCGGCTGTGGCGTGAACAACCCCTGCTGGCCCGGCCGTCGCAGCACCCGCCGCGCAGCGGCGCCGCGCCCGCCTGGGAGGCCCGGGCCCTCGTCGCGCCGCGCACCGTCACCACGCTCCAGGACCAGGCAGGCATCACCCTCACCGTCACCTGGAGCCTGCGGCTCGACCTCGATGCGCGTACCGCCGCACGCCTCGCCGGCGAGGACGGGCAGCGTGAGCTGCGGCGGCTGCTCACCCGCTACCCGGACGACGCGCGGACCGCCTACTGCGGTGACATCGGCGGCTTCGGCGGCATGTACTGCTCCATCGGCCACCATCAGGCCTCCACCCTGGACCACCACACACGGCTCCTCGACGTGCTCGACGAGTTCGGCCGGCAGTGGCGGCAGGGCCGCGTGGTGATCTCCTTCGCGCTCGCCTCGCTGCTCGTCGTCGGACTGCTCACCGCCGTCGCCACCGCACTGCTGGCGCTGCGCCGCCGCCTCGACGTCCACCGGCTGCAGTGCGCCCGCGGCGCCTCCGCCACCGGTCTCGCGCTGGCCCGGGCGGCACACACCGCGCCCGCCGCCGTCATCGGACTCGCGGGCGGACTCGCCGCCGCGCGCTCCCTCCCGTCGGCGTCACCCGCGTACCGGTACGGCGTGGGCGTCGCGGTGCTGTGGCTGCTGCTGCCCGCGTTCACCTGGTACGCGCTCCGCGACCGCGCCGCACCCACCCGGCGGGACCCCGCCCCCTCGCACCGGGCCGGCCGCCGCCTCGTAGCGGAACTGGTCACGCTCCTGCTGGCCGCGGCCGGTGTGGCGGCGCTGCGCGCCCGGGGCACGTCGGCCGCCGCGGGCCCCGACCCGCTGCTCGCGGCGGTACCGGCCCTGCTGGGCCTGGTCACCGTCGCCGTGCTGGTGCGCTGCTACCCCCTGCCCGTGCGGCTCCTGGCCCGCTGGACGGCGCGCGGGCGCGGTGCGGTGGCGCTGATCGCGTTCGCCCGCGCCGCGAAGGAGGCCCCGGCCCGGGCGCTGGCGCTGCTCGTGCTGGTGGTGACGCTGGCCGGTGCGGTGTTCGGCGGACTCGTCGCCGGCAGCCTGGCCGACGGGCGGCGCGCCACCGCCGCCTGGCAGGTCGGCGCCGACGCGTCGTTCCTCGGCCACCACCCCGACGTCGCCGAACGGCTCACGCGGGTGCGGGGCGTACGGCACACCGTCCACGTGCGCCAGCTGCGGGTCGACCCGACGAGCGCGACCAGCGGCGAACGCCACGGTGTCGCCAGTCTGCTGGGCGTCGACGGGGACCGGCTGCGGGCAGCCTCCCCCGGATCGCGGGCCGCCCGGGCGCTCGCGGCGGCCGGAATCGACGGAACCGGGCCCGCCGGCCCCGACATCCCCGTTCTGGCCACCGGCGCCCGGACCGGCGACGTGCTGACCATCACGTCGCACGGCAGAGAGCTGCGCCTGCGCGTCGCCGGAGCGCTCCCGGAGACGGTCCTGCGCGACCCGGCCCTCGGCCCGGTGCGCACCTCGACCACGGCGCGGGACCGGATGCTGCTCACCGACAACCGGGCCCTCGCGTCCATCGACCCGGGCGACTTCGAGCAGACCGCGTTGCTGCTGTACGGCCCCCGGCTGGACGTGCGGGAACTGCGGTCGATCGTGCCGAGGGCGGCCTCCGGCGCGGCCGTCGGCGAGCTGCGCGTTCGCGCCGAGGAGGAGACCGACGCGGCGTCCGACGGCATGGTCCGCGTGCTCGTCGCCGCCCACACCGGCTGCACCGCGCTCGCCGTCGCCCTCGCCCTGCTGGCGCTCGTCCTGGACCTGCTGCTGTCCGCCCCGGCGCGCGGCCGCACCGCCGCCTTTCTGCGCACCCTCGGTCTGGGCCGCCGCGCCACATCGGCACTGCACCTGCTGCAACTGCTGCCGATGGTGCTGGCGGCGGTCGTGGGCGGTACCGCGCTGGGCATGGCCCTGCCGGCGCTGCTCGGACCCGCCCTGCAACTGCGCGAGTTCACGGGCGGACCCTTCGCCCCCACCGCCGACCCCGACCTGCTGCTCACGGCCGCCCTCGGCGCCGGGTGCGGTGTGCTGGTCCTGATCGCGGTGGGTGTGGAGACCTGGTGGGGACGGCGCCGCCGGCTCGGCGCGGTCCTGAGGCTTACGGAGGAACGGTGAGCGAACCCGAACCGAGCGACCTGCGCCGGCTGGAGGAACGGGCCCGCGCCGCACGGCGCCCCCTCCCGGACGAGGGCCTGATCGTCTGCGACAACCTGGTGCGCGTCTACCGCACCGAGGAGGTCGAGGTGCAGGCCCTCCAGGGGCTCGACCTCGTCGTCGAGGAGGGCGAGTGCCTGGCGCTCGTCGGCGCCTCCGGGTCGGGCAAGTCGACGCTGCTGTCCATCCTCTCGGGACTCGACCTGCCCACGGCCGGCCGCGCCCGGGTCGCCGGACACGACCTGCTCGCCCTGCGCCGCCGCGAACGCCTCGACTACCGGCGGCGCACCGTCGGGTTCGTCTGGCAGCAGACCGGCCGCAACCTGGTGCCGTACCTCACCGCCCAGGAGAACGTGGCCCTGCCGATGAAGTACACGCGCGTGCCACGCCGCGAACGCCTCACGCGGGCTACCGAACTCCTCGACGTGCTCGGCGTCGCCCACTGCCGCGACCGGCGGCCCGCCGAACTCTCCGGCGGCGAACAGCAGCGTGTGGCGGTCGCGGTCGCCGGCGCCAACACCCCGCGCGTGCTGCTCGCCGACGAACCCACCGGGGAACTCGACACCGCCAGTGGTGAGTTGGTGTTCGACGCGTTGCGCCGCGCCAACGAGCAGCTCGGCGTGACCGTCCTGGTCGTCACCCACGACCCGCTCGTCTCCGGCCAGGTCCGCCGTACCGTCCGCATCCGCGACGGCCGCACCTCGACGGAGACGCTGCGCGGGCCCGGCGCCGCCGCCTCCGAGGAGTTCACGGTCCTGGACCGCGCGGGCCGCCTCCAGCTGCCCGGTGAGTACGTGGAGCGCTACGGCCTGCGCGGCAGGGTCCGCCTCACCCCGGAACGGGACCACGTGGGCGTGTGGCCCGACCGCCCACGCGTCCCCGACAGCCCCGAGGGCCCGACGAGTTCGCCCGGCCCTGACGGGCCGGATGACCTGCGGCAACCCTGACGGCCGATGTGCTCCGGCAGCGCCGATGACCCGACGGGCTCCGGCAGCCCCCATGGCCCGTCGAGCTCCGGCAGACCCGATGACCCGTGAGCCCCGACAGCCTCCCGGCCCGAAGAGCCCCAGCCCCGATCGCCAGTGAGCCCCGGCGCAGAGCCCGGCACAGGGCGGCGACGGTGGCGGTCTTCCCGGACCCCACGGGCCCACCCGGCCCGATCCACAGAGCACGCCGACTGCCGTCGGGGAGCCGGGCGTCGGCACTGAGGGCGGTGGGGGCCGGCGTGGGAGTGGCCGAGGGGCAGCCCCCGGCCCGGGAGCCCCAGCCCCCGACGGCCCGTGAGCCCCGGCAGCCCCAAGGCTCGATGAACCCAGCAGACCCCGATGCCCCCACAGACCGGCACGCCCGGCAGTGAGCAGCGCCACGTTCGTTCGGTGTTGGTACTGGTGTGCGGCATGGTTCTGTTGGGCAGTCAATGGCTGACCCGGGAGCAAGTCGCTCGGGCGGGGTGCGAGTCGGTGTGGTGGGGAGTGGGACGTGCGGGTCTGCGTGATCGGGGCGGGTCTGTCGGGGCTGGCGGTCGCGCGTGCCCTGAAGGAGTCCGGTGTCGAGTTCGTCTGCCTCGAGAAGTCGCCCGGCGTCGGGGGCATCTGGCGCCGGCCGCAGGCGGGTGAGCGAGGCCCGGGCTATCTGTCTCTCCACCTGAACACGGCCAAGCAGCTGACGGGGTACAGCGATTTCCCGATGCCGTCGGCGTATCCGCTGTATCCCCGGCACAGCGATGTCGCCGCGTATCTGCGCTCGTTCGCCGAGTGGGCGGGCGTGCTGGACCACGTGGAGCTGCGCACCGAGGTGGTCTCCGCGGACCCGGACGCCGACGGCACCTGGACGGTGGTCAGCCGCGGCGCGGACGGCGCTCTGGCCTCGCGGCGTTTCGAGCAGCTGGTCGTCGCCTCCGGACACCACTCGGAGCCCGCGATGCCCGACCCGCTCCCGGCGGGCTCGGAGGGGTTCACCGGCAGGATCCTGCACTCCCTCGACTACCGCGACGGCAGTGATTTCGCCGGGCAGCGCGTGGTCGTGGTGGGACTGGGCGCCTCCGCGGTGGACATAGCCGCCGACCTCTCCCGCCATGCCGAGCAGACCCTGCTGTCCGTGCGCCGGGGACTGCACGTGGTGCCCAAGCAGCTGTTCGGCATGTCGCTGGACGAGATCGCCGAGGCCCCCTGGTGGAACGAGATGTCGCTGGCCCAGAAGCGCCGCTTCGTGGAGCAGGCGCTGCTGGTCGCCCGGGGCAGGCTCGCGGACTACGGGCTGCCCGAACCGGACCATCCGATCTTCTCCTCCGCCGTGACGATCTCCGACGAGATCCTCAGCCGCATACGGCACGGCAGGGTGACGCCGAAGCCGGCCATCGCCTCCTTCGAGGGCGGCCGGGTGGTCTTCACCGACGGGACCTCCGCGGAGGCCGACGCGGTGGTGTACTGCACGGGCTTCCGGATGGCGTACCCCTTCCTGCCCGCGGGCTGCCCCGCGGCCCCGGGCGGCCCGGTCGAGCTCTACCGGCGGGTCGTGGCACCGGACCGGCCGGGTCTGTACTTCGTCGGTCTGGTCCGTCCCGTGGGCGCGATCACCCGGCTCGTGGAGGCGCAGGCCCAGTGGGTCACCCAGATCGTCCGGGGCGAGGTCGTACTGCCCTCGCGGGAGGCGATGCGCGAGGAGATCACCGCGTATCTCGCCACCATCGCCGAGCGGTACGGACTCACCCAGGGCGCCTCGATCCAGGTCGATGTCGGCCCCTATCTGGGGGAGTTGCGCGAGGTCCTGAGTGTGTAGGGCCTGTTGCGAAAGTCCCGTCTGCCGGGCGACGCCATGCAACAGGCCCCAGCCCGCCGCCCGGTCTGCCGCGCGGCGGCGTCACCGGCAGCGTGCCATCGTGGTGCCATGACCATCGATGTCCGCCCGGCCACGGTCTTCGAGGACGTGCGCGCCGTGCTCGGCCCGAAGTCACCGGGGGCCAATGTCTGCTGGTGTCTGAGCTACCGCGTCCCGTCCAAGCTCAACAACGAGCTGCGCGGGCCCGCCCGCGGCGAGTACGTGGCGCGGCTGTGCCGTGCGGACCCGCCGCCCGGCGTCCTCGCCTACGACGGGGACGAGCCGGTCGGCTGGGCCGCCGTGGCGCCGCGTGCGGCCACGTCCTTCGCGCGCAACCGCAAGATCCCGCACATCGACGACCTGCCGGTGTGGTCCCTGTGGTGCATCCGCGTCCGCCCCGGCCACCGCAAGCAGGGCATCTCGCACGCGCTGATCGCCGGCGCGGTCGAGTTCGCCCGCAGTCACGGCGCACCGGCGATCGAGGCGTATCCCCTCGACAACGGCGACGCGAAGGTCGACCTGACGATGGCGTACGCCGGGATCCGCAAGAACTTCGAACGCGCCGGCTTCACCCACGCCGCCGACACCACCTCCGTCCTCGCCGGTCATCCCCGCGTCCTGATGCGGCTCGACCTGCGCTGACGACCGGCCGGGAGCGGACCGACGGCGTACTGTCGGCCTATGCCGCAGCTCTCACCCCGCCTCGCCCGGGCCGTAGCCGCACTTCCGCTGGAGCCGCACCTGCGGGTCCTGGAGATCGGGTGCGGGCCCGGCGCCGCGGCCCGGGCGGTCGCCGCCCGCCTGGAGAGCGGGCACATCCTCGCCATCGACCGCTCCGCCGCGGCCGTCGCCCAGGCGCGCACCGCCTGCGCCGAGGAGATCGCGTCGGGCCGGCTGACCGTACGGCAGTGTGCGGCCGAGGACTTCGTCCCGGCGCCCGGTGAGGGACCGTTCGATCTGGTCTTCGCCTTCCGGGTCGGTGCGCTCGACGGCCGTCACCCGGAAGCCGGCCGTCAGGCCCTCGCCCGCATCACGGCGGCGCTCGCGCCCACCGGGCGGCTCTTCGTCGACGGGGGAGACCCCCTGCGTGAGGTGCCCGTACCCAGGTGAGGGTTCACGCCATGCTGTTTCTCCGGTCGGCCGTGGCCTGCCACTGCCGGCCCATGGCCCGCAGCAGCGCCGGATACACCCCCACGTACCGGAAGGGTTTGATGCCGAGCATGTACACGGCGCCGAACGGCCCGTTCGGCTTGACGAGGACGGCCATCTGGCCACGGTAGGTGCCGGTCGTCCCGTCCTGGACCCAGCCGATGTGCATCACCGCGTGCACCGTGCGGTTGGCGATCTCGGCCGCCCATTCGTCGTGCAGCTGGTAGACGGAGGTGAACGGGGCGGAGCGCACGTCGGGCCCTCGTGGAGAGTCCCGGAGGTCCGCCGGGAGGCGGTCGCGCAGGGTCTGTACCCGGCCGCCGAGGCCGCCGTCGTCCTTGTCCCAGCCGAACAGCCGCCCGAGCTGCCAGCGCACCGCGAACAGTGCGCGGTACACCGGCGACGGGGCCTTGCCGGCGCCGCCCGCGATCTGCTCGACCAGGTGAGGGAGATCGTCGGGGCCGCCGGGGGTGGGCAGCGCCCACACGTCCTCCAGCCGGAAGTCGCCGGCGATCTCGTGGATCCGCCAGGGGCGGGACGTGTGCGCGGTACTGGCGAGTCTCATCGGTCGGCCCCTATCTATACGATGCCGTATAGATAAAGGCTAGCCCGATCTATACGCTCCCGTATAGATGACTCGGCTGCTGTGAGGGGAGACACACCATGGCCGTTGCCCGCACGCCCCGCGGCAGGTGGATCGAGGCGGGACTGCGGGCGCTCACCGCCGGGGGCCCCGAGGCCGTCCGCATCGAGGTACTGGCCCAGTCGCTGGGCGTCAGCAAGGGCGGCTTCTACGGATACTTCCGCAACCGGGACGCCCTGCTCACCGAGATGCTCGACACCTGGGAGCGGGCGGTCACCGACAACGTGATCGAGCAGATCGAGAGCGGCGGCGGCGACGCGCGGGCCAAGCTGGAGCGGCTGTTCAGCATCGCCTCCTCCGCCGACGAGCCGATGACGGGCGTCGCGGCCGAGCTCGCCATCCGTGACTGGTCCCGCCGCGACGAGGCCGTCGCCGAGCGTCTCCGGCGCGTCGACAACCGGCGCATGGACTACCTGCGCACCCTCTTCGCCTCCTTCTGCCCGGACGAGGACGACGTCGAGGTCCGCTGCCTGCTCGCCTTCTCGGTACGCGTCGGCCAGCACTACATCGCCGCCGACCACGGCCCCCGCAGCCGCGCGGAGGTCATGGAGATGACCAGAGGCTGGCTCCTGCGATGACCTTCCGGGCCGCGCTAGGGCGCTCCCTGCCGGCCGGGGAGCTGTTCGAGCGTGGCGGCGACGCCGGCGTGGCGGGCGAGGTCCGTCAGGGCGCGGGCCATGACCGAACCCGGCTCCCTGGTGGTGACGACCAGCCCGACCGGCACCGTCCGGGTGGGCTCGGTCAGGGGCAGGGCGCGCATGCCGTGCGGGACGCCGAAGACATGCAGCCAGGTGTGCGGCACCACGCTCGCCCAACGGCCCGTCCTGACATGGGCGAACAAGGTGGCCACCGAGTCGGTCTCCACACGGGGCGAGGGCCGCACCCCCGCCTCGGCGAACACGTCGTCCAGCACCCGGCGCCCCTGCATCGCCTCGGTCAGCAGACACAGCGGCAGCCTCGACGCCTCCGCCCAGGTCGCCGTCGTCCGGTGGGCGAGGCCGTCGGCGGTGGTGGTCAGCAGGGCGTACCGCTCCTCGTACAGCGGAACCGCCCGGAAGCCGTCCGCCAGGCCCTTGTGCAGATAGGTGACGCCCGCGTCCAGCTCGAAGTTCTGCAACTGCCGCAGGATGTCGTCCGACTGGAGGTCGGCCATCACCTCCACGGTGACCAGCGGATGCTCCGCGCAGAACGGCCCGGTCAGCAGGGACACCGCCCCCGACGCGGTCGGGATCGCGCCGATCCGCAGCCTGCCGCTCAGCCCGGTGCGCAGCGCCCCGACCTCGTTCTTCAGGGCATCGCGGTCGGCGAGGATCCGCTGCGCCCACACCACGATGCGCTCACCCTCGGGGGTGAGGCCCTCGTACCGGCGGCCGCGCCGCACCAGCGGCACGTCCAGCTCGTCCTCCAGCTTCCGGATCGCCTCGGACAGAGCGGGCTGGGAGACGTAGCAGGCCTGCGCGGCACGCGCGAAATGACGCTCCCGCGCCAGGGCCACCAGGTACTCGAGTTGACGGAACAGCACTCCACGGGTGTACCCGAGCCCCCGGCGCAACGCCAATCGGCGGCCGTCCCGGTGCCGGTCAGGCCGGCGGAACCCCTGTCAGCCGTTCGGCGCCGGCGTACACGTTCATCGAGGCACCGCGCAGAAAGCCGACCAGGGTCAGGCCGCTGTCCGCGGCCAGCTCCACGGCGAGCGACGACGGCGCGGAGACGGCCGCAAGCAGGGGAATGCCCGCCATCACCGCCTTCTGCACCAGCTCGAACGACGCCCGGCCGCTGACCATCAGCACCGTCTCGCGCAACGGCAGCAGACCGGCCCGCAGGGCGTGGCCGACGACCTTGTCCACCGCGTTGTGCCGGCCCACGTCCTCCCGCAGGCACAGCAGTTCGCCGTCGGCCGAGAAGAGCCCGGCCGCGTGCAGGCCCCCGGTGGTATCGAAGACCCGCTGGGCCGCCCGCAACCGGTCCGGAAGCGCCGTCAGCACCCGCGGCGCGACGCGCAGCGGGTCCCCGGCCACGGACCACGCCGCCTGGGTGCGCACCGCGTCCAGGCCCGCCTTGCCGCACAGCCCGCACGAGGACGTCGTGTAGAAGTTCCGCTCCAGCGACGCGTCCGGGGCGGCCACACCGGCGGCCAGAGCGACGTCCACCACGTTGAAGGTGTTGCCGCCGTCCGCGGTGGCGCCCGCGCAGTAACGGATCGCGGCGACGTCACCGGCGGCGTGCACCACTGCCTCGCTCACCAGGAAACCGGCCGCCAGATCGAAGTCGTCACCCGGGGTGCGCATGGTCACCGCGAGCGGGCGCCCGCCCACCCTGATCTCCATCGGCTCCTCGGCGGCCAGGGTGTCCGGGCGGTACGAGGCCGCGTCGTCGCGGATGCGCAGCACCCGCCGCCGTGCCGTCACGCGCCCCACGCTGCACCCCCGGCGCGCTCCAGGCGGATCACGACCCCCTTGGAGGTGGGGCAGTTGCTGATGTCGGCGACGCTGTCCAGCGGCACGAGGACGTTCGTCTCCGGGTAGTAGGCCGCCGCCGAACCGCGGCTCGTGGGGTAGGCGACGGCGCGGAAGTTCTCCGCGCGGCGCTCCCGTCCGTCGTGCCAGACGCTCACCAGGTGCACCAGGTCCCGGTCGGCGAGACCGAGGGCCTCCAGGTCGGCGGGGTTGACGAGCACGACGCGACGGGCGCCGTGGATGCCCCGGTAGCGGTCGTTCGGTGCGTACCAGACGGTGTTCCACTGATCGTGCGAGCGCAGCGTCTGCAGCAGCAGATGCCCTTCGGGGACGTGCGGCATCGTGAACTCGTTGCAGGTGAACACGGCCCTGCCGCTGGGGGTGGGGAACACCCGCTCGTTCACCGGGTTGGGCAGCGTGAAGCCGCCGGGCCGGGCCACGCGGGCGTCGAAGTCCTCGAAGCCCGGTACGACGCGGGAGATCCGGTCACGGATGGTGCCGTAGTCCTTCTCGAACTCCTCCCAGGGCAGCGGCGGGGTGTCCCCGAGGGTCCGGCGCGCCAGGCGGCTGATGATCGCCACCTCGCTGAGCAGGTGTGGGGAGGCGGGCGGCAGCTTCCCTCGGGAGGCGTGGACCTCGCTCATCGAGTCCTCGACGGTGACGAACTGCTCACCCGTGGCCTGTACGTCCCGGTCGCTGCGGCCCAGCGTGGGCAGGATCAGCGCGGTGTCCCCGCACACGGTGTGGGAGCGGTTGAGCTTGGTGGATATGTGCGCGGTGAGCCGGCAACGGCGCATCGCCTTCTCGGTGACCGCGCTGTCCGGGCTGGCCCGGACGAAGTTGCCCGCGACGCCGAGGAACACCTTGGCGCGCCCTTCGTGCATGGCCCGGATCGCGTTGACCGCGTCCAGCCCGTGATGCGCGGGCGGGGTGAAGCCGAACTCGCGCTCCAGGGAGTCGAGGAACTCCTGCGGCATCCGCTCCCACACCCCCATGGTGCGGTCGCCCTGGACGTTGCTGTGGCCGCGCACCGGGCACACCCCCGCGCCCGGCCTGCCGACGTTTCCCCGTAGCAGCAGGAAGTTGACGACCTCACGGATGGTGGGCACGCCGTGCTTGTGCTGGGTCAGTCCCATCGCCCAGCACACGATGATCTTCTCGCTCCTCAGGACCCGGGCGTGCACCTGCTCGATCTCGTCCCGGGTCAGTCCGGTCGCGGTGAGCACGTCGTCCCAGTCGGTCTTGGCGGCGTGCCGGGCGAACTCCTCGAACCCGGTGGTGCAGCTCTCGATGAACGCGTGGTCGAGCACCGTACCGGGCGCCGCGTCCTCCGCCTCCAGCAGCAGCCGGTTCAGGGCCTGGAACAGGGCGAGATCGCCGCCGGCGCGGATGTGCAGGAACTGGTCGGCGATCGGCGTGCCGCGGCCGAGAAGTCCGCGGACCTTCTGCGGATGCTTGAACCGCATCAGCCCGGCCTCGGGCAGCGTGTTGACCGCGACGACCTGCCCGCCGCGCCGCTTGGTCTCCTCCAGTGCCGACAGCATCCGGGGATGGTTGGTGCCCGGGTTCTGGCCCACGACGAACACCAGGTCGGCGTCGTGAAGGTCCTCCAGCGAGACGCTGCCCTTGCCGACGCCCAGGGTCTCCGTCAGCGCGGAACCGCTGGACTCGTGGCACATGTTGGAGCAGTCCGGGAGGTTGTTGGTGCCGTAGGCACGGGCGAAGAGCTGCAGGAGGAACGCGGCCTCGTTGTTCAGCCGCCCGGAGACGTAGAAGAGGGCCTCGTCGGGGGAGTCCAGCCGCCTGAGTTCACCTGCGAGCAGGTCGAGCGCCTCGTCCCAGCCGATCGGCTCGTAGTGGGTGGCGCCGGGCCGCTTGACCATCGGCTCGGTGAGCCGGCCCTGCTGGTTGAGCCAGTAGTCGGACCTGCCGTCCAGCTCGGCGATCGAGTGGGCGCGGAAGAAGTCCCGGGTCACCCGCCGTGACGTCGCCTCGTCGTTGATGTGCTTGGCGCCGTTCTCGCAGTACTCGTTCATGTGCCGCTCACCCGGCGCGGGCTCCGGCCAGGCGCAGCCCGGGCAGTCGATGCCGCCGGCCTGGTTGATGTTCAGCAGCGTCAGCGCGGTGCGCCGCGGGGACGTCTGACTCAGCGAGTACTCCAGTGCGTGGGTCACCGCGGGCAGACCCGTCGCCCAGGTCTTGGGCGGGGATACCGACAGGTCGTCGCCCGGGTCCTCGATGCTGCTCATGTTCCGCTCTGCCTCTCCGGCGGGCTGTGACGATCGGCCCCCGCCGTCACAGCACTCTGCGCGCCCGTCCGACGGCAAGTCAAAGACGGGTTGCCGATGAGCTGATAGGTCCCGCTTGTCATCGCACGCGGCGCCCACGACCGGATAGCCGGCGCCGATCAGGCCATCGGAAGCGGCTCTTTGACGGCCGTCGCGTCATCACCGAGGGTGACGCACGAGTCCGTCGTCTGCCGCGTGCCGCGTCGGCGGCCCTCTCGGCACGGAACCGGCACATGCTCCCAGAAACAGCTGATATATACCGCTCATGCCCCCTATGTCCTCGTATCCTCCTGCCCCGACGGGCCGCCCCTGGCGCCGTTGGGCAGCGGGCGTGGCGCGCGTGCTCTCCCCGCGCGGCGCGCTCGTCCTGCACAGGGCCGACGGGGCCTTCACCTTCGCCCTTCGCGCCGCGCTCGCCACGGCCCTGCCCGCGTTGCCGCTGGTGGCGGCGGGGCGGGCCGAACTCGCCGTCTACGCGATGCTGGGTTCCTTCACCACCACCTTCGGGCACAACCTGCCCTACGCCCGCCGCGCCCGGGCCCTCGCCGTGGCCGGCGCGGCCATGACCCTGTGCGTCGGCTGCGGTTCGGCACTCGGCGCCTGGGCGCACCCGACGGGCGGCGGGGCGGGCGCCGCCGTGGTGATCGCGGCGACGGCCCTGGTGGCCGGGCTGGCGAAGTACGCCTGCGACGCGGCGCGGCTGGGCGGCCTCGGCGCCGTGCTGCTGCTCTTCTCCTTCGCGGTGGCCGCCAACGACCCGACCTCCTTCGCCGACGTGCTCCCGCAGACGGGCCTGGCCGCGGTGGGCGCGGCCGTCGCCTGGACCCTGGCCGTGTCCGGGCGGCTCGTCCATCCCGACCGCCCGCAGCGCCTCGCGGTGGCCGCCGCGCTGCGCGACCTCGCGGAGCTGCTCGACGCGAGCACCGCGCCGGGCGGCGGCGGGCCCGCCCGGTACCGGGCGACCGGATCGGTCCTGCGGGCGTACGACTGCCTGCGCCTGATGCCGCCCACCGGCGCGGAGCGGGACGACCGGCGCGGTGTGTGCGCCCGCCTGGCCGAGCTGTGCTGGTCGCTCCTGACCGGCTCCGCCCGCGGGACCCCCGACGACTCCGCCGACCTGGCCCGGCACCTGCGCCGGCAGGCCCGCCTGCTCGCCGACCGGCGGCGCCGGGCACCGGTGCTGCTGCCCGAGCTCGCGCACGCGGCCGGCAGCGGGCCGGCGGCCCGTACCGACGAGAGCCGGCCCCGCGGCCCCGCCGGCGCCCGCACCGCCGAACTGCTGTGGGGTCCCGCCCCCGGGCATCCCGGCCGTCCCGGACATGCGTCCGTGCTGCTCGTGCCGGCCCTGCGGATGGTCCTCGGCACGGGGCTGGCGGGCGGGATGGCGCTCGTCCTCGGCCTCGGGCACGGCTACTGGGCCGCGGTCTCCGCCGCCGCGGTGCTGCACTCGGTCAATGTCCGCACGGCCGCGCAACGCGCCGCCCAGCGCACCCTGGGCACGGTCGCCGGACTGCTGATCGCCTTCGGCGTGCTGGCCGCGCGCCCGGACGCGGCCACGCTCGTCGCCGTGATCGTGCTCCTGGAGTTCCTGCTGGAATACGTCGTCGTCCGCAACTACGCCCTGGGCGTCGTCTTCGTGACACCGCTGGCGCTGCTGCTGACCGATCTGGCCGCGCCGGAGGACGCCGGGGCACTCGTCGTGGACAGGGCGCTGGGCAGTCTCCTGGGGATCGTCATCGGTCTGGCGTGTGCGCTCCTGGTCGTCCACGACCGTGCCGCGGTCCGAGTGGAGCGCGCGCTGACCGCGTGCGCCGAGGCGGCCGACCGGGCGGAGCGGGTGCTGGCCGGCCGGACGGGGACCGCGTACCCCGCCGTCCAGGCGCGGCTGGCCGCGGCGGTGGTGGAACTGCGCGAGGCGGACGACGCCGCGGCCGGTGAGCTGTGGACCGCGGAGATCGACCCGGCCGAACTGGCCGCCGCGGAACAACGCGCCTACGCGCTGCTGGCCCGGCTCACGCGGCATCCGTGACGCCGCGGCCGGGCGGGATCAGCCGACCGGCCAGTGCGCGACCCTGCTGCGCGGCGGGGCCTGTTCCGAAGGCTGCACCTGCCCGTTCCGGATGACGCCCCGCCAGGCGCCCCCCTCCTGCCCCAGCCCCTCGATGAACTCCTTGAAATGACGAAGCTCCGCCCGCAGGACACGGGGCATCGTCCCGGCGCGGTGCAGCAGACGGTCCCTGACGCCCAGCGGCTCGAAGCGGACGCTGACGACGACCTCGGTACGGTCCGCCGCCAGCGCCCGGAACGTCACCTCGCCGCGATGACCGGCACGCCGGTCGAGGGTGCGCCAGGCCACCAGCTCGTCGGGCCGCTGCTCCACGATCTCCGCCGTGAACTCGTGCCGCAGCGGGCCGGCCCCGACCACCCAGCGCGTGAGATTGGGCCGCAACTGCTCGACCCGCTTCACGGCGGTCATGAACCGGGGAAAGCTCTTGAACTGCGTCCACTGGTTGTAGGCGGTGTGCACCGGAACGGCGACTTCGATCGACTCTTCGACGGAATGCGTTGCTGAACGCGTGGCTGTCTGCATGACCCCACCTGTCGTCAGGCACTGCTGACCTCAGTGTCACCGCCCACGCGGCGATCCGCCACCAGGCGGTCCCCGCACCGGCCGCGTGGCCCGTACGGGTCAGCAGGAATGGCCGCCCCTCTCCCTCAGGGAGAAGGGTGGGCGCAGGCTCCGGGAACGTGGGAGGTTCCGTGCGGGAGAAACTGCTGACCAAGGTCGACGACGAACTGCTGCGCCTGCGTCACGCCTTCGCAACCACCGCGGAGGGCCGGGCGGCCCCGGGCGGATTCGCCATCGACAGCACGCTCGTCGGCGATTTCCTCGCCGGCACCATCACCGACCAGCGGGAGAACGAACTGGCCCAGCAGGTGGCCCAGGTGCTTCCGTTCCACTACGTGCAGGCCAACAAAGTGGCCGAGACCATGTCGCGACTCGCCCAGCACCTCGGTGGACAGCGCCAACTGGTGGCCTGGCTCGACCGCTTCCCGGGCCTGCCGCGGCTCGTCGCGCGCCTCTACGTCTTCATGGGCCTGCTGGACCAGTGGAGCGAGAACCCCGCCGTCGTGACCGCACTGCGCGAGTACCGGGAGCAGACACCGTATCCGGAAGGCCTCAAGGGCTATCTGCTGCCGCAGACCGACGACGAGACACTCGCCGGCCTCGCCTTCAGGATCGAGGAACTGCTCGGCGACGGGCAGCGCGCCCACGCGGTGGAACTCGCCCGGGCCACGGCCTCGTGCCTCCGGGAGATCGCCCCGCACGCCGCGGAACTCGATCCCGGGCTGGACGAGATGGGCGAACTGATGGACCACACACGGGACGAACTCGACGCCACCGTATGACGGCCCGCTACGGCAGACCGGCGACAAAGCGCCGGCGGTCGACGACGACCCGGTCGATCTCGCCCTCCGCGACCGCTTCTCCAGAGCCGTCGACGGCACGGACCACGAAGGTGAGCAGCCGGCCGCTCACCGTCGGGGGCTCGGCGGTCACCTCCACCACGCCGCCCACGCCCGTGGCCCGCAGATGCCGGACACGGACCTCCGTGCCCACGCTCGTCCGGCCCGGCTCGGTGAAGGGTTCGGCGGCCCGCAGCGTGGCCGCCTCCAGCCAGGCGATCAGCCGCGGAGTGGCGAGCACGGGCACATCACCGCTGCCCACCGCCACCGCCGTGTCGTCGTCGGTCACTTCATGGCGCATCGGCCCCACGGTAGCGGCCGGGGACCGCCCTCACCCGCACAGGGTGGTCCTGTGGCGGCCATCGGTCACCGGAGCAACACTGAGGTGAGCCGAGCCCACCGGTCGAGAGGGTGCCCCATGCCGAAACCGTCCCGCGACGAGTCGAAGGACCCGCTCACCGTGACCCCGCCCAAGCGCTGGGCGGCGGGCGTACCGGCGGTGGTGCACGCGCTGGAGTACTCCCTGGAGCAGACGTCGCCCGTGCGCGCCGGGACGACACTGCTGACGATGAATCAGGTGGGCGGCATCGACTGCCCCGGCTGCGCCTGGGCCGACCCCGCTCCGGGGCACCGGCACCGCAACGAGTACTGCGAGAACGGCGCCAAGCACATCAACGACGAGGCGACGACCCGCCGTATCACCGCCGACTTCTTCCGCGAACACCCGGTCTCCGACCTGGCACAGCGCTCCGACATGTGGCTGAACCACCAGGGACGGCTCACCGAACCGGTCGTCAAATGGCCCGGCTCGGACCTCTACGAGCCCATCAGCTGGAACGACGCCATCGGCCTGCTCGCCGAGGAACTGACCGCGCTGGACTCGCCCGACGAGGCGGTCTTCTACACCTCGGGCCGGGCCTCCAACGAGGCCGCGTTCGTGCTGCAGCTGTTCGCCCGCGCCTTCGGCACCAACAACCTGCCCGACTGCTCCAACATGTGCCACGAGTCCAGCGGCTTCGCCCTGCACGAGACCCTCGGCACCGGCAAGGGCACCGTCAGCCTGGAGGACCTGCACCACGCGGACCTGATCTTCCTGGTGGGCCAGAACCCCGCGACGAACCATCCCCGGCAGCTCTCCGCGCTGGAACAGGCCAAGCGCAACGGCGCCCGCATCATCGCGGTGAACCCGCTGCCCGAAGCCGGACTGCTGCGGTTCAAGAACCCGCAGAAGGCCGGCGGCATCATCGGCAACGGCGTCCGGATCGCCGACCGGTTCCTGCACATCCGCTGCGGGGGAGACCTCGCCCTGTTCCAGGGCCTGAACCGTCTGCTGCTCCAGGCCGAGGACGACCGGCCCGGCGGCGTCCTCGACCACGACTTCATCCGCACCCACACCAGCGGCTTCGAGGACTTCTCCCGGCACGCCCGCACCATCGGCTGGGACGACATCCGCAGCGCGACCGGACTGACCCGCGAGGAGATCGAGAAGGTCCGCGACGACGTGCTGCGCAGCGAACGGGTCATCGTCTGCTGGGCCATGGGCGTGACCCAGCACAAGCACGGCGTCGCCACCATCCGGGAGATCGTCAACTTCCTGATGCTGCGCGGGAACCTCGGCCGCGCCGGAGCCGGAGCCTGCCCAGTGCGCGGACACAGCAACGTGCAGGGCGACCGGACCATGGGCATCTGGGAGCAGATGCCGGACTCCTTCCTCGACGCCCTGCAGCAGGAGTTCGGCTTCGACCCGCCCCGCGCCCACGGACTGGACTCGGTGAACGCCATCAGGGCCATGCGCGAGGACCGCGTCAAGTTCTTCCTCGCCCTCGCCGGCAACTTTGTGCGCGCCGCCCCCGACAGCGCCGTCACCGAGGAGGCCATGCGCACCTGCCGGCTGACCGCCCACATCTCCACCAAGCTCAACCGCTCCCACACCGTGTGCGGCCGGACCGCGCTCATCCTGCCCACCCTGGGCCGCACCGAACGCGACTTCCAGGCAGGCGGCGAGCAGTTCGTCACCGTGGAGAACTCGATGAGCGAGGTGCACGTCTCCCGCGGACGGCTGAAGCCGGCCTCCAAGCTGCTGCTCAGCGAGGTCGCCATCCTGTGCCGGCTCGCCCGGCGCACCCTCGGCGCCCAGCCGGGGATCCCGTGGGAGGCGTTCGAGGCCGACTACGGCGCGATCCGGGACCGCATCTCCCGCATCGTGCCGGGACTGCACGACTTCAACCGGCGCGTGGCCCGCCCCAGCGGCATCAGACTGCCCAACCCGGTCAACGAGGGCGTGTTCCCCACACCGGTCGGCAAGGCCCTGTTCACCTGCAACGACTTCGACATGCCGCGCGTGCCCGAGGGACACCTGCTGCTGCAGACGCTGCGCTCCCACGACCAGTGGAACACCATCCCGTACACGCCGAACGACCGCTACCGCGGCATCCACGGCAGCCGCCGCGTCGTCCTCGTCAACCGTGCGGACGTGACCGGCCTCGGCCTGACCGAGGGCGAACACGTCGACCTGGTCGGCGTGTGGACGGACGGCACCGAGCGACGCGCCGAGAACTTCCAGGTCGTCACCTACCCGACCACCCGCGGCTGCGCCGCCGCGTACTACCCGGAGACCAACGTCCTGGTGCCGTTGGACAGCGTCGCTGACACCAGCAACCAGCCCACCTCGAAGGGTGTCGTCGTACGGCTCGAGCCCGTGGGCCGTCGGACGGCACCCGTGCCGCAGTGAGCGAGGTACACCGACCCGCATGGCCGATCGCCGACGCACCGGAGACGACCCCGGCCCGGCGCGCGACGCCGCACTGGCGGAACTGGTCGCCTGGGCCGGACACCGGCTGCCCCGGTTGATCGACGAGGTGTGCGAGGCCGTACGGGAGCGCATCCCCCTGTACCGCGAGGACGACGTGGTGCCGGGCGACGATCTGCGGCGGTCGGTCGCGGCCAATCTCACGTTCATGATCAGCGGTCTCGGCGACCCCGGCGTCACGCCCGACAGCGCCGCGCCGTCGGAGACCGGACGACGCAGAGCGCATCAGCGGGCTCCGCTGCCCGAGGTGCTGCAGGTCTACCGGATGGGCTGCTCGACGCTCTTCGACGCACTCGTCGCCCATGCCCGCCGCGACCACCGCCCGGACACCGCGGAGGCGCTGCTGGACGTGTCGAGCAGGCTGTGGCGGCTGTCCGACGAGCACGCCCTGCTGCTGACGGAGGCGTACCGGGAGGCGACCGCGGAGCTCCTGGCCGTCCAGCAGCGGCGACGCTCCGCACTCGTCGAGGCCTTGTTCACCGGTCACCGGATGCAGGACGCCGGACCGTGGGAGGTGGGCAGGCTCCTCGGTCTGCCCCTCGACACGAAGCTGGTCGTGGTGGCCGCGGAGACCCGCGGCCTGGCCGAGGAGAGCCTGGTCGCGGTGGAGCGACGGCTCGCCCGGAGCGGCATCGTCTCGGCCTGGCGGCTCACCTCCACCCAGCAGGCCGGCGTGGTGGCGCTGCGCGACGAGCAGGGCGCCACCGTGCTGGACATCCTGCGCACCGCGGCCGGCGCACGTACCGGTGTCAGTCCGCCCTACGTGGCGCTCACCGACACACCCCGCGCGCTGCATCTGGCCCGCACGGCCCTCGCCGGGATCCCGGCGGGCGAGGCCGGCGTACGCATGTTCAGCGCCAGCCCCCTCGCCGCACTGATCGCCTACGACCCGGACGAGGGACGGCGACTGGCGGAGCAGGTGCTCGGCGCCGTGGTGGACCTGCCACCGGAGGACCGTGACGCGCTCCTGAACGCCCTGCACGCCTTCCTGCACCACGGCGGCTCGGCCGACCGGGCCGCGCGGGTCCTGCACTGCCATCCCAACACGGTCCGCAACCGTCTGAACCGGCTGCGCGAACTCACCGGCCGCTCACTGAACGACCCCCTGGCCCTCGCCGAACTGGCCGCCGCGGCCGAGGCGATGCGCCTCGGCCCGCATGCCGGGTAGCCGGGTGGGTCGGCCGTCAGCCGCTGCTGTAACGGGTCGGCGGGAAGGGACCCTGCCGACTCCCCTCCGTACGGAGCATCCCCGCCCCGGCCTGCCGGTCGATCTCGGCTGTCGCCTCGCGATACACCGCGTCACGGTCGGTGGCGGATCCGCTGTCCGAGGGGTGGGTCAGCCCCGCCTCCACACGATCGGCTTCCGTGCGCCGTGCCAGTTCCTCGTCGTCGGGCCGCAGGGGCAGTCCGCGCCCGTGACCGAAGCCGGGGTCGCCCTCGACCTGCCGGTTCGACTTGTGGTGTCCCATCGTTCCTCCTCAGGAGGAGATCGGTGATCTGCGGCGCCGCTGTCAGGCTGCCTCGGCCTCCGGGCCGGTGGGCGCGTCACGGCGCACGGTGCAGTGCAGGGTGTCGTGGACGACGTCGGCCACGATCGTGTCGCCCGGCTCGGCCTCGCCACCGAGCAGCAGGGAGGCGATGCGGTTGTCGAGCTCGGTCTGGATGGTGCGGCGCAAGGGGCGGGCACCGAACTCGGGCTGGTGTCCGTGGGCGATGAGCAGCTTCTTCGCGGCCTCGGTGACCTCCAGCCTCATGCCCTGCGCGTGGACCCGGTGCACGCTCCGGTCGAGCAGGTGGTCGACGATCTCGGTGAGGTCCTCCTTGGTGAGGGCGTGGAAGACGATGATGTCGTCGATGCGGTTGAGGAACTCGGGCAGGAAGCGGGACCGCAGGTCCTCCATCAACGCGTCCTTGATCTCGGACACATCGCCATGGTGGTCGAGGATGCGGTGGGCGCCGATGTTGGACGTCATGATGACGATGCAGTGACGGAAGTCCACGGTGCGTCCCTGGGCGTCGGTCAGCCGTCCGTCGTCGAGGATCTGCAGCAGCGTGTTGAACACGTCGCGGTGCGCCTTCTCGATCTCGTCGAACAGAAGCACGCTGTAGGGCTTGCGGCGGACCTTCTCGGTGAGCTGTCCGGCCTCCTCGTAGCCGACGTATCCGGGAGGGGCGCCGACCAGACGGGCGACGGTGTGCTTCTCCTGGAACTCGCTCATGTCGAAGCGGATCATGCTGCTCTCGTCGCCGAACAGCAACTCGGCGAGCGTCTTGGCCAGTTCGGTCTTGCCGACCCCGGTGGGGCCGAGGAAGAGGAACGAGCCGACGGGCCGGTTCGGATCGCCCATGCCGGAACGATTGCGCCGCACGGCCTGCGACACCGCGGTGACGGCCTCGTCCTGGCCCACGATCCGCTCGTGCATCTGCTCCTCGAGCTTGAGGAGCTTCTCCTTCTCGCCCGACGTGAGCTGGGAGACGGGGATGCCGGTGCGACGGGACACCACGTCGGCGATGTCGGCCGCCGTCACGGACACCACGCCCTCACGGCGTTCCTCGACACCCGCGAGCTCCGCCTCGGCCGTGTCGATCTGCCGCTTCAGCTCCGAGGCCTTCTCGAAGTCCTCCGCCGCCACGGCCTGGTCCTTCTCCCGCCGCAGCTTGGCGATGCGGTCCTCGCGCTCGGTCATCTCGGACGAACGGCCGGCACTGCGCAGCCGCACCCGTGCGCCTGCCTGGTCCATCAGGTCGATGGCCTTGTCGGGCAGGAACCGGTCGCCGATGTACCGGTCGGACAGCTCCGCCGCGGCGGCCAGGGCGCCGTCCTCGAAGCGGACCTGGTGGTGCGCCTCGTAGGCATCGCGCAGACCCTCCAGGATCTGCACCGTCTCCTCCACCGTCGGCTCGGGCACCATCACCGGCTGGAAGCGGCGTTCCAGGGCGGCGTCCTTCTCGATGTGCTTGCGGTACTCGTCGATGGTCGTCGCACCCACCACATGCAGCTCACCTCGTGCCAGGGCGGGCTTGAGGATGTTGGCCGCGTCCATCGAGCCCTCGCCCGTGGCACCCGCACCGACGACGGTGTGCAGTTCGTCGATGAACAGGATGACGTCCCCGCCCGCCGCCCTGACGTCCTCGATGACCTTCTTCAGCCGCTCCTCGAACTGCCCCCGGTACTGCGCCCCCGCCACCATCCCGGACAGGTCCAGGACGACGACCCGCTTGCCCTTCAGCGTCTGAGGCACCTCGTCCGCCACGATCCGCTGCGCCAGGCCCTCCACGATCGCCGTCTTGCCCACGCCCGGCTCACCGATCAGCACCGGGTTGTTCTTCGACCGCCGCGAGAGGATCTCGACCGTCTGCTCGATCTCCTCCGCCCGGCCGACCACCGGATCCAGCCGTCCCGCCCTGGCCTCCTCCGTCAGGTCCCGCCCGAACTCGTCCAGGGTCGTGGACGGCTTTCCCGGCTCCGCCGGAGCACCGTCGGGACGGGGCGCCTGCTCCGTGAGACCGCGCAGCTTGCGCACGTCCGTGCCGTCACCGCTCAGCAGACGCGACGCGCCGTTGCCGACGTCGTCCAGAAGGGCGCCGAGGATGTGCTCGGGACCGATGTAGGACGCGCCGGCCGCCTGGGAGTGGGCGTAGGCGGTGGCGAGCGTGCGCTTCGCGGCGGGCGTGAGCCCCGGTTCGGCCGACGGTTCTCCCGATGCGCGCGGAAGCACTTCTGTGATCTTGGACGCGAGTTCGTCGGGGTCGATCCCGACCTGCGACAGCAGCTTGCGTGAGGGAGGCACCTGGGCGGCGGCCCACAGCAGGTGCTCGGTGTCGAGGTCCGGCGTGCCGTCCTCCAGCGCCCGCCGAGCCGCGAGGTTGAGCAGTTCCTGGGACGACTCCGTCAGCAGCCGGCCGATCGGCACGCGCTGCACGGCCGGCGGGGATGTGGCGGGGGACATTCCGAAGAACCGGTTCAACAGTTCATTGAAAGGGTCGGACGACCCGAAAGCTGAGCTGAACGGCGTCGACATGGGAGCTCCAGACGCGTTGTACAAGGCGTGCGTGGACTGTCCTGGGAACCCTCGTCGAGGTAGGGCATGTGACCACGCTAACGCCGCCTCTCGCCCGGGACAGCTCCGCGCGGGAACACTGGTGCTCCCCACAGAGAAGGCTGTCGGGCCGTCCAATGCCACGGGCGGGATCTCAGGACTGAGGCCGCTTTCCGTGGTTCGCCGCGTGCTTGCGGCGGGACTTCTTCTTGCGCCGTCGTTTCGAGGACATGGCGACCTCCTGATGACAGGGACGACAGCCGCCGCTCGCGGCGACATCCGACCAGCCCAGGCAATCACCGTTTCCGCGCGGCCGCGACTCCGGCTCAGGACGGCGGCGGATAGGTGAGGCGCCCGTTCCGCACCCGCGCGTGCTCACTGAGGACCGCCGGCTTCGTCACCGTCGGGGACATGATGTGGGCGACCTCCGCGCCCGCGACGATCAACGCGTCCGTGATCAGTCTGCGATGGCAGCGCCATGGCACCGCCTCACTGCACATGATCGCCGGCCGTTCGTGCTCGGCGAGCTCCAGCAGTTCGTCCAGACCCTCCCGGAATTCGCTGCTCGCCATGTGATCGGCGTAATCGCGGAACGCTTTGACGCGCCATGCGCCGTTCTCGCTGGGCACCCCCGCGGGGGTGTGCCGGCGGCCGCCGAGTGCGGGAATCCAGCGGTATCCGATGTCGGGAGGCAGTGCGTCGACGAGGGCCTGCTGGTTCCACTGCGGGTATGTCCTCGACGACGGAAAGGAGCGGACGTCGACCAGGCAGGTGACGTCATTGCGCCGCAGCATCTCCAGCACGTCACCGACCTCGCGTGTGGAGTGACCCACGGTGCAGATCCGGTTCACCCTTCCCGAGTCTAGGCGGGAGCCGCCCGGACGCCGGCCGCGCTGTCAGTGCCGCGTGACAGACTGCGCGCCATGTCAGAACCGAACGCGCAGGCCGATCTCCTCCGTTATCTGCAAGAGGCTCGCGACGCACTGTTGTGGAAGCTCGAAGGGCTCTCGGAGTACGACGTACGCCGCCCGCTGACCCCCACGGGCACCAATCTGCTGGGACTGGTCAAGCACCTCGCCCGCGTCGAGCTGGGGTACTTCGGTGACACCTTCGGCCGGCCGTTCTTCGACAAGGAGCGGCCGCCCGCGTGGTACGTGGACGACGCCGAGGCCAACTCCGACATGTGGGCCACCCCCGACGAGACCCGCGAGGAGATCGTGGGCCTGTACCGGCAGGCGTGGGCGCACACCGACGCGACCGTCGCGGCGCTCGGTCCGGACGCGATCGGTCGTGTGCCGTGGTGGCCGGAGGAGCGGCGCGAGACGACGCTGCACCACATCCTCGTGCGGGTCCTGTCCGACACCCAGCGCCACGCCGGCCAGGCCGACATCGTGCGCGAGCTCATCGACGGTTCGGTGGGGGCGCTCCCGGGCAACACGAGCCTGCCGCCGGGCGACCGGGAGTGGTGGCACGCCCACCGCGACCGCGTGGAACGCGCCGCACGGGAGGCCGACGCCGCCGGCTGAGCTGCCGCCCGCAGGCGGGCACTGTCCACAACCCGGCGCTGTCCGCAGCCGGGCAGCCGATGACCGGCGTGATCCGACGCCCGCCGGCCGCCGACGAGTTCCGACGCCCGCCGGCCGCCGGCGAGCTCTGCCGCCCGCCGGTGAGCACGCCGACGCCCGCCTCACCGCCCTCCGCCCCGCGTCCCGGCGCCCCCCGTGCCGGAGCCGGCGGCATGCGCGCATCCGCGCCACGTCGTCCTGTGGGGCCGGGTGACGGGCAGAGTAGCGGCGCCATGGGGCGTACTTGACCCGGACGACGTCCGCTCGCGGCCGGTCCCGGCCGTAAAACGTCCTGTCCGTGAGAGTTGGGTGAGGAGATGGTCACAGTTCTCGCGCAGGCCCTGGTTGGATCTTCAACCAGCCTTTCTAGCTCGGCATTTGTTCGGTGGTTGGCTCAACTATGCGCGGACCTTGTGGAGATGGCACGCGGTGCCGCGCCGCCCCGCGAGCACGGGGATTGATCTGACCGCGACAAGTAGTCACTCTTCTCGTCATCCTCCGAACGCCACGCCGCGCCGGAGGTGAATCCCCCCACCTGACGAGGAGACCCCTCTTCATGACGCATCAGACGCACACCGGTGCACGCAAGCTCGCCGCCGCGACGCTCGCGGTGACCGCCGCGACCACGGCAGCGCTCCTCACCGCGCCGTCCGCCCACGCCGAGCCTCCCCAGGGCACCGTCCACGGCCTCGACGCCGAAGGGGCCGTCGCGGGCAGCTTCATCGTCCTCCTCGACGAGAAGACCACGGCCGACGACAAGAAGGACCTGGCCCGCGAGTACGGCGGCAAGCTCAGCCGGGCCTACGGCTCGGCCGTCAACGGCTTCGCGGCCACCGGCCTGACCGACGCCGAGGCCAAGCGCCTCGCCGCCGACCCGGCCGTCGGCTCCGTCGTCGCCAACCGCACCCTGCACACCACCGCCACCCAGGACAACCCGCCCTCCTGGGGTCTGGACCGGGTCGACCAGGCCGACACCGCGGGCGACAGCAAGTACACCTACCCCGACAAGGCCGGCGAGGGCGTCACCGCCTACGTCATCGACACCGGTGTGCGCGTCACGCACAAGGACTTCGAGGGCCGCGCCAAGCACGGCTTCGACGCCATCGACAACGACGACACCGCCGACGACGGCAACGGCCACGGCACGCACGTCGCCGCCACCATCGCAGGCGCCGCGCACGGCGTCGCCAAGAAGGCCGACATCGTGGCCGTCAGAGTCCTCGACGACAACGGCTCCGGCACCACCGAGCAGGTCATCGCCGGCATCGACTGGGTCACCAAGAACCACCAGGGCCCCTCCGTCGCCAACATGAGCCTCGGCGGCGCCGCCGACCCCGCCCTCGACGCGGCGGTCAGCAAGGCCATCGCCTCCGGAGTCACCTTCGCCGTCGCCGCCGGCAACGAGTCCGCCGACGCCGGCGGAGGCTCGCCCGCCCGCGTCCCGGAGGCCCTCACCGTCGCCTCCAGCACCAAGGACGACGCCCAGTCCGACTTCTCCAACTTCGGCTCCGTCGTGGACATCTACGCGCCCGGCTCCGACATCACCTCGGCCTGGAACGACTCCGACGACGGCACCAAGACGATATCCGGCACCTCGATGGCCTCCCCCCACGTCGCGGGCGCCGCCGCCGTGTACCTGGCGGGCCACCCCGACGCCACCCCTGACGCCGTGGCCAAGGCCCTGACCGACGGAGCCACCGGCGACAAGATCAGCAACCCGGGCGCCGGTACGCCCAACAAGCTGCTGAAGGTCACCGAGTAGCCCGGGCAGCGCCGGTGAGGGGCCGCGGAGGACACCGTCCTCCGCGGCCCCTCAACACGCGGAGTGGCCCGGCTCACATGGCGTATCGGACCTGCCACCGACACGATGGTCTTCGTCACCGGCAGGCTGAAGGGATCACCAATGTTCCGCAAGGTGCTCGTCGCCAACCGCGGTGAGATTGCGATTCGCGCGTTCCGCGCGGGCTACGAGCTGGGCGCCCGTACCGTCGCCGTCTTCCCGTACGAGGACCGCAATTCGCTGCACCGGCTCAAGGCCGACGAGGCATACGAGATCGGGGAACCCGGGCATCCGGTGCGCGCCTATCTCTCCGTGGACGAGATCGTCCGCGCGGCGCGCCGCGCCGGAGCCGACGCCGTCTACCCGGGCTACGGCTTCCTGTCCGAGAACCCCGAGCTGGCCCGCGCCTGCGAAGAGGCGGGCATCACCTTCGTGGGACCGAGCGCCCGGATCCTCGAACTGACCGGCAACAAGGCCCGCGCCGTGGCCGCCGCCCGCGAGGCCGGTGTTCCGGTGCTCGGCTCCTCGCAGCCCTCCAACGACGTCGACGAACTCGTCCGCGCCGCCGAGGACATCGGCTTCCCGGTGTTCGTCAAGGCGGTCGCGGGCGGCGGCGGGCGCGGCATGCGCCGCGTCGAGGACCCCGCCCAGCTGCGGGAGTCCATCGAAGCGGCGTCCCGGGAGGCGGCGTCCGCCTTCGGCGACCCGACGGTCTTCCTGGAGAAGGCCGTCGTCGAACCCCGCCACATCGAGGTGCAGATCCTCGCCGACGGCGAGGGCGACGTCATCCACCTGTTCGAGCGGGACTGCTCGGTGCAGCGCCGCCACCAGAAGGTCATCGAACTGGCCCCCGCCCCGAACCTCGACCCGGAGCTGCGCGAGCGGATCTGCGCCGACGCCGTACGGTTCGCCCGGCAGATCGGCTACCGCAACGCCGGCACCGTGGAGTTCCTCCTCGACCGCGACGGCAACCACGTCTTCATCGAGATGAACCCGCGCATCCAGGTCGAGCACACGGTGACCGAGGAGGTCACCGACGTCGACCTCGTGCAGGCGCAGCTGCGCATCGCCGCCGGTGAGACGCTGGCCGACCTCGGCCTCGCCCAGGAGACGATCACCCTGCGCGGCGCCGCGCTGCAGTGCCGTATCACCACCGAGGACCCGGCGAACGGCTTCCGCCCGGACACCGGCCGGATCAGCGCCTACCGCTCGCCCGGCGGCTCCGGCATCCGCCTGGACGGCGGCACCACCCACGCCGGCACGGAGATCAGCGCCCACTTCGACTCGATGCTGGTCAAGCTCAGCTGCCGGGGCCGTGACTTCACCACGGCGGTCAACCGGGCCCGGCGCGCCGTGGCCGAGTTCCGCATCCGCGGCGTGGCGACGAACATCCCCTTCCTGCAGGCGGTGCTGGACGACCCCGAGTTCCAGGCCGGACGGGTCACCACCTCCTTCATCGAGCAGCGCCCCCACCTGCTGACCGCGCGCCACTCCGCCGACCGCGGCACCAAGCTGCTCACCTATCTCGCCGACGTCACCGTGAACAAGCCGCACGGCGAGCGGCCCGAGCTGATCGACCCGCTGACCAAGCTGCCCGCGCTGCCCACCGGGCAGCCGCCGGCCGGCTCCCGGCAGCGGCTCACCGAACTCGGCCCCGAGGGCTTCGCCCGCTGGCTGCGCGAGTCACCCACCCTGGGCGTCACCGACACCACCTTCCGCGACGCCCACCAGTCGCTGCTCGCCACCCGTGTGCGCACCAAGGACATGCTCGCCGTGGCGCCGGTGGTCGCGCGCACCCTGCCCCAGCTGCTGTCCCTGGAGTGCTGGGGCGGCGCCACCTACGACGTCGCCCTGCGCTTCCTCGCCGAGGACCCGTGGGAGCGGCTGGCCGCCCTGCGCGAGGCCGTCCCCAACATCTGCCTGCAGATGCTGCTGCGCGGCCGCAACACCGTGGGCTACACCCCGTACCCGACCGAGGTCACCGACGCCTTCGTGCAGGAGGCGGCGGCCACCGGCATCGACATCTTCCGCATCTTCGACGCGCTCAACGACGTCGACCAGATGAGGCCCGCCATCGAGGCCGTACGGGAGACGGGCACGGCGATCGCGGAGGTCGCCCTGTGCTACACCTCCGACCTGTCCGACCCGAACGAACGCCTCTACACCCTCGACTACTACCTGCGCCTCGCGGAGCAGATCGCCGAGGCGGGCGCCCACGTCCTGGCCGTCAAGGACATGGCCGGACTGCTCAGGGCACCGGCGGCGGCGAAGCTGGTGTCGGCACTGCGCCGAGAGTTCGACCTGCCGGTGCATCTGCACACCCATGACACCGCCGGCGGCCAGCTCGCCACCTACCTCGCCGCCGTCCAGGCGGGGGCGGACGCGGTCGACGGGGCGGTGGCGTCCATGGCGGGCACCACCTCGCAGCCGTCGCTGTCGGCGATCGTCGCCGCGACCGACCACTCCGAGCGGCCCACCGGCCTCGACCTCCAGGCCGTCGGCGACCTGGAGCCGTACTGGGAGAGCGTCCGCAAGGTCTACGCCCCCTTCGAGGCGGGCCTCGCCTCCCCGACCGGACGCGTCTACCACCACGAGATCCCCGGTGGCCAGCTGTCCAACCTGCGTACGCAGGCGATCGCACTGGGTCTCGGCGACCGCTTCGAGGACATCGAGGCGATGTACGCCGCCGCCGACCGCATCCTCGGCCGGCTGGTGAAGGTCACCCCCTCCTCCAAGGTGGTCGGCGACCTGGCCCTGCACCTGGTGGGCGCCGGTGTGTCCCCGAGCGACTTCGAGGCCGACCCCGGCCGGTTCGACATCCCGGACTCCGTCATCGGCTTCCTGCGCGGCGAGCTGGGCACCCCGCCCGGCGGCTGGCCCGAGCCGTTCCGCAGCAAGGCCCTCAAGGGCCGCGCCGAGCCCAAGCCCGTCCAGGAGCTGTCCGCCGACGACCGAGCGGGGCTGGCGAAGGACCGGCGGGCGACGCTCAACCGGCTGCTGTTCCCCGGACCGACCCGCGAGTTCGAGACGCACCGCCAGAGCTTCGGCGACACCAGCGTCCTCGACAGCAAGGCCTTCTTCTACGGGCTGCGCCCCGGCAAGGAGTACGCCGTCGACCTCGACCCCGGGGTGCGGCTGCTCATCGAGCTCCAGGCGGTGGGCGACGCCGACGAGCGCGGCATGCGCACCGTGATGTCCACCCTGAACGGCCAGCTGCGGCCGATCCAGGTCCGCGACCGGGCGGCGGCCTCCGACGTCCCGGTCACCGAGAAGGCCGACCGGGCCAACCCCGGGCATGTCGCGGCGCCCTTCGCCGGCGTGGTGACCCTGGCGGTCGCCGAGGGCGACGAGGTGGCGGCCGGTGCCACGGTGGCCACCATCGAGGCGATGAAGATGGAGGCCGCGATCACCGCCCCGAAGGCCGGCACGGTCGCACGCCTGGCCATCAACCGCATCCAGCAGGTGGAGGGCGGCGACCTGCTCGTCGAACTCGCCTGACCCGGCCCGCGCGCGGGAGGCGTCGAACGCGATGCCTCCCGCGCGCCCGCACGACCGCCGAACCGTCCCGTGATGACTCCGTCCGTAGTACTCTGCCTGAAGTAGTCTGAGCGCGGCACATGGAGTCGGGTCATGGTGAGAAGGAACGACCAGCGGCGCGCCGCCCTCGTCGACGCCGCGATCGAGGTGCTGGCCAGGGACGGCGCGCGCGGGCTGACCTTCCGCGCGGTGGACACCGAGGCCGCCGTACCCACCGGCACCGCGTCCAACTACTTCGCCAACCGCGACGACCTGCTCACCCAGGCCGGCGCCCGGGTCTACGAACGGCTCCAGCCCGACGAGGCCACCATCGCCCGCCAGCGGGCCGCCGGCCGGGACCGGGAGACGTACGCGGAGCTGATGCGCGAACTCGTCGGCCGTGTCGCCTCCTTCCGCACGGGCTACCTGGCGCTGCTCGAACTGCGCCTGGAGTCCACGCGCCGCCCCGCCCTGCGCAAGCTGCTCACCGGACGCGTCCGCGCGGACGTCGACGCGAACGTCGCCTACCACGAGGCGTCCGGCCTCCCCGGCGACGCCACCGCCGTCAAGCTGCTCTACCTGGCTCTCAACTGGCTCGTCGTGGAACAGCTCACCCTGCCGGACGTCTTCACCGAGACCGAGCGCGAGCAGCTCGTCACCGCCGCGGTCGAGCGCATCGTGGCCGCCGAGTAGGCCCGTACGGCGGGACCGACGGGCGATTGTCAGTGGCGGGTGTCACGCTGAGGACGAAGAGGATTCAGCGAAAGGGAATCGCCGTGATCACCACTGACTACGCTCCCGGGGCACCCTGTTGGCTCGACCTCGGTGCCCCCGACGTCCCGGCCGCCGCGGCCTTCTACAGCGCGGTGCTCGGCTGGGACTACGAGTCCATGGACGACGAGAACATGGAAGGCGGGATGTTCCGCAAGGACGGCAAGATCGTCGCCGGGCTCGGGAAGCTCACGGAGGAGGGTGCCCGTTCGGCCTGGATGATCTACTACAGCGTCACCGACGCCGATGCCACCACGCAGGCCGTGGAGCGGGCCGGCGGCAGCGTCCGGGTGGCGCCGATGGACCTCGACGAATGGGGCCGGATGGCCCAGTACACCGACCCGCAGGGCGGCCAGTTCGCCGTCTGGCAGCCGGGGACCAGCAAGGGCCTCGAGCTGGTGGACCAGCCGGGCTCGCTGTCCTGGACCGAGCTGATGACCACCGACGCCGCCGCGGCCAAGGAGTTCTACGGCGAGGTCTTCGGCTGGCAGTACAGCGAGATGCAGCTGCCCGGAGGTGGCGGCGCGTACCACATCATCACCCCGGCCGGGCAGCCCGAGGAGCGCATGCACGGCGGCCTCATGGAGCTCGGCAAGGAGGACCTGTCACTGACGAACGGGCGGCCCTACTGGCACCCGGTCTTCGCGGTGGACGACTGCGACGCCGCGGTCGCCAAGGTCACCGAGAACGGCGGCACCGTGCAGATGGGCCCGGAGGACGCGGAGGGCGTCGGCCGCCTGGCCGTGTGCCTCGACCGGGCCGACGCGGACTTCGTGGTGCTGAAGCCGGCGGAGAGCTGAACACGCCCCCGACCGCACGCCCACCGATCGCATGCCCCCCGACCGGCTCCCGGCCGTCACGGCGCCCCGTGCCCGGCCAGGGCGGGAGCCGGCGGGTCCAGCGACTGCTCGGTCCACAGCACCTTGCCCGCCTCGGTGTAGCGCACGCCCCAGCGCGGGGCGAACCGCGCGACGATGTACAGACCGCGGCCCGACTCGTCCATGGTGCGCGCATGCCGCAGACGCGGCGCCGCCCGGCCCGTGTCGGACACCTCGCACGTCAGCGCGTCGGACAGGATCAGCCGCAGTCGGATCGGGGGAGCGCCGTAGCGGATGGCGTTGGTGACGAGTTCGCTGCCGATGAGCTCGGCGGCCTGCGCGGTGTCGTCGTCGATGTGCCATGCGGCGCACCGCTCCCGGATGACCGCCCGTGCCGCCGAGGCACTGGTGCCGTCCTGGGGGAGTTCCACGCAGGTCACGTGATCCGCGGGCAGGGACAGGGTGCGGCACAGCAGCAGCACGGCTCCGTCGCCCACCGCCGGGTCCGGCAGCGCGTAGACCATCGCGTCGGACACCTCGGTCAGATCCCGGCTCGCCCCGGCCAGCGCCCGCCGCAGTGCCGCGTCGGCAGGGCCGGGCGGCGGCAGGAAGCCCCCACCGCGAAAGGCCAGCACACTGCCCTCCTCCACCGTGAAACCGGTGCACGTCACCGGCTCCGGGTCGGCCGACCCCAGTTCCGGCCCCGGCACCACGTCGGGCTCGTGCAGCGTGCCTTCCGGGGACAGCACCAGCGGGGAAGCGTGTCCGGCCGAGGCGATCGCACAATGCCGGGTGGACGGATCGTAGACGGCGTAGGCGCAGGTCGCGGTGAGCGGCTCGCGGTGCAGGGGGTCGCCCGGCGGCAGCGCGGCCCGCTCCTCGGCCAGCCGCAGGGCGCACTCGTTCAGGCGGGCCAGCAACTCGTCCGGCGCGGCGTCGAGTTCCGCCAACGACCTGATGACCATGCGCAGCTGGCCCATCGTCGCGGCGGAGTCGATGCCGTCTCCCGCGACGGATCCGACGACCAGCGCGGTCCGCGCCCCGGGCAGGTCGATCACGTCGTACCAGCAGCTCTGCCCAGCGCCGGTGCGATGCACATGGGCCGTCTCCAATCCCGCCCGCGCACCCGACCACTGCGGCAGGAGCCGCCGTTGAACGGTCGCGGCGATCGTGTGGTCGCGGGCATAGCGGCGCGCGTTGTCCATGCACAGCGCCGCGTGCGCGGCCACGTCGGCCGCCGTGTCGAGATCCGCGGCGGCGAAGGGATCGTCCCCGGCGCACCGGTACAGCGTCAGCAGTCCGAGGACGGCCCCGTGCAACGCCAACGGGGCGATGAGCAGTGAGTGCGCCCCGGCCTCACGCACCGCCCGGGTCCACCGAGGATCGAGATCGGGCCACGACAGGGCCGGGTCCAGGTCGACCAGGCGGGGCCGCAGATCGGCCAGGGTCCGGGCGAACGGAGTACGCGGCGCGCTGAGGCGGGGGCCCGCGGCGGCCTGCGCGGCCAGGGTCACCGTGCTGCGCACGGCCGCGCGTCGCATCGGGCTCGCCTCCGCCGCGGCGGCCGGTGGAGGTTCCTGGCCGTTCAGCACGTCGTCGACGATGTCCACCGTCGCGATGTGGGCATAGCCGGGCACGAGACAGGCCACCAGGTCCCGCGCCGTGGCCGTGAGGTCCAGGGTCTTGCCCACGGCTTCGCGTACCGCGGCCGGCACGGCCGCGCGCCGCCGTGCCCGAGCGGCCTGGGTCTCGTCCTTGACCACCAGGAGCACACCGAGGGGCTCGTCGCAGGCGTCGTGCAGCCGGTGGGCGGTCAGCAGCAGGCTCCGCGCGGACGTCTCCTGCCCGTCCGGGTGCCCCTTCAGACGCAGCCGACCCGGCTCGTGGCCGGACCGCACGCTGCGTACGAACCTTTCGAACGCCTCGGAGTCGTCGAGCCGGTACACCTCGTCGAAGCGGCGGCCGACGCCGTCCACGGCCGTCCCGCCCGGTGCGCGGTACGCCCAGGTGATCCGCAGGTGATCGTCGAGCACGGCCATGTCCGCTCCGGCGCGCGACAGGAGTGCAGCCGCCAGCGCCCGGCTCAGCACGGGGTCCTGCAATGCGTCCCGCATCGATGGCTCACTACCGCCCACCGCTCCACCGCCTTCCCGGTCACCGATCGCCGGTCCGGCGCGCCGGACCGGAGACCTCCACCCTCCGCCACCGCGCACCGTCATGCATCCGGAGTACCTCCGCGTCGCACGCAGCCGGTGACGGGCGAGCCGCACCGAACGCCGCCTCGTAGGATTGGGTGGGGCGGTCCGCTTTGTCGCCCGTCTGAACGGCGTGACACACCATGGGCGAACCCACCGGCTCGCGCACCTGCTCACCCGGGTGCTGCGCTCCCACGACGCGCACGCCGTCCTGCGCGCCCTGACGGCCGACGGCGGCGGAGGCCCGGGACTCCCGCCCGGACGAACGGTTCTCCACCTGCGGGGCGACGCGGGCGTGCGGACCGTTCCGGCCACGGCGACCGGCGACGAGCGGGTGGGCGAAGCCGTCGCCCGCGTCATCACCACCGGACGGCGCACCGTGCTGGACGGCGCGCACGGACGGACCCGTCTGCTGCCGCTCCCGGTCGACGGGACCGTGCACGGCACACTCAGCGTGTCGGTCGACGGCAGTGCCGACGCCCCCGGCCGGCCGGACCTAGCTACCTCGACAGCCGGGGCGAGCTCACCGGCGTCGGCCGGACCGTGGTGATCGTCGGCTTCTCCCGGATCGGCAGCCGTGTGGTCCGGCTGCTGCGCGACCTCGACCTGGCCCGCGTCCTCGTCGTCGACCCGGTCGCCGACCCCGCGGCGATCCGTGCCGCCGGCGCCGAACCCGCCCCGCTGGCCGACGCGTTGCCCCAGGCCGACGTCCTCAGCCTGCACGCCCCCGCGCTCCCGGAGACCCGGCACATGATCGGCGCCGCACAACTCGCGGCTCTTCCCGAACACGCCGTCCTCGTCAACACGGCCCGCGGCAGCCTGGTCGACACCGCCGCGCTCGAAGCAGCCTGCACCGCCGGCCTGCACGCCGTCCTCGACGTCACGGAACCGGAGCCCCTGCCCCCCGACTCACCGCTGTACTCCCTGCCGAACGTGATGCTCACCCCGCACATCGCCGCGCGCTCGGCTCCGAGTCCCGGCGGATGAGCGCGCCGGCCCTGACCGAACTGGAACGCTACGCCGCGGGCCAGGCGCCCCTCGCCCCCGTCACCCGCGACAGCCTGGCCACCCAGGCATAACACCCCGACCGGACAACGGCGGTTCAGCACCGTGACCCGTCAAGGACTCGTGAGGACCACGAGCTGCCGGGTCGCGCGTGTCATCGCGACATAGTGGTCGACCGCTCCTTCGACGCCCGCGCCGAACCGCTCCGGGTCGACGAGGACGACCAGGTCGAACTCCAGGCCCTTCGACAGCTCCGGGGTCAGCGAGCGCACCCGGGACGACGCCGGCCGGAAGTCGGGATCACCGATGACGCAGGCGGTCCCCTCGGCGTGAGCGGCGAGCCAGGTGCCGAGCACGGAATCCCGCTCGGAGACGGAGCCGTGCACGACGGGCACGCCGCCGCTGCGGATGGACGTCGGCACGTTGGCGTCCGGGAGCACGGCCCGGATGACCGGCTCCGCCTCTGTCATGATCTCCTGCGGCGTCCGGTAGTTGATGCTCAGGGAGGCCGACGCGATCCGGTCGAAGCCCACCCGCTCCAGCCGCTCCCGCCACGACTCGGTGAACCCGTGCCGGGCCTGCGCACGGTCCCCGACGATGGTGAAGCTCCGGGACGGGCACCGCAGCAGCAGCATCTGCCACTCGGCGTCGGTCAGTTCCTGCGCCTCGTCCACGACGATGTGCGCGAACGGGCCGGCGAGCAGATCCGGGTCGGCCACGGGCAGTTCGGACTCGTCGACCATGCTGACCCGCGCGTCCTCGCCGCGCAGCATCCTCACCAGGCCCACCCCGTCGTCACCGTCCGCGCCGGAGTCGGCCGCGGCCTCGATCAGATGGTCGACGACCTGCGCCATCCGCTCGCGCTGCACGGCGAGAACGGCCTCCTGACGGCGCTTGCGCCGGGCCGTCTCCGGGTCGCCGAGCCGCTGCCGTGCCGCGTCCAGGAGCGGCAGATCGGACACGGTCCACGCCTGGGGTTCCGCGCGCTGCAGCCTGCGCACCTCGTCGCGGCTCAGCCAGGGCGCGCACAGGCGCAGATAGGCGGGCACCGACCACAGGTCCGCCACGAGGTCCGCCGCCTCGAGCAGCGGCCACGCCCGGTCGAGGGCCGTGACCAGCTCCCGGTTCTGCCGCAGCGACTTGCGGAGCAACTCCTCGGGGACATCGCCGTCGTGCTTGTCCACCAGGATCGCGAGCAGCTCCTCCCGCACCTGCTCGCGCGCCTCGTTGTGGGGGGTACCGGGCTCCGCCGCCCGGAACGCCGCCGCCCAGTCGTCGGCGCTGAGCCGGACGTCGGACCAGTGGGTGGTGACCGTCATCCCCTCGGCGGGCGGCTCCTCGTAGAACGCGACCGCCTTCTCGATCGCCCGCACCATGTCCGCGGACGACTTCAGCCGCGCCACCTCGGGGTCGGCCTCGTCCGTCGCCGACGCCCCCTCGGCGACGAGGTCCCGCAGGACGCAGGTCTGCACGCCCTCCTCGCCGAGGCTGGGCAGGACGTCGGCGACGTACGCCAGGTAGGGGCGGTGCGGGCCGACGAACAGCACACCGCCCTTGCGGTGCCCGAGCCGCGGATCGGAGTACAGGAGGTAGGCCGAGCGGTGCAGGGCGACGACGGTCTTTCCGGTCCCCGGACCGCCGTCGACGACGAGAGCGCCGCGGGATCCCGCGCGGATGATGGCGTCCTGGTCGGCCTGGATGGTGCCGAGCACGTCCCGCATCCGCTCCGACCGGTTGCCGCCGAGGCTGGCGATGAACGCGGACTGGTCGTCGAGCGCGGCGTGCCGGTCCAGGCCGTCCGGGGTGAACACCTCGTCCCAGTAGTCACTGATCCGGCCGTCGGTCCAGCGATACCTGCGGCGGCTGGTCAGCCCCATCGGGTTGGCGTGGGTCGCCCCGAAGAACGGCTCGGCCGCCGGGGAACGCCAGTCGACCAGCAGCCGGCGCCCCGTGCTGTCGGTCAGCCCGAGCCGTCCGACGTACACGGGCTCGCCGCCGTCCGCGGTCACCATGCGCCCGAGGCACAGGTCCAGCCCGAAGCGGCGCAGGGTGCGCAGCCGCGCGGTCAGGCGGTGGATCTCCGCGTCCCGGTCCATGGCGTGCCGGCCCATGCCGCCCGGCGCCCGGCGCTCGGCGTCGAGCCGGGCCGACACCTCGGCGATCGACTGTTCCAGGCATTCCGCGATCGCCGCGAAGTGCTGCTCGTCGGCGGCGATCAGCGCCGGGTCGGCCTTGGCCGAGAGACGGTCGGGAAGAGCGAAGGCGCTGAAGGCCAGCGATTCCGCACCTTTGTGCGACCCATACGTCGACAATTCCCCATGCACGTAGCGACTCTCCCGTTTCCGCAGGTTCTGGCCTAGGCCGGAGATTCTGCGGTACGGAGGGGGCCTTGCCGCAAGCCCCCCGGTGCGCTATAAGTTGAGAGTGGCAAGGAGCGCGTACTCCTTGTCTTTTCTTTTTGTCCCCGGTTTCTGTTCCCGCGGTTTTGTCCCACGGTCCCGTTCGCCGGGACGGCTCCTCGTGCCTCTCAGGAGGCGGGACCGCCGAGGAGTTCGGAAGCCGTCCGGAGCGGCGGGGCGGCACGCACCGCGTCGGGATGCTCGTGGCAGGTGAAGCCGAGCCGGGTCATGGCCCGGACGACTTCCCCGCTGGTGAAGTCGCGGCGGTCCTGACCCGTGACGACCTCGCCCACCTGCTTCACGGGGAAGCGGCGCCGGCCGATGGTGACGGACTCAGCGGTGATCAGCTCGGGTGTGATGCCCTTCATCGTGTCCAGCACACCGTTCTTGCTGAGCTCGAACGGGTATCGAGCGATGACACAGCGCATGACGCCTCACAGGGAGTAGGGGAGCGGACTGCTGGGGAAGGGGACGGCCGGCGCGGAGAGGACGTCCCGCAGCCGCATCCGGTCCGTGTACGCGCTGCTGTCGCGGACGACCGCCAGCTGGGCCCGGGTCACGGAACCCGTGCCCTGGTCGTCGCCGTCGCACAGGAGCAGATGCCCTACCCGGGCACCGGCCATGACGGACAGCGCCACCTCGACGGTCATGTCGTCACGGACCCGGGGCCAGGACGCGTCCGTGACGTCGACGAACGGTACGGGGGCGGGTGCTGCCTGAAGTCGCGGTGCCTGAATCGGTGTCACAACTGCTCCTGCTCGATCGCGAGACGGGTGAACTCCCTGATCCGGCGGCTCTAGGCGGCCGCGGACCGTGCGGTCTGCCGCCGTGCCCTGCGCCGCGCCGCCTCGCCCGCGGGCCCGCCCTGCGCTGCACGACGGCGGCGCCCCCGCGACGAGGACGAGGCGGACGACGACTTCGCGGACACGACCGGCGCGTTGACGACGACGGGCACACCGGAGGGCTCCCGCGCCCCGGTGATGCGGCTCAGCTCCGCCTCGCCCGAGCGTACGGAGGTGATCCGCGGGGTGACACCGGCCGCGGCCATCAGGCGGCTCATGTCACGCTGCTGGTCCGGCGTGACCAGGGTGACCACGCTGCCGGACTCGCCGGCGCGGGCCGTACGTCCGCCGCGGTGCAGGTAGTCCTTCGGGTCGGTGGGCGGATCGACGTTGACGACCAGGTCGAGGTTGTCGACGTGGATGCCGCGCGCCGCGACGTTGGTCGCCACCAGCACGGTCACCTGCCCGCTCTTGAACTGCGTGAGAGTACGGGTGCGCTGGGGCTGGGACTTGCCGCCGTGCAGGGCGGCGGCGCGCACGCCGCTGCTCAGCAGGTGCTTCGTCAGCCGGTCCACCGCGCGCTTGGTGTCCAGGAACATGATGACCCGGCCGTCGCGTGCCGCGATCTCGGTGGTGGCGCGGCGCTTGTCGGCGTCCTGCACGTGCAGCACGTGGTGCTCCATCGTGGTGACGGCGCCCGCGGACGGGTCCACGGAGTGGACCACCGGGTCGTGGAGGTAGCGGCGCACCAGCCGGTCGACATTGCGGTCCAAGGTGGCCGAGAACAGCATCCGCTGCCCTCCGGGGCGCACCTGGTCGAGCAGGGCGGTGACCTGCGGCATGAAGCCCATGTCGGTCATCTGGTCGGCTTCGTCGAGGACGGTGACGGCGACCTCGTCCAGCCGGCAGTCGCGCCGGTCGATCAGGTCCTTCAGCCGCCCCGGCGTGGCCACGACGACCTCGGCACCGGCGCGCAGGGCAGCGGCCTGCTTGCCGATCGACATTCCGCCGACCACGGTGGCCAGCCTCAGCTGGACGGCGCGGGCGTAGGGGGTCAGCGCGTCGGTGACCTGCTGGGCGAGTTCGCGGGTGGGTACCAGGACGAGCGCCAAGGGCTGTCGCGGCGCGGCACGCCGGCCCGCGGTGCGGGCGAGGACCGCCAGGCCGAAGGCGAGGGTCTTGCCCGAGCCGGTGCGACCCCGCCCGAGGACGTCACGGCCGGCCAGGGAGTTCGGCAGGGTCGCCGCCTGGATCGGGAACGGTGTGGTCACACCCTGCCGGCCGAGAGCGGCCAGGACCGGGGCGGGCAGGTCGAGAGCGGCGAACGACTCGACGGCGGGCAGTGCGGGCGTCGTCGTGACCGGCAGGGCGAACTCGGCCTGGGGGGCGGCCGGTTGACGTCCGACGCTCTGGGCGCGACGCGGGGCGCCGGAGCGGCCGGCCGCGGTGCGGCCGAAGCGGGCAGGGGTGCGGGGTGTACGTGCTCGGCTCATGCGAGACCAGACTTCCTTGATGCGGCACGTATCAAGGAAATCGCGCGGTGAGGCTGCGCGGAGTATCGCGAGAACGAACCGGGGTGGGGGCGCGTCGAGGCGCCCGGAAAAGGATCGAGCTGGGGCCCGCACCCGAAGGTGCGGGCCCCAGCTGCGATGTGCGTGTGCGTGCGGGTCAGGCGGGAACGATGTTCTCGGCCGTCGGGCCCTTCTGGCCCTGCGCGACGTCGAAGCTCACCTTCTGGCCTTCCTGCAGCTCGCGGAAGCCCTGGGTGGCGATGTTCGAGTAGTGGGCGAAGACGTCGGCGCCGCCGCCGTCCTGCGCGATGAAGCCGAAGCCCTTTTCCGCGTTGAACCACTTCACGGTACCGGTTGCCATTGTTTTCTCCTTCGGAACGGTGTTCGGAGTTCCTCCTGCGGGGACTCCGGTCGCCGCGATGATCACCCCGTCGGAAAACGTTCTGGCAACCACGACTGCAACTGATCTCGACACTATCACGCCGTGATCGGCGATGCACGGTCAGCAATTTCACTCGCCTGACGGCCGATCGGTGCCATGGACGGGAATATTCCGGACGGCCACCGAAAATTCCCCTTCCCGGCCACGGAAATATGCCGCGAGGGCGAGTCGCGGCCGCGCAGGCGTGCCGCGTCGAGGCGTTCCTGTCCCGGGGCCGGCGGCGCGCGTCACGCGCGGCCACGGTCCACCCGTCAGGCGCGGCCACGTCCGCCCCAGACGCGCGGTCGTCACGCTTCCGACGGACACGGACGGAAGTCTTCCGGCCTCCGTCCTGCCCGCCGCGGCAGAAAAGCTGTCGGCGCGACTAGAGTTGTCCTGTGGGGAAACCAGGTTCCCCGTGGCGGGCCGCGTCCCTCGGGCGACCCGCGGAAAGGTGCGCATGCCCTCGGAGCACAGGCTGGACACGGAAGTCCGGCCGCCGGCCGGCGAACGGCTCGACGACGACCACTACCCGGCGTACACCATGGGCAGGGCCGCCGAGCTGATCGGTGCCACCCCGGCGTTCCTGCGTGCCCTCGGTGAGACGCGGCTGATCACTCCGAGCCGCTCGGAAGGCGGTCACCGGCGCTACTCACGCCATCAGCTGCGCATCGCGGCACGGGTGCGGGAACTGGTCGACCAGGGGACGCCGATCGAGGCCGCCAGCCGCATCGTCGACCTCGAGGACCAGCTGGAGGCGGCGCACCGCACCCACGCGCAGGCCGGCCGTCCGGCCGGGGCACCAGAGAAAACCGACGAGTGAAAACCTCCGTTCGCCGCACCAGATATGGGTGTCGAGCGGGACGAGCTTTTCCTTTCACCGCGCCGGGAGGAACTTTCCGGTGAATCGGGGATCCCTCGGCCGCCCGTTATTTCGTGCTAGGCTCGGTGGCTGTTGCGGTTGTGGTTGCCCTTTGCGTTAGCGGATTTATCCCGGGCAGGTAATCATCTACAGCGATGTGAAGGCCCGCACGGTGTGGGCCCGAAACTGTCTAGGAGTATGGATATGGCCACCGGTACTGTGAAGTGGTTCAACGCGGAAAAGGGCTTCGGCTTCATCGAGCAGGACGGCGGCGGCGCCGACGTCTTCGCGCACTACTCGAACATCGCCGCCCAGGGTTTCCGTGAGCTGCACGAAGGCCAGAAGGTGAGCTTCGACGTCACGCAGGGCCAGAAGGGCCCGCAGGCGGAGAACATCGTTCTCGTCTGACGTCCTCGCGTCCCGCACGGACCAGCACGACAGGCCCGCACCCCTCAGGGGTGCGGGCCTGTCGTCGTCGTGCCCGGACCCCTGCGGGGCCGGGTCGTACGTGCCCGTGCGGGCACCGGCGTCAGGACGGTGCCGCACGGGCGGTCAGGGGGAGCGCCGGTCCGCCGGCTCAGTGATACGGGCGATGGCCTCGACGGTCAGGGCGCGGTCGTGGGGCTTGCTCGCCAGTGCCCGATGGAGCGTCAGGCCCTCGATGAGCGCGTCGAGTTGGCGGGCCGTGTCCGGATCGAAGTGCTTCTCGAGGTGGACCCGGCTGCGGCGCATCCATTCGTGGGTGAGCTCCCGGTAGGCCGGCCGCCGGGCGGCGAGGGTGTACAGCTCCTGGGTCAGCACCAGGTCGCGCTGGCTCTCCTCGGACAGGCTGTGCACGAGATCGGCGACGGCCGTCCGGGCCTGGTCGCGGTCGGCCGCGGCCCCGAGATGGGTGTCGAAGACGGCGACGATGTGGTCGGTGAAGCGGCTGAACGCCTCGCGCAGCAACTCGTCGATGCCGCTGAAGTGGTAGGTCATCGAGCCCAGGGGAACCCCGGCGCGTGCGGCGATCTTCCGGTGGGAGACATGCGCGATCCCCTCCTCGGCGATGAGGTCGAGGGTGGCCGCGATGATGCGTTCGCGTCGCCGGGGATCGGTGTGTCCGGTTGCCATGACGACAGTCCTACAGGGTGCGGACCGGGCGCGCGGGATTGCCGACGGCGACGACACCCGCGGGCACGTCCTTGGTCACCACGGCACCCGCGCCGATGACGGAGTTGTCGCCGATGGTGACGCCGGGCAGGACGATGGCGCCGCCGCCCAGCCAGACGTTGTCGCCGATGGTGATGGGCAGGGCGGCCTCCAGCTTGTCGCGCCGGGGCTGCGGCTCCAGCGGATGCGTCGGCGTGAGCAGCTGCACGTTCGGACCGATCTGGCAGTCCTCCCCGATGGTGATCGCCGCGACGTCGAGCGCGGTCAGGTTGTAGTTGACGAAGGTGCGCGCCCCGATGGTGATGTTGCTGCCGTAGTCGACGTACAGCGGCGGCCGCACATAGGCCTCGTCCCCCAGGCGGCCCAGCAGTTCGGCGAGGATCGGCCGGGCGGTGCCGGCGTCCTCGGCGTAGGCGGCCTGGTAGCGGGCGGCCAGCTGGACGGCGTGCTGCTGCCTGCGGGCGATCTCCGGGTCGTCGGCGATGTAGAGGTCGCCCGCCAGCATGCGTTCGAAGTTGGTGCGCGGGTCCTGCGCGAAGTGGTCCGTCGCCATGCGGAGGACCGTACACCCTGGAGCGTACGAACGTACACTCAGCCGCTCCGCCGGGGCCGGAGCACTCCCGCGAGGGAGATCACCAGGATTCCGGCGAGGGGGATCACCAGCAGGCCCGCCCGCAGACTCGTGGCGTCGGCGACCAGCCCGACCGCCGACGGCGACAGCAGGAAGCCCAGCCGCATCAGCCACGAGACGATCGTCAGCCCCGAACCGGGCTTGGGGGCCGGGCAGTTCGTCGGTCTCGTGCATCGCCGCGGGCACCAGGGTCGCCACCCCGAGCCCGGCCGCGGCGAAGCCGAGGGCCGTGCCCGGCACGGTGGGGACGGCCAGCGCCAGGCCCATGCCGGCTGCGGCGACGAGACCGCCCGCCCGGGCCACGGCACGCTGGCCGAACCGGTCGACGTCAGCAACTGGCTCCGCCCGGACGCGCCGACCAGCGCGGACCGTCTCCGAAGTGCGACGCACAGCCCGGCTCACCCTGCCGCTCGCGCGGCGGCGCGGTCGGTTCCGCCTACCGCACCCGCCGCTTCACCCAGGTGCCCCGCCTGAGGCCGGCCGCACGGGCGGGAGCCGTTCAGCGAGGAATCACCCAGCTCGGTGCCCAAGTCCCGGCGGCGTCTTGGCCGGCCGTCGTGGCGGCGAGATAGGTGCGGAGGGTGGCCAGCGCCGGGTGGGGGTTGTCTCGGTGCCAGAGGAGCGAGTGCGGGTAGACGGGTGTCGGGTCGGTCACCGGGATACGGCGCAGGCCGTGGTCGGTGGGCCAGATGAGGCGGGTGTGTTCGCCCATGAAGGTGGCCAGGGCCGGGGTGTCGGCGATGGTGTCGAGGAGTGCGTCGGAGCCGAAGTTGGGGCCGGTCACTTCGATGGTGAGGCGGAACTCGGCGACGAGGTCGTCGTAGTAGGCGCCCCACTCGGTACCGGGGGCGATGCCAGGCATCCAGATCCGGTGCCCGGCGAGCTGAGCGACGGTCACCGACCGGGCGCCCGCCAGTGCATGGGCGGGGCCGGTGAGGAGCTGGAGCGGCTCGTCGAGCACCCGGACGGACGCGATGTCCCCGGGAAGGGGCCGGCCCGGCGCGGCGACGGCGCGGAAGGACGCGTCGATCTCACCGGAGCGAATGGCGGTGACGGCCGTCTCGATGTCGAAGAGCATCAGCACGTCGAGGTCGATCTCGGGGTGTGCGCGATGGAAGCCGCGCATCAGGTTCGACTGCGCGCTGCGCGAGGCGATCACGTCGACGCGCAGCGGACGGTGGCCCGGGCGCACGGACGCGCCTGCACGCTCGGCGACGCGCAGCAGCTCGCGTGCATGGGGCAGGAACGCCTGCCCGTCGATGGTGAGCTCAGCGCCGCGTGGGGCACGGGTGAACAGCCGCACTCCGAGGTCGTGCTCCAGTGCGGCGATGCGTTTGGAGACGGCCTGCTGGGTGATCGACAGGTCGGCGGCGGCTTTCTGGAACTGGCCCGCTTCCGCGGCGGCGACGAAGGTACGTACTGCTTGGAGATCCACGCCGACCCACCTTAGTGAACAACTGATGGTTGTGGATTGGTGGCGGATCAGTTGTTTGACCTGCTGTTGTCCTGCCCGCTTATCTCTCCTCGGTCAACGTCGGTTTGTTCGGGTGGAGCCATCAAGGGGAGTGCGCCGAGCATGGTGGGCAGGAGACGGCTGGGCCGGCAGTTCGGCTGGCTGTGGGCGTCATATGCGGTGAGCGCGTATGGGTCCGGGCTGGGGTTCGGGGCGTTGCCGCTGATCGCTGTGCTGGTGCTGCATGCCGGCCCGGCTGAGGTGTCCGCGCTGTCCGCGGTGGGGCCTGCGGTGGGTGCGCTGATCGCGGTGCCGCTCGCGCCGTGGGTGGAGTTCCGACGCAAGCGCCCGGTCATGATCATGATGGATTTGGCCCGGTTTGCGGCCATGGTGACGATCCCCGTCGCCTACGCCTTCGGATGGCTCAGTTTCGTCCAACTGCTGGTGGTCTCGGCCGTGGTCGCCGCAGCCAAGATCGCCTTCAACGCGGCCGGCGGCGCCTGTCTCAAGGCCCTCGTCCGACCGGATGACCTGCTCGTCGCCAACGCGCGGTTCGAGTCCACGAACTGGAGCTCCATCGCGGTCGGGCCACCGCTGGGCGGGGCGGCGATCGGCCTGTTCGGGCCGGTCACGACCGTGGTGGCCGACGCGCTCAGCTACCTGCTCTCCGCGTTGGGCATCACCGCGATCCGCGGCCGAGAAGAAGCACCGCGAACGACCGACAAGAGCCCGGTCCGGGCGGGCGCACTGGTCGACGGCTGGCGACACATCATGGGCCACCCCGGTCTGCGGCCTTTCTACCTCAACCAAATGCTCGTCTCCGGTCTGATCATGGCCACCGAGCCGCTGCTGGCCGTGCTCCTGCTACGCCGGCTTGGGTTCCCACCCTGGCAGTACGCCCTCGCCTTCGCCGCTCCCTGCCTCGGCGGACTCATCGGCTCCCGGCTGGCCCGCCGTGTCGTGGCCCGCTTCGGCCGGCACTGGGTCTTCCGTACCGTCGGCACACTGCGCGCCGTCTGGCTGATCGGTCTGGCCTTTGTCCGTCCCGGCGTCGTCGGCCTCGTCACCGTGATCGTTGTTGAGCTGGCGATCATCATCAACATGAGCCTGTACAGCCCAGTACTGGCCACCTACCGGCTCGAACACACTCCCAGGCATCTCGTCGCCCGCACCCTGTCGGCCTGGTCGATCGGCCAGCAGGCGTCCATCGCGATCCTCACAGCACTCGCCGGGCTGCTCGCCGACGTCACCAGCCCACGCACCGCGCTCACGGTCGCAGGACTGCTCATCCTGACCACCCCGCTCCTGCTTCCCCGACAGGACCAGACGTCGCACGAGCCGGAAGTGTGCCGCAGCCACTCATGAGACACCGCAACTCACCACTGAAGTCCGCAGCCCTCAGCCGGTCCACCGGTGCGCGTCCGCGCCTACAGGCACACCAGCAAGTCGACAGGCACACCAGCAAGGTCTGGCGGACGTCCATGGCGGAGGGGTCAAGATCACTCCCTTAGTGCCAATGGCTGTTCCCTTGTTCCCCGATGCCGGTGAAGAACAGCACGGCGACCGCGATGCGGGCCCGCCGTTCGGCCGGGGCGGGCCGGCGCAGCACGTCAACAGGCATGCGCGGCACCCTGCAGGCAGGAGCGTACGAACGTACACTCCTGCCTGTGAACGTGCTCAGGCACGCGGTGAGGCCCCGGCCGCCTCAGCCGACCGGCGGCATCTCCGTGGGCGTCGAGTCCAGGCCCGGCCGCCGCTCCCGCCAGGCGCCCCGGGTGAAGTCGGGTATCTCCACCGGGCGGCCGTCCCTGGCGAGGGAGGCGGCGCTCAGCGGCACCGCCGAGCACCAGGCTGCCGAGTCGTACACGTCGATGTCGGGCACGAGGCCCGCCCGCATCAACTGGACCGTGCGCCACTGCAGGATGTAGTCCATGCCGCCGTGACCGCCGTTGTTCGCGGCGTCGTCGCCCACCTTCTGCCAAAGCCAGTGGTCGAACTCCTTGCGGTAGCTGTCGAAGTCCCGCCAGGAGTGGCCGCTGTGATCCGGCTCGATGTACACGCGAGCGCCGGTCGGTGCCGGGCCCGCGTAGTCCTCGACGATGCCCCGGCTGCCGGCGAGGGTGTTGATCCGGCTGTACGGCCGCGGCGAACTCACGTCGTGCTCCGCCCGGATGGTCCGGCCCTTCGCCGTCTCGATCATGCAGGTGATGAGATCGCCGTTGATGTACGTCTCCTTCCAGGACGGGTGCCCCTTGGGGACGAAGCGCTCGCGGTAGTCGGCCAGACCCCTCGGCGCGGTCGCGGTGGCGCGCAGGGTGACCATGCGGTCGCCGCGATTGACGTCCATCGCCGCCGCGATCGGGGCCAGGCCGTGCATGGGGTACAGGGACGCGGTGCTGCGCGTGTGCCACAGCCGCCGCCAGGAGTCGGTGTAGTAGGTGTCGGAGAACAGCAGTTCGCGCAGGTCGTGCAGATAACCCCCGTGGCCGTTGGTGATCTCCCCGAACAGCCCGTCGTGCGCCATCCTCAGCATGGCCAGCTCGTTACGGCCGTAGCTGCAGTTCTCGGCCAGCAGCAGGTGCCTGCGGGTGCGCTCGGAGGTGTCGACCAGGTCCCACAGCTGTCGCAGCTCGGTGGCGATGGGCAGCTCCACCACGGCATGGCGGCCGCTCAGCAGCGCGGCCCGGCCGTGCTCGTAGTGGAACTCCCACGGGGTGGCGACGTACACCAGGTCGATGTCGTCCCGCTCCAGCATGCGGACGTACGACTCGGCCGAGCCGCCGTACTCGGCGGGGCGCGGCTCGCCCTTGCTCACCAGCCGGTCGGCGGCGCGCCGGGCGCGGTCGGCGCGGATGTCGCAGACGGCGGTGACTGTGCAGCCGGGCACGGCCGCCCAGCCCGTCACCATGCCCGAGCCCCGGTTGCCCAGGCCGATCACGGCGACCCGGACGGTCCTGTGGGCGTCGAACGGCACACCGATCATCGACTTCTGGCCCGGTCTGCGGCTCGGCGCCGGACCGGCCGCGGCCGAGGCGGCCGGAGCCGCGGCGGACATCCCGGCCGCGAGCGCGCCCGTGGCGACGGCGCCGCCCAGCAGAAGTCGGCGTGAGACAGCGGGAATTGGGGACATGACGGCAACACTCCTCGGTGGGCGGCCTGCATCACTGTCGGAGCAAGACTCTGCGGGCTTGGCGATTGCATGTCAATATGTGCTCGATACCGAGCTGTTTCGAACAGGACTGAGCATGAAGGATGCAGTGCGGGCCCTGACGACAGGCCACGGGCTCCGGGACACGGCACAGTGGACGCATGAACGCAGACGACACGGGCACGCTCGCCCGGGCCCGCGTGGCGACCAGGCTCCCCGCCCAGGACCTCGACCGCGCCCGGCGCTTCTACTCCGAGAAGCTCGGACTGGAGCCGGTCGACGAACGCCCCGGCGGGCTCCTGTACCGCGGTGCGGCCGGTGACTTCGCGCTGTTCCAGTCGGCGGGGAGCTCGCCCGGCACGTTCACCCAGATGGCCTTCGAGATCGACGACCTCGACACGGTCGTGGCGGAGCTCAAGCGGCGCGGCGTGGTGTTCGAAGAGGTGGACCTGCCCGGCTTCCGCACGAAGGACGGCATCGCCGAGATCGAGGGGAACTACCCGAGCAAGGGGGCGCGCGGGGAACGTGGCGCGTGGTTCCGGGACAGCGAGGGGAACCTGCTGGGCATCGGCGAGCCGATCGTCTGACACGGTCGACGCGCCGCCCCGATGGGCCGCGCCGGTGGCACAGTGGCGGTATGTGCGGCCGATACGTAGCCACCCGCAGCCCCGACGACCTGGTCCAGCTGTTCCAGGTCGCCGACTGGCGGGCCGAAAAGGCGCTCGCGCCGAGCTGGAACGTCGCCCCGACCGACCAGGTCTACGCCGTTCTCGAACGCCGCCCGCGGCACGACCGCGACAGCGACGAGGTGCGCAGGCAGCTGCGCACCCTGCGGTGGGGCCTGGTGCCGTCCTGGGCCGACGACCTGAAGATCGGCCCCCGGTTGATCAACGCGCGGGTCGAGACCGTCCACGAGAAGCCGGCCTTCCGCCGGGCGTTCGTCAAGCGCCGGTGCCTGCTGCCGGCCGACGGCTTCTACGAATGGCGCCAGATCGAGGATCCGGCCACGGGCAGGAAGCGCAAACAGCCGTACTTCATCCACGGCGAGGACGACCAGGTGATGGCGCTGGCCGGGCTGTACGAGTTCTGGCGCAACCCCGACATCGAGCAGGACGACGACCCCGCCGCCTGGCTGATCACCTGCACCGTCATCACCACCGAGGCCACCGACGCCGCGGGCCACATCCACCCGCGCATGCCGCTCGCTCTCACCCCCGACCACTACGACGCGTGGCTCGACCCCCGCCACCAGGACCCCGACGCCCTGCGCAACCTTCTGACCAGCCCCGCGGACGGCCACCTGCACGCCCGCCCCGTCTCCACGGCCGTCAACGACGTGCGCAACAACGGGCCCGAGCTGCTCCATGAGGCGGCGTAGAAGGAGCGGCCCCATCCGACCGACGCGCCATAGGGGGCAGAACGGCCGAATACGGGGCAGCGGCGGCCGATGTGCGCTGATAGTCCGTAAGAGGTGCCGCCCACTCCGCATCGCCGGCGGACGGCACACCGGAAGGACGGCGGACCGGCGAGGGACGGAGAGGCACCGATGGCGACGACAGGCAACCCCGATGAGCGCTCGGCCGATCTGCGGTTACCCGGGATCGTGCTCGGAGTGGGCCTGGGCGGATTCGCCGACGGCATCCTGCTGCACCAGCTGCTGCAGTGGCACCACATGCTCACCAGCACCGACCAGGACCGCGTCGGTGTGAAGTACTACGACCCCGACACGGTCCCCGGACTGCGGATGAACACCGTGTGGGACGGCATCTTCCACACCGTGTGCTGGCTCGCGGTCCTGACCGGGCTCGCGATCCTCTACTCCCGGGTCACCCACGACCGGCGGCGCGTGTGGACCTCCCGGGTGCTCTGGGGCTGGATGCTCACCGGCTGGGGGCTGTTCAACCTCGTCGAGGGAGTCCTGGACCACCATGTGCTCGGCATCCACCACGTGTACGCCGGCGACGGCCAGCTCTGGTGGGATCTCGGGTTCCTCCTCATGGGCGCGCTCCTGGTCGCCGGCGGATGGCTCCTGCAACGCGGCGGCCGCCCCCTCGACCTCACCGCCCCCGGCACGGGGCGCGACGCCCGATGAACCACCCCGCCCACCACCAGGCGCCGGACCCGGGCACCGGCCCGCTGGAGACACTGCTGCCCGCGCTCGCCCTGCTGGCCTGCGCCGCCGGCTACCTCCGTCTCGCGCACACGGCCCGCCGCCGCAACCCGGTGCTGGGCTGGAGCGCACGGCGCACCGCCGCCTTCACCACCGGTCTGCTCCTGCTGGCCGCGGCGCTGCTGCCACCCCTCGCGTCCTTCGCCCACGACGACTTCCGCGGCCACATGGCCCAGCATCTCCTCGTCGGCATGTACGCCCCACTGCTGCTGGTCCTCGCCGCCCCCGTCACCCTCCTGCTGCGGACCCTGCCCGCGTCCTCGGCCCGCCGCCTCACCACGGCCCTGCACAGCCGTCCCGCCCGCCTCCTCACCCACCCTGTGGTGGCCCTGCTCCTGTCCACGGGGAGTCTCGCGGTCCTCTACTTCACACCGCTGCACACCACGGCCACGGGCCACCCGGCCGGGCACTGGCTGCTGCTCGCCCACTTCCTGCTCTCCGGATGCCTGTTCGCCCACGCCATCGCGGGCCCGGACCCGGCACCCGGCCGCCCCGGCGTACCCGCCCGCCTGGTCTGCCTCGGCTTCGCCATCGCCGGGCACGCCGTCGTCTCGCAGCTGATGTACGGCGGCTACTGGGTCGACGTGCACGCGCCCGCCGCCCAGGTCCGCGGCGGTGCCGAGCTCATGTACTACGGCGGTGACCTCGCCGAGCTGCTCCTGGCCGCCGCCCTCGTGACCACCTGGCGCCCCCAGCGCCGCCCGAGGCCCGGGATGCGGGCACGCCCCAGCCCCTCCTCGGCGTGACCCCATGGACGCGCGGTGCGCGTTGGCGGCGAGCGGGGGAGCGGGGTCACCATGGCGGGAGCGGAGCCGGAGAGGGACGAGCCGTCCGATCATCCCGGAGGATCACGGTGGACATGCTGGTGCCGGTCCTGTTCGCCCTGGGCGCCGCCCTCAGCAACGCCCTCGCCACCGTCCTCCAGCGCAAGGCGGCCCTGAGCGTCCCCCGGTCCGACCACCTCCGCGCCGGGCTCATGCTCGATCTGCTGCGTCACCCCGTCTGGCTCGCCGGTATCGCCGCCGTGGTGGCAGCGGCCGTCTGCCAGGCCGTGGCCCTCGCGACCGGGCCGTTGACGATCGTCCAGCCGCTGTTCGTGCTGGAGCTGCCGCTCGCCCTCGTCATCGCCACGGTGGTGCTGCGGGGGCGGTTGCCCCGCGCCGGCTGGGCGGCCGTCGCCGCCGTGGTGACGGGGCTCGCCGTCGCCCTCGCCGCCGCGGCACCGGACGGCAACCGCACCCAGGTGCCGATGGACCACTGGATCCCCGCAGTCACCGTCTGCACCGCCGCTCTCGTCGGCCTCGTGGTCGCCGGGCTGCGCCGCCCCGAGGGCCGGGCCCGCGCCGCCTGCTTCGGACTGGCCACCGCCGTCGCCTACGCGACGACCGCCGCGCTGATGAAGACGTCGATGCACACCCTCGACGACGGCGGTCTCACCGCGTTCCTCACCACATGGCAGACCTACGGATTCGCGCTGTACGGCGCGTCCGCGCTGTTCCTGCTGGAGCACGCGATGCAGGCCGGGCCGCTGGTCGCGTCCCAGCCCGCCCTGACGCTCGGCGACGCGAGCGTCAGCCTGGCCCTCGGGATCACGGTCTACGCCGAGTCCGTGCGCACCGGCTGGTGGCTCCTGCCCCAGCTGCTGGGCGTCACCCTGGTCGCCGCCGGTGTGCTGGCGCTCGCCCGGCTGCCGCTCGCCCATGCCCTGACCAGCGAGGACCGTCCGGCCGCCGGTGCCGAGGCGCCGTGACACCGGAATCGCCGTACTCGCCGCCGATCGCCTCCAGCTCGGCCGCCAGGGTCGTCAGCCAGTGCTCCACGTCGTGCCCGGACGCCTCCCGGCGGGAACCCGGCCGCCCGGCCGCCCGGACGGCCGCCGCGGCCGCCGACCCAGCCGCCTCACGCGCCCACCGGGCCGCGGGCGCGGGCGCCGTGAGGAACTGCTCGACCATCCTCCAGCGCCGTTGGGCCGGGCACCGGACGCAGACCGCGCAGGTTCGCCGCATGGCGGCGCACTCCGCGCCGATCCCGCTCAGCAGCGCCACCGACGCGGTGTCCGGGGCGGCGGGGCGTGCCCGAGCCGGGCAGGGGCGACAGGACGCCGAGAGCGATCGGCGCGCAGAGGGCGTGCAGCGCCGCCACCGGCGCGTCGAAGACGTACACCGCCGGACAGAAGCCGACGCAGGGCGCGACGGTGACGCGTACCGCACGACGAGCGGCAGGTACGAGGCCGGGTGACGACAGCGGCTTCGGCACGGCCGTCCGCGCGGCGCCCGCGTGGCGGACCACCGCGGTCTCACGCCGGGCCGGCCGGTCCCATCCCGCCCTGGAGGCGTTGCAGGTCGGAGGGCCGGACCTGGATGGCCACGAGGGCGATCAGCGCGGCGAGCGCCGTGAAGATCGCCGCCATGATGAACGCGGCCGACACTCCGGCGGTGAGCACCTCGTCGGCCCAGGGCGGCGGGAGGTCCCCGGTGCGCTCGAACCGGAGGCGCTCGGCCGGGGTCGCCTGCCGCAGGAAGAGCGGGATCTGCTTCTCCGCCTCGTTGGTGCTGGCCGTGCCGAACATCGTGACCAGGATGGACAGTCCGAGCGAGCCGCCCACCTGCTGCGTGGCGTTGAGCAGACCCGAGGCCGCGCCCGTCTCCGCCGTGGGGACGTTGGACAGCGCCATCAGGGTCAGCGACACGAACTCCATGCCCATGCCGAGGCTGAAGACCAGCATCGGCCCGAGGACGCTGCCCGCGTACGTGGAGTGCACGTCGGTCAGCGTCAGCCAGGCCAGGCCCACCGCGGCGAGGATGCCGCCGAGCACCATGAACGGCTTGGGCCCGTACACCGGCAGGAATCTCGAGGCCAGCCCGGCCCCTATCGCGATGACCGCACTGACCGGCAGGAAGGCCAGCCCGGCCTGCAGCGGGCTGAAGTCCAGCACGTTCTGCACGAAGAGGGTCAGGAAGAAGAACATGCCGAACATCGCCGCCGCCAGGCACAGCATGATGCCGTACGTCCCCGCGCGGTTGCGGTCGGCGAACATGTGCAGCGGGGTGATCGGCTGCCGTGACCTTCGCTCGACCAGCACGAAGACGACCAGGACGACGGCGGCCGCGCCGAACGACGCCAGCGTGAGGGCGTCCCGCCAGCCGTCCTGTGCCGCCCGGATGAACCCGTAGACCAGCAGCACCATGCCCACGGTGGAGGTGAGCGCGCCGGTGAAGTCGAAGCGGCCCGGGTGGCGTTCGGACTCCTTGATCCAGCGCGGTGTGGCGAGCGCGATCAGCAGGCCGATCGGCACGTTGACGAACAGCACCCACCGCCAGTTCAGCCACTCCACCAGGACGCCGCCGGCCAGCAGCCCGATGGCGCCGCCGCCCGCGGAGACCGCCGCGAACACCCCGAACGCGCGGTTGCGTTCCGGCCCCTCGCGGAAAGTCGTACTGATCAGGGCGAGGGACGTCGGGGAGGCGATGGCGCCTCCGATGCCCTGCAGCGCGCGTGCGGCGAGGAGTTGACCACCGTTCTGGGCGAACCCGCCGAGCAGGGACGCCAGGACGAACAACAGCACACCGAAGATGAAGACGCGCCGTCTGCCGAGGATGTCACCGGCCCGGCCGCCGAGGAGCAGCAGGCCGCCGAAGGTGAGCGTGTAGGCGTTGACCACCCACGACAGGCTGGTCGTGGAGAAGTCCAGGGAGCGCTGGATGTCGGGAAGCGCGATGTTCACGATGGTGATGTCGAGCACCACCATGAGCTGACACGAGGCGATGACCAGCAGGGCCATCGCGTTCCCGCCACCGCCGGTGTCCTTGGCGGTGGTCTGCGCTGCGGGAGCCGGGCGCGGTCCACCGGTCATGCGGGGTCGCCCTTTCGGGAGTCCACCGTTCGACGGTACGCCGGGCACCGGAAGCCCACCACTCGATCGCAGCAACCCCGGGATGTCGCCCGAGCGCAGGGGACGTCGCCCGAGTACACCCCCAGGACCTCATCCGAGAGGGCGCTGCCCCCATGCCATCGCCATGCCGGGCCCCAGCTCGGCGAGCCGCGGGGAGTTCAGATACGCCAGTGCCTCGTCGACGACCTCGGAATCGACGCGGCCGGTCGCCACCAGCTCCGGCCGCATCCGGCTCCAGGTCTCGGACCAGAAGCGGGCCAGGGGGCCGCCGGCGACCAGGGGCGGGCAGAACAGCTCCGCGCCGACGTCCCGCAGGCCCTCCTCCCGCAGCACGTGCGGATACGCCGGCACTCCGGAGATGTCCGTGCCGATCGTCGCCCACAGCGCCTGCCACATCGCGTCCATGGTGCGCCGGTAGGCGGAGGACGCGTCGAGCACGTCCGGCAGCTCCACCGCGTCCGCCAGCACCAGCCGTCCGCCGGGCTTCAGCCAGCCGGCCAGGCGCGCGACGATCCGGCGCCGCTCGGGCAGATGCATCAGCACGAACCGGGCATGGATCAGGTCGAAGGAGCCCGGCCGCAGCCGCTCGTCGGTGAGGTCCGCCGCGACCACCCGCAGCCGGGGACCGGCGAGGCCCGCCAGTGCGCCGGTGTCCCGGTCCAGGGCGACCACCTCCTCGACACCCGCCTCCTCCACCAGCCAGCGCGCCACCGTGCCGGTGCCGGCGCCCACCTCCAGGCACCGCAGGCCCGGACCCGCCCCCAGAGCACGCAGCCGGCGCGTGGTGATCGGGTCGTACACCACGGCGGCGGCGTCGATCCGCCCCGCCTCGCCCGGCCGGTCGGGCTCGAACAGATCATCTCCGTACCGGCCGTCGGCCGGTCCCTCACCCGGACCGCGCGAACTGTTCACGCCGATACCTCCTGACGGTGTGCCCGCGCGGGCCGGCCGCAGGCGAACAGGAACGCCGCGGCGGCCACGGCCGCGCCGATGTACAGCAGCGCCGGGTAGCCGACGGTGTGCACGACCTGCCCTCCGACGGCACCGGCCAGGGACAGGCCGACGAACAGGGCGCTGTTGTTCCACGACAGCACGGTCGTCGACCGCTCGGGAAACAAGTCGACAAGGTGACGCTGCTGTGCCGGGAAGAAGGCGTATCCGGCGCACGCGAAGAGACCGAGCGCGCAGGCCAGCGCCCAGGTGACCGGACAGGCCAGGGCCACGCCGACCTCCAGCACCGCGGTCAGTGCCAGCGCCGCCGCCGAGACCCGCACGGCACCCGCCCGGTCCGCGAACCGGCCGCCCACCTGCCCGCCGACGACCGCGCCGACCCCGTACGCCACGAGCAGCCACGTCACGGCGGACGCCCGCCCGTCGGCGTGCAGGAAGACGCTCAGAAAGGTGTAGAGGCTGTACACGGAGAAGGCCCACAGGGAGGTGACGGCCACCGCGGCGACCGCACGCCCCCGGGATCCCGGGCCCGGTCTCACCACCGGCGTACCGTCCTCGCCCGGCGGCCGTGGACGCCAGACGAACGCGTGCGGGAACGCCAGCAGGAACGTGCCCACGGCGAGGACGACGAACGCGGCCTCCCAGCCCACGTGCCGCCCCAGCAGCGACCCGGCCGGGGCGCCCACCCACAGCGCGGTCAGCAGCCCCGACCCCACCACGGCCAGCACCTGCGCCCGCGACCGCGGCCGCGCCCGACTGCTGACCAGCGCGTACACGGTGGGCCCGGTGGCGGCGGCCGCGACGCCCGCAACCACACGGGTCAGCAGCAGCACCCCGAATCCCGGCGCCAGAGCGGTGGCCACATTGGCCAGCGAGAACAGCACCAGGGCCCACACCAGGACGGTGGCGCGGTCCCGGCGGTCGGCGAGCCGGCCGGCGAGCGGCGAAGCCACCACGTACGCCACGGAGAACGCCGTGACCAGCAGCCCGGTCCGTGCGGCGGACACGTCGAGCGACGCGGCGATCGCCGGAAGCAGCGGCGCCACCACGAACAGGTCGGTCCCGACCAGGAACTGCGTCAGCCACGCCAGAGCGACCCGTGACGGCGTCAGCCCTGGGGACCGCGGACCGGGCCTCACAGCTGCTGCTCGGACCAGACGGTCTTGTCCCGGCGGTTGTGGCGCACGCCCCAGCGGGAGCTGACCTGCATCACGATGAACAGGCCCCGCCCGCCCTCGTCGCTCTCGCGCGCCTGGCGCAGATGGGGACTGGCGCTGTTGGCGTCGGTGACCTCGGTCAGCAGGCGGTCCCTGTCGTGGATGAGCCGCAGCCGGATCGGTCCCTTGCCGTGGCGGACGGCGTTGGTGACGAGTTCGCTGACGACCAGCTGCGTCGTGAACGCGGCGTCGGCCAGGTCCCAGGCAGTGAGCTGCTGGTCCACCAGCCGGCGCGCGGTCGAGACGACGCAGGGATCGTGGGGCAGGGTCCAGTCCGCCACGCGATCCTCCGGCAGACAGTGCGTACGGGCCAGCAGGAGTACGGCGTCGTCGTCCTGGGAGGGCGCCAGACGGTACACGGCGGCGTCACACAGTTCCCGCAGCGGCAGCGTGGTGGAGGCGAGGACGTGTTCGAGGTGGTGACGGGCGTTCGCCCAGTCCCCGCCCCGGGTGGCGACCAGGCCGTTGGTGTAGAGGGCGAGCAGGCTTCCCGCGGGCAGCGCGACGGTGGCGGGGCTGTAGGCCCGTCCCCCGCCCCCGCCGAGGGCGGGGCCCTCCGGGACGTCCAGGCGCACCGGTGCGCCGTCCGGGTCCACCACGACGGGGGAGGGGTGGCCGGCCCGGACGGCGGTGCACTGCCGGGACACCGGGTCGTAGACGGCGATCGCGCACGTCGCCACACAGGAACCCCCGGTCGGCGAGGGCGCCGTGAGCAGGGAGGCGACCTCGTCCAGGTGGGTGAGCAGCTCGTCGGTCTCCAGGTCGCGCAGCGCCAGTGCGTGCAGCGCGAGCCTGAGTTGTCCCATGGTGGCGGCCGCGTCGATGCCGTGGCCGTTGACATCGCCGACGACGAGGGCCACCCGCGCGCCGGACAGCGGAATGACGTCGAACCAGTCGCCGCCGGCGCTCTCGGGCAGGTACACGTGGGCTGTCTCGACCGCGGACAGGCGCGGGACCGTTCCGGGCTGGAGCCGGCGCTGCAGCGTGGACGCCACGCTGTGCTCCCGGCGGTAGCTGCACGCGTGGGACAGGTGCGCGGACGCGGCGGAGGCGGCTTGCCGGGCCACCTCCAGATCCGCCTCGGTGAACGGGTCGCCGCGGTGCCGGTACAGGTTCAGCAGGCCGAGCACCGCGTCCTGCGCCACGAGCGGGGCCACGATCATGGAGTGCACCCCCGCGTCCACCAGCGGTGCGAAACGTCCGGGATCGGCCGCCAGCCACGACGAGTCCGCCGACACCCGCACCAGGCGGGCCTGGGTGTCGTTCAGGACCTGGGTGTACGGGGTGGGGAACGGAAAGGGCCTGCTGTCCCCCTTCTCGCGCACGACGGTGCGTGTGCCCGAGGGGGCGAAGGCGGTCCGGCGCAGGGGAGTGTTCGGCGGCAGTGAGCCGGACCGCTGCCGCGGGCCCGCGACGGGCGGATCGTCGAGCAGATCGACGCTCGCCGCGTCCGCGAACGCGGGCACGAGCGCCTCCACCAGCTCGTCGGCCGTGGTCTGTGCGTCCAGGGTCGATCCGACCGCCCGGTGCACCGCGCCCAGCACGGCGAGCCGGTCGGCGGCCGCCTGCCGCTCGGTCACGTCCTCGACCACGCCCACCACGGCGGGCGCACCCTCGCGCGCGCCGGGCAAGGGAAAGAGGGACAGCTCGAGCGCGAGGGTCCGCTCCGGCTCCGCCGGGGCCCGCCCGCGCACCAGGCGGTTCCGCAGCGGCCGTCCGGTCCTGAGGACCTCGCCGATCAGTGCTCCGATTTCCCCCGACTCGAACTCGGGTGCGACATCCTCGACCCTGTTGCCGAGGATGTCCTCGGCGGGGACGTCCCGCACGCCGCGTCCGGGCGGGTTGTACCGTACGACCCGCTGCTCGGAGTCGAAGACGAACAGGCCCTGAGGCGAGTTGCTGAACAGGGCGTTCAGCACCAGCGAGTCGTCGACGGATCCGGCGTCCACGGCGTGCTCCCTTCACCGACCTCCCCGCCCTCACCCTCTCGCATCGCCCCGGCACGGCAACCCGGCCGCCGAGCCCGAGCCCGAGCACCCGGACCCGCGGGCCCGCGCACGCACCTGCCCTGCCGGCGGACGCGGCGGCCGGTGAACCGGCTGCGTGCACTCGGGTGACACACGGTGCACAACCGCGTCCCCGGCGCCGAAAGCCCCAGCACTCCCGGTTGGATTCCCCCCAGGCGCGACCGAAGTGAGGGCCATGACCAACGCGACCGCGGACGCACGTCCACCGGACGGGCTGAAGCCCGACGCGATCGGGTTCCTCGACGCGCTCGTCATCGGGCTCAACGCCACGTCCCCCGCGTACTCACTGGCCGCCGTCGTCGGCCCGATCGCGGTGCTCGTCGGCATCCACGCCCCCGGCGTGATGCTGGCGTCCTTCGTACCGATGCTGCTGATCGCGTCGGCGTTCTACTACCTCAACAGGGTCGACCAGGACTGCGGCACGACCTTCTCCTGGGTCACCCGCGCCATGGGACCGTGGGCCGGCTGGCTCGGTGGCTGGGCCATCGCGATGACCGGAGTCCTGGTCGTCGGCTCACTGGCCGACGTCGCCGTCACCTTCGCCCTGCTCGCCGTGGGCCTGGACAGCTGGGCCGAGAACGAGGCCGTGCGCCAGACACTCGCCGTGGTGCTCATCCTCGTCATGACGGCCGTCTGCGTCGTCGGCACCGAAGTGTCGGCCAGGGTGCAGGACGCCCTCATCCTGGCCCAGGTCGTCTGCCTGCTCGCCCTCGCCGTCGTCGCCCTGTACCGCGTCTACGCCGGCACCGGCACCCTCGACTCCCTCGAACCGTCGATGGACTGGCTGAACCCCTTCGGCGCCGGAGGCGCGTCGCTCACCGCCGCGCTCCTCCTCGGCGTCTTCACCTACTGGGGCTGGGAATCCGCGGTCAATCTGACCGAGGAGACCGAGGACTCCGCCACCGCGCCCGGCAGGGCGGCCGTCTGGTCGACCGTCGTGCTGCTGGTGACCTATGTGTCGGTCGCCATCGCCGTCGTCGCCTACGCCGGCACGGACTTCCTCGCGGAGAACGCCGAGGAGGAGGAGTTCCTCTTCGCGCTGCTCGCCGAGGAGGCCATGGGCGGCTGGGACTGGGTCGTCCTGCTGGCCGTCTCGACATCCGCGCTGGCGTCGACGCAGACCACCATCATCCCCGCCTCCCGCACGGCGCTGTCCATGGCCCGCAGGCACGCGCTGCCCCGTCACTTCGCCCGCATCCACCCGCGGTTCCGCACCCCCGACGCCAGCACGTGGTGGGTCGCCGGCATCGCGATCGCCTGGTACATCGTCGTCAGCCGCATCAGCGAGAACGCCCTGTTCGACTCGCTCACCGCCCTGTCGTTGCTGATCGCCTTCTACTACGCCCTCACGGGCGTGGCCTGCGCCGTGTTCTACCGCCGCCATCTCACCGAGAACGTCAAGCAGTTCCTCCTGATCGGCGTCGGCCCGCTGATCGGAGCGGGACTGCTCACCTGGCTGCTGGTGGAGTCGGTCATCGACATGGCGGACCCGGAGAACTCCTACAGCGGCGTCTCGTGGTTCGGGCTCGGCCCACCCCTGGTCATCGGCATCGGCATCGCACTGGCGGGCGTCGTCGTCATGGTGGTGCAACGGCTGGTGTCGCCCGCCTTCTGGTCGGAACGCCGCACGGTGGCCGACCCGGAACTCGTCCACGGCAAGGAGTCCTGAGATGTCACTCGTCCTCGGCTACGACGAGTCCCCCGGCGCGGTCCGGGCCCTGCACGTCGCGATCGAGCTGTCCGCCGCGCTCGGCGAACCCCTCGTCCTGGTCTACGGCGCCGCGGCGCCGGGCGCGCTGGGGGAGGAGTACCGGAGCCACCAGGAAGCCGTCCGCGAAACCGGCCGCAAGGTGCTCGACCAGGCCGTCGGCGTGGCCGCCGGAGCGGGCGTGGCGACGACCGTCGAAGTCATCGACCAGAAACCGGCGCAGGCCCTGCTCGACGCCGCGTCCCGCCACGCCGCGCGGTTCATCGTGGTGGGCAGCTGGGGAGAGAGCCCGGTACGCGGCGCACTGCTGGGCTCGACGCCCCACAAGCTGCTCCATCTGTCACCCGTGCCGGTCGTCTGCGTGCCGATGGAGCAGTGAGCCGCGGGCTGCGCGGCGGGGGTCGCACCGCCGGACATCGCTCCCGCCGATGCCGGGCAGCCTTGCCGTATGCCTACGAACGCGAACGCGACCCCCGGCGTGCAGGTGTGCTCCCTGAAGGTAGACACGCCCCAGCTGATCCAGCCCGGCACCACCTACAAGATCGTCAGATTCCCGTTCGGCGCGGCGGAGCCGAGCGACCGGTTCCAGATGCACCAGGCCGTGCAGCCCGACGGCTATGTGGTGAACAACTGGGCGACGGACGACCGCAGCGGGCTCATATGGCCGTCCAAGGCGGGCTGGGGCCACCTGCACGCCATGATCCAGTGGGAGGCGGCCGGCTCCACCGGCGGTTACACCGAGCTGCGCGACCAGTACGTCCGTGACCCGCTCGGCCTGACACCGAACCCCGACGACACGACGGCGACCGAGCACCGCACGCCCACCCCGGGCGGACAGTACTACGTCAAGAACCACGGCATCTTCGTCGAACCAGGCACCCCCGTGGCCCTGCGCGTCACCCACAACGACGCCGGTCCCCGGCTGCTGACACTCGCCGAGTTCAAACTCGTCATCCACGACGCGGCCTAACCGAGCCGCCGCCCGCCGAGCCGCCGCCCGCCGAGCCGCCGCCCGCCGAGCCGCCGCCCGCCTCGGCGGCGGCCGGCGGGTGAGCTACCAGATCAGACACCAGTAGCCGCCGTGGTCCCCGATGCCGATGCGGCCGCCGTGCGGGACCAGACCCGGGTCCGGCCGGCCCACCGCCGCCAGCGAGCACGCAGGGTCACCCACCACGCCGTTCGCGGCCATCCGCCGGGCTGCGGCCACCGCCGTCGCGGACGTGTACCACGTGGTGGTCGCGGCCGGCGGGTGGGCATCGCGCGTCGGCGTGACCGGCCGGGGCGGGGGAGTGGCCGACGGCCGCGGTCGTACCGGGGTCGGCGCCGTCACCGTTCCGGAGGGCCCGGAAGGCCGAGCCGGGGGTGTGGGCGCCGTGGAACGTCTGGGCTTCGCCGTCGCCCCCGGCGTCCGACCGGGCGAGGCCTCGGGCTTGGTGCGGCGGGGCGTGGGCGAGTGCCCGGGAGGGGTGGTGCGGTGGGTCGGGGCCGAGGTCGTGGGGCGGTGGGCGGGCGGAGTCTGCTGCGACCGGGTGGCGGCCGGCGGCCGCTTGCTGGGCGCCGTCGGCTGCCGGGATCGAGCCGTGGCGGCCGGCCGGTCACTGGGCTGCGCCGGTGTCCGCGTACCAGGGGCGGCGGTGGGCTGCCCGCTGCGCGTGGCCGGCTTCCGGGAGGGGGCCGTTGCCGTGGGCCGTCCGCCGGGCGGCGTCTGCCGCGGGGTACGGGCCGTGGCCGTGGGCCGTCGGCTGGGCGGTGCCTGTTCCTGCGTACGGGACGGGGGTGTCGGTCGTCCGCTGGGCGGTGTCGGCCGGCGGGGGCGGTCCGTCGCTGTCGACCTGGCCGTCGGCGAGGCCGGCGGGGTCGACCGCTGCGTGCTCGTCGCCTCCGTCTCGAGGGTCCAGGTCGGCAGGGGACTGAGTGTCGGCAGGGAGAGGTCGGTGGAGGGCGTGGGCTCCGGGCGCGCCCCGTCGCCGTCCTGTGCCACCAGAGCCCACACGCCGATGCCCCCGAGGGCGAGGACGACGGCGCCCCCCGCGATCCACGGGGCACGCCGGGGAGGGCGTCGGTGACGGTTCATGGTTCTTACTGTGCTATGTGATCAGGAACGCCGCTCGTCGCCGGTGGTGGCTCCCGCGACCGGAAGAACCAGGAGAACCTCAACCCCGCTGTGTCGGCGCCCACTCGAGCAGGTCGCAAGCAGGCCGACGACACGTGCATTCGGGTCATCAGGATCGGCACTCCCCGGCGATGACCGCCGCCGGACGGGGCACCCCGGCAGGGCGGCGACCGCCGGTCAGCCCGCCGCGGCGGCCGCCCGGCGGCGCAGTTCCTCCTCCGGGACATCCTCCAGATGGGTCAGGAACACCCAGACGTGGCCCGACGGGTCCCTGAGGATGGCGGTGCGATCCCCGTGGAACATGTCCTGCGGCGGCTGGAGGATCTCGGCGCCCGCGCCTTCCGCACGCGCCACCAGGCTGTCGACGTCCGGCACGAAGACGTGCAGCGCGACGGACGTGCCGCCGCCGAGGGCCGCCGGGGCGGTGAAGAACGACTCGTCCGACCCGTCCCCACCCGCGTCGCCCAGCATGAGCGTCGACCGGCCGATGGTGATCTCGGCGTGCAGGACGCCCCCGCCCGGTGCGTCCAGACGAAAGTCCTCACGGGCGCCGAAGGCCCGCCGGTAGAAGTCGATCGCCGCGGCGGCATCGTCCACCATGATGTGCGGGACGACGCTGTACCGGTAGCGCTCGGGGATCTCGACGTGATGCGTGCTCGTCGTCATGGTGATCCTCCTCGATCGGAGCCGCGGGCCGATCCGGCGGCTCTGAGAGGAAGCTAGAACCTCGAGCAAGGTTGAGTTCAAGGCCGTGACCGGAGGGTCTGCCGGATCAGTTGTTCACGTCCTTGTCGAAGTCCTCGGCGCACGCGTCCCGTTCGCTCTGTGTGTCGGCGTGCCGGACGCAGTCGTTGAAGTCCTTGAACTCGTCCGAGTTGAGGATCGACGCGCCGATCGCGATGATCACGACGGACGCGATCATCCCCAGGGTGCCGAGCACGGCCCCGATGACCGACATCGTGCGGTGCGGCGCTCGACCGCCCCTCGCCCTGCGCGCACCGATGATGCCGAAGATCAGGGCGAGGAGACCGAGCAGCACGCCACCGAAGACGGTCCAGAACAGCAGGATCGCCACGGTCCCCAGGACCAGTGCGGCGATCGCCATTCCGTTGCCCCGCCGCCCGCCCGTCTCCGGGTGCGTCTGCGTGAAGTCGTTCCCGGCCATGGGCCGTTCTGAGAAGGACACGTCATCACACTCATCTCTGTGTCTGTTCCGGGGAGTTGCCGTAGCTGCCGGGTGCCCCGGCAGCGGTGACGAATGCCTGATCATGTAGGAACGGCACCGCACCGACCGTTGACAGGTGCATATCAGCGCAGGACGCTGAGAGCGCTCTCAAGAATTCTGGAATTCGGCCATCGTCGAACGGAGCAGAGCATGCTGCGCCTCATCAGACATACCCGCGAACGACGGGCCGCCGTGGCAGGTCTGGCGCTGGCCACCGTCCTCGCAGGGTCACTCCTCACAGCCGGAACGGACTCGCCCGCCCACGCCGCCGTCCCGGCGACGATCCCCCTGAAGATCACCAACAACTCGGGCCGCGCCGAGCAGCTGTACGTCTACAACCTGGGCACCGACCTGTCGAGCGGCCGGCAGGGCTGGGCCGACGCGAACGGCACCTTCCACCCCTGGCCCGCCGGCGGTAACCCGCCGACTCCCGCGCCCGACGCCTCGATACCGGGACCGGCCCCAGGGCAGACGGCGACGATCCGCCTGCCGAAGTTCTCCGGCCGCGTCTACTTCTCCTACGGTCAGAAACTGGTGTTCAAGCTGACCACCGGAGGTCTGGTCCAGCCCGCCGTGCAGAACCCCTCGGACCCCAACCGCAGCATCCTGTTCAACTGGTCGGAGTACACGCTCAACGACTCCGGCCTGTGGCTCAACAGCACCCAGGTGGACATGTTCTCCGCGCCGTACAGCGTCGGAGTCCAGCGAGCCGACGGAAGCACGGTGTCCACAGGACAGCTCAAGCCCGGCGGCTACAACGGCTTCTTCAACGCCCTCCGCGCCCAGCCCGGAGGCTGGGCCAACCTGATCCAGACCCGCCCCGACGGCACTGTCCTGCGGGCACTGGCCCCTCTCTACGGCGTCGAGACCGGTGCCCTCCCCGCCTCCGTCATGGACGACTACATCAATCGCGTCTGGCAGAGGTACTCCACTTCCACGCTCACGGTGACCCCCTTCGCCGATCAGCCCGGCACCAAGTACTACGGCCGCGTCTCCGGCGACGTCATGAACTTCACCAACACCTCCGGCGCCGTCGTCACCAGCTTCCACAAGCCCGACGCCTCCTCCGTCCTCGGCTGTCACAGAAGGCTCGACGCGCCCAACGACCAAGTCCGCGGCCCCATTTCGCGTACGCTCTGCGCAGGCTTCAACCGCTCCACCCTCCTGGTCAACCCGAACCAGCCGGACTCGAGCGCCGCCGCGTTCTACCAGGACGCCGTCACCAACCACTACGCCCGTCTCGTCCACGCGCAGATGGCCGACGGAAAGGCATACGCCTTCGCCTTCGACGACGTGGGCCACCACGAGTCCCTCGTCCACGACGGCAACCCCCGCGAGGCCCGGCTCACCCTCGACCCCATGAACTGATCCCCTGGCCCCCTGACCCCCGACACGTCTCCGGCCCGCGGCGCGCCCCACTCCCGCCGACTCTCCGGCGGACGTGTCGTCCCCCGCACCCCACCGGCACCGCGGCGACCGACCGCGGTGCCGGTGACGTCGGGCCTCCCGCGTTCACCGCGCCGGAAGCAGTACCCCCGGGTTGAGGATCCCCGCCGGGTCCAGGGCGGACTTGGCGGCGGTGAGTGCCGCGGCGAAGGGGGAGGGGCGCTGCCCGTCGTACCAGGGCCGGTGATCGCGGCCGACCGCGTGATGGTGGGTGATCGTGCCGCCGTGCGCCATGATCGCCTCGGACACGGCGGCCTTGATGTGGTCCCACTGGGCGACCATGCCGCCCCAGCGGCCGGGGGCGTACACGCCGAAGTACGGCGCCGGACCGTCCGGGTAGACATGGGTGAAGCGGCAGGTCACCACCCCGGTTCCGGCCACCTCCTTCAGGGCCTGCCGCGCCGCCTCGGTGACCGACTCGTGGAGTGCCGCGAACCGGTCCCACGTACAGGCCGTCTCGAACGTCTCGGCGATCACACCGTGGCGGGCCAGCGCGTCACGCTGGTACGGCATCCGAAGGAACGACGAGCGCCACGACTCGCCCGCCGTGTCACGTCTCGCCGCCTCGTCCCCGGCCTCACCGCTCGCCTCCCCGCCGTGGTCCCGGCACAGCTCCACGGCCCGCTCCAGGCTGCCGTCCACCGGATGGTCCGCCGATTCGAAGGCGAGGACGAGTACGCCGCCGCCCACACTCACACCCGCGTTGAGCAGCGACTCGGTCGCGTCCAGGAGGCGGCAGTTCGCGGGGTGCAAGCCGCTCTGGGCGATCGCCCGGGTGGCCGCCACCGCCGTCGCGAAATCCTCGAACCGCACGGACGCCCTGGCACGCCAACGGGGCCGCTGCTGCAGGCGCATCCACGCCTCGGTGATGATGCCGAGCGCTCCCTCGCTGCCGAGGAAGAGGCGATCCGGTGACGGTCCCGCGCCGGATCCCGGCAGCCGCCTCGACTCGCTGGTCCCGCTCGGTGTCACCACGCGCATCGACTCGACCAGATCGTCGATGTGCGTGTACAGCGTCGCGTAGTGCCCACCGGCCCGCGTGGCGAGCCAGCCGCCCAGCGTCGAGAACTCGAAGGACTGCGGATAGTGACGCAGGGTCAGATCGTGCGGCCTCAGCTGCTTCTCCAGGTGCGGGCCGAGGACTCCGGCCTGGATCCGCGCCGCCCGGCTCGCCCGGTCGATCTCCAGGACCCGGTCCAGACCGCCGAGGTCCACGGTGACGACGCCCGGCCTGCCGTCGCATCGCGGCTCGACGCCCCCCACCACCGAACTGCCGCCGCCGTACGGAACGACGGCGATGTCCTCGCGCGTGCACCAGTCGAGGACGTCGATCACGTCCCGTTCGTCGCGGGGGCGTACCACGAGGTCCGGTACGTGGCGCAGATCCCCGTGCAGATTGCGCACCACGTCCCGGAACGCCTTCCCGTGCGCGTGCGCGGCCCGGTCGACCGGGTCGGCGGAGCACAGGCCGGCCAGCGGAGCCGGCGGGGTGACCCGGGGGCGGGGGAGTCCGAGTGAGGCGATGTCGGGTGGCTCATGGTCCGTCGGTTCACCCGGCAGGAGGACCCGCACACGCTCGAGCAGCGCCCGGAGCTCGGCCCCGCGCACCGCGTCCTCGACGTTTCCCCAACCCCACCACGACCGCGTCATGCGTCTCCCTGCCCCTGGTAAATGCCGTCACCCAAGCACGTATTGACTGAGCGTCAGTTAGCCGATCAACTACAACTTTGCCGTTCCTTGGTGTAGCTGCGCCGTCGTTTACGTGAGCCTCAAGGGCACAGGACGGTGACCCCAGCCCCGTCGGCAACTCGACACGACTCTGGTGTCACCGTTCCCCCCACGTTCGTGTGAGAGGCAACAACGATGACAGTGAACCGCATGCTGCGCCACGGTGGCCGTGCCGTGGCGCTGACCGCCGTCGCGCTCGGGACCGTCGCCGCGACGGCCCTGCCCGCCGCAGCCGACGAACAGCCCACCCGGGAGCAGATCCTGGCCGACTGCGCCTCCGGTGAGGGCCAGTGCACCTTCAACGAACCGCGGATCGGTGAGGCCTTCCTCGGCGAGGCCCGCCAGGTGTCCGATCTGCTCTACAACTGCTCCACCTCACCCGCCTCCCAGACGCTGAGCTGGGCCGACACGGTGGGCTCCAGCCACTCCGTCGGAGGCTCGGTCACCGTCGGCGGTGGGATCGAGGGCATCATCAGCGCCAGTGTGACCGCGACGTACAACTACACCTGGCAGAGCTCGCACACGGAGACCAGCACCGCGACCGTGACCGTGGCGCCGGGCGAGGTGGGATGGATCTCCCGCGCCCAGGTCATGCAGCGCATATCCGGGACGTGGCAGACGCACTACGAGGACCGCAAGTGGGGGCACTACTACTGGTTCGTGCCCGACGTCATCACCAGTCCTGCCCCGAACGGCACGGACGGCAAGCGGAGCGCGGTGATGGTCAAGTCCCGCGAGATGACCGCCGAGGAGAAGCAGTCCTGCGCCGCCTCCGAGTCCACCGAGGACCAGGTCTTCACCCGCGCCGGCTGACCGGGCCGGGCCCCGCCGGCGCGCGGCGGCGGGGCCGGGCCTGACCGCCCCGCCGCCTGCCGCTGGCACACCCAGTGCCCACCAGAACCACCCGCGGTTGAAGGCCGGTTGCGCGGTGAGCCAGGCCAGGGCGCTCAGCCCCTGCTTCCTCCCGGCCGCGCCCGGAAGACGTCCGCGTGGTCCGCCGCCCACTGGGTGAACGTGCGGGCAGGGCGGCCGGTGACCTTCTGGACGGTGTCGACGACTGTGCGCCCCACCTCGGGCGTGTTCCCGTACGCCTCGAGCAGGAAGCCGATCACGTCCTCCGGGTGCCCCGCCGCCCGCCACTGCGCCACGGCCTGCTCCTCGGTCAGCTCGACCAGCGTGATGTCCCGGCCGCGTGCGGCGGCGATCGTCCTCACCTTGTCGCCGACGGTCAGCAGCTCGGGTCCGGTGATCACGTACTCCTGGCGCCCGTGTCCCTCCTCGGTGAGCGCGACCGCCGCGACCGCGCCGATGTCGCCCTCGTGCACCATCGCGCTCAGCCGCGACACGAACGGCTCGCGGACCTCGTCCGAGTTCACGATCGAGTCCGCCCACTCCAGGGCGTTGGCCATGAACTCGACCGGCATGAGGACCGTCCAGTCCACGCCGTCGTCGGCGCGCACCGCGTCCTCCAGCAGGGACGGCCCGCCGCCGTGCAGCACCGTGACCCGGTGTACGCCGGCGGCGCGGGCCAGTTCCAGGATCCGGGGGCCGGTCTCCAGCGGGGCGAAGTAGGGGCCGCCGAAGGTGATCAGATGGAGGCCCGTGACCCCGTCCAGCGCGGGGACGAGGCTCTCGGGGTCGGTCAGGTCGCCCTGGACGACCTCGACGCCGGCCGGGAGACCGCCGGCCCGCGCCGCGTCCCGGGTGAGGGCGCGCACCGCGTGGCCGCGGGCGAGCAGTTCGGCGACGACCTGGCGGCCGACGGTTCCGGTGGCGCCGGTGACAAGGATCTTCTGGGTCTGTGTCATGCCCTGACGGTAGAAAGCGTTGCGGTCACCTTCTGTCCGCAAAGGGAATCGCGCGGCTCACCGCTTGCGGGCCACACCGCCGAACATGGCGACCTCGGCCGGGGGCTCGCCTCCGGCGGGTGCCGTGCGCCACCGGTTGCAGGAGACCACGCCCGGCGGCAGAAGCTCCAGGCCGTCGAAGAAGCGGGTGACGGCCTCCGGGGTGCGCTGGGTGAGTCTCGGGGTGCCGTGGGCGTTCCAGAACTCCACCGCGGCGTCCACATCGGGCATGTCCGGCCGGGTGATCGTGTGGGACAGCACCAGGTGGCTGCCGGCCGGCAGGGCGTCCATCAGCCGGCGCACGATGCCGTACGCCTCGGTGTCGTCCTCGACGAAGATGACCACCCCGAGCAGGATCAGCGCCACGGGCCGGGTCAGGTCGAGGCATTTGCCCGCCTGTTCGAGGATGCTGTCGACGTTGCGCAGATCCTCCTCCAGGTACTCGGTGCGCCCCTCGGGGGAACTGGCCAGCAGCGCCTCGGCATGGGCGAGGACGATCGGGTCGTTGTCGACGTAGACGATGCGGGACTCGGGCGCCAGCCGCTGGGCCACCTCGTGGGTGTTGTCGGCGGTGGGCAGCCCCGTGCCGATGTCGAGGAACTGCCGTATCCCGCACTCGGTCACCAGATGACTCACCGCGTGCTTGAGGAACTCACGATCCGCGCGGGCGTACTCACCGATGCCGGGATGCAGTGCGCGGATCTGCTCACCGGCCTGCCGGTCGACCTCGTAGTGGTCCTTGCCACCCAGCCAGTAGTTCCAGATCCGCGCCGTGTGCGGCTGATCGGTCCTGATCCTGCCCTCGGACATCCGGTGCGCTCCCCTTCGTACGGTCGGTTCCCAAGTGTCAACCTACCGAACGAAGTTGAGTCCGCGGTGCTCGGGAGGGCCCGGACGTCACCGGATCAGTCCGCCCCCTCCGCCGCGCGGCCCGCGGGGAGCAGCTCGCGGATGTCCGAGGGCAGCGCGCCCGCCACGTGGTCCATCAGCTCCGGGGCGAGCGCGGCGTCGAGCACCTCCAGTACGGCTGCGGCCTCACGCAGGGCCATGTCCTCGTCCGTACCGGCCCGGCCGGCGATCCGTCCGGCGAAGGTGGCCAGGTCGAACCGCTCGCCGGAGGTGTCCGCCGACTGACGGACCGAATCGGCCAGTTCCCGGGGCAGCTGGGCGGTCATGTGGTCGGCCAGGCCGGACGGCAGCCGCTCGGCCAGCGTGGTCAGCACGGCCTGCGCCGCCCGCTCGGCCGGACCCCTGCCCGGCAGCCGGGTCAGCGCCTGCACCTTCCCGATCATCTCGTCGTGCTGCATGAGAGGGATGTCCTTCCCCGTGGTGCGGTCCGCCGGCACCGCCGACGGCTGGGCGAGGGACGAGTACCCGTCTGCGCGGTGCTCCTCCGAGGCCGTCGACGAGCGCGTGGGAAGGGCGGCGGTGCCGTCCCACCCGGGCCCGCCGGAGCGATGTCACCTCATGTCATCGGGCGCAGCCGACGTCCAGGACTTCGATCACGTCACCGTGGCGGGTGTACACGAGCCAGCACCAGTCGCCGAAGGCCGCGGCCAGATCCGAGGCCTGTGTCTCCCGGTCGCCGGCCACGGCCCCGATGAGCGTGATGATTTCCTCATGCACCTCGTCCGGGACGTCGAACAGTACGCTCGCGGCCTGCTGGACCATTTCCACTTTCATCTCGCCTCCCGCGGACAGCAGGAGCAGCCGGATCAAGAGGTCTGACCAGCATAGTCCTCCGTTCGCCGCACGCCGAGAGGGTTCGCCGAAAGGGGATCGCGGGGGCTGGCGGGCTCACCGGCACAACGTGGTCTCCCGTCCCATGCGCACCAGCTTCTCGGGGTTGCGCACGGCGTAGAGCCCGGTGATGAGTCCGTCGTCGACGCGCACCGCCAGGACGGTGTCGAGCACGCCGTCGAGCCGGAAGAGCAGCGCCGGATACGCGTTGACCTGTGCCGGCCGCAGGGACAGCGAGCCCCGGTACCTGCCGAACCCGCCGAGCAGCAGACGGGCCACCTTGTCGGCCCCCACGACGGGCCGCGTCACAGCCTGCCTGATCCCGCCACCGTCCCCCAACAGCACGACATCCGGCGCGAGGACGTCCAGCAGACCCTGCAGATCGCCCGTCTCGGTGGCCCGCCGGAAGGCGGCGAGCGCGTCCCGTGTCTCGGCCGGGGACACCGCGCCGCGCGGTCGCCGTGCCGCGACGTGGGCCCGTGCGCGGTGAGCGACCTGACGGACCGCCGCCGGGCTCTTGTCAACGGCCTCCGCGATCTCGTCGTACCCGAGGCCGAACACCTCACGCAGCACGAACACGGCCCGCTCGGTCGGCGTGAGCGTCTCCATCACCAGCAGCATCGCCATCGAGACGCTGTCGGCCAGTTCGACGTCGTCGGCGACGTCCGGTGCGGTGAGCAGCGGCTCGGGCAGCCAGGGGCCGACGTAGGACTCCTTGCGGCGGCCGAGCGTACGCAGCCGGCTCAGCGCCTGCCGCGTGGTGATCCGGACGAGATACGCACGCCGGTCCCGCACCCCGGCGAGATCGACGCCGGACCAGCGCAGCCAGGTCTCCTGCAGCACGTCCTCCGCGTCCGCGGCCGAGCCGAGCATCTCGTAGGCGACGGTGAACAGCAGATTGCGATGGGCGACGAACGCCTCGGTGGCCCGGTCCGCCTCTCCGCCGTGCCGTTCCGCCCCTGCGTCCGCTCGCTGCCCGTGCTTGGTGTGCTCGCTGTCCACCGGACGCTCCTGCCTTCTCGCGCTCGACCACGACACGCACACATGACGCCGGCCGTCCCTGCTCTGTGACATCCGCGGGCGGTGGCGCACGTCACACGGTCCACGGCGTCACGGGGAGCGGCCCGGCGGCATCTCGTGGTCATCCGATCCACCACCCCGAGTGAGGACGAGGTCATGGACGCTCGATTCAACCTGTTCGACAACGAGCTCGCCGTCCGGTTCGCCAAGCGCTTCGCCGGCGCCGGCCTGGTGATCCACCAGTCGTCGCTGCCCAGGTCCACTCAGGAACTGGTGTCCCTGCGCGCCAGCCAGATCAACGGCTGCGGTCACTGCGTCGACATGCACACCAAGGAGGCCGCGGCCGCCGGCGAGACCGCGCTCCGGCTCCACCTGGTCGCCGCCTGGCGCGAATCCACCGTGTTCACGGAGGCCGAGCGGGCGGCACTGGCGCTCGCCGAGGAGGGCACCCGGCTCGCCGACGCCCACACCGGCGTGTCCGACGAGACCTGGGAGCAGGTGCGCAAGCACTACGACGACGACCAGATCGCGGCGCTGGTCTCCTTGGTCGCGCTGATCAACGCGGCGAACCGGCTCGCCGTGATCGTGCACCAGAAGGGCGGCTCCTATGAGCCCGGCATGTACGCCGCTATGTCCGGCTGACCGGCCTTGAGCACCGGCCTACCGTGGAAGCATGGGCGGCAGCGTGGTGACGCTGTTCCTGTGCGGTGACGTGATGCTCGGGCGCGGCGTCGACCAGATCCTGGCGCATCCCGCCGATCCGGCGCTGCGGGAGGCGTACGTCGGCGACGCGCGCGAGTACGTCCGGCTGGCGGAGTCGGCGAACGGCCCGATCCCCGCACCCGTGGCACCGTCCTGGCCGTGGGGCGAGGCGCTGCGGGTCCTGGACGAGGCCGCGGTGGACGCCAGGATTGTGAACCTGGAGACGTCGGTCACGCGCAGCGACACCTACGCGCCCGGCAAGGGGATCCACTACCGGATGCACCCGGACAACGTCGCCGCCCTCACCGTGGCCCGCCCCGACGTGTGCGTCCTGGCCAACAACCACGTCCTGGACTTCGGCCGCCCCGGCCTGCTGGAGACCCTGGACACGCTGGCCCGCGCCGGCCTGACGACGGCGGGCGCGGGCCACGACGCCGAGGAGGCCCACGCCCCCGCGACGATCGCCCTGCCGGGCGGCGGGCGGATACTCGTGTTCGCCCTCGGCTCGGCCACCAGTGGCATCCCGTCCGGCTGGGCGGCCGCTGCCGACCAGCCAGGCGTCGCGTACGTCCCCGAACTGTCGCGGTGGGAGGCCGACGCCGTCGTCGAGCGTGTGCGGCGGGTCCGCCGGGACGGCGACGTGGTGGTCGCCTCCGTGCACTGGGGCTCCAACTGGGGATACCGCGTCCCCGGGGACCAGGCGCGTTTCGCACACGCCCTGGTCGAGGGCGGGGTCGACCTCGTCCACGGCCATTCCTCCCACCACCCGCGCCCGCTGGAGGTGTACCGGCAACGGCTGATCCTGTACGGCTGCGGAGACTTCATCGACGACTACGAAGGAATCGGGGGCTACGAGAAGTACCGCGACGACCTCCGCCTGGCCTTCCTGGTGTCCGTCCGCGCCGCCGACGGTCACCTGGCCGGCCTGCGGATGGTGCCGCTGCGGGCCCGGCGGATGACGCTGGAGCGGGCACCCGAGGAGGACAGCCGCTGGCTGCGGGCGACGCTGGAGCGGATCAGCCACGGCGTACAGGTCGCCCTCGAACCCGACGGCACGCTCGTCAGCCGATGTCGAACAGCGGGCGGGTGAGCGTCAGTCCCAGCGGGAGCCGCCGCCGGCCCGCCCCTGGAGGAGGCGTACCAGTACCAGGATGTAGACGCACGACGTCCCACAGACGGCCCGCCAGCCTTGACAAGAGCGAACTCAAGTTTTATTCAGATGACATAGGCAACCCGGTCCGATGTCGCAGTTCGCAGGGCAGGGAGGTGGCCTGGATGACGGTGCCGGACCTGTACGCGGTGCTGGGGGTCGAGCCCTCGGCGACGGCCGAGGTGATCACCTCCGCCTTCCGCCGCCGGGTACGGGAGCTGCGCCCCGACACCCGGGTGGACGCCGTGACCGCAGAGGAGTTCGGGCAGGTGCGGTCGGCGTACGAGACGCTGCGCGACCCCGTGCGGCGCGCGGCCTACGACCAGACGTACGGCAGGACCCGCCGGCAGCCCCCGGTCCCGCCGCGCCGTCGCTACCTCGTCGTCCTCGGCACCCCGCCCGCCGAACCGCCGCTGCGTGCGGGACCGGTCCGCTGGGAGCCCGGCCGGTGACCCGACGGCCCGGGCCGGCAGGACGTGCACCGGGCATGCGCGAGGAAGGAGAGTCCAGATGGCCCGTTCGGTCGGCATCGATCTCGGTACGACGAACTCGGTGGTCTCCGTCCTGGAAGGCGGCGAGCCCACCGTCATCACCAACACGGAGGGCGCCCGCACCACACCGTCGGTCGTGGGCTTCGCCAAGAACGGTGACGTGCTGGTCGGCGAGGTCGCCAAGCGGCAGGCCGTGACGAACGTGGAGCGCACCGCGCGCTCGGTGAAGCGGCACGTGGGCGATCACAGCTGGCGCTTCCCCGAGCACGGGGACATCGACGGCAAGCGCTACACCGCGCAGGAGATCTCCGCCCGCGTGCTGCAGAAGCTGAAGCGGGACGCGGAGGCGTACCTGGGGGAGGACGTCACCGACGCGGTGATCACCGTGCCCGCCTACTTCGACGACGCGCAGCGGCAGGCCACGAAGGAGGCCGGTGAGATCGCGGGCCTGAACGTGCTCCGGATCATCAACGAGCCGACGGCCGCGGCACTGGCGTACGGCCTGGACAAGGAGAACGACCAGACCGTGCTCGTCTTCGACCTCGGCGGCGGCACCTTCGACGTGTCCCTGCTCGAGATGGGCGAGGGCGTCATCGAGGTGAAGGCCACCAACGGCGACACGCATCTCGGCGGTGACGACTGGGACCAGCGGATCGTCGACCACCTGGTGAAGCAGTTCAAGAACAACTACGGCGTCGACCTGTCCAAGGACAAGATGGCCGTGCAGCGCCTGAGGGAGGCTGCGGAGAAGGCGAAGATCGAACTGTCCAGCTCCACCGAGACCACCATCAACCTGCCCTACATCACCGCGTCCGCCGAGGGCCCGCTGCACCTCGACGAGAAGCTGACCCGCGCCCAGTTCCAGCAGCTGACGGCCGACCTGCTGGAGCGCTGCACCGGCCCGTTCCACAACGCCGTCAAGGACGCCGGGATCAAGGTGTCCGACATCGACCACGTCGTCCTGGTGGGCGGTTCCACGCGGATGCCGGCGGTGACGGAGCTGGTGAAGGAACTCACCGGCAAGGACCCGCACAAGGGCGTCAACCCGGACGAGGTGGTGGCCGTCGGAGCCTCCCTGCAGGCCGGTGTGCTCAAGGGCGAGGTCAAGGACGTCCTGCTGCTCGACGTCACCCCGCTGTCCCTCGGCATCGAGACCAAGGGCGGCATCATGACCAAGCTGATCGAGCGCAACACCACGATCCCCACCCGCCGTTCGGAGATCTTCACCACGGCCGAGGACAACCAGCCGTCCGTGACCATCCAGGTCTTCCAGGGCGAGCGGGAGATCGCGGCGTACAACAAGAAGCTCGGCATGTTCGAGCTGACCGGCATCCCGCCGGCGCCGCGCGGCGTGCCGCAGATCGAGGTGGCCTTCGACATCGACGCCAACGGCATCATGCACGTCTCCGCCAAGGACCTCGGCACGGGCAAGGAACAGAAGATGACGGTGACCGGCGGCTCGGCGCTGCCCCGGGACGACATCGACCGCATGGTCCGCGAGGCCGAGCAGCACGCCGAGGAGGACCGCAGGCGCCGGGAGGCCGCGGAGACCCGCAACCAGGGCGAACAGCTCGTCTACCAGACCGAGAAGCTCCTGAAGGACAACGAGGGCAGGATCCCGGCCGACGCCCGGAGCGAGACGGAGACCGCGCTGGCCGACCTGAAGGACAAGCTGAAGGACGAGAACGCGGACACCGCGGCGATCCGGCAGGCCGTCGACCGGACGGCGCAGGCCGCGCAGCGGATCGGCACGGCCCTGTACGAGCAGGCGCGCCCCGAGGGCACGGCATCGGCAGGCACCCCCACGTCCGCCGGATCCGGCGGTTCCGGCACGGAGGACGAGGTGGTGGACGCCGAGATCGTCGACGACGACAAGCCGGAGGCGAGCTGACGATGGATCAGGACGGGCTGCAGAGCAGGGATCCGGCACAGCTGCAGCGTCTGCTGGAGGAGCGCACGGCCGACCTGCAGCGGGTCAAGGCCGAGTACGACAACTACCGCAAGCGGGTGGCCCGGGACCGCATGGCCGTCCGCACCGTCGCGGCGGCCAACGTCGTACGCGCGCTGCTGCCCGTCCTCGACGCCGTCGACCGCACCTGCGCCCACGAGCCCCCGACTCCCGGCCTGAAGGACATCACCGACACCCTGTGGACCCAGCTGGCCTCGCTCGGCGTGACGGCGTTCGGTGCGCAGGGCGCCCCGTTCGACCCCGCGTGCCACGAGGCCGTCGCCTACCACGTCGACCCTGACGCCCAGGAGATGACCTGCACCACGGTTCTCCGCCCCGGTTACCGCCTCGGAGCCGATCTGCTGCGCCCCGCCCACGTGGAGGTGACCGGCCCGCCGCCCCCGGCGCGCAACGCGCCCGCGACGGACCACGGCAGTGAGGTACACGGAAGCAGAACGGGGGGCCGGCCCGCCCGCCCGTGCCCCGCGCCGGCACACCCTGTGATCCAGGGGCCGTGGTCCGACTCCTGACCCCGGCCCACGACCGCGGATTACGTCCGCCCGCCGTCGGGGAATGACCTTGGCGGCCGAACCCGGCCGCGTGCCCCCCGGCACGACCCCTCCGACCGAAGGCTGCTCCCCACCATGGCCCGCTCCATCGCCACCAGCACCCGCGTCGACCTCGACGGCCTGCTCGACTTCGTCCGCCCCCGCCACCGCGCCCTGCTGATCACCCGCCGCGCCGACGGCTCCCCTCAGGCATCGCCGCTGACCTGCGGCGTGGACGACGCCGGGCGCCTGGTGGTGTCCACGTACCCCGAACGGGCCAAGACCCGCAACGCACGCCGTGACCCCGCCGTCAGCGTCGTCGTCCTGTCGGACGAGTGGAACGGCCCCTGGGTGCAGATCGACGGGCAGGCCGAAGTGCTCGACGTCCCGGACGCCGTCGAACCCCTGGTCGAGTACTACCGGAACATCTCCGGGGAGCATCCGGACTGGGACGAGTACCGCACCGCGATGATCGAGCAGGGCAAGTCCCTCATCCGCATCACCCCCCGCCGCTGGGGACCGATCGCGACGGGGGGATTCCCCGCCCGCCTCGCCGACTGATCGGGACGACCGCGCGCTTCCGGGCGTCCCCGCAGGTCCGCTTGTACCAGCCAGTCGATGTCTCCGGCCGCATCGGCCTTGGCCTGGATCTGCTGCAGCTCGGGTGAACACACCGTCCAGGGCGTAACGCGGAAGCGGGAGTGCTCCGTCTTCCAGGGACCGTAGCGTTCGGGCAGGTCACGCCGGGAGATCCCGGTGCGGATCTTGTCGACCATCCCGTTGATGACCTGCCGGTTCTCCACCCGTGGCCGGCCCGTGACAGCCCGCGGTATGAGCGGAGCGAGTAACTCCCGGTCCTGATCGGTGAGTTCATGGCGACGTATCACCCCGCCGTGATCCACCACCCGATGATCTTCGAAGACGGACCCTAGACCCGGTGCACGATCGTGCCGCCCGTCATCGTGAGCGTGACCGGTGCCGCGCCCAGCTCGTCGGCGGGCGCGGTGACGGGGTCGACGGCGAACGCCGTGAGGTCGGCCCGGTAGCCCGGCGCGATCCGGCCCGCCACGTCCTGCTCGCCCGCCGCGAGGGCCGCATGCGAGGTGCAGCCCTCGAGGGCCATCAGGCCGGTGAGGGCCTGCTCGGCCGTCACCGGCTCCACGTCCGGCCGGCCCGGCAGCCGGCGCAGCCGGGCGGTGGCGAGCACCTGCCGCGGGTCGTAGTGCGCGATGGGCCAGTCCGAGCCGAGCACGAGGACCGCGCCCGCGTCCCGCAGGTCGCGACAGCGCCAGGCCCGGGCGGCACGCTCCTCGCCGACCCGCTGCGACCACTCGTCGCTGTGGTCGGCGCGGGTGTAGGCGAGGTGGGTGGGCTGCATGGAGGCGGCCACGCCGAGCCGGGCGAAGCGCGCCAGTTGGCCGGTCGGCACCGTCTCGATGTGCTCGATCCGGTGCAGGGCCCGCTGCCCCGGATCGCCGAGCAGTTCCACGGTGTCGAGCACGTGCCGCACGGCCGCGTCCCCGATCGCGTGGGTGGCCGTACGCACCCCGGCACGGGCGAGACGGTGGACAGCGCGCGTGTAGGCGGCGGGGTCCGGCCAGAAGGCCTCGGTGCCCTGACCGTGGCAGTCGGGGTGCTCGAGCCAGGCCGTGCCGCCCTCGACCGTCCCGTCCATGAAGAACTTCACTCCGCCGACCCGCCAGCGGCGTCCGTGCGCGCGCTGCAGTTCGACGAGGTGGTCGAGGCCGTCCTCGTCGGTACCGGGCATGCACCAGGGAGCGATCCGCAGCCGTACCGGCAGCTCGCCGTCCTCCTCGATCGTGGTCAGCAGGCCGAGGACATCCGGTTCCTGAAGGTCCATCACATGGGCGCCCGTCAGCCCCGTCGAGGCCATGTCGTGCAACAGGGTGAGGAGCCGTTCCCGGCGTACGGCCGCGCTCTCGCGCGGCAGGACGGGGTCCATCAAACTCATGGCGTCGAACTCGACGAGATGTCCGCTGGGCCGCCCGTCAGGGTCGCAGACCACCTGGGCCCGCTGCTCGAAGCGGCGCGGCCCGTCGATGCCCGCGGCGGCCAGCGCCGGGCCGCTGGCGAGGGCGGAGTGTCCGTCGTAGAGGCGGATGAAGGCGGGCACGCCGGCGAGGGCGGCGTCGATCAGGTCGTGATGGACGGGCCGGCCGCCGAAGGCGTTGTGGTCCAGCCCGTGCGCGAGGACCCACGCGCCGGGTGCCGCGTCGCGGGCCGCGCTGCTCAGTGCCGCCCGCACCGCATCCAGGTCCCGGCAGCCGGAGAGGTCGATTCCCGCGGCCATCGTGACACCGAGGCAGGGGTGGCTGTGGCCGTCGACCAGGCCGGGCGTGAGGGTGGACCCGGCCAGGTCGACCACCTCGGTGTCCGCGCCTCGCCACTGCCGTATCACGTCCGTCTCGTCGCCGACGTCCGCGATGCGGCCGTCCCTGACCGCGACGGCGCCGGCGGACGGCCGGCCGGGATCGAGGGTGCGGACCCGGGCGCCGGTAACGATCGTGTCGGCTACGGAGGAAAGGGGCTCGGTGGGGTGGGACACGGGTGTGCTTCCTTCTCGTGGGTGCGGGAGGGTGCGGGGCGTCGTACCAGGCAGTCAGCGTGCGCCCGGACCGGCACCGCCGGTCTCGTCCAGGTCGTCCGGCTCCGGTTCGGCCGGTTCGTCCGCGAAGTGCGCGTACACCTCGGGCCTGCTGCGGCGCACGCGCAGCGCCAGGAGCACACCGAGGACGAAGGCGGCAGGGACCAGCAGCACCAGCACGGTGTTGGTGCCGAACGGCGCTCCGGTCATCAGGCCGATCTTGCTGATGACCAGCCACATCGCCGCGGCCATCAGCACGGTCGCCGCCGTCGGCGCGATCAGGGTGCGCCAGCGCCCCTCCTCGTGCCGGACGCGCCGGAAGTGAGCGAGCACCGCCACCGCCGTGAGTGCCTGCAGCGCCATCAAGCCGATGCCGCCCGGGGTGTTCATCCACAGCACCAGTTGCTGGTACGGGTCGGCGCCGGCCAGCGCGAAACCCGATACGAGGAGCAGCGCGAGGATGCTCTGCGCGATGCCCGCCACATACGGCGAGCGATGGCGCGGGTGAACCCTGCCGAGCGCCTCGGGCAGCACGCCCTCCTGCGCGAGGGAGAGCCCGTAGCGGTTGATGGCGTTGTGGAAGGCCAGTTGCGAGGCGATGATGCTGGTGACGATGAAGACGTGCATGAGGTCCGCCGCCCAGCCGCCGACGTACCGCGTCGTCGCGGTGAAGAACAGGCCCATGGGGTCGGTGGCGACGGCGTTCATGATGCGCGAGCTGCCGAAGGCCTGGATGACGATCCAGACGGTGAAGGCGTAGAAGAGACCGAGGAAGCCGACGGCGATGTAGGTGGCCCGCGGGATGGTGCGGCCCGGGTCGCGCGCCTCGCGGCGGTAGATGGCGGTCGACTCGAAGCCGGTGAAGGCGGCGAACGCGAAGGCGAGGACCGCGCCGGTGCCGGGCACCAGCACGTTGTCCGGTGCGAAGGAGTCCAGTGCCAGGCCCTCGGCGCCGCCGTCGAGGAGGACTCCGCCGGCGAGCAGCACCAGGATGCCGGTCTCCGCGAGCAGCAGGACGCCGAGCACCTTCGCACCGAACTCGATGCTGCGATAGCCGAGGAACCAGATCACGAAGACGCCCGCGACGGCGATGGCCGGCCAGGGCACATGGATGCCCCACAGCGCCTCGAGCGCGTCCTGGGTGCCGGTGGCGAGCAGCCCGTACACACCGATCTGCATGCCGTTGTACGCGAGGAGGGCGAGCGTGGCGGCGCCGAAACCGGCGGGCCGGCCGAGCCCGCGGGTGATGAAGGCGTAGAAGCCGCCGCTGCTGCGGACATGCCGGGCCATCGCGGTGAAGCCGACCGCGAAGAGGGCGAGCGCGGCTCCGGCGAGCAGATAGCCGACGGGCGCCCCGACGCCGCCCACACCGATGGCAAGCGGGGCCACACCGGCCATGACGGTCAGGGGCGCGGCGGCGGAGACGACGAAGAACGCGATGTCGGCGACGCCGAGACTGGCCCGGCGCAGCCCCGGCGACTCGCCGCTCACGGCGGAGCGCCTGCGCTGCGGCACGGCATCCTCGGATGCTCCCTGGCGGGGTGCGGACTCTACGGGCATGACGCACGGCCCTTCTTCGACGGGGGAGAGGGGTGGGCGGCGGCCCGGGGCTTCCGGGGGTGGGGAGGGCTGAGGCCGCAGCGAAACCTAAACCATTTCGGTTTAGGTAATGTAGACGGCGGCCGTACGATTCGGGAAGACCTCACGTCAGGAGAAGCGCATATGGGGCGGCCGCGGAAGGCTCTGCTCGACCGGAGGCGTATCGGCCGGACGGCACTCGAACTCGTCGACGAGACGGGCGACTTCACCGTCCCCGAGATCGCACGCAGGCTCGGCGTGCAGACCGCCTCGGTGTACCACCATGTGGACGGCAGGGCCGGGGTGATCGAACTGCTGCGGGAGCAGGTGGCCGACGACCTCGACGCCGCCACGCTCGACGGACACCCCTGGGATGTCGCCCTGGAGGCGTGGGCGCGCTCCTACCGGGCGGCCTTCGCCGCGCACCCCCGGGCCATCCCCATGCTGATGACCTCTCCGGTGCGTGCGCCGCGGGTGATCGAGCAGTACGAGCGGGTGGCCGGCCTGCTGCTGGACGCGGGGTTCGCGCCGGAGACGGTCATGCCGGTCATCACCGGCCTGGACAACCTCGTGCTCGGCTCGGCCCTGGACATGTCGGCGCCCGAGGTGATGTGGGTGGTCGACGCGGGGACCGAGGCCCCGCGACTCGCCGCCGCCCAGGCGGCCACGGGACCGGCCCGCGCCGACCGGGCCTTCGACCTGACGCTCGCGGGATTCCTGGCCCACTGCCGCGGCCTTCTGACGCCGGGTGCGTGAGGGAGCCGCCACTGCGGTCCCCGTCCCGCGGAACGTGAGTGAAACGGCTGCCGGCGGAGCAGAATGCGTGGGTGCGTGAGTCGGTGTCAGAAACGCGACGAGCGCGCCCTGTTCGGTTCCTCCGCCCTCACCTGACCCTGGAGAAGGCATGCAGCCTGGTTTCCGGCGCCCTCTTCGCGGCAGACGTGCCGTCGCCGCGGCCCTGACCGCACTGGCCCTCGCCGCGGTGGCCTCGTCACCCGCCGCCGCGGACACCACCGTCGACGGGACGAAGCCGCGGCCGGTTCCGCTTCGCGTGGCGACCTACAACATCCACGCCGGCGCCGGCCAGGACGGGGTCTTCGACCTGGACCGCACCGCCGACGCCGTACGCGCTCTGGACGCCGACGTGATCGGCCTCCAGGAGGTCGACGTCCACTGGGGCGCCCGCAGCGACTTCGTCGACGAAGCCCGGGCGCTGGCCGAGATGCTGGACATGCGGGTGTTCTTCGCCCCGATCTACGACCTGGACCCGGCCACCGAGGTCGGCGAACGCCGGCAGTTCGGCGTCGCGATACTGAGCCGCTACCCGGTACTGGACGCCGAGAACCACGAGATCACCCGGCTCTCCACCCAGACGCCCGATCCGGTGCCGGCACCGGCGCCCGGGTTCGCCGAGGTGGTGGTGAACGTGCGCGGCGCACACGTGCACGTGTACTCCACGCACCTGGACTACCGGTCCGACCCGTCGGTCCGTGCGGCCCAGGTGACGGACATGCTCGCCGTGCTGGCCGCGGACCGCGGACCGAAGGTCCTGGTCGGCGACTTCAACGCCGAGGCCACGGCCCCGGAACTGGCCCCGCTGTGGGGGTCGCTGCGGGACGCGGCCCCGGACGGCGGCGGTACGTATCCGGCGGTCGGCCCGGTCAGGCGCATCGACTTCGTGACGGTCTCGCCCGACGTCACCGTGGCCGGTGCCCGGACGGTGGCGACGGACGCGTCGGACCACCGCCCGGTCGTCACGGACCTGAGGCTCCACCGGCGCGGCCACTGACCCGCCCGGCGCGCCGGCGGTGCGTCACTCCTGGCCGGAGACGCTCATCTCGCCCAGCAGTGACCAGTCGTCCTGCGGAACCGTCGCGTTCACGATCCTGGGCGTCTCGGCCAGGTGGGGCGGCAGCGTCCGCTGAGCTGCCCGGAAGTGCTCCGACTGCACGTGAGCGGCCCCCGCCTCGTCGTCACGGAAGGCCTCGACCAGCACGTACTCCGTGGGGTCCTCGACGCTGCGGGACCAGTCGAACCACAGGCAGCCCGGCTCCTGCCGGGTGGCCGTGGTGAACTCGGCGGCGATCTGCGGCCACTGGTCGGCGTACTCGGGGCGGATGCGGAACTTGGCGGTGATGAAGATCATCGGTCTCCCTGGTGGTGGCTGTGCGCATGATCGTAGCCGAGCCGCACCGGACGGATCCGGCATCAGGCGGGGAGCACGCGCAGGCGTCGCGGCGGGGTGGCAGCGGGCGCGGGCAGGCGCAGGCCGCGGCGGCCGGGCGTGATCGAGCCCAGCACGCCGGGGTGGCGCGCGCCGGTGCAGGCGGGGACGGTGCCGGGCAGCCCGTGCACGGTGAGGAACCCAAGGACGGCGAAGGCGTGGGCCTCCTTGGCGGCCGAGGGCATCCCCAGCTCGTCGGAGGTCCGCAGCGGGATGCCGCGGAGCGCGGCGCGGAGCATGGACATCAGGGTCGGGTTACGGGTGCCGCCGCCGGAGGCGATGACCTCACTCGCGCCGGCCGAGCGGACCGCGTCGGCGACCGTGCGGGCCGTGAGCTGCGTGACCGTGGCCACGACGTCCTCCGCCGGGAGCCGATCACAGCCGGCCAGGGCCTTGCGCAGATAGGGCCAGTGGAACAGTTCCTTGCCGGTGGTCTTGGGCGGCGGTTGCGCGTAGTACGGCTCGTCCAGGAGCCGCCGCAGCACGGTGGCGTCGACGCTGCCGCGGGCCGCGAGCGCCCCGTCCTTGTCGTAGTCCAGGCGGCCGTCGGTGAGGGCCTGCACGGCCGCGTCGACGAGGGCGTTGGCGGGGCCGGTGTCGAAGGCGACCGGGTCACCCGCCCGGCCTGCGACGGTGAGGTTCGCGATGCCGCCGAGGTTCAGGGCGGCGGGCACGCCGGGCCGGTCGCGCAGCCACATGACGTCGACCATGCTCACCAGGGGAGCACCCTGGCCTCCGGCGGCGACGTCGCGCGAGCGCAGGTCGGAGACCACCGGACAGCCGGTCGCCTCGGCGATCCAGGCGGGCGAGCCGATCTGGAGCGTGCCGTGCACCCGGCCCTGCTCGACCCAGTGGTAGACCGTCTGGCCGTGCGAGACGACGAGTTCGGCGCGGCCGTCGCACAACTCCCGGTCGGCCCGCGCGGCCGTCGCCGCGAACACCTGCCCGATCCGGGTGTCGAGCCGGCACACCTCCCGCATGGTGGTGGGCGCCGGCGGCAAGGCGGCGGCGAGCGCGGTCCGCAGCTCCTTCGGGTAGGCCTCGCTCACCATCCCCAGCGGCTTCAGCAGCAGGCTGTCACCCTGAAGCGTCAGCTCGGCCGCCGCGGCGTCGACCGCGTCGTACGAGGTCCCCGACATCAACCCGACGACCCGCATCCTCGCACCCTTCTCCCGGCCGTCTGCTGTCAGTCGCGCAACGCGCGACGGTGGTCGTCGCCCCGCAGGGTGAGCAGGGCGACGGTGCTGACCGCGCACGTCACCACCACGTAGTGCGCGGGGATGTCGGCGTCGCCGGTCCGCTTGATCGCCTCGGTGATGATCAGGCCCGCGCATCCGGAGAAGACCGCGTTCGACAGCGCGTACGCCAGCCCCAGACCGGTGTAGCGGGCGCGGGTGGGGAACATCTCGGCGAGCATGGCGGGGCCTGGTCCCGCCATCAGGCCGACGACGGCACCGGCGGCGAACACCGCGAGGCTCTTGGCGGCCGTCGACGCCTCGGGGTCCTGCAGCAGGTGCAGCAGGGGGAAGGCGAGGGCGGCCACGAGCACCGCCCCGGTCACCATCACGGCGCGCCGGCCGATCCGGTCGCTCAGCGCGCCCGCCGGGATGATGGACGCCGCGAAGCCCAGGTTGGCGAGCACGGTCGCGACGAGCGCCTGCTGGAACGTCGCGTTCAGCGTGCTCTGCAGATAGGACGGCATGACGACGAGGAAGGTGTAACCGGCCGCCGACCAGCCCATGAGCCGCCCGGCGCCGAGCGCGATGGCGCGGGCGACCTCACGGGCGGAGGCGGCGGCGACCGGTGCCGCCCGCGAGGCGCCTTGCTCGTCCGGGATCCGGGTCTGCGCGGCCTGCCGGAAGGAGGGCGTCTCCTCCAGCCTGAGGCGCAGCCACAGGGCGGCGAGCCCCAGCGGCAGGGTCAGCAGGAACGGCAACCGCCAGCCCCATCCGTTGAGTTGGGACTCGGTCAGCACGGTGGCCAGCAGCGCCGCCATGCCCGCTCCGGCGAGCAGACCGAGCGCCACGGTGAAGGACTGCCACGCCCCGTAGAGCCCGCGCCGGCCGGGCGGGGCGAACTCCGTCATGATCGAGACGGCACCGCCGAACTCCCCACCCGCGGAGAGTCCCTGCACGATCCGCAGCAGGGTGAGCAGCCAGGGCGCGGCGGCACCCGCCGTGGCGTACGTGGGCAGCAGCCCGATCAGGGTGGTGGCGGCGGTCATCAGCGCGACGACCAGGATCAGCGTGGGACGACGCCCGATCCGGTCACCCACGCGCCCGAAGACCGCCGCACCGACGGGCCGGAAGAAGAAGGCGAGCGCGAACGAGGCGTACGTCTTGACGAGCGCCTCGACATCGCTTCCCCCTTCAGGGGTGAAGAAGTTGGCGGCGATGACGGTGGCGAAGTAGCCGTAGACGCCGAACTCGTACCACTCGATGAAGTTCCCCACCGACCCGGCCACCAACGCCCGGCGCGCCCGCGGCGGTCGGGCGGTGCCCTCGGCGGAGTCGTGCACGGGGGTGGTCATTCGTCGCCCTTCGTCGTGGGGATGACATGCGGAGGGAGAGATTCCCTGACTGGCAGTAAGTTTCAGCAGCTCGCCCGGTACGTGTCAATAACTTTCACCGGGTCGACGGCCCGGCCGGCACAAGGGCTCGACGAGGGGCTTCGCGGACGATGTGCTCCGCGGTCTCCTCCGGGGTGAGCGCCGCGGTGTCGAACCACCAGCCCGACCCGCCCAGTTCACGCTTCATGCGGGCTTCGAGGGCTTCGTAGCCGTGGAATTCGAACCGCTCTCGCGGGTCACGGAGCGTGTTGCGGTGCCGGCACACCTCGATGCCCGGCGCGAGCACCACGAACAGGACCTGTGGCGCGAGAAGCGAGACGAAGAAGTCCAGTTGCGCGCGGTCCGGGATCACCCAGTCGATCACGGGTGTGAAACCGGCGCCGGAGAGGTTGTTGGCCAGCGAGCACAGGTTGCGGTTGCACAGTTCCGTCTGCCGTGCCGCCTCGTCGGCGGGCTCGCCGAGCGGCCCCACGCGACCGCTGACGACCAGCCTGCTCACGAAGTCGCCGTCGAGCCGGGCGGAGCGCGGCAGGCGCTCCGCGACGAGTCTGGTCACCGCCGACTTGCCGGCTCCCGGCATCCCCGTCACGATCAGGCAGTCGGGCGTCTCAGTAGTGATCACGTTCGCAATCGTGTCAGCGTGTCAGATGAACCGGCAATCGCATTGCGGAAGGCATGGCGGCCGTGCGCGACGCCTGTCGATTACCTGGCAGGTCATCGACCCGTGACGCGAACGGATGGGACGATCACGTGGACCGAGGAGCTCGATTCGAGGAGAGGACGCCATGCCCGCCTATGTGATCGGTCATCTGCAGGAAGCCGCTTCGCACCCCGAGATCGCCGAGTACATCGAGCGCATCCCCGCCACCTTCGAGCCGTACGGCGGCCGCTTCCTCGTGCATGTCACGCAGCACGAGGTGTTGGAGGGCGCCTGGCCCGGACACGTGGTGGTCATCGCCTTCCCCGGGATCGCCGAGGCCCGGGCCTGGTGGGACTCACCCGCCTACCGGGAGATCGCCCCACTGCGTTCCCGGCACATCGAGGGCGACATCATCCTGGTCGAGGGCGTCCCCGACGACTACGACCCGGCCGCCACAGCGCAGGCCATGCGCGCGGCCCTGCCTTCCTGACCAGCCGCTGCCGGCCCGGCGACGCGAGCCCCGACCGGGCCGAGCGGCTGACCCCCTTGCCCCGCGACCGAATTGCCTTTCGTGCGAAGCCGCCGCGCACTAGTGTCCGGGGCCTGGTTCAGCGAGTCGGCCCACGAGGAGGTGGAGGCATGATCGGTCGCCCGAGCGCGCGTTGACGTCGTAGGCCGGACCGGCCCGTCATCGCGTGCTGTCCCTGATGGTGCGGCACAACGAGCCTTCTTCCGCCTGAACCACCGGCGTACGTCTCGTGCCCGGTGGCGGGCCCCTTCGTCGGCAACCCGAGGACTCCTGTGCCGTCCGCCGCCTCCGCTGCATCCGACTCCGGTCGCCCCGTCCCGCCGAGCCTGTGGCGCGACAGCGACTTCCGCAGACTCTGGGCGGGTCAGACCGCCTCCCAACTCGGGGAGCACACAGGTCTGGTCGTCCTTCCGCTCCTGGCCGTCCTGACGCTCGATGCCGGTGCCGCCCAGCTCGGTGCCCTGCGCGCAGCGGGCCAGGCGCCGATCCTGATGCTCTCCCTCTTCGCCGGCGCATGGGTGGACAGGTGGCGCACCCGCACGGTGATGGTGCTGACCGACGCCGGCCGTGCCCTCGCCCTGGCTGCCGTCGCCGTGACCTGCCTGCCCGGTGGGCTGGGGCTGCCCGCGCTGGTCGTGATCACCTTCGCCTTCGGGGCCCTCTCCGTGTTCTTCGACGTGGCCTACCAGGCGTCTCTGGTGCGGCTGGTGCACCCCGGTCTGCTGGTGCGCGGCAACAGCGCGCTCGAGGGCAGCCGCTCGGCGGCCCAGATGGGCGGTCCCGCCCTCGGCGGTGCGCTGGTGTCCCTGCTGTCGGCACCGATCGCTGCCGGCGCCGGTGCCCTGTTCTTCGCCCTGTCGTTCCTGTCGATCCGGCGCATCCGCGGGGACGAATCGACCCCGGGGCGCCTGGAGCGTCCCGCCCGGATATGGCGGCGGATCCACGACGGTGTGCGGTGCGTCGCCGGCGATGCCGTGCTGCGCACCGTGTGCCTGGCCTCGGCCGCCTTCCAGTTCTCCTTCGCGGCCGTGATGACCGTCCATCTGCTCTTCCTGCCGCGGGAACTGCATCTGTCCGGCACCGCCGTGGGGCTGGCCCTCGCAGCGACAGGGCCGGGCGCGCTCCTGGGCTCCGTGCTGGCGGCCCGCCTGCCGGACCGCTTCGGCTACGGCCCGGTACTCGTGGCGGCCGCGGCGATCGGCGACGGCGTGTTCCTGTGTGTCCCCGCGCTGCCCGGCTCTTCGGCGGTCACCGTCCCCGTCCTGCTCGCGGTCGCCTTCGTGTTCGGGGCCGGCGGCCAGCTGGTCAATGTGGCGATCATGGCCGTCCGGCAGGCGGTGACTCCGCGGGGGATGCAGGGCCGCGTGGCAGCGACGATCACGTTCGTCGGCATGGGGCTGTCCCCCCTCGGCTCCCTGCTCGGCGGACTCCTCGCAGCGCAGTGGGGGCTGCGTACCGGTCTCCTGGTGGCGGCCGCAGCCATGATGTCGTCCCCTGCGGTGATGGCCATGTCCCCGCTCGCACGCCTGGGACGGACGCTGCCGGCCCCGCGGAGCACACCGCCCGGCTGAGGCGGCGGCGTGCTAGGAAGCGGTCCGGCGTGCCACGCGGTGGCGGAGGTAGACGACTCGGGAGCCGAAGGTGCGGGTCTCGACGAGTTCGAGATCCACCCGGCGCTCCTCGCGCGGGAAGAACGGGATGCCACCGCCGACCAGCACCGGGTAGACCATGGCCCGGTACTCGTCGATCAGATCCGACGCGGCCGCCTCGGCGGCGAGGGTCGCGCCGCCGATCGCGATCTCGCCCTCGCCGGGCTCGGCCCGCAGCCGCGCGATCTCCTCCGCCACGCTGCCGGAGGCCAGGCGGGCATGGCCCCGCACCTCCGACAGCGTCCTGGAGAACACCACCTTGGGGAGCGGCTTCCACAGCGCCGTCCATTCGCGCATCGGGGCGTCGAGCGACGGATCCTCGTCGGCGGTCTCCCAGTACAGCATCGTCTCGTACAGCCGCCGTCCCAGCAGGTGCACCCCGACGTCCTTGATCTCGTCGATCCAGAAGCGGAAGACGTCGTCGCCGGGCGCCGTCCAACCGAAATCGCCGTCGGGTCCGACGATGTAGCCGTCGAGCGAAATGCTCATCGAATAGGTCACGCTGCGCATCGGGAGTCCTCCTCCGTGACGGTTCGACCATACGACTGCCGGACGCCGCAGAACTCATCGCGGCGCGCAGGATCCCCGGGCCTGCTCGCCGCGGGCCGCGGGGCCGGCCGGGGCGGCGCACAATGGGACGCAGCGGTATGAAGTGAACTGATCCATCATGTCGAGGACGTCCCGGATGTCTGTAGACCACACGGAAGACCGCAGCGCACGGGAACGGCTGCGCTCCGAGCCCGGGACGCTCCTGGAGCACGTCTCCGTGGCCGTCGTGGGCATCGACGACAGCGACCGCATCTGCTTCTGGGGGCCGGGCGCGGGCGAGCTCTTCGGCTACGACGACGGGGCCCTCGCGGAGCCGGTCGGCCTGCTGTTCCCGGACCGCTCCGGTCCCGGCACCGGCGCACACGCTGCGGGTGCGGGCCCGTACCTGGCCGACCGGGGCCGCACCCTCGGCTACTGGCGGGGCCGGCTGCCCGTGCGGCACCGGGACGGGACGGTCTTCGACTGCGGCTTCCGGGCCTTCAGCGTGACCGGCGACCAGGGTCGTACGGTGGTCATGGTCCTGGCGAGCAGAAGCGCGGAGCTCGACCGGGTCAAGACCAACCTCGCCTTCCTCGACGCCCTCTTCGAGACCTGCCCGGTCGGCCTGGTCATGCTGGACCAGGACCTGCGGTACGTGCACCTGAACAAAGCGCTCGCCGACATGGACGGACTCACCGTCGAGGAGCACCTCGGCCGCCGCATGACCGACGTGATGTGCGCCTGCGACGGCGCCGGCCTGGAGCGGCTGCTGCGCGGCGTGGCCGAGGAGGGCCGCCCGGCCGTCGGCCGGCTCGTGCGGGTGCGGCGTCCCGGGCGCGACCAGGTCAGGTCGGTGAGCCTGTTCCCGCTCAGTCAGGCCGTCGGCACCCGGCCGGGCGTCGGCGGGCTCGTGGTCGACGTCACCGACCGGGAACGGGCCCTCGTGGAGGCCGCGGACTCACGCGAGCGGCTCGTGCTGCTGGACCGGGCCACCGCCCGCATCGGCACCACCCTGGACGTGAAGGTGACGGCGGGCGAACTCGTCGACGCCGCCGTGCCGGACTTCGCCGACGCGTCGGTGGTGGAGGTCGTCGACTGGATGGACGAACCCGAGATCTTCGATCCACGGGTGCCGTTGGTCACCCACCGGATCGCCTCCGGGACGGTGCTGCCGCCGCCCGCCGACGAACTGGTCAGCGGGCTGGAGACCGTCCACTACCCGCCCGGCTCCCGCATCCACGGAATGCTGCGGACCGGCCGCCCGATCGCCGTCCCGGTGAACGCGGACTTCATGACGACCACGGTCCTGCACCAGGAGCGCGCCCGCATCCTCGTCGACAGCGGTCTGACCTGCATCCTCATCGCACCGCTGATCGCCCGGGGAACGGTCCAGGGGCTCACCATGTTCGGCCGCTCGGCCGCCCGGCCGCAGTTCACCGAGGAGGATCTGCGCCTCGCCGCGGAGCTGTCCTCCCGCGCCGCGCTCTGCCTGGACAACGCGCGCCTCTACACCAGGGTCCAGGACATCGCCCTCACCCTCCAACGGGCCCTGCTGCCCACGAGCCTCCCGACCAGCCCCTACGTCGAGGTCGCCCACCGCTACGTGCCCGGCAGCCACGTCACCGTGGTCGGCGGCGACTGGTACGACGCGATCAAGGTGCCCGGCGGGCGCGTCGCCCTGGTCGTCGGCGACGTCATGGGCCACGGCGTGCCCGCTGCGGCAGCCATGGGAAGGCTGCGGATCACCGCGAAGGCCCTTGCCAGACGCGGCCCCGAACCGTCCGATCTGCTCGCCGAGTTGGACGCCTGCGCCCAGGAAGCGGGCATCGAACTCGCCACGTGCCTGTACATCGTCTACGACCCCGGCACCGGCCGTGCCCGCATCGCCTGCGCGGGACACCCGCCGCCGCTCGTGCGGTATCCGGGCGGCCGGGTCGAAACCGTCTGCGACCTGACCGGGATCCCGCTCGGAGTGGGCGGTCACCCCTTCGCCACCACCGAGATCGCCCTCCCCGACGGCGCCGTCCTGGCTCTGTACACCGACGGCCTGGTGGAATCGCGGGGCAGGGGCATCGACGAGGGGATGGCCGCCGCCGGCGCCGTGCTGAGCGGCGCGTCGGACGGGCTGGAGGAGACGGCCGACCGGATGCTGTCCGAGCTGGTCCCCGGCCCGCCCGGCGACGACACGGTGCTGGTCCTCGCCCGCGTCCGCCACCGTCCGCGGCAGGCGATGAATGACGACCGTACGTGAAGGGGGCGCGGCGAGGGCCGGAGTCGGTCGTCAGCGTGCCCGGTGCCGCATCTCCCGGGGGCTCACACCGTAGCGGGAGCGGAAGGCGGTGCTCATGGCGCTGGCCGAGGAGAAGCCGGAGGCGTAAGCCAGATCGGTGATGGTCATGTGGGCGCAGTCGGCACACAGAAGGCGATCGCGCACGAGGCGCAGACGCTCCTCCCGGATCAGCTCGCGTGGCGTGGTGCCCGCCCGCTGCAGGGCCAGCTGGACCTGGCGCAGGGACCAGCCGAGTGCGCGCGCCATGCCGGCGCCGGTCAGGTCGGGATCGGCCGCGTGGTCACGTGCGTAGCGGCGGACCATCGCCTCCACCTGGGGCAGATGCCCGGAGGCGTCCGGGCGGTCGTCTCCGGAGGCGAGCATGCACAGCAGCTCGACGATGCGGTCGGACACGGCGTCGAACTGCGGGTCGGTGAGGGCATGGCGCTGTTCGTGCAGGTCGGTCAGCATGGAGCGGACCACGCGCCCGAGCCCCTTCGTCAGGTCCAGGCCCAGACCGAGCGGTGACGTCCGGTTCAGCGGGCTGTCGATCTCCCGCGCGGGGATGGTGAGGATGAACGCGTGCGTGCCCGACGCCTGCAGGCACCGGAAGGGCGCCCCGAAGGTGACCAGGACGGCGGTTCCGGGGGCGAGTCCGGCCTCCTGGCCGTTCTGCCGTAACGCGATGCGGCCGCTCACCGGCAGCAGGAGGCGGTAGTTCTCGTCGGGGTCCTGCCGGACCTGCTGGGCGGTGCGGGTGTACTCGATCTGGTCGGACCGGAAGGTGACGAGCTGGTAGGTGGCGGTGCGCTGCAGGTGGGTCTCGCCCCGGAAGTTGTCGGTGCGCGCGTACCGGTAGTCCATCCGTGACTGGTACGAGGCGATGTGTTCGCTCCAGAAGTCGGCCCGTCGGCCCGGGTCGACCTGTTTCGTCGTCTGCGACTCCACGACGTAACGTCCTGCCGGCAACGCGTCCCCTCCAGTGCCACCGTGTCCCGACGAGCTGTCGAGCAACCGTGAACTCCCCTGGAACCAGGGGCGGTTGCCCGGGGCCCACGTTAGGGCAGCAATCGTTTTCCGGGAGACACGACGCAGCTCATCGGCATATGCCGGCGGCAGGACGGAGAGGCGGTCGAAAGGGCCGGGAGGGCGACGCCGCCGTCCACGACGGCACGCAGCTCCGCGCCCCGCTCCTCCGGCTGCCCGAACAGCGCGTTGATCACCCGGACACGACGAGACCGTCCTTCTCGCCGTTGCGTACCGGCACAACTTCCCTGCGCGGACACGAAAGTCCGCTCCCCGCAACCGCCCTAGCGTGTGGGCGTCGGACAGCGGAGCCGGAGAACGTGATGACGCATACCTGGGTGCCGTGGTGGATGCGGGGGAGTGTGGACGAGGTACGGACCCTGCCCGCCGGCCAGTGGTGGGACGCGGTACGCGTTCCCCTCGCCGTCGGGACCGAGGCGCTCCGGAACCTCGGGAGCGAGACGGGAGCGGTGATCGAGGACGGCTTCGGCGGCATCCTGTACTGGCTCGTCGTACCCGGCTCGGCCGCGGACTGGCGACTGCCCCGGGTGCGGGTCCTCGGCCGGGGCTCCCACGTGGCGGTCCCGCCGCCGCACCGGGTCGACGGCCCCGGCCTGCACTGGCGCGTCCCCCCGGCGCACGGCCGCGACACCACCGTCGCCCCCCGCCTCCACACCGCCCTCCTCGACGCCATGTCCCCCACCCCCGATCCGCCCGCCCCGACCGATCCTGAGCCCGGCCGGGGCGGGCACTCCCCGCACGAAGTCGCCTGAGACGGTGGCGCCGACGCAGGCGGAGCGGCGCGTCGGCCCCAGGTCCGGCCGCCGGCTTCGGAGCACCGTCCCCACCTGACCGAGTTCGTGCTCTTGCCGCAGACGATCACAGACGCTTCAATGCCCCCACCCCCCCCCACAGGAGGAACACCCGATCCCAACCCAGCTAAGGGGTTCTTCTTGACCGTCAAACGCGCCACCGCCGTCACCGCGGCCGCCTGCGCCACGATGCTTGCCCTCGCCGCTCCCTCGTCCGCGATCAACTCGTACAACGCGACGCCCGCTCCCGAACGCACCGAGGTCGGCGCGCTCGTGGCCACGTGGGACGACGACGGCGATCCGGCGACCCCGGACCGCGTCGACTGGGTCTGCTCCGGCACGATGATCGACGCGGACACCTTCCTGACGGCCGCCCACTGCACCACGGACTGGCCGGACAACGTACGGTTCCACGTCTCCCTCGACCAGGACGTCCAGGCCGGACTGGACGCCGCCGCACGCAAGTACCCGGGTGACCCGGCCGCCCAGGCGAGAGCGGTCGCCGTCGAGGGCACGGCCCACAGCCACCCCGGCTATCCGGGTCCCGCCGCCGACACGCGTGACATCGCGGTCGTCGAACTCCCCGCCGCTCGGATGGCCGCACGCTGGTCCTTCACCCCGGCCGCACTGCCGTCCGCCAACCAGCTCGGGGCCCTCGGGCCGAAGAAGCTCGACTCCACCGACTGGGTCGTCGCCGGATACGGCACCCAGGAGGCCGTGAACGGTCCGGGCGGCCACACCCACCCGGGTGGCGGTGTCCGGATGAAAGCGCCGGTGAGCTTCGACGCGCTCAACGACGCCTGGGTCCGCCTCGCCATGACCGCCCCCCAGGGCAACGGCGGCGCCTGCTACGGCGATTCCGGCGGGCCCAACTTCGCCACCATCGACGGCCGGCGCATCCTCGCGGCGACGACCATCACCGGCGACGGCCCCTGCTACGCCACCAATGTCACCTACCGGCTGGACACCCCGGGAGCGCGCGCCTTCCTGGCGCCGTTCGTGCAACTGCCCTGACCCCGGCTGCACACCGGGCCGGGTGGTGACGGGCTGCGCTGCCGACTCCACCCGGCCCTGTGGTCACACCGGCCCGCGGTGCCCCGGGCACTACCGTTGACCCATGAGCGAAGACTCCCAGCGTTCGGTGGTCGTCGAGCGCACCAGCACCGGCCACTTCACCGCCACCAACGCCCGCGGCGGCACCCTCCGCTTCGCCACCGCCTCCGACGACGGACGCAACACCGATTTCACTCCCGTCGAACTGCTGCTCGCCGCCATCGGGGGCTGCACGGCCGCCGACGTCGACGTCGCCACCAGCCGCCACGCCGAGCCCGTCGAGTTCTCGGTGTCGGTGACGGGTGACAAGATCAGCGACGAGCTGGGCAACCGCATGACCGGTCTGACGGTCACCTTCGACGTGACCTTCCCGGACGGCGCGGGCGCCGATCGCGCCCGCGCGATCCTTCCCCGAGCGGTCAGGACGTCTCACGACCGTCTCTGCACGGTCAGCCGCACGGTCGAGATCGGTACTCCCGTCACCACGGCGATCAAGGACGCCTGACGGGCGGATTTCCCATTTCTCGACGGCCGGCTCCGTCGCGGGGCGGCGAAATCCGCCGCTCCGCAACCGCCGCCTTTCGTCGCAGGACGCTGTCAGGCCCGGTTGAGCCGGGCGGCAATCCCGTGACCCAACAGCAAATACATGACGGCCGGGAGGCCGTAATTGAGGACGACGCGTAGACCTTCGGTGTCCATCGTGAAAATGTCCTGTGACCACCAGGCCAGCCGGCCGGCCGTTCCCTCGACGAACTCGACGAACACATTCGCCTGATTCGCGTCGAGCAGGAACAAGGCGATCCACAGGCCCAGAAGACCCGCCGCGATGTCGGCGATCGTGCAGATGGTGAGGGCCGTGCGCCGCGCGGTGGCCTGGCGGCGAGCGGACGGATCCGGGCTCGGGGGCGGCTGGTGGTACGTCTGATATCCGGGGGCCGGGTCGATATTGCTCACGGGGAGTCCGATCTGACGTGACGATGTGCCGGCGCGCTCGCTCCGAGTGCACGAATGCGAAGACGAGCCGCCTCGTTTCTTCCTGCCTCTGCGTTGCCGAGCGCCGCCGTGTTACACCGGCGTCCGTGATGACCCGAATATGGCTGCCTGGTCACACACCTGGCCACATGTTCGTGCGTCTGGGCAGTTTTCCGGACGGAATAGGAAGCTCATTCCGGCACCGTCATCCTCGGGGCGGCTTCGTGAATGGACGCTATTCGTCGCGTTCGAAGTCCGCCTCCCACACCTCTTTGTCGAGGGCGCGCTGGGCGGCGAAGTACAGCTCGTGCACGAAGCTTCTGGCCTGCTCCGGCGACAGGGCCGGAGCCTCGTGCAGGAGTCGCTCGGTCCACGTGGCAATGTTCTCGTCGTCGCCCATGTCTCCAGCTCTCCTACCCAGTCCGACGCCCGCGGGGCGGTCATCCCGTGCCCTGGCTCTGTGACCGCGTCCCCGGCCGCGAGCACCGGTTCCACGCTAGCCCCGGGCATCACACCCCGCAGCTCATGACCGCACCACCGGCCGGCGTCACAAGGGGCGCGTGTGTCAGTGGTCGAGGCTCGGGTACCAGTCGCCGCGGCCCTGCGGAGTCAGGTCGAGCAGGTGCCAGACGGGGGCCAGCAGGTCGATGCCGCGCTCGTCGATGTCGTCGGCCATGCGCGGGTGCGCGGAGTAGAAGTGGCGGACCGTGCCGTCGCCGTCGCGGGTGAAGACGGAGATGGTCGAGTCCTGTCCGCCGTCCTCGTCCTCGCTGCCCAGGTCGTACTTGAACGTGCTGTCCCCGCAGCTCAACAGCCGTAGCCGGTGCCAGCCGCGGTTGCGGGCGTGCTGCCGCAGGGTGGGCGGGTCGGCCGCCGCGGCGACGACGAAGTCCGCGTTGCGCGCGACGTGGTGGGCGATGCCGTTGAAGCCGTCGATCCACAGCGTGCACATCGGGCAGGGGTCGCTCTGCAGCTTGCCGTACATGAAGTGGTAGACGAGCAGTGGGCGGTCCGCGGCGGTGAACAGCTCGCTCAGAGCCACCTCGCGGACCGGTGTGTCCCCGGCGTCGAGATCGGCGGGGCCCTCGGTGAACACGTAGTCGTCGACGGGTGGACCCGCGGGGAGCGCCCGGCGCTGGGCGGCGACCTCCTCGCGGTGGCGCATGAGGGCGATCTCGGCCAGCCGCAGCTCCTCGCGAGCTTCCAGGTACTCCGCCGATTCGCCGGCCAGTCGGGTCTGCCGCACCATCGCGTCCTCCTGGGGTGGCCGTCCCCGGGCTCCGGTCCGGGCCACGAGCTGCCCGCTCCTGCGTTCCCGGACCGGTCCTCCGAGTCTATGGCGCCCCGGCCTGCCCGGCAGCACGGTAGGGCGGCCCAGCAGCGCTGATCCCCTGGGTACAGGGGTGCCTGTCAGCGCGCCGCCGCCTCGATACCGGGGACATGCAGCACGTCTTCTTCAAGTCCCTGCCCGGGCTGGTGATCCTGCTGACGCTGCTGGCCTTCGTCGACCAGTTGCCGTTGCGCGCGGGACGGGCCGGAGCGCTGCCGTGGCGGAACAGCGCACGTCAGGGGCAGGTGTCGGCGACCGGCTTCGAGCAGCTGCAGGCGAGCCTCTCGCCCCCCTCACCCACGTCATGGTGAAGGGGGCGCGCCGGTGCGGCCGGGGGTGGCTCAGGAGACCGTGGACGTGGCAGGGGCCGGGGTCTCGTCGCGGTCGGCGGCGGACGCCTCACCGTCGTCCAGGGAGATGTGCTTCGTCTCCTTGCCGAGCACCAGCGCCGCCAGCGTCAGCAGCGCCATCGCGGAGAGGTAGACGCCCACCAGCCAGGGCGAGCCGTCGCCCGCCTCCCACAGCGCCACCGCGATGAACGGCGCGACGGCCGCGCCGAGGATGGAGCTGACGTTGTACGAGACTCCCGAGCCGGTGTAGCGCACGCTCGTCGGGAAGAGCTCGGGCAGCAGCGCGCCCATCGGCCCGAAGGTCATGCCCATCAGCGTGAAGCCGAGCACCAGCCACAGCACCACACCGAGCGTGCCGAGGCCGATCAGGGGCACCCAGACCAGTCCGAAGACCACGATCGCGACGGTGACCCAGATCAGGGTCGTGCGTCGGCCGTACCTGTCGGCGAGCGGTCCGGAGACCAGGGTGAACACGGCGAAGAACAGCACGCCGAAGATCATCATCAGGACGAACGTGGTGTAGCTGTAGCCGAGGCCGGGCACCGCGGCGTCCTTCGCGGTGCGCCCGTAGCTCAGGGAGAACGTGGTCATCAGGTAGAAGAGCACGTACGTCGCCAGCATCGTGAAGGTGCCCAGGACCAGCTGCTTCCAGTGGTCGCGGAAGACGGTGGCCAGCGGCAGCTTCTGCACCTGCCCGGCCTCGCGCGTCCTGGCGAACACCGCCGACTCGACGAGCCGCAGCCGCACCCACATGCCGACCGCGACCATCACGGCCGAGAACAAAAACGGCACGCGCCAGCCCCAGCTGAGAAAGGCGTCGGAGGGCTGCGTGGGGTCGGCGCTCGCCGACGGCAGCAGCGCGCCGATGATCAGGAACAGGCCGTTGCCGATGATGAACCCGAGCGGGGCGCCGAGCTGCGGGAAGGTGCCGTACAGGGCTCGCTTGCCCGCCGGGGCGTTCTCGGTCGCCACCAGCGCCGCGCCGCTCCACTCACCGCCGAGCGCGAAGCCCTGCGCGAGCCGCATCAGCACCAGCAGGGTGGTGGCGACCCAGCCGGCCTGCGCGTAGGTGGGCAGAACGCCGATCAGGAACGTGGCGATGCCCATGGTGAGCAGCGAGATCACCAGTGTGCTCTTGCGGCCGAGGCGGTCGCCGAGGTGCCCGAAGAAGACGGCGCCGACCGGCCGGGCGACCATCGCGGCGCCGAACACGGCGAAGGACGACAGCAGGGCCGTCGTGGGGTCGCTGCTCGGGAAGAAGAGGTGGGGAAAGACCAGAACGGCGGCGGTCGCGTAGATGTAGAAGTCGTAGAACTCGACGGTCGTGCCGATGAGGCTGGCGATGAGGACGCGGGACCGCGGGTTGACGGGTGTCTGGGCCTGGCCGGTATCTGGTGTGGGCATGTGTGGGTCTTTCACGCGAGCACGGGGAACGGTCGCCGGCGTCCAGCGCCGGCCGCCCGGACGGCGGCGCACGCACCCTCACCGGGGTCCGCACGAACCGCGTGGGCAGTACAACGATCTCACTCATCTCATTTCCCGGTAGATCCATCTCGCCATGCGAGACGAACGGACCAGGCGGGCGGGGTCAGAGCGCGCGGGCCGCGTACGCCCTGACGTCCGCGTCCGGGTCCGTGGTCGCGGTGGCCAGGGCCGCCCGGGCGTCCCCGGTGGCGCGGTGCCGGGTCAGCGCCGTCACCGCCGCCTTGCGCACGTCGGCGTTGGGATCGGCGAGGGCTTTCGCGAGGGCGGGGACGGCGAGGCCCGGGTCCGCGAGGGACAGGGCGGTCGCGGCACCGGCCCGTGTCTGCCAGGCCGGGTCGGACAGGGCGGCCTCCGCGCGCGCCGCCAGGGGCGCCGGGCAGCCGGTGGTGCCGAGGGCCTCGTAGGCCGCCGCACGCACCAGGGCGTCCGGGTCGTCGATCAGCTCGGACAGGGCCGAGCGGATCGTTCCGGGATCGGAGCCGGCCCGCGAGGGCGGTGCGGTGTCGGCGAGCCGTCCCCCGGCCACGGCCGCCAGGCCCCTGGCGACGGCGACCCGGACCTCGCGGGAGGGGTCGGCGGCAGCCGCGCGGGCCAGCTCCCCGGCGGCGTCGACAGACACCAGGGCCCGCACGGCCGCGATGCGGACGGCGATGTCGCCGTCCGCCAGCGAGTCCGCGAACAGCCGCGTGTCGCCCAGACGCAGGACGCGCAGGGCGTCCAGTGCGGCGGCGCGGGCGACGGGGTCGGCCCCGGACAGGGCGGCGGCGAGGCCGTCGCGAAGGGCCGGCTCGGGGGCCAGCGTCTCGACCAGTTCGCGCAGTGAGGCGGCAGCGGCGGCGCGCACGCCCGCGTCGGGGTCGGCGAGCGCGGCGGCCAGTGCCGGCCCGGTGCCCGGCGGCACCGTCTCCGTCAGGACCGTCACGGCCGTGCGGCGGACGGTGGGCTCGGGATCGGTCAGGTAGGGGACGAGGGCGGGGAGCCGGGGTTCGTCCTCCGCGAGGGACAGCAGCTCGAGCAGGCGCGGCGTGGTCGGCGCGTCCGCGTCGGTACCGGGACCGGAGGTGGTCCCGGTGCCGGAGGACTCCTGCCGCACCGCCACCGGCGCAGCTTCCCGCGCCCCCGCGGTCGCCACCTGTTCCGGGTGGACCTCGCCGAGACGGCGCGACGGACCGCCGGCCGGGCTGAAGCCGTCGACCGGGACCAGATAGGGCGCCACGGGACGTGCCGTGAACTCCATCGCGCCACTGGGGGACTTGCGCAGATCGAGGTGGTGGAACCAGGAGGCGTCGTCGCGGTGCGGATGGTCGAGGCGGTCGTGGTACAGGCCCCATCGGGACTCCGTGCGGGCCAGCGAGGCCCTGGCCGCCATCTCCGCGCAGTCGCGGATGAAGCTCACCTCCGCACAGCGCATCAGCTCGTGCGGCGTCCGGGCGCCCATCGCGGCGATGTCGGCGCGCATCCGCTCGAACGCCTCCAGGGCCAGCGACAGCCGGGCACCGGACTTCGGTGGCGCCACATAGTCGTTCACGAACCGGCGCAGCTTGTACTCGACCTGGGGCTGCGGCGGGCCGTCGGGATTGCGCAGCGGGCGGTAGATCAGCTCGTGCGCCTCGCGCAGCTGGTCCGGGGGCAACTCCCCTTCGTACGGCGCGTACCGGGCGGCGTCCGCGCCCGCGAGGTCGCCGAACACGAAGGCGCCGATCATGTAGTTGTGCGGGACACAGGCCAGGTCCCCGGCGGCGTACAGCCGCGGGACGGTGGTGCGGGCGTGGTCGTCGACCCGCACCCCGGAGGCCGAGTGGCCGCCGCACAGGCCGATCTCGGAGATGTGCATCTCGACGTCGTGGGTGCGGTAGTCGTGTCCGCGCCCCGCGTGGAAGGTGCCGCGGGTCGGGCGCTCGGTGGAGTGCAGGATCGACTCCAGCGCCGAGATCGACTCCTCGGGCAGGTGACTCAGCTTCAGGTACACCGGGCCCCGGTCGGACGCCACCTCCGCCGCGAACTCGGCCATCATCTGGCCCGACCAGTAGTCGGAGTCGACGAAGCGCTCCCCGTGCCGGTTGACCTGGTAGCCGCCGAACGGGTTGGCGACGTAGGCGCAGGCCGGTCCGTTGTAGTCCTTGATCAGCGGGTTGATCTGAAAGCACTCGATGCCGGTCAGCTCGGCGCCCGCGTGATAGGCCATGGCGTACCCGTCGCCGGCATTGGTCGGGTTCTCGTACGTGCCGTACAGGTAGCCGGAGGCGGGCAGACCGAGGCGGCCGCACGCGCCGGTCGCCAGGATCACCGCGCCCGCGCGGACGGTCACGAACGCGCCGGTGCGCGTGTGGAAGCCGACCGCGCCCACGGCACGCCCCCCGGCCGTGAGCACGCGCACCGGCATGACCCGGTTCTCGATGCGGATCCGCTCCCGCATCTCCCGCCGCCGCAGCTGCCGGTACAGGACCTTCTTGACGTCCTTGCCCTCCGGCATCGGCAGTACGTAGGAGCCGGAGCGGTGGACCTGGCGGACCGCGTACTCGCCGTGGTCGTCCTTCTCGAACTTCACCCCGTACGACTCCAGCCGCTGCACCATGTCGAAGCCGCGGGTGGCGGTCTGGCGGACGGTGGACTGGTCGACGATGCCGTCGTTGGCGCGGGTGATCTCGGCGACGTAGTCGTCCGGCTCGGCCCGGCCGGGGACGACCGCGTTGTTGACGCCGTCCATGCCCATGGCGAGCGCGCCGGAGTGCCGTACGTGCGCCTTCTCCAGCAGCAGGACGTCCGCGCCGTGCTCGGCGGCGGTCAGCGCCGCCATCGTGCCGGCGGTGCCGCCGCCGATCACGAGCACGCCGCAGCTGATCTCCTCGGCGTCGCCGAGGGCCGGGATCTGCAGGGTGTGGTCCACCAGGGTGCCTTTCAAGAACCGAGTGACGTGAGGACGTCGCGCCGCAGGGCGCCGCGCGCCGGATCGTCGTGGGCGGCGCGCTCGCGGGGGCGCGGAACATCCCGTACGGCGATGAGGCGGCCCGCGCCGAGCAGGGCCACGCGGTCGCCGAGGAACAGGGCCTCGTCCACGTCGTGGGTGACGAAGACGACGGTCGCTCCCGTGCCGCTCAGCACCTCCACCAGCAGGTCCTGCATGCCGGCGCGGGTCTGGGCGTCGAGGGCGCCGAACGGCTCGTCCATCAGGACGGCCCTCGGACGGCCCGCAAGGGCACGGGCCAGCTGCGCGCGCTGGCGCTGACCGCCGGAGACGCGGTGCGGCAACCGGTGGGCGTGCTCGGCGAGTCCGACCCGGTCCAGCCACGCCTGCGCCTGGGCGCGGCGTTCGGTGCGTGGCACGCCGCTGATGGCCAGCGGGAGTTCGACGTTGGCCCGCAGCGTGCGCCAGGGAAGCAGGGCGTCCTCCTGGAACACCAGGGCACGCTCCGCGGACGGCCCGGTCAGCGGACGCGCGTCCACGGTGATCTGCCCGGAGAGCAGGGGCAGCAGTCCGGCCAGCGTGCGCAGGAGGGTCGACTTGCCGCAGCCCGAGGAGCCGACCACGGTCAGGATTTCCCCGGGGGCCACGTCGAGGTCCACCACGTCGAGCGCCGGCGCGCCCGGACGTCCGAGGGTGGCGTCGCGCAGGCTGAGGCCGGCGCCGGCGCGGGCGGGGGAACGAACCTCAGACGAGCTGGTCATGGGGCGCTTCCTCCGTGGTCCTGACGCGGACAGGTGCAGGGGCGGGCGTTGCGTGCGTCGGCCGCGGAACCCGACCGCCGGGAACGTACGACGTCCGCGGCAGCCAGCGGGTCAGACGGCGGCCCAGCAGCTCGACCGCCGTGGAGGTGAGCCAGCCCAGCACGCCGATCGTGACCATGCCGACGAACACGCCCGGGTAGTCGACGACCGTGTAGTCCTGCCAGGTGCGGTAGCCGACGCCGTACTGGCCGGAGATCATCTCGGCGGATATCACACAGATCCACGAGACGCCGATGCCCACCGACAGGCCGCCGAAGATGCCGGGCAATGTCCCCGGCAGGACGACCGAGCCGAGGATCCGCCACCGGCCCGCGCCCATGGTGCGCACCGCCTCCTCCCACACGGGCGTCAGCGCGCGCACCGCGTGCCGGGTGGAGACCAGAACCGGGAAGAAGGCGGCGGTGAAGGTGATGAAGACGATGCCCTGCTCGTTCGAGGGGAACAGCAGGATCGCCACCGGGACCAGGGCGATGGCCGGGATCGGGCGGACGACCTCCAGCAGCGGCCCGAGCAGGTCCTCGGCGAGCCGCGAGCGGGCCACCAGCACACCGGCGGCCACCCCCAGCACGGCGGCCAGCAGGAAGCCGGTGAGGATACGGGTGAGGCTGTCGGTCAGGTCCGTCCAGTAGTCCGGTCCGGACAGCCGGCCGGCGAAGGCACGGGCCACGTCGCCGACCGTGGGGAACTGCGAGAAGCGCAGCCAGACGTCGACGTCCAGGCCGGTCAGCAGCTGCCAGAGGCCGAGGCCGGCCGCGACGGCGCTCACCCGCAGCGCGTAGCGGGCCGCCCGAGGCGCGGTCCGGCTCACGACGCACGCTCCAGGGCGTCGGCGTAGCTGACGACACGGGCCCCGTCGTGCCGGTCGGTGTACGCCCGCGCGGTCGCCGGGGCGACGAACGGCAGCAGCTCGTCACCGTCGGCCACCCACACCGCCTTGTCGGCGAACCAGAGGGTGCCGGTGGTGGCGTCGGGGACGTAGGCGGCACGCACCGTGTCGCGGTGGGCGGCCACGTGACGGAGCAGTGCGGCCGGTGACGTGAAGACCCGCGTACGCGAGGATCCCTTCGGCCACACCTCTCCCGCCGGGGCGGGGGGTGCTGCGGCGAGCCGTTCACCGTAGGACGCCCCCAAGGCCTTCCTGACGTACCGGTCGTCGACGAAGGAGTCCACGTCCACGTCACCCGTCAGCCTCGCGGACTTCAGGATCGGCACGTCCTGCTTCAGCGCGGAGACGAGCTGAGGCCTGATCGCCGGGTCGAACGTGGCGATGCCGTGGGCGCCGTTGTACAGATAGACGACCTCGGCGGGCAGGCCCGTCGCCTCGGCGACCTTCTCGGCGGCGGCCACCGGCTGGTCGTTGAGGTAGTCGGTGGCCTCGGCCTGGGCCTTGAGGAACGCCTCCAGTACGGCCGGACGCCGCTTCGCGAAGTCCTCGCGGGCGGTGACGCCGTGGAACGTGGGAAGGTTCAACTGGGCGCCGTCGTACAGGGCCTTCGCCTTGCCCTGGTGGGCCAGCAGACCGGGCCAGGCGACGAACTGCGACAACGCGTCCGCGCTGCCCGCCGCCAGCGCGGACGCACCCACCGCGGGCTGCTGGTTGAGCTTCTCGATGTCCTTGCCCGGGTCGAGGCCGGCCCGCTGCAGAGCCCGCACGAGTGTGCCGTCGGCCGCCGAGCCGACGCTCGTGGAGACCTTCCTGCCCTTGAGGTCCTTCAGTGAGGCCAGCCCGGAGTCCGGCGCGGTGACGACCGTGTTGAGGCCGCCGCGCAGGTTGTAGCCGGTGACGGAGACCAGACGGGTGGGGCGGTTCAGCTGCTGGCCGCGGGCCGCGTTGATGAGCAGCGGGAAGTCACCCATCGAACCGATGTCGATCTTCCCGGCGGTCATCTGGGCGGTGATGGGTGCGCCGGTGGCGTAGTCCTGCCACTCGACCTTGTAGGTGTGGCCGTCGTCCAGGGCGCGCAGCTGCTTCTCGAAGGAGCCGAGGGAGCGCAGCAGGGTGCCTGCCGTGACCGTGTTGATCGTCTTGGACTGGTAGCCGACGGTGACGGTGATCGTGGATCCGTCACCGGCCTCGGCACTGCCGCCGCAGGCGGTCAGCGGTGCGAGCAGGACGGCGGCGGACGCGGCGACCGCGGTGCGTTTCATGGGTGTTCTCGCCTTCACCGGAGCAGATAGGGCATGTTGACCGTGACGGCCCCGGTGGGGCAGCGGGCCGCGCACGGGCCGCAGTACCAGCACTCGTCGACGTGCATGTACGCCTTGCCGTTGCTCTCGTCGATGGCGAGGGAGTCCAGCGGGCACATGTCCACGCAGAGGGTGCAGCCGTCGATGCACTTCGACTCGTCGATGGTCACGGGCACGTCGGCCCGCTGGGGCGCCAAGGGCATGGCTGTCTCCAGGAAGGGTGCTACAGGGGGCGTGCTTACAGGGGTGCGTGCTACAGCGAGTGCGTGCTGCGGGGAGTGCGCGGGGAGTGCGCGTCAGGGTGAGCGGCGCAGCAGGCCGCTCATGGTGATGCGGTCGCCGCGGAACCGGATGAACTCCAGGTCGACCGGGCGTCCGTCGTCCAGGTGGGTGAGCCGTTCCAGCATCAGGACGGCCGCGCCGCGCGGCGCCTCGAGCACGGCGGAGGAGTGGGCGTCCGCGGTGACCGCCTCCAGGGTGATCTCGGCGTGGCCGAGGGACCGGCCCGCGATGTCTTCCAGCAGGCGGAAGACGTCCGTGTTCTCCAGATCGGCGCCGAGCAGGGCGGTGCCGAGGTCGAGCGGGATGTAGGTGAGGTCGAGGGACAGGGGAAGGCCGTTCAGGCGGCGCAGACGTTCGATGTAGAGGACGTCGGCACCGGCCGGGACGCGGAGGCGTTCGGCGACCGGGGCGGGTGCCGGGGCGGGGCCCATCGTGCGGACCTCGTTCGTCACCCGCCCGTGCTCGCGGAGGGTTTCCGCGAGCCCCATGAGGCGGTCCAGCCCGTGGGGGTACTTACGGGCCACGACCACCGTCCCGACACCCGGCTGGCGCTGGACCAGCCCCTCGGCGCGCAGCAGATCGAGAGCCTGGCGGACGGTGTTGCGGCTCGCTCCGTAGTCGGAGGCGAGGAGCGACTCGTGGGGGAGCGTGCCGTCGGCGAAGGCGTCTGACAGGAGCTGGTGGCGGAGCAGGTCGGCGAGTTGCCGGGCCCGGTCGGCGCGCAGCCGGCGCCGTGCGCGGTGGGCCGCGACGGTGGTCGCTGCGCCGTGGCCGGCGTGGTCTCGGATGCGGTCGGTGGGCGGCATGGCAGGAACCATACCTATCCGGTAGGGAAAGTGGTGTTGCGCAAGTGTTGCGCCACCTGATGCATCGTCAGATCGGTGCCTGACCTGCGCTTTCAGCGGACTCCCGGGAAGATCTGCCAGCCAGGCGGCTTGGCTGCTGTCAGCTCCCCGGAGCCGATCATCGCCTGCTGCCCTGATCCCCATGGGTACGGGCTCGCTCAGCCGTCACGCAAAGGGCCGGGCCGCGCGGAGTCCGACAGGGCAGTCGTCGCCTCAGCCGGCCAGGACGGCCCGCACGGTCTTGCCGCCCCCGGCCGTCGGCGTCACATCGACCCGCTGGGCCAGTTGCCGCACCATGGCCAGCCCCCGCCCGCTCTCGTCCTGCGCGGTCGACGGACGGATGCGCGGCAGTGCCGGACTGCCGTCGGACACCTCGATGCACACCTGCCGGTCCGAGACCGCCACCCGCAGACGGCAGTCGCCGCCGCCGTACCGTACGGCGTTGGTGACCAGTTCGGAGACCACCAGCTCGGCATCCTCGACCTGGGCACCGGACGTCGGTGCGGTGTGGCGGTCGCTGTCACAGCCGGCGAGGAACGCACGCGCCAGTCTGCGCGCCTGCCGGGCCGCAGCCACGTTCTGACGAAACAGGTACTCCACTCGGGCGCAACGCCGATGGGCGCCGGCGGGCGCACGCATGGCGGATCACTTCCCCTCCTAGGACGAACCGGCCGCACCAGCCACGCGGCTGGGGCCGGAGCCGCGGAACCTCCGACGCGGCTGACCCTGCTTTTCCGGTGATGCCCCGTCCTGTGAGCTCCAACCCTCTTCGGCATGCTCGCGGATGGCGTCATGCCCCCGGGGAAAGCGAAGTGGAGAGACGAATTCACTCCAGTTGAGGCTTGTGATGATCCAGGCAGCCGAGGAAGAAGACGAAGAGCACGAGTCACTGCACGAGGCCCACGTACGGAACGCGGAGCAGGCAAGGATCGTGACACGCGCGTTCCTTGCCGAAGTCGGCCCGATCGGTGGGCCTGACGCGGAAGCGGTTCTGCTGGTCGCGTCGGAGCTGGTGACCAACGCCGTGCGCCATGCCGGGGGCGTGACCCGGTTCCGCCTGGTGGCCGGCCCTGGGACGGTGACCGTCACGGTGGAGGACGCCAGTGCCACGGCGCCTCGGCGGTGGCGGAGGACCCCGGACGAGCCGTGCGGAGCAGGCTGGCGGTTGGTGCGGCAACTCGCCGAGGACGTGGAGGTCAGCACCCGTCCAGGAGGGAAGTCGGTGTCCGCGGTCGTTCCGCTGCCCCCTGAGACCTGAAGGTGTCCCTGACCTGCCGACTAGTCCTGGGGGCCCACCTGGTGGGCGACGACCGCACCGATCCGGCCCGCCTGCTGTCGCAGCACTGCGGCCCGCTGCTGACGCGGACCACGCGCTGCTGCGCCGCATCCTCACCCAGCTTCCGCCAGGCCACGCGAGCCTGTTCGGACGCACGGATCCGGCCTGATCGGCAACGACTACGGCAACGACGTCACGAGGCGAACACCCCCGCCAGCCGGTCGATCAGGACCGCGGCGGAGGGATGAGGGTCCCGCCGGGGAGTGACCGTGTAGATGCCACGGGTCGGCGGATCCACGAGCGTCACAGCGGTGACGTCGGGCCGCAGTGCGCAGGTCAGCACCCCGGGTATCAGCGCGATGGCATGGCCGGCCGCGACCAGGGCCAGCTTGCCGTGCAGGTCGGCCGCCGCGAGGTCGATGCGGGGGCTGAATCCGGCCCGGGCGGCGTGCCGGCGCAGGAGCGCCGCCGAGCCGTCGTTGTCCTCGACCCACATCTCGTCGGCCAGCACCTGAAGGGGCAACGGGCCCTGTTCGCCTTGCGGATGGCCGACGGGCAGGACGACGACCATGCCGTCCAGGCCGAGGAACCGCGGTTCGACCCGCGGGTCGTTCGGCAGCCCCGGCGGTGCGTCGGTGACGACAGCGATGTCGAGATCCCCGGCGATCACGCGGCTGTGCAGGTGCGGAGTCAGTCCGGGCAGCAGGCTCCACCGCACGGGCCCGGCGTGCTCCAGCAGGTCCCGGATGGCCTCGGGGACGATGCCCGCGGCCAGCGAGGGCGTGGCACCGACGGCCAAGGGCCGGCCGCACGCGCCGTCGCCCACGTCGCGTGCGGCACGCACGGCGCGGTCGGCCTCGTTGAGCGTGGCCAGGGCGTGCCGCCGGAACACCTCGCCGGCCGGCGTAGGACGCACACCGCGCGCATGGCGCTCCATCAGAGGCACCCCGAGCTGCCGCTCGAGCCCGGCGATCTGCCGGGACACGGCCGACTGCGTGTGATGGAGCTCGGCGGCCGCCGCCGAGAGCGAACCGAGCCGGCACACGGTCACGAACGTGCGCCACACCGTCAGATCCATGGCGCCAGTATGCCCAGCCGGTATGCGTGTTCGGCATGGCGGGCCTGCGAGATCATCGCTTGTCGCAGCCCTCCCGCTGCACCACGCTGGCGCTCATGACCACACCGCACTCCATCGCCGTCCTCGGCCTGGGCCGCATGGGCCAAGCGATCGCGACCCGACTCACCGCCCAGGGCTGGGACGTCGTCGGCTGGACCCGCTCCGGGCGTACCGCGGGCGCCGTCGAGACGATGGGCGATCCGAACGACGCCGTCGCGAAGGCCGATCTGGTGCTCCTGGCTCTGTTCGACGGTGCGGCCTGCCTCAAGCTCCTCGACGACGTGCGTGACGCGCTGCGCGCGGACACGATCGTGGTGAACACCAGCACCGTGGCTCCCGCCGAGGCATCCCGACTGGCCCGGAGACTCGGCCCGTCCTACATCCACGCCCCCGTGCTCGGCTCCGTGCCGGCCGCCACCGCGGGCACCCTGCAGATCCTCGCCTCCGCCGACCCGACAACGCTCGACCGGGTCCGACCCGCGCTGGAGACGCTGGGCACCGTGCGGCGCGTCAAGGACGCCCCCACCGCTGCGGCGCTCAAGTTGATCGCCAACCACAGCCTCGCCGGCGCCGTCCTCGCGCTGCGTGACGCGCTGCGGCAGGCGGACGCCCTCGGCCTGCCCCGCGCCCAGGTGCTGGACGTGCTCGAACTCGGCCAGCTCGGCGGTCTCGTGGCGCGCAAGCGACCCTTCCTCACCGACCCGCCGGGCGCCGGTCCGGCCGCGTTCACGGTCGGTGCGCTGGCCAAGGACATGGCGCTGCTGGCCGCCGCGTCGAACGCCCCCTTGCGCAGCGCGGCCGGCCTGGCCGACACCCGTGCCGCGGCCGAGGACGACATCGCCGTCGCCGCCACGGACCCCGCCGTGGACGACGCCGTGCTCGCACCGCTGCGCGCCTACATCCGTGGACACGCCACCGGCGACCCCACCCACTTCCGCGACGCGTTCCTGCCCACCGCCCACATCGAGGGCATCCGGGACGGCGCCTTCGTCTCGTGGTCCCTGGACAAGTACTGCGCCCTGTTCTCCGGCCGCCCGGCCCCGGACGAACCGACCCGGTCCCGCCGCATCGACGCCGTCGACGTCCACGGCACCGTCGCCACGGCCACCATGACGCTGCTGCACGGCGCGGACACGTTCACCGACATCTTCCTGCTGGTCCGCGTCGGCGACAGCTGGCGCATCGCCAACAAGGCCTACCACCGCCGCTCCTGATCGCCATGGGCGCCAAGAGTGCTGAGAGTTCCCGAAGGGTCTGTTGCCGACTGGGCGGACCCGGACGTCGACGCATGGCTCACCCCGCTGCTGGAACACCTGCGCCGTTCGGGCGCCTTCGCCGTACGCATCGGCCCCTCACCCGCTTACCGGCGCTGGGACGCCGCCCGGCTCAAGTCGCTCACGGGCCCGGGCAGGCGCCTGCGCGACGTCCTCGCCAGTGAGGTCGAGCCGCTGGGGGCCGCCGTAGCCGAGCGGTTGCGCGAACGGGGCTGGCATCGCTGCGGCGGTGACGGGGCCGGGGAGGACGGTGACGCCCAGCCACGCCACGTCTTTCATGTGCCGCTCACCGGGCGCACGTGACCTGTGGCCGAACTCCCGGAGTTCTACCGGCTGCTGCGCATCACGGAGCAGCGCGACGGCTTCGGCTCGGCCGCTCCCTGGCGTACTACGAACGTCAGTACGCGGCGCTCAACGCCGAGGAACCGGGCCGTATGAAGCTCTATCTCACCCGTCACGACGGGGAGATCATCGCGGCCCACACGATGATCACGGTGGGTCGCCCGGGTGTGGTACCGGCGGACAGGTCGTCGAGACGCTGGGGGAATGGGAGCGACCTTCGCACGGCACCGCCAATTGGGCGCTGTACCGGCTTTCCAGGCGTACCTCAAGCGTCGATGAAGCCGACGACCCGAGCGACACCGGCGACACCGGACGTACATGCACCGTCGACAGCGGAGGTACGACCGGCGGCACAGGCGCAACCGGCGGCACCGATGACGGCGCGCAGGGGAAGCCCTGCTTCTCAGACACTTCGGGCTCACGCTGGGATCGGCCGGACGGTCATCGCCGAGTTGGTGGGCGAGCGCCTCGGTGATCGTGAAGTTCTCCGCGCCGTCCACGCCACCACCATCGGAGATCACAATCGCGGCCCCGGTCAGCTCCGGTCGCCCCGCGGTCGCACACGGAACACAGCCGATGATCTTCGCGCCGAGAGACACCGTTATCTGCTCCGTCGGTCCGTTTGGCGCCGATGCTTGCCGTCGCTGCTGTGCTGTATGAACCCTCACTCAGTTGAACGACGTCCCGGACTTGATCGCGAGTGAAGTCCGGGCGGGCGGAAGCACACCCTCCGGCCCGGAGCACGCCGTCGTCTCAGGCTTTCGCTGCTGCCGTGGGCAATGCCACGCTGACCCGGCGTCCGAGTGGACCCTGGTGGACGCGGATCTCCTGGGCCAGGAGTTCGACGATGGTCAATCCTCGGCCGTGCTCGTCGGGGTCCGTGTCCTGGGTGGTGCGCGGCCGGACGGCCGCGCCGGAGTCCGTCACTGAGATCCGCAGGAGCCCGGCGTGCAGGGACAGATACACCGTCATGTCACACCGACCGTGCTCAGCGGCGTTCGCGGTGAGTTCCCCGACGACCAGTTCGGCCGATGCGCGGTCCGCAGACGGGAGCCGCCACTGGGCCAGCACTGCCGAGACGCCACGGCGTGCCACCGGAACCCAGGGGATCTCCGCGGGCAGCGCAACGAGGGCCTGGTGGCCCGGCACCTGCCGGGGTCGGGGGCGAACAACTGGCGGCACCGTGCTCGGCCGGGTCGTCGCCCAGAGGGTGGGGCTGCTCATGATCGGCCCTACTACTTACTGGAAGGGACGTGATGCTGGGGCTCTCCCGACGGGTTCGGCTGCGAAACCCGCCTCGGTGCTTGCGTCACTCCTCACGCTATGCTGCTGTGCGACGCTGGATAGCTGGACGACGAGGCGCACCTAGCCCCTCCGTATGGAGGGGGCGGCACCCTGCGCCCGGTGGAGCGGATGCGGGGCGACCCAGTCTCCGCCGATGAAGTTGTCGTAGCGGCGGGCGAAGGTGACGATGCTGCCGTCCGTGCCGTGCTGCGCGTACACCATGGCGGCTCTCCTCGGGGGATGGTGAGCGCGGGGGCCGACGGCCCACTACGCCGTAACGCCGTTCACTCTGGTCCGGGAAGGTCGGCGCCGGGTGCTGGTGACGGACCTGCCGGACCGTCCGTCGTCGCATCCTCAGTAGCGCAGAGCGGTGGCCAGCCGGCCGGCAGCGATCGCGCGCCGGGTGTCGCCCTGGCCGAGCAGGTGCAGCGCGTGCTGATGCACCTCCACGTCGTACGTGGCCCGTTCGCCGTAGCCCAGGGCGTGCTCCGGGCGGCTGCTCGCCAGCACCGCCTCCCGCACGGCTACTTCGAGGTGTGTGCGCCACTCCTCGATGCCCGGTGCTTCCGACCGTGGCAGCAGCGGGCCGCGGTACAGATGCAACGCCGTCTCCACGTCGCCGTTCTTGAGCGCGTGGAGTACGTCAACGGCGTCGCAGGACACGGGTGTGGTCAGCGCGTAGCGACGGTTGGCGATGCCGCCGCCGAGGGCCCGGCGGAGGTGTGAGATCTCCGCCCTGAAGGTGGAGGCTGTGACGGTGCGGTCTCCGTAGAGGGCCGCACGGAGCCGTTCCGGTGAGAAGCCGTCCGGTTCCAGCGCGAGCAGGGTAAGAATTTCCAGTTGCCGGGGCCGCAAGGGTAGCGGCTGACCGTCGCGTGCGACCTGTTCCCTGCCCAGGCAGTGCAGATGCATCCGGCTCGGAACTCCTCGGATCTGGCGGGGCAGCTCCGCACTCAGCCGGGCCTCGATGGTCGAAACGAGCGTGCGTACGGTGGACATGGCGAGGGGGTGTGAGCGGTCCCAGGTGGTGGACATATCCAGGACACCGAGGACACGCCCGTCCGGAGCGTGGATCGGCGCGCAGTAACAGACCCAGCCGTGCAAGGCCGTCACCAGGTGCTCGGCGGAGAAGACGGAGCTGGGGCGGCCCGTGCGCAGAGCGAGGGACAGGGCGTTGGTGCCCATGGCTTGCTCGTCCCATCGTCCGCCGGGCGCGAAGTTGACGCGCTCGGCCCTGCGGCGCATGGCAGGACCGCTGCACGTCCACAGGATGGTGCCGGACTCGTCGGTTACCGCCGTGACGAACCCGGCATCGTCCGCGATGCTGTGCAATTCGTCCCTGAGGTCGTTCACCGGCGGGCGGAGCGGCGACGCGGTCCAGCGATGGTGCACGGCGTCGCCGCCGGTGACGGGCGCGCTGTCCCGGCCGGGGTCCACGCTTGTCAGCGAGCGCACCCAGGACTCGGCCACCTCGTGGCGCACGGTGTCGACACCCTGCGGTTTCGACTCCGCGGTCCTCAGCCGCGGTACCAGACGGGCCCATTCGCTCTCCAGCGTGGCCCGGCGCCTCATGAGGTCACTGCGCTGTGACATCTTCTTCCCCTACCGTCGAACGGGGACAAACGGTTATTGCCTGCAATGATCGTGCCGGCGCACCTGACCGGGCGGGCCGTTCCCCCTGTCCGATCGGACAGGGGCGGCGCCCTCGACCACACGCCTTGCTTGGTCTTCGCTTTGAGGACAGTGTCATCGGCCAATCAGGCAGTAGAAATCGAAGGTTGCGTATGCGTTGCCGGCTTCGCGCCCCTGGGAGGTCGCATGTGGCTCACGTCCGGCGATGTGGTGAGCAGCGGCAATGATCCGAGCGCCGACTGGAGCGGCGACGAGTGCCGGTGCGAGCTGCTGGGACCCCAGCAGACGAACACGGAGGCCCTGAGCCGGTCGGCTCGGCTGGCGAAGTTCCATGTGCCCGAGATCGTGTCGGTCCCGGTTCGCTGACCCGAACTCGGACAGTGCGCGTTGCGCTTCGGGAGCCGTCGACCGTTCCTCGTCACGGAGCCAGACCGCCGGCTCCCCGGCCAGTTCTGGTCAGGGAGCCCGCCCCACCCGACCCGTCCGGGTCCGTTGTGCCGGTGCGGGCCTGCGAAGGGCGATGCACGTGGATATCCCCTTGGGAGCTCCATGGCAAGACGCATGGCAAACCCGCTGAGCCGGTTGTGCACCCTCACTGTGGGCGCACAAGGATCTTGACGTTCTCTTCCTTGTTGTTCACCAGTTCGTCGAAGCCGCTCGTGACGATGTCGTCGAGACCGATTCGGCCGGTGATGAACTGGTACGGGTCGATGCGGCCGCTCGCGACCATGGCAATGGTCGCGGGGTGGTCATTCGCGTAGGCGAGGCTTCCGAGCACCTTCACCTCGCGGAACACCAGATCGTTCAGCGCGACCTTGGCCTCGTGTCCCCAGATGGCGACATTCACGCAGGTGCCGCCCGCGCGCGTGGAACGGATCGCGGACTTCAGTACTGCGTCGATGCCTGCGCATTCGAAGGTCACGTCGGCGTTGCGACCCTTGGTCAGTTCTGACACAGCCGTGGCGATGTCCGTAGTGGTTGGATCGAGTACGTGGTCGGCGCCGGCCACGAGTGCTTTGGCCTTGCGCACGTCCGCCGGCTCCACGACGATGATCGACTCGGTGCCGACCGCGCGCAGAGCAGCCGTGGTCACCAAGCCGATCGGTCCCGCACCGAACACGATGGCGGTGCCGCCGGGGCGGATGCCGGACAGCCGTACGGCGTGGTAGGCGACCGCGAGTGGCTCGATGAGCGCCCCCACGTCCGTGCCGAGTTCGCCGAGCGGATGGAGCCAGCGCCGCTCTGCGACGACGAACTGTGAGAATCCGCCTCCTCCACCGGAGAGGCCGACGAATCCCAGCGACTGGCAGACGTTGTACATGCCGCGCTGGCAGGGGTCGCACCGGCCGCACACGAGGTAGGGCTCCACGACGACTCGGTCGCCTACCCGCAGGTCGTCGACGCCCTCACCGAGTTCCCGGACCACTCCGGCGAACTCGTGACCCAGAGTGATGGGTACGGTTTCGCCTGTGAGGGGGTGCGGCGCACCTTCGGCCGGCGCGAATATGGGCCCTTCCAGGTACTCGTGGAGGTCGGTGCCGCAGATGCCGCACCATTCGACCTCGACCTTGACGGTGCCCGGCCGTGTCGCTGGTTCCGTGACGTCGTCGATCCGGATATCGCCCGGACCGTAGAAGCGTGCTGCCTTCATTCTCAGCTCCCTTTGCTAGTGGGTGGATTGTGCAGCGGCATGGCGGGGGGCGGCCTTTGGCTCGGCAGCCGTTTCATCGGCCGGCTTCGGCAGGCCGTAGGAGCCGAATCCGACGACGTACAGCAGGGTCACGAGGGCGAACCAGTCCACGAACCCGAGCGCATTGCCGTGCAGGTCTCCGGCTATAACCGGTTCGTGTAGCAGCGTGCCGGCCGCGAACCAGTAGTAGGCGATAAAAGTCAAGACACCCAGGGTCAAGGTGACAGCGACGCGCGCTGCCAGGTTGACGGCAGGGCTGAGGTTCGTGGGCTTGTTGCCGAATGCGTTGGCCCACGCAATCATCCACGCGACCCAGCAGACGCCGAGTTGAGCCGGGAATTGGTGAATGGCGTCGCCGAGTTCCGCCACTGTAGCGGTCGGGATGATCAGCTTGCAGATTCCCAGGAGCACGAAATACAAGATGCCGCCAAGCCCCGCGTTCCCGACGAGGGAGAAGAGCGCGATACGTCCGCGCCCGGTCGCCTTACGCCAGGGCCAGTTCTCCATGGACAATCCAGTCACGACGACGGCCACAACGATCGAGTAGTACCAGCCGAGGAGTGTGTTCAGGCCGAGTATCGGCATACCAGGAGTGTTACGCGAAACCGCCGGAAGTCCCAGAACTGCGTAGAGGATGACGGTCGGCAGCATGAGGAACGCGATCTCACACAAGCCGACCAGTGGTTGCTTCAGACCCAAGTCTGTCCATGGCCAGTGCGACCAGTTCACCACCGCGAGCACCCAGGTCGAGAAGGCGAAAAGCACGAAGAGTGCGGCGGTGAAGTAGCCGAGATCACCTTCCCGTGAGGCCGTGAAATCGGCGTTGAGGTGCCCGAAACCCACTGCGAACGCGTAGGTGACCCCCACCGCGAACACCGCGGTTGATGCCGTTATCACGACTCCCCGGAGCGGCTGGCGGAGTCGGTCGAACCCGAAGAACTCGAGGTTGAATCCCGACCAGACGACGAACAGCAACGCCCAGAACACGGCGGCGTTAAAGGGTAGCGGGTAGAGATCGAATGGACTCACACGCGGGTCGGCGAGCAAGTACCAGCCGCCAAACGTGATGACAAGTACGACGAGCATATTGCCGATGCCGTGCATCAGCCAACTCACGGCTCGTCTAGTGGGAAGGGGCTCGGACATGGCCGCACCCAGCTTTCTGTGAGCGAGAGAGGAAGGCCCCGGCGCGCCGCAGACTTCCGCCCGAGGGAGTAAGGAGAGTCCTTGCGCCCGCTGCCGGCCGTACGCGGGTGCCGTCCTCTCTAAGGAACGCACCTTCATGTAGGGACCACCGGAATCCTCGGCAACCGCCGTCGCAGAGTCGACGGATCACCGCAGTCGCGCCGATTACATGCCCTGCCGGACGCGCCGGACAGGGTTGCACGGAATTGCATGGAGTTGTTGCACAGCAGTAGCGCTTGGTTCATGCGGTGGATACGCTCCCCTCCGACTGGCGTGAACGTGCGGGAGGTGCGGCGGTCATGAGCATGCACAGTGCGATCCCTCCGGGCCGGAGCTTGCCCGATTACGCCCGGGACCTGGTCCGGATGCATGAAGCCGTCATCGGCGGAAGCCGCCCACCACTGGCGCCACGCCCCCTTGTCTCCCGGTCCTGGACACGCATGTTGCGCATGGGCCTGACGGTGCAGGGCGGGAACCCGCGCGTTTCCGTGACGGAAGAGGAGATCGCACGCCGGCGGCACGACTCACCGATGCGAGGCGCCATACAGGAATTCATGCAGATATTCGCAGCAAATCCAGATGCCGCGTCACACATGCTGCTCGTGGTCGCAGACGCGGATGGTGTCATCCTCTGGCGAGCAGGTGCGTCATCGGTGCGGCGGCGAGCCGACACGCTCGGTTTCACCGAGGGCGCGGTCTGGACGGAGGCACAGGTGGGCACCAACGCGATCGGCACCGCGCTCGCCGAGGCCGCACCGGTGGAATTGCTCTCCGGCGAACACTTCGAGCAGGACCAGCACGCGTGGTACTGCACCGCCTGCCCGGTCCACGACCCCCGCACTGGGGATCTGCTGGGCATCATCGATATCAGCGGCCCTGCCCTCACGCTGCACCCGGCGATCGGCGCGTTGGCCGAGACCGGGCGCCGTCTCATGGAAGCCCAGATCTGGCGGTGTCACCAGGAGCATCTTCAGCGGCTACGGCAGTCGGCCGAACCACTTCTGGCCGCCACTGCAGGACCGGCGCTGGTGGTCGACGATCATGGGTGGGTTGCGCACAGCTCCGGCGTCGCCGTGGGGGCACGGATTCCCGCACCAGCTGCCAGGCAGCCCCTTGCTGTTCCTGGCTATGGCGCCTGCGTGCCCGAGCGTCTGCCGAACGGATGGCTCGTCCGGCCGTTCAGTCGTGGGCAGAAAGTGCTGCTCGAACTCGACCTGTCCAGCACCCCGTCGCTGCAGGTGCACGCCGGTGACACGGCATGGCGCCGGCTCATCACGAAACGGCACGCCGAAATACTTGCGCTCCTGCACCGTGCGGGTCCCGCCGGCATGTCCTCCGAAGCGCTCAGCCAGGCATTGTTCGGCGATGCAGGTCACCTCGTTGCTGCGCGGGCCGAGGTGTCGCGTCTTCGCCGCCAGCTCGGCGGGATTGTGGCGACCCGGCCCTACCGCCTCAACGACGGCGTCCAACTGACCGTCATACAGGACGCGCACAGAAGATCGTGACCTAGCGGCAGGAGAACAGCGAGGGTGACCTCATGGCCCCAGAAAGTGCCTTCCGACGGCAGAGGGCTGCCTTGGAGCGAGCCCGGACCCGAGGCTTGCCCACCCGGCTTCCGTTCTGGGGCTGTGGCAGAGGCGCCCGAGCCGTGCGCCGAAGTGTCCAGTCGTGGATGCTTCGCTGTGCACCGTTGACCCAGCCCAGGACAGCGTGCCCACGACCAACGGCGGTGACGTGCGCGGCCCACTGGTCCACATCACCGTTGCGGGGCCCAGCGATGCTGGTCGTGTGGCGGGCGGGTGATGCGACTGCGTGCGGAACGGGTGAACTTCGCGCCCGGCGCCAGGTGGGACGAGCCGCACGTGGGCACCAACGCACTCTCGCTCGCCCTGCGCAGTGGGCGCCCGAGCACAGTGTTTCTGAGCATGTTGCCGGCACTGCACGGCTGGGTGTGCTGCTGCGTGCCGATCCACCATCCTCGTGGCCGGCGGCTCGGCGTCCTCGACCTGTCCACGGGGACCACCCGGTCAGCGCGGCAACGCTCAAGGCCGAGGTATCACACCTGCGCAGCGCCATCGACGGTGGCATCACCCACCGGCGGTACACGCTCAACAGGCCGATCGCCTGCGACGCGACGGATCTGCTCACCGTCTTGGACGCCGGCGACACGGCCACAGCCGTGCGCCTGTACCGGGGCCCGCTGCTGCCCGAGTCCTGCGCATCCGGGATCGTGCAGTGACACTACCGGGAGGTGAGCGTGCGCATCGCAGTCCTGGCCAGCGACTGTGCGGATCACGCCTTGCGGTACGGTCCGCACGCACTCCACGACGTCACCGCGCACGAGCACGCCCTGCGGCCCCTGGCGCCCAGCGATGCGGTCCGCGCGATCGCGGCAGCACGGCTTCACAGGGCCCTGCTCGACTGACGAGCATCAATCTCACGCCAGCCCCGAATACCGCATGATCTGCGCTGAGCCAGGGGCCGACGGTCTGGGTGCGTGCCTCCAGTTTGTGCACTGGAGGCACGCACCCCACTGCTGATCTTGTGTAGGAGCGAGGCAGCGGGTTCAGCTGTGTGTGTGCAGCGGTTTGCCGGCAAGGGCGAGGTGCGCTTCGCCCAGGGCCTCGGATTGGGTCGGGTGTGCGTGGATGAGCGGTGCGATCTGTTCGGGCAGGAGTTCCAGGTTGTAGATCAGCTGGGCCTCGCCGATCAGCTCCCCGACACGATCGCCGACCATGTGCAGGCCGACCACGCGTCCGTCGGGCGCTTTGACCAGCTTGATCGCCCCCGATGTCTTGAGGATCTGGCTCTTGCCGTTGCCCGCGAGGTCGTACGTGAGGGTTGTGACACCGGTCTTGTACTTCTCGTTGGCGGTCGCCTCGGTCAGGCCGACCGAGGCGACCTCCGGGTGGGAATACGTCACCCGCGGGATGCCGGCCTCGTCGATGGGGGGCGGGTTGAGCCCAGCGATCACTTCGGCCACGAACACGCCCTGGGCGAAGCCTCGGTGTGCCAGCTGCGGGCCTGCCACGACGTCACCCACGGCGTACACGTCGGGCAGGTTGGTCCGCAGCCGCTCGTCGGTGGCGACGAATCCGCGCTCCAGTTTCAACCCGGACTCCGCGTAGCCGTGGCCGGCCGTGTTCGGGCCGCGGCCCACGGCCACCAGCAGCACGTCACATTCGAGCGTGTCACCGGATTCCAGTGCGACGCTCACGCCGCGCTCGTCCTGTTGGGCCCCGGTGAACTTCACTCCGGTCTTGAAGCGAATCCTGCGGCGGCGCAGCGCACGCTCCAGTTGCTTGGAGGAGAACTCGTCCTCGGTGGGGAGGAGCCGCGGCAGCGCCTCGACAATGGTCACTTCGGCGCCGAAGGACGCCCAGACGCTGGCGAACTCGACGCCGATGACGCCGCCGCCGAGCACGACCGCCTTCGCGGGGATGTAGTCCAGCCGTAGTGCGTCCTCACTGGTGATGATTCTGCCGCCCAGCTCCAGACCGGGCAGGGACTTGGAGTAGGAGCCGGTGGCAAGGATGAGGTTGCGGCCGGTGTAGCGGGTGCCCTCGACCTCGACGGTAGTACCGCCGACGAGGGCGCCACGCCCCTCGATCACGGTGACCTTGTGGGCGTCAGCCAATGCCTGCAAGCCCTTGTAGAGGCGGGAGACGACCGAGTCCTTGTATGCGTGTACTCCCGCGAGGTCGATCCCTTCGAGGGTGGCCCTCACGCCGAACTGCCCTCCGGCGCGCGCGGTGTCGGCGACCTCCGCCGCATGCAGGAGCGCTTTGGTGGGGATGCATCCGCGGTGCAGGCAGGTCCCGCCGAGCTTGTCCTTCTCGATGAGTATCACGGACTGGCCCAGCTCAGCCGCCCGGAAGGCCGCGGCATAGCCACCTGATCCGCCACCGAGGATCACCAGGTCGGCAGTGGTCATTTCGCTTCTCCTTGTCTGGCTTCCTGCGCCTGCCGGTAGAGCCGTCCGGCCCGGTAGGAGGAGCGCACCAGCGGGCCGGCCATCACCCCCGCGAACCCCATCTCAAGTGCACGGTCGCGGAGTTGGTCGAACTCCTGGGGCGGTACCCACCGCACGACCGGGTGGTGCCGCACCGAGGGCCGCAGATACTGGGTGATGGTCAGCAGCCGGCATCCCGCCGCGTGAAGGTCGCGCAACATCTCCACGACCTCGGCGCCGGTTTCGCCCAGTCCCAGGATCAGATTTGATTTGGTCACCAGCCCGGCCTCCCGCGCCCGTGCCAGCACGTCGAGCGAGCGCCGGTAGTCGAAGCCGGGACGGATCCGCCGGAAGATGCTCGGTACCGTCTCCACGTTGTGGGCCAGCACCTGTGGACGTGCTCCGAATACCTCGTCGAGGAGATCCGCTGCGCCGTTGAAGTCCGGGATCAGCACCTCGACCGCGGTGCCCGGGTTGTGCTGGTGGATTCGTCGCACCGTCTCCGCGTACAACCACGCGCCGCCATCAGGCAGGTCGTCCCGCGCCACACCGGTGACGGTGGCGTATCGAAGGTTCATCACGCGTACCGACTCGGCGACGCGCTGCGGCTCCGCAGTGTCCAGCTCGGCGGGTTTCCCCGTGTCGATCTGGCAGAAATCGCACCGGCGGGTGCACCGGTCCCCGCCGATCAGGAAGGTGGCCTCCCGATCTTCCCAGCACTCGAAGATGTTCGGACAGGCCGCCTCCTCGCACACGGTGTGCAGTCTCTCGTTGCGTACGAGCTCCTGCAGCTCGGTGAATTCCGGCCCCGTCCGTATGCGGGTCCTGATCCAGGGAGGCTTTCGCTCGATCGGGACTGCGCTATTGCGGACTTCCAACCGCAGGAGCCGTCGTCCGTCCGGTTGCACACTTGTCATTGGCCCACGGTCCGATCACCACGCCGCACGTGCAAGACGTTGCATCCGCTTGCATCCACAGCCGCGTGCAATTTCTTGCAACCCTGTCCAGCTCAGCCGTTTCCGCAGTCCCATGACCCTCGTGGCCGGAGGACGCCGGTCACGTATCGGATCGTGAAGGGGCCTGCGGAATGACTGCGGTGGGCATTGTCGCCAACCCTGCCTCCGGCCGGGACATTCGTCGGCTTGTATCCGGCGCATCGGTTTTCCCGGTAGCTGAGAAGGCCAACTTGGTGCAGCGCATGCTCACGGCGCTGGGCGCGGTCGGCGTCGAGACGGTGCTCGTGTCCGTCGATCTCGGAGGGATCTCGGCGGCCGTGTTGAGGGCCGTGCGGAACCGGTCGGCGAAGAAGACGCCTTGGCCGCACGTCCAGTTCGTCGATGACGACGCCATCACCGAAAGCGCCCAGGACACGGCCAACGCGGTCCGCCGCATGGTCGAGGCCGGGGCGAAGGTCATCATCTGTCTCGGTGGCGACGGAACCGCACGCGTTGCCACGGCGGCGTTGCTCGCCGGCCCCGGGAACGACGTGCCGTTGTTGTCACTGTCCACCGGTACCAACAACGCGTTCCCGCAGCTGCGTGAGGCCACAGTCGCAGGCCTGGCGGCCGGGCTGGTGGCCACCGGCGCCGTCGACCACGGCATCGCCACCACCCGGGCTCACGTACTCGAGGTACGCACCGGGGAGCGGACCGAGCTTGGGCTGGTCGACGTCGCGGTGTCCACGGCGCCGTATGTCGGCTCCCGCGCACTTTGGCACCCCGACGCCCTCACCGAGCTGTACTGCTCCTTCGCCGAGCCGGACGCAACAGGCCTGTCGTCCATCGCGGGCCTGCTCTGCCCCAGCCCGCGCGACAAGCCCGAGGGCGTCGCGGTGCGTCTGTGCCCGGCGGAGCAGGCACCCACCGTGGTTAACGCGCCGATCGCCCCGGGCTTGGTACTTCCCGTCGGGGTGGCCGACTGGCGGCCATTGCGCACCGGCGAGCAGGTCGAGATCAGCACCGCCCGCGGGGTGGTGGCCTTCGACGGCGAGCGCGAACTGGAACTGGCAGGCACGACGGGCGCCACGGTTCGGCTCCGGGAGGACGGGCCGCTCTGCGTCGACGTCACCGCCGTGATGAGCCAGGCGGCACGAGCCGGCCTGTTCCGCAGCGATCGCACCGCGGTCTGAGGACGACCAGACCGACAAAGAACCTTGAAGAAAGGACCGTCAACGATGACACCCACTCAACCGGCCCAGGCCACGTCGGGGCTCGACGAGAAGGCACTGCTGGAGGCGTATCGCACGATGCGCACCATCCGGGAGTTCGAGGAGCGGCTGCACACCGAGTTCGCCACCGGCGAGATACCGGGATTCGTGCACCTGTACGCAGGTGAGGAGGCCTCGGCCACCGGAGTGTGTGCCCACCTTGACGAGCGCGACACCATTGCCAGTACGCACCGCGGCCACGGCCACTGCATCGCCAAGGGCGTGGACGTCAAGGAGATGATGGCCGAGATCTACGGCCGCGTCACCGGGTGCTGCCGCGGCAAGGGCGGCTCGATGCACATCGCCGACCTGTCGAAGGGCATGCTCGGCGCCAACGGCATCGTCGGTGGCGGGCCGCCCCTGATCTGCGGCACCGCTCTGGCCGCCAAGCAGCAGGGGACCGGTGGCGTCGGGGTGGCCTTCTTCGGCGATGGGGCCAGCAACCAAGGGACCACCTTGGAAGCGCTCAACCTCGCGTCGGTGTGGAACCTGCCCGCGGTCTTCGTTGCGGAGAACAACGGTTACGCCGAGGCCACAGCGGCCAACTGGTCGGTGGCCTGCGACAACATCGCCGACCGCGCCGCCGGCTTCGGCATGCCGGGCGTGATCGTGGACGGCTTCGACTTCTTCGCGGTGTACGAGGCCGCGGGCGAGGCGATCGAGCGGGCTCGCGAAGGCGGAGGCCCCACCCTGATCGAGGTCAAGTTCACCCGCTACTACGGCCACTTCGAGGGTGATCAGCAGACCTACCGCGCCGGTGAGGTGGCAAGGGCTCGCGAGGAACTGGATTGCCTCAAGCGGTTCCGTGAGCGGGTCACCACGTCCGGCCAGCTCGACGCGGCCGCGCTGGACGGGATCGACGGGGAGGTGGCGGGCCTCATCGAGGCCTCGGTGGCGGAGGCGCAGCAGGCCCCTACGCCGACCGCGGAGGACCTCAACACCGACGTCTACGTCACCTACTGACCTCGAACACTTCCAGGAGCACGGTCATGGCACGCACGATCAGTTATCGCGAGGCAATCAACGAGGCGCTCAGGCAGGAGATGGAGCGCGACCCGTCCGTCATCGTCATGGGTGAGGACAACGCGGGCGGCGCGGGCAGTCCCGGTGAGGAGGACGCATGGGGTGGTGTCCTCGGCGTGACCAAGGGGCTTTACCACCGATTCCCGGGAAGAGTGCTGGACACGCCGATCTCGGAATCGGCGTTCGTCGGTGCCGCGGTCGGCGCCGCGACACGTGGCCTGCGCCCGGTGGCCGAGCTGATGTTCATCGACTTCATGGGCGTCTGTTTCGACCAGATCTTCAACCAGGCCGCCAAGTTCCGCTACATGTTCGGCGGCAAGGCGGTGACGCCGGTGGTGGTGCGCACCATGTACGGAGCCGGCCTCAACGCCGCCGCACAGCATTCCCAGTGCCTGTACCCGCTCTTCACCCACATCCCGGGCCTCAAGGTCGTCCTGCCCTCCAGCCCGTATGAGGCGAAGGGCCTGCTCATCCAGGCCATCCGCGACAACGACCCGGTCATCTTCTGCGAGCACAAGGCGCTCTACGACATGACCGGTGAGGTCCCCGAGGACAGCTACACCATCCCGTTCGGCGAGGCCAACGTGGTCCGCGACGGCGACGACGTCACCATCGTCGCCCTCGGTCGCATGGTCTCGGTGGCCGAAGAGGCGGCGGCCGAGCTGGCGCGGCAGGGCGTCCAGGCGGAGGTCATCGACCCGCGCACCACCAGTCCCCTGGACAGCGACACGATCCTGGAAAGCGTCGAGAACACCGGCCGGCTCGTCGTGGTCGACGAATCCACCCCCCGCTGCAGCATGGCCACCGACATCTCGGCCCTGGTAACGCAGGAGGCGTTCGGCGCGCTGCGGGCGCCGATCGAAATGGTCACCGCCCCGCACACGCCGGTGCCCTTCGCGCAGACCCTGGAGCAGCTCTACATCCCGGACGCGCAGAAGGTGGCCAACGCCGTCAAGAAGACCATGGACTGGAAGAAGTGACTGACCCTGTGAGCACCGAAGACGCCATCACGAAGGTCACCATGCCCAAGTGGGGCCTGTCGATGAAGAGCGGCAAGATCACCAGCTGGTTCGTGGCCGAGGGCGACGAGGTGGCCGAGGGCGACGAACTGGCTGACATCGACACCGACAAGATCGCCGGGGCACTCGAGTCGTCGGCGCCGGGTGTCATGCGGCGGATCATCGCCGAGCTGAACGAGGACGTCCCCGTCGGTGGCACGATCGCGCTGATCGCTCCGGCCGACGTGCCGGAAGAACTGATCGACGAGGCCGCCCGCGCTGCACGCGAGGACCTGGACTCCGGCGCGGTCGACGAGGTCGCCGGACCTGCCCTCGGGACCGTGCAGGTGGACGGTCGTACGATCTCCTACGCGACCCTCGGCACCGCAGAGGAGACCGTGCTGCTCGTACACGGCTACGGCGGCGACAAGAACTCCTGGCTCTTCGTTCAGGAACCCCTGTCGGCCCGCGCCACCGTTCACGCGATCGACCTGCCCGGCCACGGCGACTCCACCAAGGATGTCGGCGACGGTTCCCTCGACACCCTCGCCGGCGCGCTGCTCGGCTTCCTCGAACAGCAGGGCGTCCAACACGTCCACCTGGTCGGGCACTCACTCGGAGGCGCCGTTGTCACCGCTGCCGCCGCCCGCGAACCCGGCAAGATCGCGTCGCTGACCCTCGTCGCACCTGCCGGCTATGGTGACGCCATCAACGCCGACTACCTGCGCGGATTCGCCTCCGCCTCGTCACGGCGGGAGCTCAAGCCGCACCTGATCCACCTGTTCGCCAACCCTGAACAAGTCACTCGCCAGCTCGCCGACGACCTGATGAAGTTCAAGCGGCTCGACGGCGTACAGCAAGCGCTCGACAGCCTGCTCGGCACGCTTCTCGATGGCGACCGCCCGGGAATCGACGCCGCCGGCCTGCTCCAGAAATTTGCGGGCCCGGTAAGAGTGGTGTGGGGCCGCGCGGACCAGGTACTGCCGGCCGCCAACGCAGCTGCACTGGAAGGCCGAGCCCAGGTCACCTATGTCGACAATGCAGGGCACATGGTCCACATGGAACAGCCCTCTGCCGTGGTCGACGCCGTGACCGGGGCCCTGGACGGCTGAGGACACGAGTCATCGTCTGCCGGAGGACAGAGAACAGGACCTCCGGCAGACCACTGAACCACTCTCGGTCATCCGCAAAAGGGAGCCCAAACGTGACCCACCGCCAAGCGACCACGACCTGGACCGGCGATCTGTCCTCCGGGTCTGGCGAGACAACCCTGGACAGCTCGAAGTTGACCACCTTCGAAGTCTCATGGCCGACTCGGGCCGAGGATCGGGCCGGCCAGACCAGCCCCGAGGAACTGATCGCGGCGGCACATTCGTCGTGCTACTGCATGCAGTTGTCCGCGCTGCTCGGCGACGCGGGTACGCCGCCGGAAACAATTCGCACCACCGCTCGGGTGTCCTTCGGCCCGAGGACGGGCGGAGGATTCGAGATCAGCGGCATCCTCCTTACGGTACGCGCGAGGGTGCCGGGCGCACGTTCTGGTGACTTCCGCAAGATTGCTGATGTGGCCAAGGCGTCATGCCCTGTTTCGGCCGCGTTCACTGGCGCCGTCATCACGCTCGACGCAGCCCTCGAGTAAGCGGGGCTTGGCTCACATCGGGGGACTCGGCCAGCTCGAATGGGGCCGCGCGCGATCACTTCTCACGCGCAGGCCTGGTGCAGTGCGAACCGGTCGCGCCAGCGGGACCGTGCTGACCCGAATGAGAGCTGTGGACGATGGGCTACCAACTGTGCCCGCGCGCCCTGAGCCGGCTCCATCTGCAACCCCACTGAGACAGCAATGAATTCTCGGAAAAGAGAAGAGAACAATGAGCATTGAAGGCAAGGTTGCTGTGGTGACCGGCGCCGGCCGGGGTATCGGCCGCGCGATCGCGTTGCGCCTCGCAGCGGACGGGGCGGACATCGCCGTCAACGACGTCCGCGCCGAAAGCGCCCAGGCTGTGGCAGAGGAGATCAAAGCACTCGGGCACAGAGCCGTCGCACTGCCAGCCGACGTCGGCGACCAGGACGCCGCCGTCCAGCTGGTCAAGAACACGGTCGATGCGCTGGGGCGACTGGACGTGATGGTGTCCAACGCGGGCATCGCACAGGTCAAGCCGCTCGCAGAGGTAACGCCCGACGAGCTCTGGGCATTGTTCCGGGTCAACGTCTTCGGCGTCATCTACTGCCTGCAGGCCGCCGCGGCCCACATGCGTGCCCAAGGCGAGGGCGGGAAGATCATCAACGCGGCATCGATCGCGGGACACTCCGGGTTCGACCTCCTCGGCGCGTATTCCGCCACCAAGTTCAGCGTGGTCGGCCTGACTCAGGCCGCTGCGAAGGAACTCGCCCCGCACGGCATCACCGTCAACTCGTACTGCCCTGGCATCGTCGGCACGGACATGTGGGATCTGATCGACGAGAGGCTCGGCGGCCACTTGAACCTGGACAAGGGGCAGGCGCTCCAGCAATACGCCGCCAGGATCCCGCTCGGCCGAGTGCAGACACCCGAGGACGTTGCCGCATTCGTGTCCTACCTGGCTGGCCCTGACTCCGATTACATGACCGGACAGTCCGTCCTGATCGATGGGGGGCTCCTGATGCGCTGAAACGCGCATCCCGTTCCCCTCAGCCGCTGTCGCCACGACCCTGGCCTGCGGTTGCGCACTCCCGAGCCGTGAACTCCGACGCATCATCGAGCGAATGCATGGGCTGCCGCCTCGGCGACTGCAGACACTCGTAAGTCTCACAAGCAGGACATTGCTTCACCCGCCCTTGCCGCCGCGTAGGCGCGTGCGGTCGGCACTCGGTCGCCGCACTTCGCCGTGCACGAGCGGCGGGCACCGCGCGAGCGCAGGAACCAGCGCGAACCGTTCTCGGAAGGGCGCGTGGGCGCAGTCACCGGGCCGGCAGGCCATCACCGTCCGCCGGTTCAGGCATTGAAGGCGCTCCGCACCTTTGTCCCGAACTAGATGACATCGCCCAACGGCAGAGGAGCTGGCCGACGTCGCCGTCCCGGCTTTCGCTGACTTTGCCGCGGTGGACTTCGACGAAATCGTGCTCACCGGAGATGAGCCCATCAGTCCGTGCCAGGACATGCGCAGAGCCGCGCTCGGCGCCATCCGGCCGGGCTCCCACCTCTACCCGCAGGGGTCCCGCATTCAGTTCGATCGGGCCACACCTCAGCAGCTCTGCCTGACGAGCGGACACTCGGTGCTCGAAGCGTCACTGGAGACCGCCAACGGGTGGAAGGCTCAGGACCCGGCACGCACGGAGAGGATCCGCGAAGCCGGAATCCACTCCCTCATCGTCGTTCCCCTACAGGCACGAGGCGTCGTGCTTGGCGTCGTGAGTTTCTATCGCTCCGAACTTCCCGGCCCCTTCGAAGAGGACGACGTTTCACTTGCGGAAGAACTCGCAAGCCGAGCCGCGGTATGTATCGACAACGCCCGTCGCTACACCCGCGAACACTCAACCGCCCTGGCGTTGCAACGCAGTCTGCTCCCGCACGCCCTCCCCGAACAGAACGCAGTCGAGGTGGCCTGCCGGTACCTAGCCGCCCAGTCGGCCGTAGGCGGAGACTGGTTCGACGTCATCCCGTTGTCGGGAGCGCGAGTCGCCCTGGTCGTCGGTGACGTGGTCGGCCACGGCCTCCAGGCATCGGCCACCATGGGGCGGCTGCGTACAGCTGTCCGTAACTTCTCCGAGCTGGCTTCCCGTGGAGGACGTTCTGGCTCGGCTGGATGATCTGGTGGTCCGCCTCGACCTGGACCCGGAGACCGAGGCGGCTGACATCGCGGAGATCGTCGGCGCGAGCTGCCTGTATGTGGTCTACGACCCCACGTCGCGGAATTGCACCCTCTCACGCGCGGGCCACCCACCCCCGGCGGTCGTCTTCCCTGACGGTACTGTTGACTACCTGGCCGCGGTTCATGAACGCAGCGGTGAGCGGCGAACAGTTGATCATGCAGCGCCACGCGCGACGTCAGAGAGCTGTGCCATCGCGCGCGCCGTGATGTCCTCGACCGTTCCTGTGGCGTGGACCGTCAGGAGGATGTCCGAGTAGTGGGTCATGAGAGGCGCCGTCTGCCTTAGGTATACGTTCTGGCGGTGCCGGATGACGTCCTCGGTGTCGTCCGGCCGGCCGCGTTTCAGCAGCCGTGCCACCACGACCTCCTCAGGCGCCGTGAACTCCAGCATTGCGTCCAGAGTGGTGTCGACGGCTGCCAGCATGGTGGTGAGTTCTCGGGCCTGGGGCACGGTGCGGGGGAAGCCGTCGAGCAGGAATCCGTTCCGGGCATCCGGGCGCGCGAGCCGTTCCCGGACCATGCCACTGGTGACGTGGTCGGGCACGAGTTCGCCGGTGTTGAGGTACCGCTGGGCGTCCATCCCGAGCGGCGTGCGGCGCGTCACGTGGTCTCGGAACAGGTCGCCCGTGGATATGTGAGGAACGCCGAGCCTTTCGCAGAGTATGGCCGCCTGGGTGCCCTTGCCTGCTCCCGGAGGACCGATGAGGACGAGTCGCATCAGTGGCTGTGTTCCCTTCAGTCGAATCAAGCCGTCGTACGGAGGTCGTCGTACGGAAGGTCTCGTATGGAAGCCGCCGTGCGGCCGCCGTGTGCGTTCCGGTGTCCTGAACGTTGTCAGGCGGCCCGTTGCGGACAGGGGCATTCCTCGTTCAGCACCAGTACGGGTCCGTGCGCCGGGTTCGTCCGTCGTGTCAGCAGGTCGCCCAGCAGGTCGACGAGCATCGCCTGATAGTCGGCCGGGGTCAGCGACAGGCTCGGCACGACGGTGTGGACATCGACCCGGGGCGCCAGTTCGGCGGCGAGCCATTCGGTCAGTCCGGTGAGGCCGGACAGGGCCGCGTCCTGTGGCCCGCCGAGTCCTGCCTCGGGCACGACCACGTGGACCACCGAACCGCCGTGCGCGGCCATCCAGCGCCAGTAGGCGCGCTGCGCGCTGGCCAGCGGCAGCACGAGTGCCCTGTCGAGCACGCCGCGCAGCGCCAAGGGGTCCAGTTCTATCAGCGGCCCTCGGTGGGGACGGGCCCCGATCACACTCACCACGTGGTCGAGTCGGCCGAAACGGTCGATGACCGCGTCGACCGCCCGGCCGGGCTCTGCCAGGTCGTACCGACCCCACGGCACAGAGAGATCCGGGAGCTCCGGGGGTTCCGCGAGACGGGCGAGCTCGCCCTCGGGGGCCGCCAGCGCCACTCTGGCACCGTGCGACCGCAGACTCCGCGCCATCGCCGCTGCGAGTTGTCCCTCCCCGGTGAGGAGCACGACCCGGCCCGGCAGCAGGCTTTCGCGTCCCATCCCGGTGTCCCCTTTCCCTGGCTTACTTTTCTGATTCGGTCACCCGGTCTGGCGGGATCCGGCGCCGAATCCGGCGTTGATCTGTTCCATCACGGAGGCGTCGGCGAGTGTGGTGACGTCTCCGACCTCCCGGTTCTCGGCGACGTCGCGCAGCAGCCGCCGCATGATCTTTCCGGAACGGGTCTTGGGCAGCTCGGCGACGACCAGTATCTGGCGGGGCTTGGCGATGGGGCCGATCTCCTGGGCCACGTGTTCGCGCAGTACCGTGACGACGCCGTCCGGGTCCGGTCCGGCCTCGGCGCGCAGGATGACGAAGGCGACGATCGCCTGGCCGGTCGTCGCGTCCGACGCGCCGACCACGGCGGCCTCGGCCACTGTCGGGTGCGAGACGAGGGCCGACTCTACCTCGGCGGTGGAGATCCGGTGCCCGGAGACGTTCATGACGTCGTCGACCCGGCCCAGGAGCCAGATGTCGCCGTCGTCGTCGTAGCGGGCGCCGTCGCCCGCGAAGTAGTAGCCGCGGTCCGCGAAACGGGCCCAGTACGTCTCCCGGTATTGTTCCTTGTCGCCCCAGACCCCGCGCAACATCGACGGCCACGGCTGGTCGAGCACCAGGAAGCCGCTTGCGCCCTTGCCGACCTCCTCGCCCCGATCGTCGACCACCTTGACGGAGATTCCGGGCAGCGGCCTTTGGGCGGAGCCGGGTTTGCCGGGCGATCCGTCGGGCAGCGGGGCGATCATGATTGCGCCGGTCTCGGTCTGCCACCAAGTGTCGATGACGGGCACCCGATTGCCCCCGATGTGTTCCCGGTACCAGCGCCAGGCTTCCGGATTGATCGGTTCGCCGACGCTGCCGAGCACCCGGACCGAGGACAGGTCGTAGCGTGCGGGGATGTGCTCACCCCACTTCATGAAGGTGCGGATGAGCGTGGGGGCGGTGTAGTAGACGGAGACGCCGTACCTTTCGATGATCTCGAAGTGCCTGCCTTCGTGGGGGGTGTTGGGCGTGCCCTCGTACATCACCGACGTGGTGCGGTTGGCGAGCGGCCCGTAGACGATGTACGTGTGTCCGGTGATCCAGCCGATGTCGGCCGTGCACCAGTAGACGTCCGTGTCGGGGTCGAGGCCGAAGACCGTGCGGTGGGTGTACGCGGCCTGGGTGAGGTAGCCGCCGGAGGTGTGCAGGATGCCCTTGGGCCTGCCCGTCGTGCCCGAGGTGTAGAGGATGAACAGCGGGTGCTCGGCGTCGAAGAACTCGGGGGTGTGCTCGGCGCTCTGCCGGTGCACCAGCTCGTGCCACCACAGGTCGCGGCCCTCGGTCCACGGCACGTCGGTGCCGGTGCGGCGGACCACCAGGACGTGCTCGACACCCGGGGTGTGCGCGGTCGCCTCGTCGGTGTGCGCCTTCATCGGCTCGGCCCTGCCGCGCCGGTACTGTCCGTCCGAGGTGATCAGCAGCCTGGCCCCCGCGTCCTCGATCCGCGACTGCAGGGCGGCCGGGGAGAAGCCCCCGAACACCACACTGTGTGGCAGCCCGAGCCGGGCGCAGGCCAGCATGGCGAACACGGCCTCGGGGATCATCGGCAGCTGGATGGCGACCCGGTCGCCGGCTCTCAGGCCCAGGGAGAGCAGGGCGTTGGCCGTCTTGCAGACCTCGCGCCTGAGGTCGGCGTAGGTGATGGTGCGGGTGTCGCCGGGTTCGCCCTCCCAGTGGAAGGCGACCTGGTCGCCGTGGCCTGCCTCGACGTGCCGGTCGACGCAGTTGAAGGCCACGTTCAGCCGTCCGCCGGTGAACCAGCGGGCGAACGGTGCGTCCGACCAGTCCAGTACCTGGCTCCACTTGGTCTCCCAGTGCAGCCTCTGGGCCTGTTCCTCCCAGAACGCCTCGCGGTCGGGCTGAGCGTCGTGGTCAGAGCGCGGGGGCATTCGGGATCCTCCCTGTGGGCGTGGGTGTGGGTGTGGGTGTGGGTGACTCAGCCGAACCTGGGGCTGTCACCGGGTGGACACGGTGCCCATGAAGGGTTGGCGCGAGGTTGGCGGGCGGGAGTTCGACGAGGCGCAGGGCGAGACGGGGGGTGAGCGGTGCGGTGGTCCTGCGGCGTACGGCGCCCTGACAGATGCCCCAGCCGTAGACGAGGTCGTCCAGACGTCCGGCGCGTCAGCACCGAACTGCCCCCGGGCATTCGCGCCCGCCTCGACGCGCGCCGTTTCGACGTCGACGTCGCCAACGTCGTGGGCAACGCACTGCGGCACGGCGACGCGCGTGACCGTACGCCTGCGCGGCGAGGCACGCGACGGCGGCGTACCCGTGCTGATCACTGAGGTCCTCGACAGCGGGCCCGGCTTCGACCCCGAGGTGCTGCCGCACATCCGGGGAACCTGCTGGGCAAAGGCGCTGTCTTCACCGTCGAGATACCCCTTCACGGGGAGGGGACAGACGGATGAGACGTGCCCGGCTGTGCCGATGAGCCGGTGCGGCCGTCGGTCAGGCGGCTGCCGCCCCGGCGCTCGGCGGCTGCGGCATCTCGGAGACCGACGTCGTCGAGGCAGGCGGGCCCGCCACCGTCGAGGCGTTCCTGGTACGCGGCGAGGACGTGCTGCTCGAGAAGACGATCGGCGCGCTGCTCAACGGCCCGACGACGGCGCACAGGTCCGCGGGCCGCACCACCTCACTGCCCCCGATCGCCGCGGCGCGAAGGCGACGGCCCACCGCACGGCTGACGGCTCGCCACCCCGCGGGTCCCGGTGGCATTGCGAGGCCTCGACAAGACCGCACTGCGCCAGTTGGTCTGCACGGTCGCCTACAGCGCCGACCCCGACGGTCGGGTCACGATCCGCATGACCCGGCAGGACGGCGCATCGGCCTCGGCGACATGCGGCCTCGACCCGAGCTCCGACGCCCCGCCCGGAGGGTTCCAAACGTCTTCCCTTCGAACCGGGGACATCATGGTGTCATGGGCGTAATCTGAGCCGACTTCAACGGCGGTACGTGGTTGAAAAGGGAGCGGCGATGGTGGACGCGAGTGCACTGAACCGGGCGGGCCTCGTGCTTCCCGTCGTCGCGGCGCGGTGGGCGCTGTGGATGTTCGTTCTCGCCAACGTGGTCGTCGTCGAGACCCTGTTCCTCGCCGACGGCACCGGCAAGAACGGAACGCTCACCGTGGCCAAGTTCTTCGGACTGCACGCTGCCCTGCTGCTGTTGTTCCAGCTGCTGCTGGTGGCCCGGGTGCCGTGGCTGGACCGTCGTATCGGCATGGACCGGCTGACCGTGTGGCACCGCTGGGTCGGCTTCACCCTGCTGTGGACCGTCCTGACCCACGCCGTGCTGGTCGTGCTCGGCTATGCGAGGCTCGACGACGCGTCGATGACGAAGACGTTCCTCGCGCTGGCCGGGGTGACCGCCTCACTGCTGGGCGTGCTGGCCGCCGCGGCCCTGGTGGTGGTCGCCGTCGTGTCCACCCGGTTCCTGCGCAGGCGGCTGCGGTACGAGACCTGGCACGGCCTCCATCTGCTGGTGTACCTGGCACTGGGGCTGGCGTTCGTCCACCAACTGCTGGAGACGACGACGTTCAAGTCGTCGGGGTTCGCGGAACTCTACTGGTGGACGCTGTGGCTGCTCGCCTTCGGCGGGCTCGTCGTCGGGCGGATCGTGATGCCGGTGTGGCGCAACGCCTACCACCGCTTCCAAGTCGCGGCCGTCGTACCGGAGTCGGACGACGTGGTGTCGGTCCACGTCACCGGCCGCCACCTCGACCGGCTCCCCGCCCGGGCGGGCCAGTTCTTCATCTGGCGGTTCCCCGGCCACCACCACTGGTGGCTCGCGAACCCGTTCTCGCTGTCGGCGGCACCGGGCGGCCAGTCGTTGCGCCTGACCGCCAAGGCGGTGGGGGACACCAGCGCTGGTCTGCGGCACGTGCCGGTCGGGACGCGCGTGTTCATGGAGGGCCCCTACGGCGCCTTCACCTCACTGCATCGCACGCGGCCCGGCGCACTCCTGATCGCCGGCGGGGTGGGGATCACACCCGTCCGCGCCCTGCTGGAAGAGGAATCGGCCGGCGACGTCGTCGTGCTCTACCGGGTGCGCACCGAGAACGACGCCGTGCTGGTGGACGAGGTACGGGAATTGGTCGCGGCCCGCGGCGGGCGGCTGCACCTGCTCACCGGCCGGACGGGGGAGGGGGCCCAGCCGTTCGAGCCGGACGGCCTCCGCGCCCTCGTACCCGACATCACCGAACGAGACGTGTACGTCTGCGGCCCGCCCGCCATGACCTCGGCCGTGCTCAAGAGCCTGCGCGTCCTCAACGTCCCCGGCCGGCAGGTGCACGCCGAGAAGTTCAGCCTGGCCTGAGCGGGTCGGAGGCACGCATCGCCGCACGGGCGCCGGACTCACTCCCGCGGTATGCGCAGGGCGTTCGTCCAGAGGCGGTTGACGGTCTCGACCAGCTGGTCGAAGGGCACCGATTCGCCCAGAGCGAAGGTTGCGTAGGCCAGGCGGCTGACCATCGCGCTCAGGGCCCGCGCGGTGATGTCCGGGTCGAGCTCCGGGTCGGCGAGCCCGGACTGCTGGAGGCGGGTGATGGCCGCGGCGCTGCGGTCGATGAACACGCGCGACCGCTCCAGCCGAAGCCGCAGGAACCGCGGGTCGACAGCGGCGGCCTGCTCCATGGCGGCCATCAGGGCGGCATTGCGGCGATAGGACTCCAGGTAGGCGCGGTTGGCGTCCTCCACCCCACGCCACAGGTCCTTGCGGTCGCCGTCACCGTCGCTGTCGCCGCCGTCGCTGACGCCCGCGTGCAGCATCTCGTCCTGCAGTCGCGCGAGGACGGCGGCGAAGACTTCCTCCTTGGACGCGAAGTGCGTGTAGAAGCTGCCGGTCGCCACTCCGGCTTCGGCCGCGATGTCGACGATGCGGGCGTCCAGATACCCGTCCCGCTCGAAGATCCGCCGCGCCGCGGCGACCAGGGCGTCACGGGTGCGTGTGCCGCGCCGGGTGCGCGCCCCGGTCGGCCGGGGGCGGGCGGGCTGTGGGGTTCCAGGGTCGGCAGAGGGCATGCACATATCCTAGGGCACCATTGAATCCGAATCCGGATTCAAGTACGTTCCGACCATGGACAACACGACCACCGGCGCTGCCACCGCCTGGAACCTGCTCGTCCGCCGCGACGACCTGACCAACGCCGAGCTGACCGACGTCCCCGTCCCGCAGGTGCGGGACGGGGAGGCGCTGCTGCGCGTCGACCGGGTCGGCCTGACCGCCAACAACGTCACCTACGCCGCGCTCGGCGACTCGTTCCGCTACTGGGAGTTCTTCCCCGCGCCCCGCGCCGGCTGGGGCATCGTCCCGCTCTGGGGCTTCGCCGACGTCGTCGAGTCCAAGGTCGACGGCATCGAGACCGGCAGCCGCTACTACGGCTACTACCCGTCCGCGAGCCACCTCCTGGTCCGCCCCGACCGGGTGGACGCACGCGGCTTCCGCGAGGCCAGTGCGCACCGGGTGCCGCTGCCCCGCCCCTACAACGCCTACGCCCTCACCACCGGCGACCTCGCCTACCAGGCCGACCGCGAGGACCTGCACGTCCTGTACCGCCCGCTGTTCTGGACCTCGTTCATGCTCGCCGACTGGCTCGTCGACAACGCCTGGCTGGGTGCGAAGACCGTCGTGCTGTCGTCCGCGTCGAGCAAGACCGCCTACGGCGCCGCCCACCTGCTCAAGGGGCAGGGATGCGAGGTGGTCGGCATGACCTCCGCGCGCAACCTGGCCTTCACCGAGGGCCTCGGCTGCTACGACCGGGTGATGACCTACGACGACGTCTCCCGGCTCCCGCACACCGGGACGCTGTACGCCGACTTCGCGGGCGACGAGCAACTGTCCGCCCGGCTGGCCGCCCACCTCGGTGACTGTCTGGTGCACCAGGTGGTCGTGGGCATCACCAACCAGGAACCCGCGCCCGCCGGCACCCTGGCGGAGACCGGGCCGGACATGTTCTTCGCGCCCGACCAGATGCGCAAGCGCATCGGCGACTGGGGGAGGGAAGGGCTGGACCGGCGTTTCGCCGCGGCGTGGAAGGAGTTCCTGCCCGTGGCCGAGGGATGGGTCGACATCGTGCACAGCCAGGGGCCGCAGAGCCTCGAACGGGTCTGGCGCGAGGTCCAGTCGGGCCGGACCTCACCGCGCACCGGCCACATCATCACCCCGTGACCACGTCCCCGCGATCCCGCGGGACCCGCCAAGAAAGGTGCCTCATGCCGGTCATCCACCTCGTACGGCACGGTCAGGCGTCGTTCGGTTCGGCGACGTACGACGTGCTCTCGGAAGCCGGACGGGAGCAGGCGGCCGTCGCCGGAACCGAGCTGGCGCGCCGCGGGCCGCGCGACCCGCTCGTCGTCTGCGGCACCCTGGACCGCCAGTACGACACGGCCGAGCTGCTGATGAAGGCGGCCGGACTCGGCGGCACCCCCGCGCGGGACCCGCGCTGGAACGAGTACGACCACATCGCCCTCCTGGACCGCTACGGCCCGCCGGAGTCCGGGACCCTCGCGGATGGCCGCGGCGTGCAGCGGGCGCTGGACCGGGCGCTCGAGGCGTGGATGGACGACCCGGAGGACGACGGCTGGACCGTCTTCTCCGAGGGGGCTTCGGCGGCCCTGCGGGAACTCGTCGCCTCCCTCGGTCCCGGCCGTGACGCGATCGTGGTCACGTCCGGCGGGGTGCTGGCCGCGCTGTGCGGAAGGCTTCTCGGCACGTCGGTGGCGGGCACGGTCGGCCTCAACCGGGTCGCGGTCAACGCCGCGATCACCACGCTCGTGGCGGGCGCCTCCGGCATCAGCCTGCTGACCTTCAACGACCACGCCCACTTCACCGGGGAGCACCGGGAGCTGCTCACCTACCGCTGACCGGCGGCAGCCACCCGTGGGGGTGTGACGGACATCACCGCCCACGACATACCTACCGGTCGGTACCCTCACCGTGGACCGTGAACGACAGGAGCCCCGATGTCTGCGACCAACCGCCAGATCCGACTGGCAGCCCGCCCCGTCGGCGAAGTGAGACCCGAGGACTGGGAGCACCGTTCCGTACCCGTCGAGGAGCCGGGCCCGGGCCGGTTCGCGGGCCGGACGCGTGTCATCTCCCTGGACCCCGCCATGCGTGGCTGGCTGGACGACCGCCCCTCCTACCTGCCGCCGGTCGGCATCGGTGAGGTGATGCGTGCCGGATCGGTCGTCGAGGTCACCGCCTCCAACCACCCCGACTACCAGCCGGGCGACCACGTGGTCGGCACCTTCGGCGTCCAGGAGTACGTGGTCTCCGACGGCAAGGGCGCGATGAAGGTCGACACCTCCCTCGCCCCGCCCTCCACCTACCTCGGCGCGCTGGGCATGCCCGGTATGACCGCCTACTTCGGCCTCCTCGACGTCGGCGCGCTCAAGGACGGCGAGACCGTCGTGGTGTCGGGCGCGGCCGGTGCGGTCGGCACCATGGTGGGGCAGATAGCCAAGGCCAAGGGCTGCCGGGTCGTCGGCATCGCCGGAGGACCGGAGAAGTGCGCCCTGCTCACCGGTGAGCTGGGCTTCGACGCGGCGATCGACTACCGCGCCGAGGACGTGAAGAAGGCGCTGCGCCGCGAGGCCCCCGACGGCATCGACGTCTACTTCGACAACGTCGGAGGGGACATCCTCGACGCCGCCCTGACCCGGCTGGCGATGCACGCACGCGTGGTGGTCTGCGGCGCGATCAGCCAGTACAACAACGCCACCCCGGTCAAGGGCCCTTCCAACTACCTCACGCTGCTGGTGCGCCGGGCCCGCATGGAGGGCTTCGTCGTCTTCGACTACGCCAAGCAGTACGCCCAGGCCGCGCAGGAGATCTCCGCCTGGATCCGGGACGGACGCATCAAGGTCAAGGAGCACGTGGTGCGAGGAACCGTGGACGACTTCCCCGACACGCTGCAGATGCTCTTCCGCGGCGAGAACGTCGGCAAGCTCGTGCTGGAACTGGCATGACCGCCCCCGGAGCCCTCGACGCAGGGCGCACGGACGGCGGCGCGCTCGCGGGCCGGGTGGCGATCGTCACCGGCGGTGCGAGCGGACTGGGCCGGGCCATGGCCGTCGCGCTGGCGGAGGCCGGGGCGCGCGTGGTCGTCGCGGACCTCGACGCGCGGGCCGGCCGCGAGGTGGCCGACCTGGTCGGCGGCGCCTTCCGCGCCTGTGACGTCTCCGACCTGGAGGCCAACCGGGCACTGGTGGCCTTCGCGCAGGAGACCTACGGCGGCGTCGACATCGCGCTGCTCAACGCGGGCGTGGCGACCGGCTGCGGCGTCGGGGACGACTTCGACCCGGCGCGCTACCGCCGGGCGATGGGCGCCAACCTGGACGGTGTCGTCTACGGCACCCACGCGGTACTGCCGGCGTTGCGGGCCCGCGGCGGAGGGTCGATCGTGGCGACCGCGTCCCTCGCGGGACTCGCCGCGGTTCCGCTCGACCCTCTGTACGCGGCCAACAAGCACGCGGTCGTGGGACTTGCCCGCTCGCTGGGCCCGGCCCTCGCACCGGACAACGTGCGCTTCAACGCGGTCTGCCCGGGATTCGCCGAGTCCCGGATCATCGACCCGCTGCGCGACATGCTCTCCGAGCAGGGCCTGCCCGTCATCCCGGCCGAGACCGTGGCCGACACCGTGCTGCGGATCCTCACCGGAGACGGAGCGGGGGAGTGCTGGTTCATCCAGCCGCATCGCGAACCGGAACCGTTCCGCTTCCGCAGCGTCCCCGGCCCGGGGCAGCCTGCCGGCGTCTGAGACGGCTCTCGTCGAATGCCGTCCGGTGCGGACCACATGGTCGTCACCCTCCGCGGCGCTACCTGACGAACGTGCCCGGGGGAGGGGTCCGGCCTGTGATCAGATACCGGTCGATGGCATCCCGCGCGGCGCCGGGATAAAAGTGCGACTGGGCGAGGTCGCGCGGTGGCTCCGGGTGTCCCTCCCACCGGCGCCTCGCGGGGTCCGCCGATCGGATGACACGGGCGTCAGCCGACCGGACCTCCGGGACCGGCCGGTCCGCCGAGGGGGTGAGGCAGGCCCGGGGAGCAGGATGGATGTGCCCGGACTGCCCCTTCAGGGGGGCGCCGACCGCCACCAGGAGAGCCGCCATGACCCCGCACAACCGCGCCCCGCACGACCACGTCGCCGCCGCGCAGGCACACGTCGCCGACGGCACAGCCGCGCTGGAACACGCCGAGCGCCGTGGGTTCGCGGAGATCGCGGGACTGCTGGGGGCCGTGCGATGAGGCATCCCACGGTCCCGGGCCGTACGGCGAGGGGACGGGCCACGCGCGGCGCCGTCATGGGGCTCGCCTGCGCCGCCCTGCTCGCCGGCTGCGGCCCCGCCTCCGAGGCACCGGACGGGACGGCGGCGCGGGGGAGCACCCCGTCCGCGTCGGCGCCCGCGCGTACCGCCCCGGAGCCGAGCGGCCGGACCCCCGAAGGCACGCTGCTGGTCGCCGACTTCGGCGCCGACACCGTCACGTTCGTCGACCCGGCCAGGGGCCCGTTCGACTCGGTGAGGGTCGGCGAGGCGCCCTACGGTCTCGTCGTCGGCGAGGACGGCCGCGCCTGGGTCGCCACCGCCGAGGGCGTCGCCGTCGTCGACACGGACCGCCGCGAGCGTCTGGACCTGATCCCGTACGCGACCGGGAACCTCGGCCCCGTCACCGGCGGCGAGTACCGCGGCGGCGGCATGGGCATCGCCCTCGCTCCCGACGGACGGCATGTCTACGTAGGCGTCAACGTGCCGGCCGGCGACGGAACCCTGGAGACCATCGACACCAGGACCCTGAAGGTCACCGACACGACCGCGGTGGGCCGGCGCCCGTTCGACGTGGACGTCTCACGGGACGGCCGTGAGATCTACGCGACCGGCCACGACTCGTTCGACGTCACCGTCGTCGACGCGCGCACGCACGCGTCCCGCCGCATCGAGGTCGCCCCGTACGGCACCGAGGGCGGGCTCGGCTCCTGGCTGAAGCCCCACTATGCGGCCGTACGCCCCTCGGACGGCCGGCTGCTGCTCCCCTTCGAGGGCGAGCGGCTCGTCGTGCTCGACCCGGAGAGCGGACGCTCGGCCGTCGAGCGCATGACGGCCGACACCCATCAGCACGGCGTCACCGTCACCCCAGGCGGCACCCTGCTGGCGGTCGGCACGGGGCCGATCGACCCCTCCCGGGACCAGGGCCCGTCGCTGACCGTCCGCACGAAGGACGGCACGGAGAAGGTGATCCCGCTGGAGTCACCGCACGAGGACGTCGCCGTCTCCGCTGACGAGGACACCGCCTACGTCACCGGCGGCTTCACCCGGGACGGCTACTGGAACGGCATCAGCGTCGTCGACCTCGGCACCGGTGACACCCGCCGGCTCGTCGCCGGAGAACGGCCGCTGGGCATCGCCGTGCTCTGAGCCGGGTGGACGACGCAGGGCCGCTCCGGCGGGCGCTCAGCTCACAAGGAGGCGTCGCGGTGCGTCGCGACCCCGTCGAGGACGGTGAGCAGCACCGGGACGTCCGGCAGTTCGGTGGCCGGGGTGGTGAGCGGGTCGGCCGCGAGGACCGTCAGATCGGCCCGGTGACCGACGGCGATCCGGCCGGCGTCGCGCTCCTCGCTCGCGGCGTACGCGGCGTTGACGGTCATGCCCTGCAGCGCCTCCGGAGCCGTCAGCGCCTGCTCGGGGCCGTGCGGGTCCTGCGTGAGGTCGCGGGTCGGCCGGCGGTGGCGGGCACCGGCCATGACGCCCAGCGGCGGGTACGGGGCGATCGGCCAGTCGGAGCCGAGGACCACGACGGCACCGGAGTCGTGCAGATCGCGGCACCGCCAGGCGCGCGAGGCACGCGGCTCGCCCAGGCGGCGCGACCAGTTGTCGGTGTGGTCGGCCCGGGTGAAGTCGCAGCAGTGGGTGGGCTGCATGGACGCCACGACACCGAGTTGGGCGAACCGGCGCACGGTGTCGTCGGGCACCGTCTCGATGTGCTCGACCCGGTGGCGCACCCCGCGTCCGCCGTCGGCCTGGGCCTTCTCGACGGCGTCGAGGACATGGCGTACGGCGGCGTCGCCGATCGCGTGGGTGGCCGTCGGCACACCGGCCCGGTGCAGCACGCCGACGATACGGGTGTACTCCTCGGGGTCCGGCCAGAAGGCGTGCCGGGACTCCCCGTGGCAGTCCGGGTGCTCCAGCCACGCGGTTCCGTTGTCGACGGTGCCGTCCATGAAGATCTTGACACCGGCGGTCCGCCAGAACCGCCCGCCCTCGCCCTGCTGGTCGATGAGCGCGCGGACGCCGTCCGCGTCGGTGCCCGGCTGGCACCAGGGGGCCACCCGCAGCCGCAGCGGGAGCCGCCCGGCCGCGTCCAGTTCGGAGAAGAGCGCGAGGCTGTCGCCGTTGGCGTCCATGACGTGGCCGCCGGTGAGACCGGTGGCGGCCATGGCCTCCAGCACGGCGGCGAGCCGTTCGCGGCGCTCATCGCGGGTGGGCTGCGGGGCCACGCGCTCCACCAGCTCGCAGGCGGCGTCCTCCAGGAGCAGACCGGTGGGCTTGCCCCCGGCGTCGCACACCACCTCGGCGGTGGCCTGGGCGAAGGAGCGCGGCCCGGCCACACCGGCGAGGTCCAGAGCGCGCCGGCTGGCCAGCGCCGAGTGCGCGTCGAAGAGCCACAGAAACGCGGGCACGCCGTCGAGCACGGTGTCGAAGGGCGCCGTGCCGACGGGGTGGTCGCCGAAGACGTTGGGGTCCAGCCCCCAGCCGCGCAGCCATGCGCCGGGGGCGAGGTCACGCACAGCGTCGGCCAGGGCGGCGCGCACCTGCTCCAGGTCGGTGCACTCCGACAGGTCCAGGCCGTGGGTCAGATCGGCGCCGCCGACCGGATGGATGTGTCCGTCGACCAGTCCCGGCGTGACGACGGCGCCGTTGAGGTCGATCACCGTGGTCGCCGTGCCGGCGAGTGCGCGGATCTCCCGGTCGTCGCCCAGGGCGGTGATCCGCCCGCCGGCCGCGGCCAGCGCGGTGTGCGGCAGGAACGCACCGGAGGCCGGGTCGAGCAGACGGGCCGAGAGCAGGATGAGGGAGGTGCGCACGTAAGGCTCCTTGGATGCGGTCGATCTGGTCGATGCGGGCGGCGGTCACGGCCGGCGGTCAGTGCGGTCCGGGCCTTGGGCGTACGGCGTGGGCATGCAGCTCCCGGGGACCTGCGCACGAAACAACGATTTCCGCACCCCATACCCCTGACTGTGTGCGAATTCAGTTGCACGAAACGCTTGACGCCATGAAATCAATGCTATTGAGTGTGCGACCAATGAGCAAGCAGATGGGTCGCACAGCTACCGGAGAGGCCCCCATGGCGTCCACGATTCCCGAACCGCAGCCCGGCACCCGCCCCACCCCTCGGCCCCCGTCGGAAGGGGCGGGCCGCGTCGAGGCCCACGGCATCGACCACATCACCGACGCGGAACGCCACGGCCACCCACGGCAGTTGTTCGCGGTCTGGGCGGCCTGCGGCGTCAACTACCTGAGCCTCGTGGTCGGCGGCGCCCTCGTCCTGATGGGGCTGGCTCTGTGGCAGGCCCTCGCGGTGATCGTGATCGGCAACCTCTTCTGGCTGCTCACCGGGCTGCTGTCCGTCTCCGGGCCCGCCGCGGGTGCACCGAGCGAAGTGATCACACGGGCCATGTACGGAGTCCGCGGCAACCGGGTCAACAACGCGGTCGTCGGCTGGCTGATCTCCGTCTGCTACTTCGCCCTCAACCTGGCCGCCGCCGCGGCCTCGGCCTTCGCCCTCGTCGAGAAAGCCGGCATCACGGCCGGCACCGCCGTCAAGGTCGTCGTCGTCATGGTGATCGCCGTCCTCACCCTGGCCATAGGCGTCTACGGCCACGCCATGATCATGAAGCTGTACCTCCCGATCACCCTGACGCTCACCGCCGCGTTCGCCGTCGTCGCCGTGTGCGTGCTCGGCCACGCCGACTTCGCCTACGCTCCCGCCGAGCGGCTCACCGGCCTCGACCTGTGGGCGGTCCTGCTGGCGGGGGTCACCCTCATCGGCTCCGGGCCGCTGTCGTACACCACCAGCGCGGACTTCTCCCGCTACCTGCCCCGCACGACGTCCGCGAAGGCCGTCATCGGCTGGACCGCGCTCGGCGGATTCGTGCCCGGCGTCCTCGTCTGCTCCCTCGGCGCCCTCGCCGCGACCGCAGTCGACATGACGGACCCGCAGACCGGGCTCGCCACCATCCTGCCCGGTTGGTTCGAACCGCTCTTCCTGCTCGCCCTGGTCCTCGGCACGATCGCCATCAACGCGCTCACCGCCTACAGCGCGGGCCTCGCCCTCCAGGCCGTCGGCATCCGCATCCGCCGCTCCCTCAGCGTGATAGCCGACGGCACCGCGGCCGTCGCCCTCACCCTCTACGGGCTGCTCGTCTCCGACTTCCTCGACACCGTCAGCAACGTCCTCCAGCTCACCGTCGTCCTCCTCGGTCCCGCCATGAGCATCTACGCGACGGACATCCTGCTGCGCCGCAACCGCTACGACGGGCCTGCCCTGATGGACGAGAGTCCCGGCGGCCCCTTCTGGTACAGCGCGGGCGTCAACCCGGCCGGTGCCCTGGCGCTCGCGGGAGGCGTCACCGCAGCCGCCCTGTGCGTCAACACCCTCTACACCGGGCCGATCGCCCACGCCCTCGCCGGCATCGACCTCGCCCTCCCCGTCGGTCTGGTCGTCGCCGCGGCGCTCTACGCGCTGCTGACACGACTCGGGCCGGGGCAGCCGGTCTGAGCGCCGAGGGTGGTGAGGCGGTGCGCGGCAGCGGATCCGTGTCAGTGATCGTCCCAGTGGCCGGCGTGCGCGGCGTGCCGGTGGCCGTCGTGGATATAGTCGACATGGTCGCCGTGGGGTACCGCGACGTGACCGCAGCCGGCCTGGTGCTGGTGGTCGTGCCCCTCGTGCGTGACGTGTCCGCCGGGCTCGCACTCGTCGGTGTGGCCGTCGTGCTCGCGGTGCAAGTGTCCGTCGTGCACGAAGTCCACGTGCTCGGCGTGGGGCACGGCGACGTGGCCGCAGCCGGAGCCGTGCGTGTGCGGGTGATCGGTGTGGGTGGTGTGGGCGACGCTCACCATCGCGCCTCCTTTCCTCGTCCCCCGCGCACACCAGTGTCCTCCCGGACTCTCGCGCCCGCACTCCGCCCCGCGTGCCGCCTGCGCCGTCTCGTGCACGACCAGGAGGGCAGGGGCGTCCGCTCCACCCGTGACGAGCGCGAGACCGCGGTGCCGCGGCCCGGCGGATCGATCGTGGGTCCCTCGACAGGGCGGCGCCGGCTCTCGCCGCCCTCCACGACCGCCAGGACCAGCGCGATGACGACGAGCAGCGCACCGAGGGTCACCAGGATCAGCCGCACCCGCTCCCAGCGAGTGGGCGGCCGGGGAGCCGCTCGCTCCTGGGAGCAGTCCCGCAGCGCACGGCACCACGGGCACTCGTCGTCGCCGTCCAGCCTCCTGCCGGTCAGCCGGGCGAGAACCATCAGGACCGGGACACCGTCCCACACCGCCATACCGGACCCAACGACTCCGCCTCCGGCACGCAACGCATATATGCATCTTCGTTATGCGCCCGTACCCACCCTCGCGCTCCTGTGCGCGCCCCTCCCGGTCGTCACGCCGTCGGGACCCTGGTCAGACGAACGTCCGCAGCCGGACCGTGGTGCCCTTCGCCCCGGTCCGCACCTGGACCGTGTCGCAGAGCATCCCGACACCCCACAGGCCGAAACCGGATTCCGCCGCGGACTCCGGCGGGTTCCAGCTGATGTACTCCTCCGGCTGCCAGTTGCCGGCGTCCGTGATCTCGCAGATCAGGCCGTTGTCCGGCCAGGTGCTCAGCGTCACCGGGGCCTCGCCGTGCCGGATGGCGTTGGTGGCCACCTCGGTGACCGCCACGAGCAGGTTGTGCAACGCGTCGGTCGTCACCCCGCAGCGCCGGGCCTGGTCGGCCACGAACGCGCGGACGGCGTGCAGGTCGGTGGGGAGGATCTGCATGGTCGCGGCGGACTGCGGGGAGGCGGACAGGGGCCGCCGGTCGAGTTCGGCGACGAAGTCCTCGGGCTCCCGGTACGCGGGGTTGTCCACCAGGGACGCCCCCTCCAGAAGCCTCGGGTGGGTCTGGCGCACGAGCTCGATCGTCTCCGGCGACAGCTTCTCGGTGTCGTAGCAGCACAGGCTGCGGAACGGCACGTCGGCGAAGCTCTTGTTGAAGACCGAGTCGTAGCGCACCCACTCGAGCGCGTCCGGGTACCGCCCCCATTCGTCCGAGGCCACCACCCATGCCGGAGTGGTGCCCAGCGTCCGGGCGACGGCGGTCAGCGCGGCCATGGCCCGCACCGGATTGGTGTAGAGGTCGGCGGGATCGAGGAACTGCACGGCGTGCGCGTCCGGGCCGAGCGCGTCGCGCAGCAGCCCGGCCTCGCGCTCCGGCGTCACCACGAACGTCGGCGAACCGGCCTCGATCCCGGTCCGCAGATGGGGCAGGGCACCCGCCGCCAACTCGCCCTCGCCCCGGTAGAGGTAGGCCTGGTGGTGGACCGTCGGCCGCTCGTCTCCCGCGGTGTTCGCCATGCGGCCGCCGAGCCCTTCGTCGACTGTCATGCCGTCCCCTCCGTTCCGCGGACGAGCCCGGGCAGGCGTTCCCAGCCCAGGGTCTCGATGACGTTGGCCACCTCGGGCGACAGCCGGTCCATAACGAGCCTGCGACCCGTTCCGAAGCCCGAGAGCAGGCTCAGCGCACCGAGGTCGATGAACCTCAGCCCCGCCAGGTCGAGCCTGATCTCGGCGGTGTCGGCCGGCAGGGCCCGCAGCGCCTCGGAGATGTCGCCGTGCCGCGCCGCGTCCAGTTCCCCCTCCAGACGCAGTCCGGGGGGATCGTCGGTCCGGGTGATGCGCAGTATGCGATCGTCGCGTGGTGCCATGACATCCATGTCGCCTGCCCAGTCCTGGGATGACCGATCCTTGGGGAGCCGCGCCCGACCGTAGGGGAGACGGAAGCCTTCCGGGAAGCTCCCGGCCAGAACGGGCGCGTCCCGTGCGTGCTTCCCGGGCGGGCGGCGACTCCCTCACACTCTGTCGCCGGGCGGTATAGCGGCGGTAGACCGGGTCAGACCGGAGGCGGCCCGGGGGCTTCGGGGCCGATCCGCAGGCTCAGGAACGCCGGAAAGTACGCACTCCACGCGTGCCCGCGCCAACTCACGTACCGCGTGGGGTCGTTCTCCAGGGAAGCGGCGAGTTCCAGACGCCGGTGCGCCTCGGCGTTCAAGCCGCGCATGAAGAAGACCCGGGCGATCTCGTGCAGCGCGAAGCCCTGCAGGCTCCTCGCCCCGATCCTCTCGGCGATGCGGTGGCTCTCCTCGAAGCAGTCGACGGCGTCGTCGACCCGGTCCAGACCCCGGTACACACGTCCGAGGTTCCCCAGGCCGATCACCAGCGCCTGCTGGTCGCCGGCCTCGCGCGCCAGGTCGAGGTGCGAGGTCTGCAGGGACATGGCCTCCTCGTACAGTTCCAGGTCCGCCAGCGCGTCCGCGAGGTAGTACAGGGAGCGCCGCTCGCCCGTACGGTCACCGATCTCGCGCCAGATGGTGAGCGCCGCCTCCATGCACTGCCGCACCCCTTCGAACCGGCGGTGGAGCCAGTACACGGCGGCGAGATTGTGCAGCGTCCAGGCCTCGCTCGTGCGGTCGCGCAGGCTCCGCGCGGTCCGGACGGCCAGCTCCCCCAGCGTCCACAACTCCCGGGCGCGTGCCTGCGGATACAGGTACCACTGCAGCAGCCCCGCCAGGCGCACGCCGAGACGCGCCAGGGCGTCGGACGTCGTCGCGGCGCGGGTGACCGTGGCGATGAGGTTGGCGCGTTCGGTGTCGAGCCAGGCCACCGCGTGCCCGCGGTCCTTGATGGGCACCGCCGGGAGAGCGGGCGTGGGGCCGGTGCCGGTGGGCGCCCGCTCCTGCGCCCGGCGGGCGAAGTACGGCGGGACCTCCAGATGTGCCACAGCCTGTCCGGTGGTGGCGAGGTAGAAGCGCAGGACGCGCTCCAGGGCGCGTTCGCGGGCGGCCTCGGGCTCCTCGGCGCGCACCTCGCGGGCGAACAGACGCAGAAGGTCGTGCATCTGGTAGCGGCCCGGGGCGGGACTGTTCAGCATGTGTGCGTCCACCAGGCGCTCGAAGGCGTCCTCGGCGCGGGCGGTGGACACCCCGAGCAGCGCGGCGGCGGCCGGGAGGCCGAGGCTCGGGCCCGGCACCACGCCCAGCAGCCGGAAGGCGTGCGCGGCGGCCTGGTCCGTGGGATGGTCGCTGCCGGCGATGGCCTGGTAGCTCGCATCGAAGCCCGCCCGCACCGACACGTCCCCCACCTGGATCTCGTCGAGGCGGCTCTGGGCGTCGGTGAGGCGCTCGACCAGGGCGCTCAACGGCCAGCTGGGGCGGGCGGCGAGCCTGGCCCCGACGATCCTCAGCGCCAGCGGCAGACCGCCGCACATCTTGATGATCGTGTCCGCCGCGTCGGTCTCCGCGGCGACCCGTTCGCGCCCGACGATCCGCTCGAGCAGGGCCATGGCCTGGTCGTGGAACAGCACGCCGAGGTGGAGGTGGGTGGCGCCCTCCAGCGTGGTGAGCATCTCGCGGCTGGTGACCAGCACGGCGCAGCCGGCCCCGGCCGGGAGCAGCGGCCGTACCTGGTCCGCGCCGGCCGCGTTGTCGAGCACCATGAGGATGCGGCGGTCGGCGACCAGGGAGCGGAACGCGGCGGCGGCCTCCTCGATGTTGCTCGGCACGGCCACGTTCGGCACACCCAGGGTGCTGAGGAACCGGCCCAGTACCTCCCCCGGCTCCAGCGGAGTCAGCCCCGCCGTGGCGCCGTGCAGATCGACGTAGAACTGCCCGTCCGGGAAACGGCCGGCGAGCCGGTGCGCCACGTGGATGGCGAGCGCGGACTTGCCCACGCCGCCGGTCCCGTCGATCGCGGCGATCGCCGCCTGTCCCTCGCCGGTCCGGCCGAGCACCTCCTCCAGGACGGAGCACTCGCTCGTGCGGCCGATGAAAGCGGTGCCGGTGTGCGGGAGTTGTCTCGGCACACGGCCGCCCGACGCGCTCGCCGCCCGGCCTGAGGCGCCGCCGCCCGCCTGCGCCGGTCCGGCGGCGGAATCGGACGCGGAGCCGGGAGCGCCGGAGGGAGAGCCGGCGGTACCGGAGACGGGACCCGGGGTGCCGAGGGAAGAGCCAGGAGTGCCGGACGAGGGCTCAGGAGTGCCGGAGACGGAGCCCGGGACGAGGAGCAACGCCGGGTCGGCGTTGAGGATCTGCTGGTGCAGCCGCTGGACCGGAGGGCCCGGCTCGATGCCCAGCTCCTCGGCCAGACGGTGGCGCAGGTCCCGGTAGGTGGCCAGAGCGTCCGCCTGCCGTCCCGACCGGTACAGCGCCACCATCAACTGCCCCTGCAGACCCTCCCGGAGCGGATGCTCGCCCGCCAGGGCCTCGAGCTCGTCGAGAACCGCCTCGTGCCGGCCGAGCCGTAACCGGGCCTCGACGAACAGTTCCCGGGCCTGGGTCCAACTCGCCGTCAGACGCAGGGCCTCCGCCTCCACGGCGGGCGACGGAGGCACGTCGGCGAACGGGGCGTCACGCCACAGGGCGAGCGCCTCACCCAGCCGGGCGGCCGCGGCCCCGGGCGCGTCCCGGTCGAGCTCGCGCCCGCCCTGCCGGACGAGGTCGACGAAACGGTGCGCGTCGACCTCGCCCGGAGCCACGACGAGGCGGTACCCATGGGCCCGGTATCCGTGCACATGGGTGACCAGCAGATCGCCCGACTCGTCGCCCAGCACGCGCCGCACACGCGAGACATAGCCCTGCAGCAGCTTGTGCACGCTCTGCGGGGGGCGGGTGCCCCAGAGTTCCCCGACCAGCCGGTCCGTGGAGACCACCTGGCCCGCGTCACACAGCAGCACGGCCAGCAGCATCCGCCACTTGGCGGGGGCGATGGGGACCTCGGCGCCGTCCCGCCAGAGGCCAAGTGGCCCGAGCACTCGGTACTTCATGTCCCGTTCCGTAAGCGATCACCCTCACCCGGCCTCCGTGGCGGATTCAGGATTCTCGGGGCCGACGCACCGCGAGGGCAAGGCCGTGGACGCATCCGCGTGGGCGGTCAAGGGCGGCGCACGGCGCGCGGCGCATGCGTCGCCGTCCCGACCAGCGTGAGGAAGGCCCGCCAGGGTGTGGGACGGAACCCGAGTTCCGCGCCCGCGGGGTCCTTGCTGTCGCGCACCCGTACGGTGTGCGGAGTGTGTGCCACCTCGACGCAGTTGCCGCCGTTGCCCATGCTGTGGCTGCTCCTGCGCCAGGACGGATCAGTCGGCTGCACGGCCCAGCTCCTCCTTCAGGTCGCGGATCAGGACCTGTGAGTCGTCCAGGGAGAGCGCCTTGGACTGGATCAGGTTGAAGGCCAGCTTGTGCTGCTGGACCTGTCCGGCGTCGATGGTCGTCTGCCCGCCGATGAACGTTTCTCCATAGAGCACGTCCGGCCCCTCCCGGAACCCCATGATGCGGAACGGGGTCATCCCGCCGGGGTGTTCGCGGACATGGAAGGGGATCACCTGCAGATGGATCCTGGGCAGGGCCGCGAGGTCCAGGAGATGCGCCAGTTGCTCGCTCATCACACGGCTTCCGCCGACACAGCGGCGCAGGACGCCTTCGTCGAGCGTCACCATGACCTGGGGTGGCTCGCGCCGGGTGAGAATGCGCTGGCGGTCGATGCGGGCGGCCACGAACTGCTCGATCTCCAGTTCGGGAGCAACCGGGTGGGCGGCGGTGCAGATGGCCCGCGCATAGGCCTGCGTCTGCAGCAGTCCGGGGATGGCCACGGACTCGAACTCCTGGATGAAGCCGGCTTGCCGCTCCAGCTCGATGACGTGCCAGAACCAGTCCGGGTAGGCCGGCCGGACCAGCGAGGGCCAGAGCGCGACCAGCGCACCGTCGGTACCCAGGAGCCGGTCCGCACGCCGGGCGAAGTCGTACGAGGGCATGTGCCGGGCGTTCTCGATGAGTTCGACCGTCCCCTCGGGGCAGGCCGTGCCCGCGGCGAGCTCCGCCCGGGTGTATCCCGCGATCAGCCGGTACCGGCTCACCTCCCGGCCGAACCGGGCCAGCAGCGACCCGATGCTCTCCTCGACGGCCGGCGGCGCCTGACCGCCGCTCTCCTCCCCGCGCGGCCGGCCGGCGTGGACCAGCCAGGCGACGGTTCCCTCCGGGTTGGGCGCGGCCCACGCGAGCGGAGTGAGGGGCCCCTGCGGCGCCCCCTCCTCCGTCGACGCGGGGATGCGGCTGAGCAGACCCCAGGCGTACGCGTCCGGTCCGACGGCCGCGGACAGCGCGGCCTCGATGCAGGCGCGTGCGCCGGCCTCGCTGGTACTGGTGCCGCACGGGCCCTGCTGGTGACGGCCGTCGGAGAGATGATGGATGTCCCAGCGGTAGACGCTGCCTTGCCGCGGGCCAGGTGTCTCCTGACCCCTGCCGTTCATGACACCGGTCACTGTTCCTCCTCGAGGTCGCCTGTGGGGACGGCGACCCGCTCACCCTGCCCGGGCCGGGAAGAGCAGCGGTATACCGGCGGTAAGTGCGGTGGGTGCGGGCTCGTCAGCCCTGCCGAAAGGTGTTCAGCCCCTCTCCGGTGGTGCGTCGCGGCAGTCGAGCGCCAGCGTGCACCACGTGGTCTTTCCCTGGTGGTCGTGTCGCGACCCCCAGGCCGTGGCGAGGGCCTGGACCAACTGCATGCCGCGCCCCTGCTCGTCGTCGGGTTCCGGTCGGCGCACCCGCGGACGGGCCCGCGAACCGTCGGTGACCTCCAGGAGGAGCCGGTCCCCGACATGCACGAGATCGACCGTGACGGACACCTCGCTCCCGTACCGGATGGCGTTGGAGACCAGTTCGCTGACCAGGAGCACGGCGTCGTCGACCACAGAGGAAGGACAGCCCCAGGACGACAGCGCAGCGGCCACCTCCCTGCGCGCCCGGCCCGCCTCCGCCGGCGCCGCGGCCAGGTGCCGGTGCAGATGCCGGCCCAGGGCGAGATTGCAGTCCATGCAGACCAGGCCACCGGGCGGCGCCGTGACGGTGTCGGCGATGGTGGACGTCCATGGCCGGACCGTGCCACGGACCCGCCGACTGCGTGGATCGATGTCGTTTCCTTGCATGGATGGCCCTCTCCGTCGAGGTGCCGCTCACCGGCAGCTGGTTTCGGCCACCCTGCAGCACTCGAGGAGAGCGGTGGTATACCGGCAGTAGGCGACCGGCCCCGCCCGGTTGCGTGCGCGCCGCGGCACCGAGGGCGGCCCGCGCGGAAGCGTACGCCTCACCCTCGCCCCTCCGGCCGCGGTCGGTAACCGGACCTGCGATGACGGGCCCAACGCGGGGACCCGTAAGGTGCCTTCATGTCTGCCCGCCTGAATTCGACGAGAACCCGCGCCGCCCTGCACACCTCGGCGCGCGTGTCCGGGGAACTGCTGCTCGTCGCCGTGATGTCCGCAGCCGTCCTCTGGCTCGTGGGCCGGATGTGGTCCGTGGTCTGGCCGCTCATCGTCGCTCTGCTCCTCACCACGCTGACCTGGCCCCTGACTCGCCTCCTGCGTCGGCGCGGCCTGCCTCCGGCTCTGGCCGCGTCACTGGTGACCGTGCTGTTCCTGCTGGTGGCCGCCGGCACCGTGGCGCTGATCGCCGTGCCGGTGGCGTCCCAGTCCGGAGAACTGGCCGACGGAGTCGTCGCAGGCATCGACAGGCTGCGCGAGTGGGCCGCCGGGCCGCCGCTGAACATCGGCGAGGACCGGATCGCCGGCGCCCTCGACTCCGCGGCGGCCCGCGTCCAGGACAGCGCCGGGAGCATCGTGACCACCGCCGTCACCGGCGTGAGCACCGTCTTCAACGGCGTGGTCACCGCCGTTCTCGCGCTGTTCCTGATGTTCTTCTTCCTCAAGGACGGTCCGCGCTTCCTGCCCTGGTTGGAACGCCAGCTGCCCGGCCGGCTCGCCACCGACGTCCCCGTCGTCGCCGCGCGCTGCTGGAACACCCTGGGCGCGTTCGTACGGTCCCAGGCGCTGGTGGGCCTGCTCGACGCCGTCTTCATCGGCCTGGGCCTGTGGATCCTGGGCGTACCGCTCGTGCTGCCGCTCGCGGTACTGACCTTCGTGTCCGCGTTCGTGCCGATCGTGGGTGCCCTGTTCGCCGGCCTCGTCGCGGTGCTCATCGCGCTGGTGTCGAACGGCCTCACCGACGCGCTGCTCGTGCTCGCCGTCATCGTCGTGGTGCAGCAACTGGAGGGCAATGTGTTCCAGCCCATGATCCAGAGCCGCGGGCTCGGCCTGCACGCCGCGGTGGTGCTGCTGGCGGTGACCCTGGGCGGCAGCCTGGCCGGCATCGTGGGCAGCCTCCTCGCCGTACCGGTCGCCGCGCTGATCGCCGTGGTGTGGAACTACCTGCGCGAGCAGCTCGGCGACCCGCCGCAGGAACCGGACGAGGACGGGACGCAGCCGCAGGCCGCGGTGCCGTCGTAGCGGACAGGGGGCGGCCGAGCGCACTTCGCCGCCCCCGAGCCGGGCGGCGGCGCCACCACGTTCGGGCGGTCAGGGCCTGTTTGCCGCGTGCCGACGGCGGAGGAGACGGACCGCGACCTGATACACGGCGGTGAACACCACGACGGGGACGAAGCCGATCGCCTGGAACACCCACGGCATGTCGTCACCGTCCCAGTGCGACCGGGTTTCCAGGACGAACCCGGAAACCAGCAGCGCGAGAAACGAGCCCGTGGTCAGGAACACGGCCCAGACGAGCGCGGATTCCCGCGCCTCGGCTCGGCGCCGGGCCGCCTCGACGACGGCTGGATCCGGGGGCGTCCACTCCCCGCCACGCGAACGTGTCCATACGTCTTTGACGGCCCGTACGTCCTCGGCTCGCGCCCCCACACCCCCGGGCAGAGCGAACAGCCGGCCCTCTCGGTCGAGCAGCATCGTTCTGGACGACGCCGCGCCGCTCTCGCTCTCGCTCTCGATGCTCAACACGTCGGACCACACTGTCCTGCGGGTGCGGAACAACTGCCGTACCGCGATGTGGTCCCCGTACACGATGGTCGCCGCCCGCCAGAACCGGAGGACGGCGAGATACACCGTGCCCAGCAGGAGCATCGTCCCCGCCTTGAAAGTCGGGGTCAGGTCCTCCTCCGGCACGATCGAGAGTGCCAACGGGATGCCCGGTAGACCGAGAAACAGAGTGACGAACACCAACTGGGCCGTCCCGAGCCGGTACTTGCGGATCGCTTGCCCGTCGGTCCCCGGCTCCACCTGCGCCTCCCGTCGGAGATCGGCGTGCGACGCCCCACCGTATCGCGGCGCTCCGGCTCTCGGAATCGGTGGAGTACGGAGCCGCCGTACATTCCGCTGACCGCGATGTGACGCCGTCAAGCGGTCGGAGCGGGGCGGCGGGAGCGGATCAGCGCCCGGCGGCCGAGAACCACGGCGACCAGCCCCAACGGGACGGCCGCGACGGCACCGACGAGCCCGTTGCCCGTGCCGGGACCACCGCTGGAGGTGGCCAGATGCAACACCGCGAGGGCCGTGCCGGCCAGGCCCCCCGCGACGGCCGACATACCGGCGCCGCGCGCGCTGCCGGTGCCGACGCGGCCGATCCGGCCGGCGGCGCGGGCCAGAGCCAGCCAGCCGATCGCCACGGCGACCAGCCCCACGCCGAGGGCGAGGTTCGCCCCGGTCCGCCCGTCGCCGATGACTCCGCCCTCGGCAGCCGCCACCAGGACGTCAGATGCGTTCATGTCTCCGACCCTTCTCGTGAGGGGGCCATCCCCGTCCTCGTGCGGGGAAGTCCCAAGGATTCGCTGTGCCTTGAGCATGTCCGCGCCCCCCACCGCCGGTCGTCCCGCAGACGCGGACACTTCACACTGCCGCCCCGGCAGCAGACGTGTGCTGCGGACGCCGCAGGCGCCCCGCGACTACCGCGGACGCGGTAGCCGATCACTCCTCCACAAGCGTGACGTGGCCACGGCATCACCCGGCTAGGGTGCGCGCATGGATGAAGGACGGTTCGGCGTCCCGCCCGCTGTCCGGGACTGGGCCCTCGCCCTCGGCGTGGCGGCGCTGCTGGTGGCCACGGGGCTGACGGGGGAGTACACCGGCCCGGCCTCCGGCGTACTCGGCTACGCGCTGCTGGCGGCCGGCGGCCTCGCGCTGGCCGCGCGGCGCCGGGCTCCGCAGGCCGTGCTGGCCGTCACGGGGCTGTGCGCGGTGGGTTACCAGCTCGCCGGATTCGACGTGCTCGCCGTCTCGTACCTGGTCGCGGTCTACGGCGCGGTGCGCGCCGGGCACCGCGCCCTCACGGCAGTCGCGTCCGTGAGCATGCTGGCCGTCCTGCACCTCACGGCTCTGCTCTTCCACCACGGCCCCGTGGGCGAGGCGTTGGCACAGGCCCGGCACGTCCTCGAGATCGCCTGGCTGATCGCCGCGTTCGCCGCGGGGGAGGCGCTGCGGCAGGCCGAGCGGCGGGCGGAGGAAGCCGAGCGGACCCGGGAGGAGACCGCGCGGCGCCGCGCGGACGAGGAGCGGCTGCACATCGCGCGGGAGCTGCACGATTCCCTCACCCACCAGATCTCGATCATCAAGGTGCAGGCGGAGGTGGCCGTCCATGTGGCCCGCAGACGGGGTGAACAGGTCCCCGAGGCACTGCTGGCCATCCAGGAGGCCGGACGCGAGGCGACCCGCGAACTGCGTGCCACCCTGGAGGCGCTGCGCGACGACCACACCACCCCGCCCCGCGGCCTCGACCACATCCCGGAACTCGTGGAGCGGGCCGGCCGGGCCGGTCTGGAGGCGACGCTGACGATCGAGGGGCGGCGGCCCGATGTGCCGGCCGCGGTGGCCCGGACCGCCTACCGGATCGTTCAGGAGGCGCTGACCAACATCGCCCGGCACGCCGGCGCCGCGACGGCCTCGGTCCGCATCGACTACCGGCCCGACTCACTGGCCATCCAGGTCGATGACGACGGCAAGGCCGCACCGGACACGGTGCCCACGCCGGGCCTGGGCCTGCTCGGCATGCGGGAACGCGTCACCGCCCTCGGCGGCCGGCTGAGCGCGCAGCCACGCAGCACACACGGCTTCACCGTCCGGGCCGAACTCCCCGTGGAGCGAACGTCATGATCCGTGTCCTGCTGGTCGACGACCAGCCGCTCATTCGCAGTGGATTCCGCGCACTCCTCGACCTCGAGGACGACATCGAGGTGGTGGCCGAGGCCGCCGACGGTGCGCAGGGCCTGGAGCTCACCCGGCAGCACCTGCCCGACATCGTGCTGATCGACATCCAGATGCCCGTCGTCGACGGCATCGAGGCCACCCGGCGCATCGCCGCGGACCCGGCCCTGGCCCCGGTGCGCGTCGTCATCCTCACCAACTACGGCATGGACGAGTACGTCCTGGAGGCGCTGCGCGCCGGCGCCGCCGGCTTCCTCGTCAAGGACATCGTGCCGGACGACCTCGTGCACGGCGTACGCGTGGCCGCCCGCGGTGACGCGCTGCTCGCGCCGTCCATCACCCGCAAGCTGATCAGCCGGTACGTCACCCAGCCGCTCCCCGCCGTGGCAGACACCGTGCTGGACGAGCTGACCAGCCGCGAACGCGAGGCCGTCACCCTGGTCGCACAGGGTCTGTCCAACGACCAGATCGCCGACCTCATGGTGATCAGTCCCCTCACGGCGAAGACCCACATCAACCGGGCCATGTCCAAACTCCACGCCCGCGACCGCGCCCAACTCGTGGTCCTCGCCTACGAATCCGGCCTGGTGACTCCGCGCAACACCTGAGACGCAGGGGCAGCCGACGGCGACTGACCGTTTGACCTTGACACGGTGACAAGGTCTTCACTGCGTGGCATGGAGGTGGTCCCGATGACCATGACGAGACAGGGCACGGATGCGACACGAGCACTCCAGGGGCTGGAGGACGGCCGTGCGTCCGTGCGACTGCGGGCCGCCCTGGCGGCGGGTTCGGCGCCCGTTGCGGGCTTCGTCGACACGCTCGTCGAGCGGTGCGCGGTCGAGCCCGAGTTCTTCGTCCGCGACATGCTGAGCTGGGCCCTCACCCGCCACCCGGTGTCCCTGACACTCCCCGCGCTGCTGCGCGAACTCCGTTCGGAGCGTGCGCAGGCGCGCAGCCAGGCGCTGCACACGCTGTCCAAGATCGGGGACCGGCAGGCGTGGCCGGCGATCACACGGTCCCTGCTGTGCGACGCCGACGACGAGGTGGCGAGGAGCGCCTGGCGGGCCGCGGTCGTGCTCGTGCCGGAGGGCGAGGAGGCCGCCCTGGCCACGGTGCTGGCGACACAGCTCGGGCGGGGCGAGCGGGAGACCCAGCTGAGTCTCAGTCAGGCGCTGGTTGCGCTGGGTGAGGTGATGGTGCCGGCCGTGCAGGCCGCGACGACGGCCCTCGACCCCCGCGTGCGTGCGCACGCGCTCGCCACACAGCGGCTGTGGCGCGACCCGGACGCCGGATTCCAGCCGGCGATCGAGGAGGCCAAGCGCGTCGTGGCCCTCGCCGGGGCTCCCGAGGCGGACGATGGCAACCGTGCTGATCGGTGAGGTGGCGAGACGGTCCGGGGTCAGTGCCCGCATGCTCCGGCACTACGAGTCCCTCGGGTTGGTGCGGCCCTCGGGCCGGACGGGCTCCGGCTACCGGGAGTACTCCACGGAGGACATCCGGCGGATCTTCCACATCGAGAGCCTGCGCTCGCTGGGGCTGTCGCTGCGTGACATCGGGCGCGCGCTCGACGACCCCGGCTTCACGCCCTCGGCGCTCGTCGGCGACCTCATCCGTCAGACGCTCGACCGCATCGCGGCCGAGACCGAACTGCTCACGCGGCTGCGGCGGATCGACGCCGCGGAACCCGCCGGCTGGGAGGACGTCCTGAGGGTCGTCGCGCTCCTCCAGGCACTGGGTTCGCAGAGCGCGGACGCCCGCCAGCGGGCGGCCCTGTCCTCGGTCGGCAGCCACCCGGTGCCGGTGGAGGCCCTGGTCGAGGCGGTACTGGAGGAGACGGACCCGAACGTCGCCGGCGCCCTGCGATGGGCGCTGGCGCAGTCGGGCGACGGCGCTACGGGTCTGCTGGCGAAGGGTCTCGGGTCACCGGTGGCCGCGGTGCGGCAACGGGCCGTTCAGTCCCTCGCCGTGATGCCCGGCGGTGAGGCGACCGCACATCTACGGGACGCTCTCACGGACCCCGACCTCGGGGTCCGCGGGCGTGCCGCTCTGGCGCTCGGGACACGAGGAGTGGCCGAGGCGGTCCCGACGCTCATCGAGATGATCGTGACGGGAAGGAACGACACCGATGCCGCCGACGCACTGAGCGAGCTGGCGGTCGACACCGCCACGGCCGACCGGATCGCCACCGGGCTCGTCGCCCGTCTCGCGGACGACACCACGGAAGCCCCCGCACGCGGGCGGCTGACCCAGGCGCTGGCGGGCATCCCGGGACCGACGGCGGCACGCGCGCTCGAAGAGCTGTCACACGACGACGACCGTGCGGTCGCGCTGACTGCCGCCTACCTTCTCCGGCTCCGCGACGTGCGGTGACGGATGGTTTCCGAATGAGCTGTCCGGGCGGTGGCTGCACTGGCCCTCGCCGGAGTCGCTACGCCGGCGGGATGCGATAGACGGAGACGTGAGAACGGGACTCGGCGGTGAACTCGGCGCCGGACCAGTCCGCATGCCTGGATTCCAGCTCGAAGCCGGCCAGCTGGGCCATGAGGTCGAGTTCGGCCGGCCAGATGTAGCGATGAGGGCTGCGGAACAACCGCGCCTGCTGGGTGTCGTCGAAGCGGAAGTGGTGCGACACGACGTGCTGGCGCAGGACGTCGTACGTGTCCAGACCGATGTAGCCGGGTTCGGACTGCCAGACGGTCGCCGTCTGGCCCGGTGGGAGTTTGCGCAGCTCGGGTACCCACAGCTCGATCACGAACCGTCCACCGGGCGTGAGGTGGCGGGCGGCGTTGCGGAAGCACTGGACCTGCTCCTCCTGCGTGAGCAGGTTGGAGATCGTGTTGAAGACGAGGTAGACGAGGGAGTACTCGCCGGGGGCGGTGGTGGTCGCCATGTCACCCACGATCACCGGGATCGTCGCCTCGTCAGCCTTGGTGCGCAGCTGTTGCACCATCGGGAGCGACAGCTCGATCCCGGTGACAGGGACTCCTCGCGCGGCGAGCGGGACGGCCACCCGGCCGGTCCCGACGGCGAACTCGAGAGCCGCTCCGTCCCCTGCGAGCTGGGCGAGACGGTCCACGGTCGGCCCCAGGACCTCGGGGGCGAACATGCCCGTGCCGGGCGTGTCGTAGCGCTGGGCGGCGTCGGAATCCCAGATCTCCTCCTGCTGCATTCCGGCAACGTTCGCCGCTGACCGGGGAGATGTCCAACGAATTACTGTGCGCGGCTTGATGACTCGCGGTTGGTCTCGCCGCCGTGAGCGACCGGATCCAGCAGATGGTGACCCGCCTGCCCGACATGAAGAACGTGGCCGCGGTGTGGGACACGGCCGAGCGCGAACTCGCCGAAGGCGACGTCGCGTTCGTGGCCGGCCTCGGCATCGCCCTGGCCGACCGCTACGGTTCGTCCGCCGCCCGGATGTGGCAGGACCGCAGTGTCTTCGACCATCTCCTGCGCCTGCTGACCATGACGTCAGGTCAGGAACACGTCGAGCAGGCGGTGCGGCTCGTGTCGGCCGCCACGCCCGGCGACCGCGGTCCGGCCCGGTACGCGGCGTCCCTGCTGGCAGACGGCCAGTCCCCTCAGGACCTGACCGTCGCCTTCGCGGGCGGCAGCTCGGTCTCCGGACCCCGGAGGAGCTGCGGATCTGCCTCCGCCACGAACTGGTCCTCAGGGGGACCGCCTTGGAGGAGACACCGGTCATCGAGTCGTGGGCGAGGTCACCGCACTGGCGCCACCACCCGTTCGCCCGGCTGCCGTTGGAGCTCACCTCGATCGAGAAGGCGCCGCCCCCGCCCAGTTACTCGGTGAGCGGGAGCAGCTTCGAGATGCCGTACGGACCCCACGACCACGACGCCCGCGTCGCGCCGGCCGCCAGCACATCGCACCTTCCCTCCGCGACGGATACGACGACACAAACCTTCAGCAGGGCCGTGCCACCGCCGTCGAACTGACCGAGGAGGAGAACCGCCGCCGGCTCGACGCCACCAACCCCCAGTGGCCCATCATGCACGCGGTCCTGCACGGCATCACCCGCGACCAGTTCATGGCCCGTCACCGTGCCGACCACCTCAACGTCGCCTACGTCCCCGACGCGGAGACCGCCGGCAAGGCGCTGCGCGCCAACGCCGCGCTCTTCGCCGAGCTGGGTCTGGAGGTGCACCTCTGCGGCGAGGTGCAGCTGTAGTCACGGCGGCACGTGACGCCGCACCGGCACACCGCCCCGCCCCGCCCGCACCTTCACCGTGTCCCGCCCCGCCGCGACCGGGCGGGACACCCCTCGCACCGGATTCCGCCGAGGAGGCATCGGTCGCCGGCACCAACAGGACGTATGTGTTCGACTTCGACACCACGCGCGGCGACGGCGGGCGCGTCGTCGGCAGCGGCGGCTCGCAGACCTTCACGTCGATCGCCGAACTGGAGGCGTATCACCGCCAGCGACGCGGTGGACACGTCGGTGGGCCCGGGTGCCGCCCAGCACCCGGGCCCCGGGCTCTCCGTGTGCGCGGACTCGCCATGGGTGCGCGGCTTTCGTCACGTATGCGCACATAAGGAGGGCTTGTCATGGCACACGCTACGGTCGACGACGTGCTGGGCGCCCTGGAGAACGTGGACTTCCCCGCGGACAAGACCCGGCTGCTGGACGCAGCCCGGTCCGCCGGCGCCTCCGGTGACGTGACCGCCGCGCTGCGCGGGATCCCGCCGGAGACCTACACCAACCGTGAGGACATCGCCCGCTCGGTGCGGACCGACCCCGACTCCGACCTCGGACACAGCCCGGCGCAGCGCGCCGAGCAGGCCCGCCAGGGCGGCAGGCCGGGACAGTCCCAGTATCTCCGGGAGGTCCCCAAGCCGCCGGTGGAGGAGGAACTGGACCGCTGAAGAGGACGGAGCCAAGTGACCGGATCGACGCCGGACGTGGCCGTGCTCGTGGGACTGCAGGCGTCCGGCAAGTCGACGTTCTACGAGCAGACCCTGCTCGGACGCTATGAGCTGGTCAGCAAGGACCTGTTCCCGCGTTCCGCCCGCCGTCGGCAGGAGCGGCAGATGCGTCTGGTGGAGGATGCGCTGGCCGCGGGGAGGTCGGTGGCGGTCGACAACACCAATCCGTCCCCGGCGGAGTGGACGCCCTTGATCACCGCCGCGCACGCGCATCGTGCGACGGTGACCGCCTACTGGTTCCCGCCGGACCTGCGGGGCTCGCTGGTGCGCAATGCCGTGCGTCCGGGGCGCGCCCGTGTCCCCGACGTCGGTGTCCACGCCACGGCGAAGCGGCTGCGCCGCCCCTCACGGGCGGACGGGTTCGACGCCGTCGTGGAGGTGTCGTTCGACGACCGGGGCGGCTTCCGGGTGCGGCCCGCGCCGGAGTAGCCCCCGGATCGGCACACGCGCCGAGGGCCCCGGGGGCGCGCAGCCGTCGGTGTCCCCGACGTGCTCGCCGAGACGGCGGTTGCGGACAGCAGGCCGTGGGCACTCGCCGAGCCTGAGCGGAGCCGCGGTGACGCCGCGTGGCACAGGAAGAGAGGGTCGTCGATGCGAGTGCGTGAATCCGTGGTGGTGATCACCGGTGCGTCCAGTGGCATCGGACGGGCCACGGCCGTGGCCTTCGCCCGCAAGGGCTGCTCGGTCGTCCTGGCGGCGCGGCGGGAGGAGGCACTCGAGGCCGTCCGGCAGGAGTGCGAGCGGCACCGGGGCGCCCGAGCGCACGCCGTGCCGACCGACGTCACCGACGCGGGGGCGGTCGACGATCTGGCCCGACGTGCCGTTCAGCGCTTCGGCCGGATCGACGTCTGGGTCAACAACGCGGCGGTGACCGTGTTCAGCCCGTTCCTGGAGGTCCCCCTGGAGGACTTCCGCAAGGTCCTGGACGTCGACGTCATGGGCTACGTCCACGGCGCCCGCGCGGCCCTACGCGTGATGCGCGAGCAGGGCGAGGGCACGCTGATCAACGTCTCGTCCATCGTCGGGGTGGTGGCTCAGCCGTACACCCACGCCTACGGCATGTCCAAGCACGCGGTCCGGGCCCTGAGCGCCAGTCTGCGCCAGGAACTGCGGCTGGAGAAGGCGAAACGCATCAACGTGTGCACGGTGCTGCCGGCCACGATCGACACCCCGCTGTTCGAGCACGCGGCCAACTACACGGGACGCAAGGTGGTGGCGATGCCCCCGGTCCACAGCCCCGAACGCGTCGCCCGGACCGTCGTGGATCTGGTGCGCGTACCCCGGCGCGAGGTCGTGGTGGGGCCGACGGGCCGGTACCTGGTGCTCCAGTCCCGGATCGCACCGGGACTGGTGGAGCGCATGATGGCCCGCCAGGCGGACCGTACACACCTGTCCCGCAAGGAGGCCGCCCCGGCCGGCCACGGCAACCTCCATGTGCCCGCGCCCGGAGCGGGCGCGGCCCACGGCGGCTGGGGCGGACGCCGCCGGACCGCGATGCGACGGCTGGCCACCGCCACCCTGCTCGCGGCCGCCGCAGCAGGTCTGGCCCGCCGGGCCCGTACCTCGTGACCGCGTGGCATCCCGTCGGCCCGTGCCCTGGGCCGCACGCCGGCACCCCTGCCGGTCCCACGACCGGCAGGGGTGCCGGCAGCAGGCGGCGGGACGATCCGCCCCGAGGAGGAGAGCGCCATGTCGCAGATCACGGGCAGCCCCGCTGACGGCGGGATCGACATCCATTTCATCGGAAACGCCACCGTCCTGCTGTCCTACGGGCCGCTCAGCGTCCTCACGGACCCGAACTTCCTGCACCGCGGGCAGTACGCCTACCTCGGCTACGGGCTGGTGAGCCGGCGCCTGACCGAGCCGGCCGTGGACGTGGAGGAGCTTCCCCGCCTCGACGGGGTCGTCCTGTCGCATCTGCACGGCGACCACTGGGACCGCCGGGCCCGCCGGCACCTGGACCGCGGGGTGCCGATTCTGACCACACGCCACGCGGCCCGCCGGCTCCGGGTGGTGCACGGCTTCCGCCGCACCGCCGGACTGCGCACCTGGCAGGCGCTCACGCTCCAGCGGGGCGGGGCGCGGCTGACCGTCACGGCACTGCCGGGCCGGCACGCCGGTCACGCGGTGCTGCGCGGCCTGCTGCCACCGGTGATGGGAAGCCTGCTGGAGTTCGGCCCCGTCGGGCGACCGCCCGCAGTGCGGCTGTACATCTCGGGCGACACTCTGGTGTACGACGGTCTCGACGAGATCACCGAGCGCTTCCCGGCCGCCGATCTCGCGGTCCTCCATCTCGGTGGCACGCGGCTGCCCGGCGGATTCCTGGTCACCATGGACGGTGCCCAGGGAGCGGAACTCGCCCGGCGCCTCGGTCCCCGGCTGCTGCTGCCGGTGCACTACGGCGACTACACCGTGATGCGGTCGCCGCTGGACGCGTTCCTCGCCGAGGCCGACAGGCTGGGGCTCGGCGACCGTGTCGTCCACTGCGGCCACGGTCAGCGGGCCCACCTTACCAGCGAGGCCGGAGCGGTCCCGACGGTCTACGGATGATCACGCGACCGCCAGGTGCCGACCGCTCGTCCGTGCGGTGCCTGCACCGGCGACCGGTGCGTCGAGGCCCCCGGGGTGATGCGGCCTCGGCCTCCGGTCTCCGCATCCGACAGCTCCCCGGAGCCGTTCGGGCGCAGACGGAGGTGCGCATGCCGCCGCTTCTCGAAACGGGGCCCCGGAGCGGGGTCTGCGGCTTCGGTCGCGGGCAGGGGGGCGCTCTGTTCACGTGGCAGGCGGCGCCGGACGCCCGGCCCGGTGAGCTCACGCCGCCCGGCCCAGCTCGCCCGCCGCCCGGGCGGCCTCTTCCCAGGCGAGGCTGACAGCGCGGTGTGCCGCGGCCGTGCCGTCGGCGACGTCGGCCGGCAGGTACACGGGCGTGCCGACGTGGACGTGCAGCCGTGGGCGCCGGAGCGGGGCGGTCACAGCGCCGGCGAGCTGCTTCACGGCCGATCCCGAGGACAGGCGTCTGGCGCCCGCGTGCCCCACCGGTACGACGGGTGCGGCGGTCAGCTGCGCGAGGCGGGCGAGTCCGGTGCGGAACGGCCCGGGTGCTCCGGCGGCGGCGTCCGTGCGCCGGGGGAGGCCGCCCTCCCCGTAGATCAGCACGTGGCGCCCGGAGGCGAGCGCTTCCGCCGCGGCATCCAGGGCCTGGGCTGCCCGGGCCGTACCCCGGTGGACCGGGATGTGCCCCTCCTGTTCCAGTGCCCTGCCGAGCACGGGCGTCCGCCAGAGCCCAGCAGTGGCCATGACGACCGGCTCGACCTCCAAGGTCCGGAGAGCAGCCACCACCAGCGGGGGGTCGGCGAGCGAGTCGTGGTTCGCGGCGAAGATGCAGCCGGCGGGGAAGGGCAGGTCGGCGTCACAGGTGACGGTCAGCCGTCCGCAGACGGAAACGACGGCGGCGGCAGCACGGCTCAGCAGCAACGGACAGCCCTTTCGACGAGGACGAAACCCTCGCGGTCACCCTCGCTGCTCCGACTCCCCGGTCGCCTGAGCGGTCGTACTCATCCGGAGCGGTGCGCTTACTCAACCCTTCCTCGCTCTTGTCCCCGCGCCGGCCGTGGCCTCCCATTCCGCTTTGTCCTGTGAGTGGAAAAAGAAGGCGCGGATCGTGCTGAAGTTCTTCCCCGTCAGGAAAATCGCTGCTACGTTCCTCACCGAAAGCCTGACGACGCGGCCACGGAGACAGGCGCCTGGGTTCCCGAGCCGCAGGCGAGGGGAGGGGAGAGGGCTCGTGAGACGCATGACCGCTCGACCGGAGAACGCGCATCAGGCGCGGCTGCTTCGCCTGCTGCGTGACAGCGGCCCCAACTCCCGTGCCCAGCTGGGCGACCAGGTGGACCTGTCCCGCTCGAAACTGGCCGTCGAGGTGGACCGGCTGACGGAGACCGGCCTGGTCGTCGCGGACGGACTCGCACCCTCACGGGGCGGCCGGCGCTCGCACAACGTCCGGCTCGCGCCGACGCTGCGTTTCCTCGGTGTCGACATCGGTGCCACCTCGGTCGATGTCGCCGTCACCAATGCGGAGTTGGAGGTCCTGGGACATCTGAACCATCCGATGGACGTCCGGGAGGGACCGGTCGCCGTCTTCGAGCAGGTGCTGTCGATGGCCGCCAAGCTCAGGGCGTCCGGCGTCGCCGAGGGCTTCGACGGCGCCGGGATCGGAGTTCCGGGACCGGTCCGCTTCCCGGAGGGCGTGCCGGTCGCGCCTCCGATCATGCCCGGCTGGGACGGCTTCCCCGTGCGGGAGGCACTCAGTCAGGAACTGGGCTGTCCGGTCATGGTCGACAACGACGTGAACCTGATGGCGGTGGGGGAGCAGCACGCGGGCGTGGCCCGCTCCGTCGCCGACTTCCTGTGCATCAAGATCGGCACCGGCATCGGCTGCGGCATCGTGGTCGGCGGTGAGGTCTACCGGGGGACCACGGGCAGCGCGGGCGACATCGGGCACATCCAGGCCGTGCCCGACGGCCGCCCCTGCGCCTGCGGCAACCGGGGCTGCCTGGAAGCCCACTTCAGCGGTGCCGCGCTGGCCCGCGACGCGGAGGAGGCCGCGCGTGCGGGCCGGTCGGTGGATCTCGCCGTCAGGCTGGAAACGGCCGGGCGTCTGACGGCCGCCGACGTGTCGGCCGCCGCGGCGACGGGCGACGTGGTGGCCCTGGAGCTCATCCGGGAGGGCGGCCGGCGCCTGGGCCAGGTCATCGCCGGACTCGTGAGCTTCTTCAATCCGGGGCTGGTGGTGATCGGCGGGGGAGTGACCGGGCTCGGGCACACGCTACTGGCCAGTGTCCGGACCCAGGTGTACCGGCAGTCGTTGCCGCTGGCCACGGGCAACCTGCCCATCGTGCTGGGGGAGTTGGGACCGGCCGCCGGAGCCATCGGCGCGGCCCGCCTCATCAGCGACCACGTGTTCTCACCGGCCTGACCCCGCAGGGCGCGAGCTCCGGCCCCTCACGACACGCCACCGCACCCTCACCACGCACCACCCCGAACGCCCCGGCGCACACGACGCCAGGGGCTCCCCCAGAGCTGCCCAGACTCACCCGAACCACCCTGTCCAGCCCTGCCCGCCACGGCCCGCACCCGCCGAGGGGATTCCTCATGGCACCAGAACCACCCCTGCTCACCATGTCCGGTATCACCAAGTCGTTCCCGGGCGTCCGCGCCCTGGACGGTGTGGACCTCGAGGTCCAGGCCGGGGAAGTGCATTGCCTGCTCGGCCAGAACGGCGCCGGCAAATCCACGCTGATCAAAGTGCTCGCCGGAGCCCACCAGCCCGACGGTGGCGAGATCACCTGGCGCGGTGAGCCCGTGACCCTGGGGTCGCCGATCGCCGCCATGCGCCTGGGCATCGCCACCATCTACCAGGAACTCGACCTGATCGAGGGGCTGTCCGTCGCGGAGAACGTCTTCCTCGGGCACGAACCCACGGCGGCCGGATTCGTCGTGCGCGGCTCCGCCGCCCGGACGGCCACCGCGGAGTTGCTTCAGCGCCTCGGGCACTCGGAGATCGATCCGGCGCGGCTCGTCGGCGAACTGTCCGCCGCACAGCAGCAGATCGTCTCCATGGCCCGCGCGCTCTCCCACGAGGTGCGGTTGATCGTGATGGACGAGCCGTCCGCCGCGCTCGACCCCGACGAGGTCGAAAACCTCTTCCGGATCGTGAGCGACCTGACGGACGACGGGGTCGCCGTCGTCTACATCTCCCACCGCCTCGAGGAGATCCGGCGCATCGGCGACCGGGTCACGGTCCTGAAGGACGGCCGGGCCGTCGCCGGCGGTCTGCCCGCGGAGTCGACCCCGACCCACGAGATCGTGGCCCTGATGACCGGGCGGAACGTCGAGTACGTCTTCCCCGAGCGCCCCCGGGCGGGATTCGCCGCCGGCAGGCAACCGGTGCTGACCGTCGAAGGGCTGACCCGGCAAGGGGAGTTCGCGCCCGTCGACCTCGAGCTGCGGCCCGGTGAGATCGTCGGCCTGGCGGGGCTCGTCGGGTCCGGACGCAGCGAGATCCTGGAGACGATCTACGGGGCGCGCAGGGCCGACGGCGGCCGGGTCCTCGTCGACGGCATCCCGCTGCCGCCCGGCAGTGTCCGCGCCGCCGTCCGCGCCGGCATCGGACTCGCGCCCGAGGAACGCAAGGCGCAGGGCCTGCTGATGCTGGAGTCCGTCAGCAGCAACGTCACCATCTCCACCCTGCCCCGGTTCGCCCGCGCCGGCTGGCTCGACCGGCGCGCCGAGCGGGCCGCGGCTCACCAGGCGGTTCGGGAACTGTCGTTGCGGCCCGACAACCCCGATGCCGCGATCAGGACGCTGTCCGGCGGCAACCAGCAGAAGGCGGTGCTCGCGCGCTGGCTGCTGCGCGGCTGCAAGGTGCTGCTCCTGGACGAGCCGACCCGGGGCGTCGACATCGGCGCCCGCGCCGAGCTCTACGCGGTGATGCGCCGGCTGGCCGACGAGGGCCTGGCCGTCCTTCTCGTGTCCAGCGAGGTGCCCGAGGTCCTCGGGCTCGCCGACCGGGTGCTGGTGCTCCGCGAAGGCAGCGTCGTGCACACCGCGGACGCCCGTGAGCTCGACGAGCACCGCGTACTCGATCTTGTGATGGAAGGGAGCCCGACATGACGCAGCCGGCCACCGCGGCGCACGACGAAGTGCCGCTGTCCGACGCCGAACCCCCGGCGGACAAAGAAGGTCCGCGCCGAGCCCTCGCCCTGCGGTGGGACGTGCGCAGCCTGTCGTTGCTCGGCGTCCTCGCCGTACTCGTCGCCGTCGGCGGCATCACCGCACCCGACGAGTTCCTGGCGACGAGCAACCTGCAGCTCATCCTCACCCAGGCATCCGTGATCGGTGTCGTCACCGTCGGCATGACCTTCGTCATCACCTCCGGCGGCATCGACCTGTCGGTCGGTGCGATCGTGGCGCTCGCCTCCGTATGGGCGACGACCGTGGCCACACAGGAGTTCGGCTTCGCCGGCATCCTCTTCACCGCCGTCGCCGTCGGCGTCGGCTGCGGCCTCGTCAACGGCGTGCTGATCGCCTACGGCAGGATGGTGCCGTTCATCGCGACCCTGGCCATGCTCGCCTCCGCCCGGGGCCTGGCGCTCCAGATCACCGACGGCAGCACCCAGATCGTCACCGTCGAGTCGGTGCTCGACCTCGGTGTCCGTGACGCCTACATCCTCGGCATCCCGCCCCTGGTGCTGGTGTTCGCCGCGGTCACCGTGATCGGCTGGCTGGTGCTCAACCGCACCACCTTCGGCCGCCGCACCGTCGCCATCGGCGGCAACGCCGAAGCGGCTCGCCTCGCGGGCATCGACGTCCGCCGCCAGCGCCTGTACCTGTACCTGCTGTCCGGCCTGTGCTGCGGCATCGCCGCGTTCATGCTGATCGTGCTGTCCGGCTCCGGCCAGAACACCAACGGCAATCTCTACGAACTCGACGCCATCGCCGCCGCGATCATCGGCGGGACCCTGCTCACCGGGGGCCGCGGCACCATCGTCGGCTCGGTCCTCGGCGTCCTGGTCTTCACCACGATCACCAACATCTTCGCCCTGAACAACCTCGAGACCGCGGTCCAGCAGATCGCGAAGGGCGCCATCATCGTCGCCGCCGTCCTGGTCCAGCGCCGCTCACCGCACGGCGGCACCTGAGGCCGTCGACGTCACCGCCGCACGTCGGTACCCGTGAAGGCCGTCGATCCCACCGCCGGACAGCGGGACCGACACCGCCGTCCGGCACCCGTTCCTCTCCCACTCACCGCCCAGTCGAAGGGTCCCTCCGCCATGGCAAGAACCCCCGCCACCAGCCGCAGATCGCTGCTGTTCGGCACCGCGGCCGTCTCCGCCGGCGCGCTGCTGACGGCCTGCACCAGCAACGAGCCCAGCGGCCAGGAACAGGCGGCGAACAACGCCCCGGTCGCTGACGACAAGCCCGGCAAACAGGTCACCATCGGCTTCGCCGGACCGCAGGCCGACCACGGCTGGCTCAACGCCATCAACGACAACGCCAAGAAGCGCGCGGAGAAGTACTCCGACGTCACGCTGGAGATCACCGAGGGCTCCAACGACACCGCCCAGCAGATCGGCCAGATCGAGACCCTGATCAACAAGAAGGTCGACGTGCTGGTGATCCTGCCGGCCGACGGCAAGGCGCTCACCCAGGTCGGTCTGAAGGCGATGCGGGCCGGGATCCCCGTGGTCAACCTCGACCGGATCTTCAACACCCCGCAGGCGTACCGCTGCTGGATCGGCGGCGACAACTACGGCATGGGCCTGAACGCCGGTCACTACATCGGCGAACAGCTCAAGGACAAGCCGAACGCCAAGGTCGTCGAACTCGCCGGGCTGGACAACCTGGAACTCACCCAGCAGCGCACCCAGGGCTTCGACGACGCCCTGAAGAACTACCCGAACATCAAGAAGGTGGCCCGCCAGGCCGCCGACTTCACCGTCGAGTCGGGCCAGGCCAAGATGGCCCAACTCCTCCAGGCACAGCGTGACTTCGACGCACTGTGGAACCACGACGACGACCAGGGCGTGGGGGCCCTCAGGGCCATCGAGCAGGCCGGCCGTGACGACTTCCTGATGGTCGGCGGCGCGGGCGCCAAGTCCGCCATGGACGCCATCAAGGGCGGCAACAGCGTGCTCAAGGCCACCGTCCTGTACCCGCCGACGATGGCCGCCTCCGCGATCGACCTCGCCCGCGCCCTCGGTCAGGGCAAGGGCGTCAGCGGCATGGCCGAGATGGAGATCCCGACCTCCCTGACCCTCTACTCGGCCGTCGTCACCGAGGACAACGTCGACCAGTACCTGCCGACCGGCTTCGTCTGACCGGTCCGGGCCCCGCGTCCCACGACGACAGCGATGAGTCACTGACACTCCGACGAGGAGGAATCCGTATGGAACAGAGGGACAACCGGACGGTGCCGCCGGCACTCGGTGTGGGCATGGTCGGCTACGCCTTCATGGGCGCCGCCCACTCACAAGGATGGCGCACCGTCGGACACGCGTTCGACCTGCCGCTGCGGCCCGTGCCGGCCGTGATCGCCGGACGGGACGCCCACGCCGTGCGCGCCGCCGCCGGCAAGTACGGCTGGGCCGCGGCGGAGACCGACTGGCGCGCCCTCCTGGCCCGCGACGACGTGCACCTGGTCGACATCTGCACCCCGGGCGACACCCATGCGGAGATCGCGATAGCGGCACTGGAGGCGGGCAAGCACGTATTGTGCGAGAAGCCCCTCGCCAATTCGGTCGCCGAGGCGGAGGCCATGGTGAGGGCCGCCGAAGCCGCTCGCGAACGCGGGCAGGTGGCGATGGTGGGCTTCAACTACCGGCGTGTGCCCGCCCTCACCCACGCACGTCGGCTCATCGCCGCCGGCAGGCTAGGCACGCTGCGCCATGTGCGCGTGACGTACCTTCAGGATTGGCTGGTCGACCCCGACTTCCCGCTGACCTGGCGATTGCAGCGGGAGCACGCGGGATCGGGCGCGCTCGGCGACCTCGGCGCGCACATCGTCGACCTCGCGCAGTACCTGGCCGGTGAGCTGCTGGTCGGGGTCTCCGCCCAGATGGAGACCTTCGTCGACGAACGCCCCTGCCTCGACGGTCCCTCCGCCGGACTGTCCGCTGCCGGCGGCACCCGGCGCGGGCCGGTCACGGTCGACGACGCCGCCGTCTTCACCGGCCGGCTCGCCTCGGGGGCGCTCGCCACGTTCGAGGCGACCCGGATGGCCTCGGGGCGCAAGAACGCCCTGCGGCTGGAGGTCAACGGCGAGCACGGTTCCCTCGCCTTCGACCTGGAGCGGCTCAACGAGCTGTCGTACTACGACGGTACGGAACCGGGCACGCACGCCGGATTCCGCCGCATCCTGGTCACCGAACCCGATCACCCCTATCTGGAGGCGTGGTGGCCGCCGGGCCACGGTCTCGGCTACGAGCACACCTTCGTGCACCAGGCCCGTGACCTGGTCGAGGCCATCGCGTCGGGTACGGATCCGATGCCGTCGTTCGCCGACGGGCTGCAGGTGCAGCGCGTGCTGGCGGCGGTGGAGGAGAGCGCCGAGAAGAACTCCGTCTACACACCGATCCCCGCCTGAGGACAACCGATCCCGAACTGTCGCGCAGCCTCGCCCTGTTCACCGGTCCGTAGGCCCCGGAGGCACTGCGAGGCACTGCGCGGCCTGAAGGCGTACCACCACGGGGACCGGCACCAGCGCCGGTCCCCGGTCCCGGCCTGCCCGGACACCGTCTTTGTCCTGGGCAGGGAAAAAGTTCAACTTCATTGGTGCACAAGGTCTTTCCGTCACGGACGAACCGGGCTACGGTCCCTTTTCGTGCACAGGCGCCACACAGTGGTTCGGGACTGACGGCGCTCTCCGCTGCACGGCACGCCACTGGTTCGACCGGCTCAGGGAGGACATCCGTGCACAGCGCAGGTCCAGGAGCCCCAGGGATCCCGCCCTCCTCACCGGTGCCCCCGCCGCCGTGACCCCCGCGCCGCCGGCGCAACCGCCCTCCTCGGCCGGGGCGCAGTCGGCGCCCCTGTTCCGGCGGTGGGCGGGGAGGCGCCGAACCCCCGCCCACCGTCCTCCAACGACAGCCGAGTGATGCCGCGCCCGCCACGGGCCTCTCGCGTGCCCGACGTGTCGGCTCGCCGCCGTTCCCCCTGACCGTTCAGCTCTTCCTGGCAGTCACCGCCGCCCCCACGAGCGTGACGAAGGTCCGCTCGTCCTGTGCCCCACCCCCCGCGCGCAGTATCCGGCCGCGTCGCGGCCACCGATGTGAAGTCCTTGCTGCTGTGGCTCGCCGGCCTCCGCCGAGACGGCGGTCGCAGGCGCCCGCAGCTCTGTGACGACGAAGACGACGAAAGGAAGAACCACTGTGACCGCGTTCGACGACGAAGCAGTCGCCGGCGACGCACTGCGCCGCACGCTCGGTGTCAGCCGCCGCCGTTTCCTCAGCACGTGCACCGCCGCCGCAGCCGGGGCGATCGCCGTCCCGGTGTTCGGTGCCGGGCCCGCGCTGGCGCAGGGTGAGGCGGAAGCCGCCCGTGAGGACAGAGGCCGTTCCGCTCTGGTCCCGCCGCACAAGCGCGGCATCATCCTGTACACCGTCCGCGACGCCATCGGCCGTGACCCGCTCTCGAGCGACCTGCCCTCCGGCTTCCGCGAGGTCTTCAAGCAGCTGTCGCGCTTCGGGTACCGGCAGGTCGAGTTCGCCGGCTACGGCCAGCACGCCAACGCGCCCGGCGGGGCGAACCTGGAGTCGGTGCAGGGCGCGAAGCTCCTGCGCTCCTGGCTCGACGAGTACGGCCTGCGGGCTCAGGGCAACCACGGTTTCATCCCGCCGTCCTGGCCGCTGACCACGGCGGACCTGGACACCTTCAAGAAGCACCTGGAGATCGCCAACATCCTCGGCATGGCCCACATGGGCACCGGCGGTGACCCCACCGGCAGCTCCTACCGGGCCGACTGGGACGTCGCCGCCGACAAGTGGAACACCCTCGGGGAGATCGCCCGCCGGGAGGGCATCAAGCTGTACACCCACAACCACGACGCGGCCTACGGCTTCCTGCTGGACGGCGGCCCGCTGGACGACCAGGGGCGGCCCACCCGCAGCTCCGGCATCCGCAAGCTGGAGTACTTCCTGAAGGTCACCGACCCGAAGGCGGTGTGGCTGGAGATGGACATCTTCTGGGCGCACGTGGCCCAGTACAAGTTCCACACCTACACCGCCCACGACGGCAGCCAGCGGGAGAACGTCTTCGACCCGGCCGCCCTCGTCGCCCGCCACAACAAGCGCTACCCGCTGTTCCACGCCAAGGACGGCACCGTCAACACCTCCAACGGCATGGGCTACGACATGGTCCCGTTCGGCACCGGCGACATCGACTACCGCACCTTCTTCACCCGTGTGGGAGCGAAGAACTACCACAACCCGATGGTGGAGCAGGACAACGCACCCAGCTCCACCGTCCCCGGGCAGTCCCTCGAATTCGCCCGGATCGGCTACGACAACCTGGCGGCGCTGCGCGCCCGGCGCTGACGGAACGTCATAGGCCCGGCCCGCCCGGCGCTTTGGCGCGGGGCGGGGCCGGTTTCTCAGGCGTGCCCGGAAAGGCCACGAGCGCCCTGGCGCCCGCGGCAGTCTTTCCCCGAAAAAGTTGAAACTTTGTCCTTGACGAGTCGAAAGTGGGCGCTCTAGCGTCCAACTGACTCACTTCGCACGGGTTTTCACCCACTTCACTCTGCAGCGACCAGCTGGTGGGGCCGGGGGCCAAGCCCCCTCTCTTCATGCAGCCGCCAAGCAGACCAGAGGAGTTCTGAGTGCGCAACAGACGGATCGTCACCTTTGTGGGGGCGACAGCGCTGGCCGGGGCCATCGGGCTTCTGCCGCTGTCCCCGGCCCAAGCAGCGAAATCAGAGCCGGCCCCGCCGGCCGCGTCGGACTTCCAGAAGGTCACCCTCAACGACCGCCCGGGCGAGCCCATGGCCCTCGCCGTCCTGCCCGACCGCCGCGTACTGCACACCGCACGCACCGGCGAGGTCCGGATCCACGACCCCAGGAGCGGCGTCAACTTCCTCGCCGCCGACATGAAGAAGAGCCCCGCCGGCCTCTACCAGCACGACGAGGAGGGCGTGCAGGGCATCGCCGTCGATCCCGACTTCCGCAAGAACAACTGGGTCTACCTCTACTACTCGCCCCGCCTGGACACCCCGATGGACGACCCGGCCACCCCGGGCGTCAACGAAGGCGACGCACCGGAGTTCGGCACGCCCGAGGACTTCGCCAAGTACAAGGGCGTCACCCGGCTCTCCCGGTTCAAACTCGAGGGCAACAAGCTCGACTTCGGCAGCGAGCAGAAGATCCTCGACGTCCCGGCCGACCGCGGCATCTGCTGCCACGTCGGCGGCAAGATCGACTTCGATCACAAGGGCAACCTGTTCCTGTCCACCGGGGACGACTCCAACCCGTTCGCCTCCGACGGCTACGCCCCCCTCGACGACCGCGCCGACCGAAACCCGGCCTACGACGCGCGGCGCACCTCGGGCAACAGCAACGACCTGCGCGGCAAGGTCCTGCGCATCAAGGTCAAGCGCGACGGCAGCTACGCGGTACCGGACGGCAACCTCTTCGCCCCGGGCACCCCGAAGACCCGCCCCGAGATCTACGCCATGGGTCTGCGCAACCCGTTCCGCTTCTCGGTGGACGACAGGACCGGCGAGCTCTACGTCGCCGACTACTCGCCCGACGCCGACAAGCCGAACCCCGACCGGGGCCCCGCCGGCCACGGCCGCTGGATGGTCATCGACCGCCCCGCCAACTACGGCTGGCCGTTCTGCGTGACCCAGGACATGCCGTACCAGGACTACGACTTCGCCACCCAGAAGTCGAGCGGCGCGTTCGACTGCGCCAAGCCGGTCAACGACTCCCGGCACAACACCGGCCTGAGCAAGCTGCCTCCGGTCACCGACGCGGAGATCGTCTACGGCTACGGCGCCTCCGAGGAGTTCCCGGAGCTCGGCACGGGCGGCATCGGCCCCATGGGCGGCCCGGCGTACCGCTACGACAAGCGCAACAAGGCCGAGAACCGCTGGCCCGCGTACTTCGACGGCAAGCCGCTCTTCTACGAGTGGACCCGCGACCAGATGAAGGCCATCACCCTCGGCAAGCGGAACGAGGTCCGGAAGATCGAGGACGCGATCCCCTCGATCACCACCGACGGCCCGATCGACGCCGAGTTCGGCCCGGACGGCGCGCTGTACGTCCTCGAGTACGGCACCGGCTACTTCGCGGAGCTGCCCGAGGCCCAGCTCTCCCGCATCGACTTCACCCGCGGCAACCGCACCCCGGAGCCCAAGGCAGCCGCGGATGTGACCAACGGGACCAGCCCGCTGACGGTCCAGTTCTCCAGCGCCGGCACGAAGGACGCCGACGGTGACGCCCTCAGCTACGCCTGGGACTTCGACGCGGACGGCACCGTGGACTCCCGGGAGGCGAACCCGAAGCACACGTTCACCGAGAACGCCGTCTTCGACGCCACGCTGAAGGTCACCGACAGCACCGGCCGCTCGGCCTCCGCGTCGGTTCCGGTGGTGGTCGGCAACAAGGCGCCGGTCGTCTCGCTCACGACCGACCCCGCCCCGCACGGCGGCACGCCGTTCCACTGGGGTGACACGGTCACCTGGGAGGTCACCGTCACCGACGACCAGCCGGTGGACTGCTCCAAGGTCACCGTCTCGTTCATCCTCGGTCACGACACCCACGGGCACCCGCTGTCCTCGAGCAGCGGATGCTCCGGGTCGTTCAAGACCTTCGTGGACGGCGGTCACGCCGGCGCCGACAACCTGAAGGCGGTCTTCAACGCCACCTACCGGGACACTCCCCCCGAGGGACTGCCGTCCCTCTCGGGCAGCGCCGAGGTCGCACTGACGCCGGCCGACTGACCGACTGACCGTCGGGCGGACACGAGGCGGGGCGCCATCCGAAGGGATGGCGCCCCGTACGCGCGTCAGCCCTGCGGCTCCTGCGGCTTCGCGTCGATCTCGCGCAGATTCTCGTCCCTGTACTCGACGCGCGTCTCCGTGCGGTGACTGCGGGCGATGTAGTCGCGCACGACCACTTCGACGGCGTCCTGCGGGGACCCCACCCCGGCCAGGACCATCACCTCCACGACCAGCTCGGCATCGAGGCTGATGTTGATCTTGGCCACGGCTCGCCCCTTCGTCACGTTGTTCCCGGACTCTAACCGCTCCGCTCAGACGTCCGCGGCGGGGTTGCCGCAACTCAGGTAGTGCACGGCGGTCTGTTCGGCGTGCGGGGCGAGCAGGCCCTGCAACTGCTCCGCGGCGGTCTTGAGCAGGTCGCCGTCGCGGACGGCGTGGAGGGTCTCCAGGACGAAGGCGACGTGGGTGGAGTCCTCGGTGACGCGGGTGCGGTGGGCGTCGCGGTGGTTCCAGTGGCGGGTCAGCACACCGGTGTCGTCGGCGTAGATGATCTCGCCTGGCTTGGGGTTCTCCACGGTGCCGGGCTCGCCGAGAGGGGTGAACTCCTCGCTGCCGTCGGCGAGACGAATGGTGACCTCGCCGGCGACGTGACCGAGATCGAAGGCGCCGGCGGGCAGACCGTGCCGGACGGAGACGGAGTTGTAGGAGTCCACGGCCGGGTTGATCCGCGGCAGGGTGCCCTTCTTGGTCATGCGGCGGCCGAGGGCGTCGACGCTCGGACGGATGCGGCGGGGATTGGTGCCGAAGGAGCGGTAGGCGGTGTGCCACGCCTCGATGCGAGGGTCGGTCTCGTCGGCGGGCTGCCAGGTGCCGTCGGCGAGCTGCTGCTCCAGGTCCTCGAGAGCGGCGGTGGTGTCGGGCCAGGGTTCGTGGCCGCGCAGGCCGCCGGTGGTGACCAGGGCGATGAGGGTGTCGGGGAAGGCGTCTGCGACGGCGGTGCTGATGCGGAACACGGTCATGCGTGCGGGAGATCCTGTCTCGTGCGGGTGCCGGGAGGGAACGTTCAGGGCGTCCAGGGGCCGATGCGGGCCAGACGGCGCCGTTGTTGCCGCGCGGTGGGCACGTCCAGCCCCTGCCCACGCTCGGTGAGCCGATCGGCGACGGCTGTGCGGTGCTCGACGGACTTGTGGTCGTCGTACTTGAACTTGGCGCGGACGTCGATCACGTCGAGCTCCAGTCCGCGGATGCCGGAGAGCATGCGTCCGTAGGGCGGCCGGCCGGCATCGATGGGGGCGTGGTCGCCGCCGGGCTGGAAGTGAGCCATCTGACGGCGCAGCAGCTCTGCCTTGGCCTCGGGGTCGTCGATGATGCGGGCGCGGCAGGTGAACTGGACGGCCGCGTAGTAGCTGGTGGGCACGCCGTCGGAGGGCGGGATGCCGGGCTTGGCCCGCCAGGGGCCGGGCACGAAGGCGTAGTCGCCGATGACGGTGAAGGTGACGTCGGCATCGTGCTCGATCGCCGTCCACACCGGATTGGGGCGAGCGAGGTGGATCAGCAGCCGGCCGCCGTGGGTGGTGAAGTGGGTGGGGACGACGAGAGGCGCCTGGCCGGGCAGGCCGTTGACGCTGAGCTGGCCGAAGTCGTGGCCGTCGGCGATCCAGGCCTGCCATTCGGCGTCGTCCAGGGCGGCGTCCCAGGGGTGGATGAACATGCGGGGGCTCCCTGCGTGCATGGGCGCGGAGAATCAAACGCTACTCACTCGATTCCCCAGCAGAACGACTCGACCGTACAATGAAACGACCGCCCTGTGTCAATCAAACGACCGGACGGTCCATTCCAGTGCTCCACGCAAGGACGGTGATCAGGTGCCCGAGGCAGAGGCGGCCCTGCGTACGCTCGCGCACAACGTCAGATCCGCCCGCACCCGTGCGGGCCTGTCCCTGGACGAGCTGGGCCGGCGCGCCAAGGTCAGCAAAGGCGCCCTGGTCGCCCTGGAGAAAGCCCAGGGCAACCCGAACTTCGCCACCCTCGTCCGACTCGCCGACACCCTCGGCATCTCGGTGTCCGCCCTGATGGAAGGACCCCCCGAAGGCCGTGTGCGGGTGGTGTCCGCCGACAGCGTCATGCCGCTGTGGGCCGGGGAGCAGGGCAGCGAGGCCCGGCTGATGCTGACCACCTCGGGACCCGCTCCCGTCGAGGTCTGGCGCTGGAAACTGGAACCGGGCGAGGAATACCCCAGTCACCCGCACCAGGCCGGCGTCGTGGAGACCGTCAGCGTCACCGCCGGCCGCATGACACTGATCGTCGACGGCACCGAACACCCCGTCGAAGCGGGACAGACCGCCGCCTTCGACGGCGACACCGCCCACACCTACCGCGGTTCCGGCACCGAGACCTGCCACCTGATCATGACCGTGCACATCCCGCCCGGCCCCGGCGCCACCGCCTGAACCGCGCGCATCAGTATCTTCAGGCGGAGAGCGGCGCGGTCAGTGAGCCGAGCATCCACTCTCTGTCCAGCCGTCAGCACCCGCGCCGAGGAGAACACCGTGCTACTGGCCAGGAAGACAGCGATCGTGCATGGCGGTTCCGGAGCGGTGGGGACGGCTGTCGCTCGCGCCTTCGCGCGTGAGGGCGCCGCGGTCCACCTCACCGGCCGCACCGTGCCGCGCCTCGAAGACGTCGCGCGGCGCATCCGGGACGAAGGCGGCATCGCCCACGTCGCACAGCTGGACGCGACGGACCGGGACGCCGTCGACCGCCACGCCGATGCCGTTGCGGCCGCCGGCAACGGCATCGACATCTGCTTCAACGCCACGTCCAACGACGACATCCAGGGGACCCCGCTTCTCGACATGGCCGTCGCCGACGCGCTCCGCCCGGTCATGAAGGCGGTGACGACCACCCTCGTCACAGCCACCGCGGCAGCCCGGCACATGGTCCGCCGCGGAAGCGGCGTCTTCCTTGTCATGGCCGGCGGCCGCGAGACCATCCCCGATCTGGGCGGATCACACATCGCCTGGTCCGCCCTCACAGGCGTGTGCCGGCAACTCGCGGCGGAACTCGGTCCGCAGGGTGTCCGCGTCACCTGGCTCCTCTCACCCGGCTCTCCCGCACCCGGTGAGGGGAACCGGGCCGACGAGGGCGCGCTCCTGACCGAGCGCCCGGCCTACGACGACGTCGCCAATGCCGCCGTCTTCGCGGCCTCCGGCTGGGCCCGCACGATGACAGCCACCGAACTCAACCTCACCGGTGGCCTGGTACCGGACTGAGTGCACAGGTTCTCGCAGGCCGGGGCACAGCGATCATCGCCGGCCCCCCGCGGGCGCTACCGTGGCGCGATCCGAACACCGTGGTGCGAGGCGGGGAGCAACAGGCACAGTGAGTCAGGAGAGCCAGGAGAAGCTGCGGGGACTGGCCGACGGAATATGGTTGGCAGTCCGCGCCCTCGTCCACCTCGTGCTGGGCGGCGTCGCCCTGATCGCCATTGTCACGGTCGGCTCGGTCCTCGGTCCGCTGCTTGCCCTCGACCTCTATACCCCGCCGGTGGCGGCCTGGTGGACGGTCTTCACGGCGGTGGTCGTCCAGGGCGTGCCGTTCCTGATGCTCGGCACTCTGGTGTCGGCGGCGATCGGCGCCTTCGTGCCCGAGCGGGTCTTCACCCGTCTCCTGCCCCGCAATGAGGCGCTCGCTGTGCCCGTCGCCGGCGCGGCCGGCGTCGTGCTGCCGGGGTGCGAGTGCGCGTCCGTGCCGGTGGCGGACAGCCTGATGCGGCGCGGGGTCGCCCCGGCCGCCGCCCTCGCCTTCCTGCTCTCCGCGCCCGCGATCAACCCGGTGGTCCTGGTCGCGACCTCCATAGCCTTCCCCGGCACCCCGGCGATGGTCCTGGCCCGCCTCCTCGCCTCCCTGGCCACCGCCGTCGTCATGGGCTGGCTGTGGGTCCGGTTCGGTCGCGAGGAGTGGCTGCCACAACGGAGCCGTACGGCGTCCAAGTCGCCGCCGGGCGGCGGGCGCTGGGGCGACTTCCGGGCCGGGTTGCAGCACGACTTCCTGCACGCCGGAGGATTCCTGGTGGTCGGCGCGGCGGCCGCGGCGACCTTCAACATCGCCGTACCGACATCAGTGCTGGACGTGTTCACCGGTTCGGCCTGGCTGTCGGTGCTGCTGCTCGCCGTTCTCGCGGTGGTGCTGTGCGTGTGCAGTGAGGCGGACGCGTTCGTCGCCGCATCGCTGACCGGGTTCCCGCCGACGGCGCGGCTGGCGTTCATGGTGGTGGGACCGATGGTGGACCTGAAGCTGATCGCGTTGCAGGCGGGGACGTTCGGGCGGGCCTTCGCGGTCAGGTTCTCGGCGATGACGTGGGTCGTCGCCGTGGTGAGCAGCGTGCTGGTGGGGTGGTGGTCGCTGTGAGGCGGTACGGTCCGGCGCTGGTCCTGGTCCTCTGCGCGGCGGCGGTGCTGCGGATCTCGTTGTTCACCGAGCTGTACCTGCGGTACGTACAGCCGGGGCTGCGGCCGTATCTGATCGCGTCGGGTGTGCTGCTGCTGGTGCTGGGGGTCGCGAGTGCGATCGCCGCCGGCAGGTCGGTCCCCGAAGAAGCCCGGCACGAGCACGAGTATGACGAACACGCACAGGGTGACGACGGGCACGACCACAGCCGCAGCCCTCGCGTGGCCTGGCTGCTCGCGGTCCCCGCGACGACTTTGCTGCTCTTCCCACCGCCCGCCCTCGGCTCGTACAGCGCCGAGCGGGAGGCGGGCAGGTACGCCGCTCAGGGCATCGGTAGCTTCCCCGCCCTGCCCAAGGGCGACCCGGTCGACCTCACGCTCGGCGAGTTCACCTCCCGCGCCCTCTACGACAGTGGCCGGACGATGAAGGGCCGCACGATCCGGATGACCGGGTTCGTCACCAAGGACGACGACGGCACCTGGTATCTGACCCGGCTGCTCATCTCCTGCTGCGCCGCCGACGCACGACCGGACAGGATCGAGGTCCGCCAGGCCGACGCTCCAGCCGTCGACAGCTGGGTGTCCGTCACCGGCACGTGGGTCCCGGAGGGCAGGCTCGGCTCCGAGGAGGCGTGGCCACCCGTACTCGCGGCCACCGATGTCAGGCAGGTCGAGCAGCCCGAGAATCCCTACGAGAAGCGGTGATGCTCGCGGCCGCTTCGCCTGATCCGAACCCGGGCAGTTCAAAGGCCTGCTCGAACACTTCGGACGTTGTCACACCCGTACGCATCAACCGGCGACGGGAGATCACGGGGTGGGGAGAGGCGCGGGTCGGCCGGTGCGGAGTGAGACGTAGGCGGCGCTGACGATGCGCAGGGTTCGCAGTCCCGCGTGGCCGTCGGGGTGGGCGCGTTGCCCGGTGCGGGCGGCGGTGAGGAAGCTGTCGAGCATGGCGGCGTCGAGGTCGATGGCGCCGGGTTCCCAGCGGTGTGTGGCGCGCGGTGTGTCGTAGCCGGTGAGGAGCGGCGGGAAGGCGTCGAACTCGACGAGGGCGCGCTCGCCGACGCAGGTGAGGGTGAGGCCGCCCCACGTGGGATGGGTGGCGGGGTGGCTCCAGCTGCAGTCGATGGTGGCGACGAGGCCGCGCGGGTAGGTCAGAGTGAGCAGGCCGGCGGTCTCCACCTCTCCCTCTGCCTGGTGGCTGTCGGCAACGGCATAGACGCACGTGGGCTCTTCACCGTCGAGGAGGACGTCGACGAGGTCTGCGATGTGCACGGTGTGGTCGATGATCGCGCCGCCTCCGGAGAGGACGCGGTCCGCGAACCAAGGGCGTTCCAGGGCCGGCGGCGCGGAGTTGTTGACCCCGTGGACGCTCAGCAGGGGGCCGGTGGTGCCGTCGGAGACAGCCTGCCGGAGGGCTGCGAAGGCGGGGTGGAAGCGCACGGGGTAGGCGGTCATGAGGCTCACGCCCGCCCGTTCGCAGGCGTCGATCATGGCGCGTGCGTCGTCCTCCGCGGTGGCGAGGGGTTTCTCGCAGAGGATGTGAGCGCCGGCCGCGGCGGCTTGCTCGACGAGAGCACGGTGGCGGGCGTTCTCACTGGTGACGATGACGGCCTGCGGGCGCTCGGCGAGGGCCGCCTCGTAGTCCGCCCGGTAGGTGACGCCGAGTTCGTCGGCCAGTGTCTTGCCGCGGGTGGGGTCGCCCGGATCGGCCTCCGGGTCGGTCACGACGAGTTCGATGTCGTCGCGGTCGCGCAGCAACCGCAGGTAGGTGGCGGCGTGGACGTGGGCGCAGGAGAGAAGGGCTACCTTCACCGGGCGTCTCCTTCCGGGAGCGTGCGCGGAGCCGGGGCATGGACGGTGACGGCCTGGCCGGTGGCCGCGGACTGGCGGGCGGCCGCGGCGATCTCGACCGCCGCCACCCCGTCCTCGGCGGTCACGCGGGGGGCCGGGCCGCCTCGGAAGGCGCAGGCGAACTCGCGGATCTGGGCCGCGAAGGGGTCCTCGCCGAAGTCGCCGGTGGGCACTCCGCCGGCTTCGGCGCCGGGTGCGCCGGTCACCCGCAGGGACGGGTGAGCGAGCGAGTCGTGGGTCAGCGTGCCCTTGGGGCCGGCGATGTGGAAGGTGTAGCGGAAGGGGGTGGCCGGCGGGCCCCAGACGCCCAGGACCTGGGAGATCACGCCTGATGCGTGGGTGAGGGTGGCACTTCCGGTGGCCACGGGCCCGTCGGGGGCGGCGGGATTGCCGCGCTGGGTGGCGTGGATGCTGACGATGTCGCCGAAGAGCCACCGGGCGATGTCCATGTCGTGGAGCATCTGGTCGGTGACGATGCCTCCGGACAGGGCAGGGTCGGCGAACCAGGGGCTCCATACGGGGTAGCGGCCGGTGCGGGTGAAGCGGGCGACGGTCACGTGTCCGAGCGCCCCGGAGGTGACGGCGTCCCGGAGGCGGACGTAGGCGGGGAAGAACCGCACGACGTGCGCGGGGTAGAGCCGACGGCCCGCCGCGCGGGCGGCACCGGCCATCTCCCGCGCGTCCTGCGGGGTGAGGGCGAGGGGCTTCTCGCACAGGACGTCGGCTCCGGCCTCGAACGCGGCCAGCGCGATGTCGTGGTGGGTGGTGGTGGGGGTGCAGATGTCGACGACCGCCGCCCAGTCCAGGGCCTCTTCGAGGGAGGCCGCCTCGGTGAGGCCGAACTCCTCGGCGAGCAGGGCGGCCCGGCCGTCGGTGGAGTAGACGCGGATGCGCGCCCCGAGGGCGATCCAGGCCGGGACGTGGGTGCGGGCGATGAACCCGGCACCGATCACGGCCACATCGAGTCCGGTCATCAGACCTCCTTCGTGCATACCTCGGCCTTCAGGCCGGGGAGGAAGCGAAGCTCCTGCGGAGCAGGGCAGGGAAAGGCGAATCGCCTCGAGGGCGATTCGGTGCCTGCGGCCACCGGCCGACACCCGTCCCTCACATGGGAGTTGATAGGGTGTGGGGTGTGACGCCGCAGGTCAAGCGGGCTTTCAAGTACCGCTTTTACCCCACGGACGAGCAGGCAGCGGAGCTGTCGCGCACGTTCGGCTGCGTCCGCCTCGTGTACAACAAGGCGCTGGAGGAGCGCACTCGGGCCTGGTACGGCGAGCAGCGCCGCGTCTCCTACGTGCAGTCGTCGGCCGCGCTGACCCAGTGGAAGAAGACCGAGGAACTCGCCTTCCTGCGCGAGGTGTCCTCCGTTCCGCTGCAGCAGGCGCTGCGCCACCTTCAGACAGCGTTCGTCAGCTTCTTCGCCAAGCGCGCGCAGTACCCGCGCTTCAAGTCCCGCAAGAAGTCGAAGGCGTCGGCCGAGTACACCCGCAGCGCCTTCACGTGGCGCGACGGACGGCTCACCCTCGCGAAGATGGCCGAGCCCTTGGACATCCGCTGGTCGCGCCCACTTCCCGAAGGAGCGCAGCCCACGACGGTCACCGTGTCCCGCGACGCGGCCGGCCGGTGGTTCGTGTCCCTGCTGTGCGAGGACACCATCACCCCTGCGCCCGCCACCACGGCGGCCGTCGGCATCGACGCGGGAATCACCACCCTGGTGACGCTGTCCACCGGGGAGAAGATCGCCAACCCAAGGCACGAGGGGCGTGACCGCGCCCGCCTGGCCCGCGCGCAGCGGGAGCTGTCGCGGAAGGCGAAGGGCTCGGCGAACCGGGAGAAAGCCCGGTGCGGCGTCGCCAAGATCCATGCGCGGATCGCCGACCGGCGCCGGGACTTCCTGCACAAGCTGACCACTCGACTCGTCCGTGAGAACCAAACGGTCGTCATCGAGGATCTCACCGTCCGCAACCTGCTGAAGAACGGCCGCCTCGCGCGCGCCATCTCCGACGCATCGTGGACGGAACTGCGCTCCATGCTGGAGTACAAGTGCGCCTGGTACGGGCGTGAACTTGTCGTGGTCGACCGCTGGTTTCCCAGCTCGAAGCTGTGCGGGGCCTGCGGCACGGTCGCGGCGAAGATGCCGCTGAACGTCCGCGAGTGGACGTGCGACGCCTGCGGTGCGGTGCATGACCGCGACGTGAACGCGGCGCGCAACCTTCTGGCCGCCGGGCTGGCGGCGTCTGCCTGTGGAGACGGTGTAAGACCTCAACGGGAGTCCTCCCGGACGGGGCGGTCGTCGGTGAAGCAGGAAGCCCAGCGGGCGACCGCTGGAATCCCCCGCCTCTAGGCGGGGGAGGAAGTCAAGCTTGCTGCTCCTCGTCGTTGCGTCGTTCTGCCGTGTCGCGTGCCCCGAGGGCACGGCGGATGCCGCGCACGCGGGCGGGGGTGAGATCGGGGACGGTCCAGCGTGCTCCGGCATCGGTGAGGTCGGCCGCGGCGGCCGTGGTGGTGACGCCGACGATGTCCCGTACCCCGGCGGCGACCAGCGCACGGACGCCGGAGGGCGAGTCCTCGAAGGCCAGGCAGTGCGCGGGCCGGGCGCGCAGCGCCGCGCAGGCCCTGAGATAGCCCTCGGGAGACGGTTTGCCCGTGGTGATGTCCTCGGAGGTGATGACCACGTCCACCAGGTGGCGGACGCCCAGGACCTTGTCGAGGAGATGCCGGGCCCACAGCGCGCCGGCGCTGGTGATGACGGCCACCGGGTACTTCACGCGCAGGCGCTCGATGAGCGTGGCGGCGCCGGGCACGACGTCGACGCTGGCTGCGTGCTCCAGGGTGAAGGCGGTCATGGTGGCCAGGACGGCTGAGGTGTCGGTACCCGTCCAGGGCCCGGGAACGGCGGCGATGACGTCGTCGGGCCGGCGTCCCATGTAGTGCTGCTCGTAGTCGGCGTCGGTCACCGTGATGCCCCAGGCGTCGAAGAACGCCTGCCAGGCGAGGCGGTGCACCCCCTCACTGAGGACGAGGGTTCCGTCCAGGTCGAGCAGGACCGCCTCGCACCCGCCCGGGGAGAGGGAACCGTGGGCGCCCCCGTGCCGCGGCCGGCCGCGGCGGGCGGCCGTCACGGCCCGGCCCAGCTGGAGATCACGGCCTCCGCCGGCACCGGCCGTGGGGCATGCACCGCGGGCCTCACAGCAGCTCCTTGATGTCCTCGGCCAGGGAGTCGGCCTCCGGCCCCACGACGACCTGTACGACACCGGCGGATACGACCACTCCCAGAGCCCCCGCCTTCTTGAGAGCGCCGACGTCGACGGTGCTCGCGTCGTGCACCTCGGTGCGGAGCCTGGTGATGCAGGCCTCGATGTCGGCGATGTTCCCGGCGCCGCCGAGCCCTTCGACGATCAATCGTGCTGTGGACATGCGCGCCCCTCGATGGTGAGCGTGGTGAACGGCGCTCCACGGGGCGCCGAGATCCCGGTTACTGGTTATGACCAGTACGGACCAGAAGATAGCGCCCTATGGGTCCACTGGCAAGCAAGGCATGGGCATGACAATCGACGCGTCCCTGTGACGGGCCGAGTGGCGGAACGCGAACGAGGGCCGCGGCGGATCAGCGGTCGGACAGGGTCATGTGCAGCTGGTAGCGGTCGGCGCGGAACCATGAGTACGCGTGCTCGACGGGCTGCTCGCCGCTGTAGGCGATGCGGTCGAAGGTCATGACGGGAGTGCCCTTGCGGATGCCCAGCAGTGCGGCCGTCTCCGTGGAGGCCGCACCGGCTCCGACGGTCTGCTCGGCGCGGTCGACGGGGTGTCCGAAGCGGGAGGCGAGGGTGTCGTAGACCGATGCCGTGAAGTCGATCGAGTCCAGCTCGGGCAGGAGTTCCGCGTCGTACCAGGCGTCCTCGAAGCTGATGGGCGTTCCGTCGGCGAGCCGAAGGCGGCGGACGTGCCAGGCGTTCTGCTCCTCGGTCATCCGCAAGGCCGCGGCGGCGGCCGGTGTGGGCGGCTCCTTGTCGACGGAGAGGACCACGGTGCCCGGCTCCAGGCCGAGCCGGCGCATGTCCTCGTGGAAGGAGCTCAGGCCGAGTTCCGAGCGGTGCGTGCGTTCGGCGACGAACGTGCCGCGCCCGTGCACCCGCACGGCCAGACCCTCCGCGACGAGCTGGCTCAGGGCTTCGCGCACCGTCACCCGGCTGACCCCGTGGTCGATGCACAACTGCCGCTCGCTGGGCAGCGCGTCGCCGGGGGAGAGCTGGTTGGTGCACATGTCGACGAGGATGGCGTGCAGCTGCGCGTGCTTGGGCAGCACGCCCTTGCTGCCGATCTGTTGTGCAGTCACTGCGCCCCACCTTCGTCCCCGGGCGCTCGTCACGCCGTCGGCTGGTTACTACCAGTATGCACGAGCCCGGGTACCCCTGGTGTGGCCGTGGTGCACCGTGCGCTCGTCGTACTGGGTCACGCGGGATGCCGAGCGGGACTGGACTTCTGCCGCCCCGGAGCATTGACACGCTCTGAGGGCGACGCCATTCTGAGGACAACTGGTCATGACCAGATCTGACCAGTGAGATTCGGCTGGTCCGGCAGCTCCGTGCCGCCGCGTCCCCGCGCGCCTTTCCGCGCCCACCGCCCTCCGCTCACCTTCGAGGTACGTCATGAGCACCGTCACGTCCACATCCACAGGCCGCCGTCCGGGCCTGGCCGGTCTGCAGAAACTCGGCCGCAGCCTGATGCTGCCGATCGCCACGCTGCCCGCCGCGGGCCTGCTGCTCCGGCTGGGGCAGGACGACGTCCTGGGCCGGTTCTCCGCCCTGCAGGACACCGCCCACGTGATCTCCGCCGCCGGCGGAGCGCTGTTCACACACCTGCCGCTGATCTTCGCCGTCGGCATCGCCATCGGGTTCGCCAAGAAGGCGGACGGCTCCACAGCCCTGGCCGCGGTGGTCGGGTACCTCGTCCTGGACGGCGTCTTCACCGCGATGTCCCCGGTCGTCCTGGAAGGAGAGAAGGACCTCGCGGGCGAGCAGGCCGTCGTCAACTTCGGGGTGCTCGGCGGCATCGTCATCGGTCTGCTCGCCGCGATGCTCTGGCAGCGCTTCTACCGCACGACCCTGCCGCCCTACCTCGGCTTCTTCAGCGGCCGCCGGCTCGTGCCCATCCTGACCGCCTTCACCGCGCTGGTGGCGGGCGTCCTGATGAGCCTGGTGTATCCCCTGTTCAACAGCGGCCTCACCGCGGTCGGCGAGGCCGTCGACGAGAACAGCATCGTCGGCGGCGGCATCTACGGAACCGCGAACAAGCTGCTCATCCCGCTCGGCCTGCACCACATCCTCAACTCCGTCGTGTGGTTCATCATCGGCGACTACCAGGGTGCCCACGGGGACCTGAACCGGTTCTTCGCCGGTGACCCCGAGGCGGGCATCTTCATGACCGGGTTCTTCCCGATCATGATGTTCGCCCTTCCCGCCGCGGCCCTGGCCATCTGGCGCGAGGCCCGCCCGGAACACCGCAAGGCCGTCGGCGGGATCATGCTCTCCGCCGCGCTCACCAGCTTCCTCACCGGCATCACGGAACCGATCGAGTTCGCCTTCCTCTTCGTCGCCTGGCCCCTGTACCTCGCCCACGCCGTCCTCACGGGAACCTCTCTCGCCCTGGTCAACGCCCTCGACATCCACCACGGGTTCACCTTCTCCTCCGGTCTCATCGACTACGTCCTGAACTGGGGCAAGGCCACCAACCCGCTGCTGCTGATCCCCATCGGCCTGGCCTACGCCGCCCTCTACTACGTGCTGTTCCGCTTCGTCATCCGCCGCTGGAACCTGCGCACCCCCGGCCGTGAGGACGACCCGCAGCACGACCCGGAAGCCGAACAGGACCAGCGGCCCCAGCCCGCGGCCTGACCCGGCATCAGCTCCACGTCCCCCCACGGTCCCGTCCCGTCGAAAGGAAACCGTTCATGGCGCAGCGCGTCGTCTCCATCGGCTCTCGCAGCGGCCTGCACGCCAGGCCCGCCGCCACCTTCGTCCAGGCCGCCTCCCAGGCGTCCGTGCCGGTCACGATCGCCGTCGAGGGCAAGCCCCCGGTGGCCGCCGGCAGCTTGCTGGGGGTCATGACGCTCGGCGCCCGCCACGGCGACCGGGTCACCCTGACGGCGGAGGGCGAACACGCCGAAGCGGTCCTGGACACGCTGGCCGACCTGCTGAGCAAGGAGCTCGACGCGTGAGCCCTGTCGCCGCCCCGGAGACGACCGACGCGTCCTACGAGGCCGCCCGCGACCGGGAGGGGTTGTGAGATGGAGGTGGTGATCCGCCCCGACGCGGACGACGCCGCCCGCACCGCAGCGGGCATCGTGCACCGTGCGCTGGCCGAGGGCGCCGGAACGCTGGGACTGGCCACGGGTCCCTCGCTCCTCGGGGTCTACCGGGACCTGGTTCGCCGCCACCGTGAGGAGGGTCTGAGCTTCACCGGCGTCGACGCCTTCTTGCTCGACGACTACGTCGGAATTCCGGCCGGTCACCCGCAGTCCTGCGCACAGGTGATACGACGCGAGCTGACCGACCACATCGACCTCGACCCCGCCAGACTCCACCGGCCCCGCGGTACGGCGTCCGATCCCGCCGCGGAGGCACGCCGCTTCGAGCAGCACCTGACCGAGACCGGCCCCGTCGGCGTGCAGCTGCTCGGCATCGGAGGCAACGGCCACATCGGCTTCAACGAGCCGGGTTCCTCCCTGGCCTCACGGACCCGGCTCAAGACCCTCACCGACGACACCCGCCGGGACAACGCCCGCTTCTTCCGCGGCATCGACGCCGTTCCCCGCCACGTCATCACCCAAGGGCTCGCCACGATCGGTGAGGCGTCCCACCTGGTGCTGATCGCCACCGGCCCGCACAAGGCCGGCGCGGTGGCCGCCGCCGTCGAAGGCCCCGTCACCGCCGCCTGCCCGGCGTCGGTCCTCCAACTGCACCGTCATGTCACCGTCGTGGTGGACGAACTGGCCGCATCACGACTGGAACTGCACGCCTACTACCGCTGCGTCGCCCGGCACAAGCCCGTCGGCCAGCGGTACTGACGACACGGACAGACGGGGGAGTCGCCCAGTACGCCGGCGGCCCCGGCACCCCGGAGCACGGGGTGAGGGCTGCCGGCCCGGCCGGCCGGGCCGGCAGCGACGATCAGGCCCCGGCATCGCACCTCGCAACCGGACGGAAGGAGCAGGCCACGATGTGGCTCGCAAGGCGACGCCGGCGACCGCCGCGCCGACTGTGCCCGGCACTGGACGACGGCCCCCTCGCCCGCACCCTGACCCACCTACGGGCCCAGATCGCGGCCCAGGGCGACAACCTGGCCGAGGCCAACGACCGTGGCGCCCTCACGTACCCGATCGAGCAGGCGCTGCGGGACGCCGGCCAGGACTGGGACCGTCGTATGCACCGCCTGCTCGTGTTCGGCGCCCTGCCCGAAGCTCCCGTGCTGGCCCGCCAGTGGCGACGACGGGACCACACCCACGCCGACGCCCTGCTGTTGCAGGCATTCGCCGACATCCACCGGGCCCGCGCCACCGGAGCGGCCCTCGACATCCACGACACGGTGGGCCTGTGCCGGCGTGCGGCGGAGCTCCTGCCGTCGGACCCTTCCCCCTGGGTCGCCCTGCTCAGCTGCCACAGGCTGCAGCGGGCGCCGGGGAGAGCCGTGCAGCCGGTGTGGGACGCCGTCAAGGCACGCGATCCCTGGAACCGGGAAGCACACTGGCAGATGCTGCACTACGTCTCTCCGGAGGAATGCGGCTCCAACGCTCTGACCGTGCAGTTCCTCGACTCGGTCACCGTCGCCGCTCCCGTGGGGAGCCCCGTGACGGCCCTCGGCCTCACCTCCTCCCTCGCCCGGTATCACCGGGTCGTGGCGGCAGGCGGGATCCCGGCGCTGACGGCTCACCGGCACTGGAGCCAGCCACAGGAACTCGCGCTCGTCGACCAGGCGCTCGGCACATGGCTCGAGCCCGGCTTCCTGACGCATGCGGCAGCACGTGCCGACCTCGGCCTTCTCGCCTACGTCCTGATGAAAGCCACGCGCCCGGGCGACGCCCGGCCGGTCTTCGAGGCGATCTCGGACGTCGCCGCCAGCTGGCCGTGGGAACTCGACGGCGACCCGCTGGAGCAGATCCAGGAGGCGCACCGGCGGGCCTACCGGACAAGAAGTCGTTGACAAACCGGCCCCAGAGGGCAAGAGTGGTCATATCTGGTTATTACCAGTTATGTCTCCCTCTCCTCTCTGACAGCGAGCACAACCCCTCGGCGGGTGCGCGGAAGACGCGAGGTTTGCCATGTCTGCTCAGGTACTCCCCGAACCGGCCGGACCGATGCGTCTGCTCGCGGCAGATCTCAGCGCTGTGACCACGGAACCCGAGCCCCGTCACGACGCCTGCGTCGCACTGGTGAGCGCCGGCGCCGAGGACGTGAGCCGGATACGCCGTGTCGCGCACGACTTCCTCGTGGGTCTGCGAGTGCGGCCGACGACCCGCGAGGACGTCCTCCTCGTCGTCTCCGAACTCGTCACCAACGCCGTCACCCATGCCCTCCCACCGGCCGCCCTCCGGCTCCGCCGTACGGCCCGCAGCACGCTTCGCATCGAAGTGACGGACGGTGGACCCCGGCCCTGCCGGCCGCCGCGGCTCGACCCGACGGACGAGCACGGCCGCGGCATGCAGATCGTCGCCGCCCTCGCCGCTCATCACGGCACGATCACCGACGAACAGGGCGCCACGCGATGGGCCGAACTGCGCCTTTGAGCACGCACGCGCCGACTGCCGCACCGGCGGCGGCCGGTCACCGCCCGGTTCGCTCCTCCAGCGCGTCCAGCACCTTGTCCAGCGTGATCGGCAGATCCCGTACGCGTACCCCGCAGGCGTGCCACACCGCGTTCGACACCGCGGCGGCCGTGCCGACGATGCCGATCTCCCCGATGCCCTTCGACCCCATGGCGTTGACGTGGGGGTCGTCCTCGGGGAGCCAGTGCGCCTCGATCTCGTCGACGTCCGCGTTGGCCGTGATGTGGTACTCGGCGAAGTCGTGGTTCACGACATGGCCCGTGCGGGGGTCGAGCACGCTGCTCTCGTGCAGCGCCATGGACAGCCCCATGGTCATCCCCCCGATGAACTGCGAGCGCGCCGTGCGCGGATTGATGATCCGCCCCGCGGCGAACACGCCGAGCAGACGCGGCACCCGCACCTCGCCGGTGTCCATGTGCACTCGCGCCTCGGCGAACTGCGCGCCGAAGGCATGCATCGCGTAACGCTCGTCGGCCGGCCCGACCGAACCGGACGCCTCGGCCCCGTCCTCCGGCTCCGCCCCGTACTTGTCGCGGAAGGCACGCGCGGCCTCGACCACGGCCGAACCCCACGTCGTCATGCCCGAGGAACCCCCGGCCACCGATGCCATCGGATAGTCGGTGTCGCCGATCCGCACGTCCACCCGGGACACCGGTACGCCCAGCGCGTCCGCGGCGATCTGCGGCAGCGTCGTCCACGTCCCCGTCCCGAGGTCGGCCGCGCCGATCTCGGCGACGTACCGGTCCCCTTCGCAACGGATGGTCGCCGTCGACCTCGGCATCCGGCTCACCGGATAGGTGGAGGACGCTACGCCCGTGCCGACCAGCCAGTCGCCGAGCCGGCGCACGCCGGGCCGCGGGTCGCGCTCGGCCCAGCCGAACCGCGCCGCGCCCTCCCGCAGACAGCCGACGAGATTGCGGCTGGAGAACGGCTTGCCCGAGCCGGGTTCGACGTCGGGCTCGTTGCGGATCCGCAGCTCCACCGGGTCCATGCCGAGGCGCTCGGCCAGCTCGTCCATCGCGACCTCCGGCCCGAACATGCCGGGGCACTCGCCCGGGGCGCGCATCCACGACGGCACCGGGACGTCCAGGGCGGCGAGCCGGTGCGTGGTCCGGCGGTTGGGCGAGGCGTACATCATGCGGGCGGGCACGCCGGACTGCTCGGCGAACTCCTTGATCCGTGACGTCTGTTCGACCACGTCGACCGCGAGTGCGGTCAGTGTGCCGTCGCGGTCGGCGCCGAGCCGGCATCGCTGGATCGTCGGGGTGCGGTACCCGACGAGGCAGAACATCTGCTGACGGGTCAGGGCCAGCCGTACCGGCCGGCCGGGCACCGCACGCGCTGCCAGCGCGGCGAGCACCACGTTGACGTGCGGCTGCCCCTTCGACCCGAACCCTCCACCGACGTAGGGGCAGACGACCCGGACCCGCTCCTCGTCGAGGCCGAACACCGACGCCACCGTGGCACGCGTCGGATGGACCCCCTGCGTGGACTCCCACAGCGTGAGGAAGCCGCCGTCCGCCGGGTCCCACAGGGCGACCGTGGCGTGCGGCTCCATCGGGTTGTTGTGGTACATCGCGGTGGTGTACGTCTGCTCGACGGTCACCTCCGCGGCGGCCATGGCGGCGTCCACGTCACCCTCGGCGGTGTCGGTGGGAAAGTCCGGGTTCACCGCCTCCGGCGCGTACAGGTCGTCGCGGTCGGCCCGCAGAACGGTGTCGTGCGGCGCCTGCTCGTAGGTCACCCGGACGAGAGCGGCGGCGTGCCGTGCCACCTCGGAGGTGTCCGCGACGACCGCGGCGACGACCTGGCCCCGGAAGGCGACCTCCTCGTCCTGCAGGACCGCCAGCTCCCTGTCCTCGGTGGAGGCCAGGCGCTCCGTGGTGCCGGGGGTGAGCACCGCGACCACGCCGTCCAGTGCCTCGGCGGCGGTGGTGTCCAGCTCCGTGACGCGACCGCGGGCGATCGTGGCCTGGACGGGATGCAGGTAGGCGCAGTTGTCCAACGGGGTCTCGTAGGCGTAGGTGGCGGTGCCGAGGACCTTCGCGGGCCCGTCCCTGCGGGGCAGGTCGCGGCCGACGGCGTCCGGTTCGCTCAGGAAGGTCAACGGGCGTCCTCTCGGGCCAGGTCACGCAGGGTCGCGGTGAGGGTGCGGCGCAGCAGGGGGATCTTGAACGCGTTGCCGCCGTCCAGCCCCTCGGCCGGCCGGGCGTCGGCGAGCTCCGCGTCCGCGGCGGCACGGTAGCTCCCCTCCGACGCCGCCGATCCCCGCAGGACCTCCTCGGACCGGTGGGCGCGCCACGGCGCATGAGCCACACCGCCGAACGCCACGCGCGCATCCACGATCACACCGTCCTCGACCTCGAGGGCCGCGGCCACGCTCACCAGGGCGAACGCGTACGAGGCACGGTCGCGCACCTTGCGGTAGGCCGACCGGCGAGCCAGCGGCAGCGCCGGCAGGTCGATCGCGGTGATCAGCTCACCGTGCTCGAGCACCGTGTCGCGCTCGGGGGCGTCACCCGGCAGCCGGTGCAGGCCGGTGAAGGGGATCGTGCGCTCACCGTCCGGGCCGAGCACCCGCACCTCGGCGTCGAGCGCGGCCAATGCCACGGCCATGTCGGACGGGTGGACCGCGATGCAGTGCTCGGACGCGCCGAGGATCGCGTGGTTGCGGGTCCAGCCCCCTATGGCGGAGCAGCCCGAGCCGGGCGTCCGCTTGTTGCACGGGGTGGTGATGTCCTGGAAGTAGACGCATCGGGTCCGTTGCAACGGGTTCCCGCCGGTGGTGGCCATGTTGCGCAGCTGCCCCGACGCGCCCGACAGCAGTGCCTGGGACAGCACGGGAAACGACTCCCGCACCCGGGGGTCCGCGGCGAGTTCGCTGTTGCTGACGCCCGCGCCGATCCTGAGGGCGCCGCCGCCGAGCTCCTCGACCTCGGCCGGCAGCAGACCGGCCACCCCGACGACCATCTCGGGTTCGGCCACGCCCAGCTTGAGGTGGTCCACCAGATTCGTCCCACCGCCGAGGAACACGGCGGTCGGATCACCGGCCACGCTGCGCACGGCGGCCGGCAGATCCGCGGGGCTCCGGTACGTGAACGGCTTCACCCGGCCACCTCCGCACCGGGCTCCCGCCGGCCGCCGGCCGCGGCTGCGGCCTGCTGAACGGCGGTCACGATATTGACGTAGGCCGCGCAGCGGCACAGGTTGCCGCTCATCCGCTCGGCCACCTCGGCACGGTCGAGCCGCGGCGCTGCCGTGCCGCCGGTGACGGCGCTGGGCCAGCCCCGCGCGAGCTCGTCGAGCATCCCGACCGCGGAGACGACCTGCCCCGGTGTGCAGTAGCCGCACTGGAGCGCGTCACAGTCGACGAAGGCCTGCTGCACCGGATGCAGGCCGCCGTCGGTGTGCTGCCCGTCGCCGTGCGGCCTGTCGGCCGGGGCGGCCTCGGCGGCGAGCCCCTCGGCGGTGACGACCTGAGCACCGTCCTGGGTGACGGCCAGGACGAGGCAGCTCAGCACGCGCTGCCCGCCGGACAACACCGTGCACGCGCCGCACTGCCCGTGGTCGCAGCCCTTCTTGGGGCTCGTCACCCCCAGCCGTTCGCGCAGGGCGTCGAGCAACGTCGTACGGGTGTCGACGGTCAGCCGCCGCGGGACCCCGTCGACCCGCACAGTGATCTCGGTCTCCATGCCGCGAGGGGTTCCCTGCACCGCCTCCGGTCACACGGCGCGAACGCCGACTCACGCGGCTGGCGGCAGGACGAGGTCCCGTACCCGACGCTCGTGGAAGGTCTCCCGACGCTCTTGAAAAAGGTGCGGGACCGCTGTCGATCCTGCCGCGTCCCGTTCGACGTCATGATGAGCGGCGCCTCGCCCCACGACGACGCGCCGGAACCTGAGGAGGACACGATGGACCAACTGCTGAGAGTCATGAACTTCTGCCTCTCGAGTGACGGAATCGGTGCCGGTGAGCACCAGAGCCTCGAGCGGCCGTTCGGCCATGACCATCCGGAGAGACTGTTCGCCTGGGCCGGAGCCACGGCGAGCTGGCCCATGCGCACGGAACCCGGGGGAAGCCGGGGCCTGGACGACTACTTCACGCGAGACTTCGCACGCAACATCGGCGCCGAGATCATGGGTCGCAACAAGTTCGGGCCCCAGCGCGGCCCCTGGCAGGACCACGACTGGCGCGGCTGGTGGGGTGAGGAGCCCCCGTTCCACACGCCGGTGTTCGTGATGACACACCACGAGCGTCCGTCGTTCACGCTCTCCGACACCACGTTCCACTTCGTCGACGGTGACCCGGCCACCGTCCTGCAGAAGGCGCGGGAGGCGGCGCAGGGCAAGGACGTCCGACTCGGCGGAGGGGTCACCACCGTCCGGCAGTTCCTCGACGCCGACCTGGTCGACACCCTGCACGTGGCGGTCTCGCCGGTGACGCTCGGGGCCGGACTGCGGCTGTGGAAGTCCCCCGACGAGCTGCTCGACCGGTTCCACCTGGAGGTCGTGCCCAGCCCGAGCGGCGTGACGCACCACCTGTTCTGGCGAAGGTGACGCGCGGGCCCGGCCTCGGGCCTCGGTTCTGCTGGTGGCCCTTCTTGTCGGGCTCGGCGAGATCCTCGTCGGTGAGCGAGAGTCCCGCGCCGGCGAGGTTCTCGCGCAGTGCTCCACCGACGAGGTGCCCGGGATGAGCAGGACGGTCGGCGACCGCCGCAGCAGCCATGCCGGGGCGACCGACATCGGCGAGGTCGTCGGTCAGCTCGTCGCCCGCGCCCTCGCGGCACCGATCCGCACGGCCACACAGCATGAGCCACCGAAGTCGCTCTCTTGTGGTTACTCATGACCTGTAGGAGAGTGTCGACTGACCTGGAAGAACGCACTTTTCGGTGACAGGGGGACCTCATGGGGACCAAGCATCTGCTCAAGGGGCTGCCCGAGGACGCCGACCTCAGGCGCGCGGACTCCCTGGCGCGGGAGATCTTCTCGGACGTCGCCAACAAGTGGGCGTTCCTGATCATCGAGGCGCTCGGCGAGGGCACCCTGCGCTTCAGTGAACTGCGGGGCGAGGTCGAAGGCATCAGCCACAAGATGCTCGCCCAGAACCTGCGCATGCTGGAACGCAACGGCCTGGTCGACCGGAAGGTGCACCCCACCGTGCCGCCGCGGGTCGAGTACACCCTCACCGAACCGGGCCGGGCCCTGCGCGCCACGGTCGACGCCATGTGCGGCTGGACCCACCAGTACCTGGGTCACATCGAGGACGCGCGCCGCCGCTTCGACTCCTGACCCGCCTGGGCCACTGCGGCGGACGAGGCGCAGCCACAGCCTGCGAGCGGCGCCGGTACGCATGACGCCGCGGCCGCGGGAGGCACTAGGGGAGACCTACGGCGACGCCGGCCCCGCCGGTGACCCGACGGAGGCCGGCGTTCCCGGTCCGCCTATTCGACCTCGACCCAGTCGAGGCTGCGTTCCACGGCCTTCTTCCAGCCCGCGTAGCCCCGTTCCCGCTCCTCCTCGCTCCACTGCGGCTCCCACCGCTTCGACTCGTGCCAGTGCGACCGGAGCTCGTCGGTGTCCTCCCAGAAGCCGGTGGCGAGCCCCGCGGCGTAGGCGGCACCGAGGGCGGTCGTCTCGGCCACGACCGGACGGCTCACCGGTACGCCCAGGACGTCGGCCTGGATCTGCATGCACAGATCGTTGGCGGTGACGCCGCCGTCGACCCGCAGCACGTCGAGTGCGACGCCCGAGTCCTGCGCCATCGCCTCGGCCACGTCGCGGCTCTGGTAGCAGATGGCTTCCAGCGTCGCCCTCGCCAGGTGCGCGTTGGTGTGGTAGCGGGCAAGGCCGACGATGGCGCCCCGCGCGTCGGAGCGCCAGTACGGAGCGAACAGGCCGGAGAAGGCAGGGACGAAGTAGATGCCGCCGCTGTCCTCGGCCTGCCTGGCCAGGCCCTCCACCTCGGAGGACGAGGTGATGATGTGCATCTGGTCGCGGAGCCACTGGACGGCGGAGCCGGTGACGGCGATCGACCCCTCCAGCGCGTACACTGCCGGAGCGTCCCCGAACTGGTAGGCCAGCGTGGTCAGCAGGCCGCTGCGGGACCGGACGATCTCCGTGCCCGTGTTGAGGACCAGGAAGTTCCCGGTGCCGTAGGTGTTCTTGGCTTCGCCCGGGCGGAAGCAGACCTGGCCGACCGTGGCCGCCTGCTGGTCCCCCAGAACACCGGTGATGGGTACGGCGGTGCGCAGCGGACGCGTGGTGCGGGTGGTTCCGTACGCCTCCGGGTGCGAGGACGGTCTGATGGCCGGGAGCATGGCGCGCGGGATGCCGAAGACGTCGAGCAGTTCGTCGTCCCAGTCCAGGGTCTCGAGGTTCATCAGCATGGTGCGGCTGGCGTTGGTGACATCCGTGGCGTGGATGCCGCCGTTCGGACCGCCGGTGAGGTTCCACAGGACCCAGGCGTCGGTGTTGCCGAAGACGGCCCGGCCGCTCTCGGCGGCCTGCCGGACCCCGTCGACGTTGTCCAGGATCCACTTGATCTTGCCGCCGGAGAAGTAGGTCGCGGGCGGCAGCCCCGTCTTGCGCCGGATGAGGTCCCCGTGTTCCCGCTCCAGCGCCGCGGCGATGGAGTCGGTGCGGGTGTCCTGCCAGACGATCGCGTTGTAGTGCGGCTGACCGGTGGTGGGATCCCAGATGACCGTGGTCTCGCGCTGGTTGGTGATCCCGATGGCGGCCAGGTCCCCGGCGGTGAGGTCGCCCTGCCGGATGGCGTTCTGCATCGTGGAGTTCGTTCGTTCCCAGATCTCCACGGGGTCGTGCTCGACCCAGCCGGAGCGCGGGAGGATCTGCTCGTGTTCGAGTTGGTGGCGTGCGACCTCGTTGCCGTCGTGGTCGAAGATCATGAAGCGGGTGCTGGTGGTTCCTTGGTCCACCGCACCGACGAACTCGGGCATGGCTGGCCTCTCACTCGTCCGGTGATTTGTCCGGTGCGGGCACCCGGCCGGGCTCCGGCTCGGCGACGGGCAGGAAGCGGCCGATCAGCAGCCGGTAGAGCAGGGCACCGACGAGACCACCGATCAGGGGGCCGGCGATCGGCACCCAGAAGTACAGATCGCCGTTCTGATCACGCCAAGCGCCTCCGTAGCCGGTCAGGAACGCCGCCAGCCGGGGTCCGAGGTCACGGGCAGGGTTGATCGCGTAGCCGGCGTTGGTTCCCCAGGCCATGCCGATGGCGACGACGATCAGGCCGATGATGAAGGGGGCGAGATTCGCGCCCGGTGGTGTGTTCAGCAGGTCGGTGACCGCGAAGATCAGCAGCACCAGCAGGGCAGTGCCGATGATCTGGTCGCGGAAGGCGCCGAACTGGCTGATCGGGAGTCCGCCGTTGCCCGGCAGGGTGGAGAAGACGATCTCCGTCTTGTCGGTGTGGCCGGGGTCGGCCTTGGCCAGCACCTCGGTGTAGTTCCAGCGCACCAGCAGGGCGGCCACGAAGGCGCCTGCCGTCTGGGCCACGATGTACGGCAGGACCTTGCGCCAGGGGAAGCCCTTGAAGGCCGCCAGCGCGAGGGTCACCGCGGGGTTGATGTGAGCGCCACTGATCCGCGCCGCCACGTAGACGGCCAGCACGACGCCCAGCCCCCAGGCCCAGGCGATGCTGTCGTGGTCACCCAGCGCTCCGTCGGTCAGCGCACCACCCGCGACGACCTGCGCGACGACACCGCACCCGAAGAGAATGAGGATCATGGTGCCTGCGAACTCGGCCGAGAGTTCACCTATGAGACGCGACCTGGATGTTGGTTCCGCCATGCTGCACCTCCAGCCCGGATGAATCGGGCAAATGAGACAGTGCCCCGGCCATGTTCTCCTGGTCGGGCGCGCACGGCATCTCAGGCGCTGCTGCCGGGGGAATCCGTCGGTGCGGGGACCGCCGGCGCGGGGGCGGATCGGCGCAGGGCCGGAACGGCCGGTCAGCCGTCGACGGCGTCCTCGCCGCGGCCCTCGGCGAACTCCCACCAGGCGAGGGGGAGCCAGTCCCCGTCGACGAATCCGTCGACGGCCGCCCCGCGGCCGCTGATCGACACGGCGGTTCCCGCCGGGTAGGTGGTGCCCGACAGCCCGGGCACGGGGACGAGCAGGGTCCCGAGACGTCGTGTCACTGTTCGCGTTCTCTCTGTGGGCTTTTCCGGTGGCTTCGTCTGCGGCTCGTACAGTCCGCTCATACGCGACGACGGTAGCCAATTTGTCCCATGCCGGACAACGTGCTGACTATGAAATAGAGCACGAATGCACGAATGCACGGAAGGCGCGGCAGCGGCCGTGCCGAGCGGAGGTGCGTCAGCATGAAGGCCGTCGTCTACAAGGGACCGTTCGAGGTAGCGGTCGAGCAAGTGGAGAAGCCCGGGCTCCAACACCCGAACGACGTGATCGTCCGTGTCACGTCCACAGCGATCTGCGGTTCCGACCTGCACATGTACGAGGGCCGCACTGCCGCCGAGCCGGGCATCGTCTTCGGCCACGAGAACCTCGGGATCATCGAGGAGACCGGGGACGGCGTGTCGTCCCTCAAGCCGGGCGACCGGGTGGTCATGCCCTTCAATGTCGCCTGCGGATTCTGCAAGAACTGCACGGCCGGTTTCACCGGATTCTGCGTGACCGTGAACCCCGGATTCGCCGGCGGTGCGTACGGCTACGTCGCGATGGGGCCGTACAGCGGAGGGCAGGCCGAATACGTACGGGTGCCGTACGCGGACTTCAACTGTCTGAAGCTCCCGGAGGGCGACGCCCACGAGAGCGACTTCGTCCTGCTCGCCGACATCTTCCCGACCGGCTACCACGGCAACGAACTGGCCGACGTCCGGCCGGGCGAGAGCGTCGCGGTGTACGGCGGCGGGCCGGTCGGCCTGATGGCCGCCTACTCCGCCCTGCTGCGCGGCGCCAAGAAGGTGTTCGTCGTCGACAGGGTGGCCGAGCGGCTGCAGAAGGCCGAGGAGATCGGCGCGATCCCGATCAACTTCGCCGAGGGCAGTCCGGTGGAGCAGATCAAGGACCAGACGGAGGGAGAAGGCACCGACAAGGGCATCGACGCGGTGGGCTACCAGGCCCAGGCACACGGCGCGGAGCGCGAGGAGCCGGCGACGGTCCTGAACTCGCTCGTCGAGACGGTCCGGCCGACCGGAGCGCTCGGCATCCCGGGCCTGTACGTCCCGTCCGACCCCGGCGGACCTGACGAGCAGGCCAAACAGGGCATGCTGCTGGTGGCGATCGGCAGGCTCTTCGAGAAGGGACTGCGCCTGGGCACCGGCCAGTGCAACGTCAAGCGCTACAACCGGCAGCTCCGCGACATGATCATCGAGGGGCGCGCGCGACCGAGCTTCGTCGTCTCGCACGAACTGTCGCTCGACGAGGCACCGTCGGCGTACGAGAAGTTCGACAAGCGCGTCGAGGGCTACACCAAGGTCGTCCTCCACCCGGGCCGGTGACCTGAGCCGGGGCGCCGGCGGGACGATGCCGGTGCCAGGGTTCGCCGTGGTGACCGGCTTCTGATCGACCGCGGGCATCGTCAGTGCCGTCGCTCTGCTTCGCTGGAGCGCCCCGCCCCACAGGGCGACGGTGCTGAACCGACGTGCCCGCTTCAGGTCCCCGCGCCGGACGGGGGACCGGCTCGGCCCCCGCTGCCCCGCTCAGCTCTCCCCGGGCAGCGGGTGGTCCTTGGCGAAGCGGCGGAGCTCCGTGGTGAGACCGGCCGCATTGTCGAACGGGACCAGGGTGCGGGCATCGGGTATCTCCACGTAGCGCGCGTCCGGCAGCAGCTCGGCGAGGCGCCGCCCGGTGGCGGGCGGCATCATGCGGTCCTCGGCGCCCCAGGCGACCAGCGCGGGACGGTTGAAGGAAGGCAGGTTCTGGGCGGCCTTCACATAGCAGTCCGGGTCCGCGCTGCGGCAGAACTTGGCGAAGTCACGCCGGATGGCGCGGCTGCTGAGCAGCGGGCCGTACCAGCGGGCGATCAGCTCTTTCGGGAGCCGTTTCTTCGCCATCCCGCCGAGTGAGGTCTGCATGCGGGCCAGGAACGGGAAGCGGAACGACTGCAGGAGGAGGAAGAGGCCGCCGGGGATCCTGCCGGCCCGGTGGAGGGTTCTGCCCTGGACGCCCGGTGGGTAGTTGTCCAGGGCCTCGCAGGAGGTGAGGACGAGCCGGGCGATGCGTTCGTCCCGTACGCCGACGAGGAGTTGGGCCGTTCCCGTGTCGTTCTGGACGAGGGTGACATCACGCAGGTCCAGGCGGTCCATGAACTCGGCCAGAAGCGCCGCGATGCCGTGCGCGGACAGGTCCGCGTCCGGCCGCATCGGACGCCGGTGGCTGCCGAGCGGCAGGACGGGGACCAGTACGCGGAAGTCGGGCCGGAGGCCGGAGACGACCTCGGACCAGACCGACCCGTCGAAGCCGAGGCCGTGGGCCAGGACCACGACGGGGCCGTCGCCGCCCGTGTCCTCGTAGTCGATCGTCCCTGCGCTCAGCTCGATCTCGGGCATGGCATTGCCTCCGGCTCGGTCACACAGCCACTAGATAGATCGTTCTAGTGAGAGGATAGACGCACACCTCGGACACCGACAACGCCCCGCCCCTCGGAGGCCGACGCCATGAGCGACAGCAAGCCCGTCAGCGCACGCGACACCAGGCAGCGCATCGTCACCGCCGGCATCGAGCTGTTCCGGCGCCGGGGCTATACGGGGACGGGCATGAAGCAGATCGCCGAGGCCGCCCGGGCGCCGTTCGGGTCGATCTACCACTTCTTCCCGGGCGGCAAGGCGCAGCTGGGCGAGGAGGTGATCCGCACCTCGGGAGCCGTCTACCTCGGGCTTGTCGCCGCGAACCTGGATCCGCACGAGGACCGGGTCGCCGCCACCGGTGACTTCTTCACCGCCGCAGCGGCCACCCTGAGCGAACTCGACTTCGCCGACCCCTGCCCGATCGCCACGGTCGCGCTGGAGGTGGCCAGCACCGACGAGCAGCTGCGGATCGCCACCTCGGAGGTCTTCGACAGCTGGATCGACGGCCTCGCCGCCTACTACGCGGCAGGCGGCATCCCCCAGCCGGCCGCGCGGGAGACGGCGAGCTCGGTGATCGCACTGCTGGAGGGTGCCTTCATGCTCGGCCGTGCCGCACGCAGCACTGCTCCGGTGCTCGCGGCGGGCCGAGCGGCCACAGCGATCGTCCGCGCGGTGCTGCCCGGCGAGTGACGCTCCCCGCGGGAGGTGGCGGTCAGCCGGCGGCCGGGGCGGTGCGGCCGCCGGCCGGACGGATGCGCGGCCGCAGGCGCTCGCCCTGCGGTCCGAAAATGATCAGGTACTCGACCGGACCGCCGGGGCCGGCGTTCGCCACGCCGTGCGGGGTGCGGGTGTCGAACTCGGCGACCTCCCCGGGGGTCAGGACGACGTCCTCGTCGCCGAGCGCGAGCCACAGCCGCCCGTACAGGACGCACAGCCACTCGTAGTCGTCGTGGGAGACCTGGCGCGGCCGCGCGGGCGGGTCCTCGAGGGCGGGCAGGACGTGCTTGTGGGCGTGCAGGCCGCCGACGTACCGGGTCAACGGCAGTACCACCTTGTCGTCGCCGAAGCTCAGCGGCGCCGCAGCGCGCGGCTCGGCCGGGGCGGCGGGTGCCGTGCCGGCCAGCTCGTCCAGGGAGAGGCCGTACTCCTTCGACAGATGCAGCAGCACCTCCAGGGTGGGCTTGCGCCGGCCGGTCTCGATCCGGGACAGCGTGCTGGTCGAGATGCCGGTCGCGCGGCTGACACCGGCGAGCGTCGCGCCGTGGTGCTCGCGCGCGGCCCGCAACAGGGGCCCCATCGCGGCCAGTGTGCCGTCCACGTCATCGACTGCCACCGGTCCCGCTCCTTCTCGCCGTGCCCCGCCACCACCCTGTCCTGCGAGTTTGCCAGAAGGGCAAGGCTGATCGCGTCGTGCGGGTGCCCCGCCGCATGATCGAGAGGTAGCCGCGTCCGCCGCGAACCGAGGAGAAGCCCATGCAGCCCGTGCCGACCGCCGAACTCCGCCACCGCATCGTCGGGACCCCGGCCGGGCGCCTGCACCTGGTCGAGCAGGGCACCGGCCCGCTGGTTCTGCTCGTGCACGGCTTCCCCGAATCCTGGTACTCCTGGCGCCGCCAGCTCCCGGCACTCGCCGCGGCCGGCCACCGCGCGGTGGCGATCGACGTGCGCGGTTACGGCCGCTCCTCCAAACCGGCGGCGACCGACGCCTACCGGATGCTCGACCTGGTGGAGGACAACGTCGCCGTCGTGCGCGCCCTCGGCGAGGAGAACGCGGTGGTCGTCGGCCACGACTGGGGCTCCGACATCGCCGCCGCCTCCGCCCTGCTCCACCCGGAGGTCTTCCGCGCCGTCGCCCTGCTGAGCGTCCCCTACGCGCCGCCCGGCGGCCCCCGCCCTACCGACGTCTTCGGCCGACTCGGCAGCCCGGAGGAGGAGTTCTACGTCTCCTGCTTCCAGGAACCCGGCCGCGCCGAGGCGGAGATCGAGCCCGACGTCCGGGGTTGGCTGGCGGGCTTCTACGCGGCCCTGTCCGCCGACACCATGCCTGCCCAGGACGAGCCCGAACCGCATTTCGTCGCCCGCGGCGGCGGCCGGCTGCGCGACCGCTTCCCCACGGGGGTCCTCCCGGCCTGGCTGAGCGAGGACGACCTCGATGTCTACGCCGGGGAGTTCGAGCGCACAGGGTTCACCGGCGCACTCAACCGCTACCGCAACATGGACCGCGACTGGGAAGACCTCGCCCCGCACCGCGGCGCCTCGATCAAGCAGCCGTCCCTGTTCATCGGCGGCGCCCTGGATGCCTCCACCACCTGGATGTCCGACGCCATCGACGCCTACCCCACCACCCTCCCCGGCCTGTCGGCCTCCCACCTCTTGGACGACTGCGGCCACTGGATCCAGCAGGAGCGCCCCGACGAGGTCAACCGCCTCCTGACCGACTGGCTCGCCACGCTTCAGGACTGAAACAGGCGGGGTATGGCCGCAGAGACGGGGGTCGGTGAGGAGCTCGGCCCAGCCGGGGGCGGCGGGCCGCCGTCGGACGCCGCCCGACTGCTCCGCCCTGTCGAATCAGGGGGAGCCGTCCGGCCTCCTGCGGCGTGCCCGCGGTCACCGGGACAGGGCAGCGGTCACCATCACTTGGCCCACACGTCCGGCCGCGCCGTACAGGAGCCTCCATGCCCGACAGTGCCCCCGCGCCCCGCCCAGTCGCACAGGCGCTCCCGCTGGGCATCGGCGTCCGCCGATGGCTTTTCCGCCCGCCGCGGCGCCACGGCGAGGCCGACACCAGTCGCAGCGTCAGCTTCCTGGAACTCTTCTACGACCTCGTCTACGTCGTACTGGTCGGCCAGGCGGCCCACACCCTCGCGGAGGACCTCTCCTGGCGGAGCACGGCAACCTTCGCAGTGGTCTTCGGGCTGATCTGGATCGCCTGGCTGAACGGCACGCTCTTCTACGAACTGCACGGCCGCGAGGACGGCCACACCCGTTCGCTGATCTTCGTTCAGATGCTGCTGCTGTCCCTCATGGCGGTCTACGTCGGCCACGCCGACGGCGCGGACGGCCGCACCCTGGCGGCACTCTACGCACTACTGCTGGCTCTGCTGACCTACCAGTGGTACTCCGTGTACCGGCAGGACCTGCCGGAGCTGCGCAGGACGCCCCGGCGCTATCTGATCGTCATGGTCGCGGGCATCGTCCTGATCGCGGCTTCCGTACCCCTGTCCGCCGACGTCCGTCTCGCCGTCTGGGCGGTGTTCGTCGTCGCGTGGTGCGGCGTGGAGTGCGTCATTCTCATCTTCTGGCGCAGAAGGCCGAGCTATGAGGTCGTGACCGACACCATGGTCGAGCGCTTCGGACTGTTCATCATCATCGTCCTCGGCGAAGTCGTCCTCGGTGTCGTGATCGGCCTGACCGAGACCGAACGCAGCGCACTCGTCACGACCACGGGCCTGCTCGGGCTCGCCATCGGCTTCGGCTTCTGGTGGAACTACGCCGACCTGGTGTCGCGACGGCTGCCCCGCGAGGTCGGCCATTCACTGGCGACGTGGATCTTCGTCCACTTGCCGTTGTCCATGGCCGTGGCGGCAGCCGGTGCGGGCATGGTCGGCCTTGTGGAGCACGCCACTGATCACCGGGCACCGGTGGCCGTGAGTTGGCTGATGAGCGGGGCCGTTGCCGTCATGCTGATCACCACGGTAGTGCTGCTGCCGACGCTGGCGGACTACGACCGCTCCCCGTCCGCCTACAAGCCGGTGCAAGGCGTGCTTGTCATGGCAGCCGTCGTCGCCCTCCTCGCCGGCTGGGCCCGCCCCGCGCCCTGGCTGCTGGCTCTCGTCCTGTTGCTGCTCCTCTTTGTGACGTGGGCTTTCGCATTCGTTCGATGGCTGAGACAGGGCTCTCTGATCAACGAGAGGTGACCGAGTGGCACCTGGTCACAGCAGTGGTGAGCAGGGGGCCGGCACGGCTTGCGCGGTCAGCGTCGCGTGCGGCGCTTTCCGCTCGCCCTCCGGAAGCAGGTCCGGTGCTCCGCGGGAGACGCGGCCCAGGAGCAGGCTAGGCTGCGGTTCTTCGGCGGATGGGGGGCGTGGTATGTGGCGACGGGGGACAGGGGTCGTCGTGCTCGGTGCGGTCTTGACGGTCCTGGCCGGCTGCGGTTCCAAGAGCGCTGAGACCGCTGCGACAGCCGGGGCCGGCGAGGTGACGACAGGCGCGGCGACGGTCGCCGACTGGACGCTTGCTGCTCCTATCCGTATCGACGGCGTCCGTACCACCGACGGCGGACGGTCTTTGGCGGTCGACGCCGAAGTGCCCGACGGCGCACGCGACTGTGTGCGCAGCCTGCGCGGCGAGCTCGACACCGTCGAGCACGGCACCGTTCACGTGAAGGTGACGTACGAGACGCGTTCCCTCGACCAGGACTCCGGCTGCACGGGGACACAGCGGGTCACAGCGACGGTCAAGCTGGGCGAGTCCCTCGGCTCCCGCAGGGTCATGGTGAACAGCATGGACGTGTACACCCCCGTCGGTGCCACGAAGCCACCCGCTCTGCGGCAGTGCGGAGAGAACGGCTGCGACCCCACGCCCCCGCGTTGCACCTCGTCCTCCTACCAGCAGGCAGTCAACGACACGGACATCTCCAAGCACACGAGCTGGGAGGAACGCGGCTGCGACGACACATGGCTGGTGCTGGACCTGTCGACCCGGATGGGGCCGGTGTGCGGTGACGCCGGCGACGGATGCTCCTCCTCCGGTGTCTCCCAGCGCTGGTTCTACCGCGCCGAAGCCTCGGGCTGGCGGCCGGTCGCCACGAACGGCGATGCGGGCTGCGCGGGCATTCACAAGGTCCTGCCGGACTTGCCCGAGCGCCTCTGCGTGGCACTGCCGCGGCTCGACCGCGGCTGACCCCCTGAGCCTGCGGCTGCTGAGCTACCGGAACAGGTCGACTCACGGCACCCTCGACGCCCCCTGAGCTCCAGCGGCAACCGCCGCGGAGGAGGGGCTGGACGCCCGTCCGGGCCGCCAGGCGGGCGAAGCGACCCGGACGACGATGCGCTCGGGCCCCTTCATCAGACCCATCACGGCCCGGGCAGTGCACCAGAGGTCACGTCCGTGCCGTGCCGGTCAGGATGCGCACGTCCAGGTCCGTCACCGACGCCTCCTCCAGCGCGGCGGTGAAGCGGCCGCGGACGCGTTCCACGGCGTCGGGCGTCAGGCCGTTCAGCAGGCCTCGGGTGGCGCTGCCCACGGCCAGGTCCCAGGCGGTCGTGGGGGTGAGCGGGACGGCGAGTGCCCGGCGGACGACGCGGGGATCGCTCAGCCCGAGGTCCTTGAGCCAGGCGGCGAGCGCGTCGGCGGTGTCGATCCGGGCCAGTTGGTCCGATGGCGGCGCCGCGGGCACGTGCCGTTCGGTCTCGACGGCGCCCTTGAACGCCTGGACCCACCCGCTGAGCGCCCCCTTCTCCCACACGGTCACCGTCAGCCGCCCGCCCGGTCGCAGCAGACGCACGAGCTTGGCGGTGTCACGGTCCATGTCGGGGAAGAAGAAGACGCCCAGCGCGCACTGCACCAGGTCGTAGCCGCCCTGGGGTCCTGTCCAGGTCGTCACGTCGTGGTGGTGGAACCCCAGATTGGCCAGGCCCTCCTGCCGGGCACGCCGTTCGCCGAGCGCGAGGAGCGCACCGGAGAGGTCCACCGCGTCGACGAGTCCGCCGGGGCCTACCGCGCGGGCCGCGGGGAGCGCCGATGCTCCGGCCCCGCAGCAGGCGTCGAGCACCCGTTCGCCGACGGCCGGAGCCGACATCTCCACCGTGGCCCGCCCGATCGGGTCCCACAGCCGGGGCGACCAGCGGTGGAACTCCTCAGCTCCGGCACTGAACACCTGCCCGATCGCTGCCTGCTGCTCCGTCATCGGACCTCCCGGATGTCAGAAGGGGGTTCTCGTGCCGTCAACGTACTTCCGGTCCACTCCTCCGGGCACCCTCAGGCGGTGGATCTGCAGAGGGCGAACGGTCGCACGAGCAGTCGCGGCCCCAGGCTCGTGCGGCACGGAGCGGATCCGGATCTGATCGGAGCGCTTGCGGTCTGGGCGCAGGAACGGGCCGATGTGGCGCATCGTCTGTTACGTGGACGAGGAAAGCGCCGTAGACGTGCCCTCAGGCAAGCGGTCCTCACGCCGCCGGGTGGGGTGCGGTGAGGTATCGCTGCACTGTGGGTGCCAGCCATGCCACGGCTTCCTCGGTGTCCAGCGCCACGGCGGGAGGCAGGCGCAGGACGTAGCGGGTGAGCGCCAGGCCGAGGAGCTGGGACGAGACCAGTGCGGCTCGTGCCGGGGCCTGCTCGGGGTCGGGGCACACGCGCAGGGCGAGCGGCAGCAGTTGGTCGGTGAAGATGCCCCGCATGCGTTCGGCGCCGGCCTGGTTGGTCACGCCGACCCGGAGGAGGGCCGTGAGCACCTCGTTCTCCTCCCACATGTCCAGGAAGTGCGTCACGAGCGCCCGGCCTGCCTCGTCGCGGGGCAGTGTTGCCGGGTCGGGGAGTTCGAGGTCGATGGCGACGGCCGCGGCGAACAGGCCCTCCTTGTTGCCGTAGTAGCGCATCACCATCGACGGGTCGATGTTCGCGTGCCTGGCGATGGCGCGGATGGTGGCGCGTTCGTAGCCGTCGGCCGCGAAGCGCTCACGGGCCGCGTCGAGGATCGCCAGGCGTGTGGCGTCGGAGCGGCGGGCGGGGGCGGGAGGCGTGCTCGGGGTCATGCCGACGATCGTATGCCCACACCCGTAGGCCAACAACTGTTGACATCTGCCGCCTTCCATACCTACGCTTGCCAACATGCGTTGACCAACGCTCGTTGGCCAACAGACGTGGGTGTCTAGGAGGTCACCATGCACGACACCGCCACCAGCACGGACAACGGCAACGGCACGGGCTCCACGCACCCCGTGATCGTCGTCGGCTCCGGCCCCACCGGCCTGCTCCTGGCCGGCGACCTCGCCGCCGCCGGCGTCCCCGTCACCCTCCTGGAGAGGCGCCCGCACAAGATCAGCAACCTCTCCCGGGCTTTCGGAGTGCACGCCCGCACCCTGGAGCAGCTCGACGCCCGCGGCCTCGCCGACGACCTGCTCGCCACCGGCAGCACCATCACCCGACTACGGCTCTTCCGCCGGCTCTCCCTCGACCTGAGCACGCTGCCGTCCCGCTTCCCGTTCCTTCTCATCACCCCGCAGTACGAGGTCGAGCGGCTGCTGGAGCGGCGGGCGCGCGAGCTCGGTGTCGAGTTCCTCTTCGAGAACGAGGTGGTGGGGCTCCGGCAGGACGACAGCGGCGTCGATGTGGACGTGCGCGGCCCGGACGGGGCGGTCGTCACCCACCGGGCCGCCTACGTCGTCGGCGCCGACGGCCACCGCAGTGCCGTACGCCAGGCGGTCGCTCAGCCCTTCCCCGGCGTGTCCGTCATCAAGTCCCTGCTTCTGGCGGACGTCCGGCTCGCCGAGCGGCCCGAGAGCGTGCTCACCGTCAACGGCGCGGGCGACGCCTTCGCGATGATCGCATCCTTCGGCGACGGCTGGTACCGCGTCATGGGCTGGAACCGCCGCCACGAGGTCCCCGACGACGCCCCGCTCGACCTCGACGAGGTCAGGGAGGTCACCCGTCGTGCCCTGGGCACCGACTACGGCATGCACGACGCCCGCTGGCTCTCCCGCTTCCACAGTGACGAACGCCAGGTACCCGAGTACCGGGTCGGGCGGGTCTTCCTCGCCGGGGACGCCGCGCACGTGCACTCACCGGCCGGCGGCCAGGGCATGAACACCGGCCTCCAGGACGCGGCCAACCTCAGCTGGAAGCTCGCCGCGGTCGTCAAGGGCCTGGCGCCCGACAGCCTCCTGGACACCTACCAGAGCGAACGTCACCCGGTCGGCAAGGCGGTACTGCGCAGCAGCGGCGGCCTCGTCCGCCTGGCGCGGGCGCAGAACCCGGCCCTGCGCGCCGTACGCGCCCTCGTCTCCGCCGTCGTCAACGCCGCCCGGCCCGTCCAGGCGAAGGCGTTGGCCCAGGTCACGGGCATCGGCTACCGGTACCCCGCCCCGCGCGGCTCCCACCGCCTGGCCGGCACCCGCGTCCCGGACGTGGCGCTGGACAGCGGGCGCCGCCTGTACGAGGCGCTGCGCGGCGGCCGGTTCGTGCTGATCACTCCGCGGTCCGGGCAGGTGCCGTACGACGGCCGGGGTGACCGCGAGGACCTGCCGGTCGTGGAGCACTGGGCGAGCGACCGCCGCACGACCGTGCTGGTGCGGCCCGACGGTTACGTGGCGTGGGCGGCGGATGACGCGGACGCCGCGGCGATCGAGAGGGCTCTCACGCTTCGGTACTCCTGAGAAGCGACAGCCGCAGCCCCTCACGGACGCGACAGTTGGTGGGCTGCCACGGCAGACGGGTTCACGGTCTCCGCGACCCCCTGTCGACAGAACCTACGTGCCCGGGTGCCGCCCTGGACCGGACCGCCTGCATCATCCCGATCCCGGGGACGCCGCGGCCTCGTCCTCGGGATCGCTGCTTGTCACCGAACTGGCGGCACGCTCCGGGGATTTCGTGCCCGGCGCCCGGAGCGGCGATGCTCACTGCACGGCTGCGGCAGGTCGAGTCGGCCGCTTGTGCCGCCACCGCCGTCAGCGCAGTGACTGCACGGCGTAGAGAGCACCGAGGGCGGTCGCCAGGACGCCGAGCACGAGACGCAGTGCCGTTTCGGGCAGCCGAGGTTGCAGGTGTGCCCCGAGGTAGCCGCCGATCAGTCCCCCGAGACCGCAGGCGAGGCCGAGGTACCAGTGAGGGGCGACATCACCGGAGCCGGTGAGGGACAGCAGCGCGAACGCCGCGGCCCCGGTCACGGAGGTGGTGAACGTGGAGGCGAGGGCTGCTGGCGCCACGCGGGCGACGGGCATGCCCCGGCCGACCAGAAGGGGGCCGAGGACGGATCCGCCGCCGATCCCGTAGATCCCGCCGACGATGCCGACGACGAGGGCCAGTCCGGTGATGGTCCGGGGCGAGGGTTCCGCAGCGGGGGCCGGCCGGGCCGGCCCGAGGGTGCGCCCGATGAGCCACAGGCCCAGTGGCATCAGCAAAGCGGCGATCAGAAGGCGGAAGACGGTGGCCCCCGGGACGGCGAAGACCCGTATCACGGCGCCGATGACCACCCCGGGCAGAGTGCCGGTCACGAGGCGCCGCGTCAGCCGGCCGTACAGCAGGCCCTCGCGGTGGTGGCGCAGGAGGGCGCCGGGCCCGGCCACCACGTTGAACAGGAGATTGGTGGGCGTGACAGCCGGGCTGGGCACCCCGAGGACGCTCAACTGCACGGGCAGCAGGAACACCGCACCCGACACCCCCACCGGCGCGGTCACCACCGCTATGAGCAGGCCGACCGCCAGCCCGGCCAGCCCGGTTGACCATGTCACGGCAGGCCTCCGATTCGAATGTCCGGCCAGTAGCGCCGCCGTGGTCCCGCTGCCGACCCACCGGGCTGCCGGGCACCCCGGAATCGGTCTCCCCGAATGTCCCCGCCTCCCGATCAGGCGGGCAGGACGAACGGAGGGTGGGCGCCGTTGAGGAAGTACTCCCCGATATCGCGGAGCCGGTGTGAGACAGGCTCGTACAAGGTGTGGGTCCTGGCGTTGCGCCAGAACCGGTCGAAGCCCAGCCGCGCGGAGGTGGAGCGGGCGCCGATGATGTCGAGGGAGCGGGTGGTGGACTCCTGCGCTGCCCTGGCCGCGGCGGTCTCGGCCATCGCCACGAGGGCGGAGATGTCCGCACACTCGTCGTAGGTGAGGTCGTCGCCGCGCTCGAGGCCGCCGCGCACGGCTTCCAGTGCTTGATCGGTGAGTGCCGACGCGGAGCGGGTCAGGACGGTGAGCTCTCCGTAGGCGGTCTGCACCTGCGGGTCGTGCGGGGTACCGGCCGGCCAGGCGGGGCGCCAGGGTGCCTGGCCCGTCCTGCTGTACTCACGGACCTCGGCGAGCACTCCCTCGGCCATGCCGAGAAGGAGCTGGGCGGAGAAGAGACGCCCGACGGGAGATGCAAGGGTGGCCCGCGGTGACAGCAGATCCTCGTCCGCGGACAGGGAGCCGAGCACGTCGTCGGCACCCATCGGTACGTCGTCGAACTCCACGCTGCCGCCGGCCGCGAGCCGCTGGCCGAAGGTGTCGGTATCGCCGTCGATCATCACACCGGGACGGGCGGGATCCACCACGACGGCGAGCGGTTCACCCGTGTCCTCCCGTACGGCGCGTACGGCGAGACGATCGGCGACCAGGACCCCGGTGGTGTAGCTCTGCCGACCGTCGAGCACCAGTCCCTCGGAGGTCCTGGCCAGCATGAGGGGCGGCTCCTGACGCGCGAGACCGCCGCCCCAGCACCACTGTTCGGCTACGGACCGCTCCTCTGTCTGCGCGGCGAGAGCGGGCCCGGCGAAGAACCGGGCGCTCCACGACAGGAAGTAGTGACAGCCCAGCAGTTGACCGATCGCGCCGTCTGCCGCGGCGATCTCGCGGACGACGGCGTAGGCCGTGCGCCAGTCCGCGCCGGCGCCCTGGGGCTCGGCCGGCGTCACGAGCGTCAGCAGTCCCGCCTCGCGCAGCCGGGACACCTCGTCGATCGGGGCCTTGCCCGCCTGCTCCCTGGCCACGGTGTCCGTGGCCAGGTCGTCCGCCACCTCGCGGGCCACGCGCAGCCAGTGCGCATGGCCGGGCCCGGTTCGGTCGGACGGCGAGGCGGGGTGGGACGGCGCGGAGGCAAGGGCCATGGAAATGGTCTCCTCAAGGTCGGCCGCAGAGCGCGGCGTTGGAGCTCTCCTGCTGGTCGGGCACGTACTTGTAGCCCACGCGCCGAACGGTGACGATGCGGTGCCGGTGAGCTTCGCCCAGCTTGCGGCGCAGGCGGGCGATGTGGACATCCACGGTGCGGCCGTCGCCGATGTGGTCGTAGCCCCAGACGGCAGTCACCAGCCGATCACGCGTCTGCACCTGGTGGGGATGCTGAACGAGATGCGCCAGCAGCTCGAACTCCAGGTAGGTGAGGTCGAGTTGGCGTCCGTCGACCTCGGCGACATGTCGCGCCGGATCGATGCGGACGACGTCGTCCGCCGTCCCCCGGACAGGGGCCGAGCCTGCGGGGGCGACCGGTCGGATCTCGGGCCGTGGCCTGTCCTTGGCGAAGAACTCGGTGGGATCGGTGCCCTCGGGGACGAGTACGAGGTAGCCGACGAGCGGCGCGGAAGTGTGTCCCGGGGTGCCTGTCTGAGCGGTATCGCCCACCAGGCGAAGACGGGGTGTGCCGGAGAGGAGCGGATCGTGTGGGGTGGCCTGGGCCGGAAGTACCGTGGTCATGGCGGTTGTCCCTCAGAAGGGTGTCGGGCCGTCAGGCGCGGTGGGTGAATGCGCCTGATCGCCGGTGAAGGGGGGAGCGGAGTGACACGGGCGAAGGTGCGAGTCGCATGCCTTACGCGCGGCAGCAGGCGGCACTGACGACGTGACCAAAGTCGACATACCGACGACGAACGAGTCGTTGCTGCTTACGGGACATGTTCATCATCCTGCGCACCCCCGGCGGACCCGGTCAAGACTTTCCTAGTAATTCCATAGGAAAAGTAGGGAAGATCTCACACTCTGAGAGGTCGGCCGTCCAGCGGAGACGTGACCGTCTCAGCCCCGGAGGCGCTCAGAGCACGCAGGAGCGCCCGGGCGACCGCGTCGTTCTGGCGGAAGGCCGGCGCGTCGGTGCGGGGGCGGGCGAATGCGGCGACGGCCCGGCTGTTGGTGGGGGCACCGAGGGCGATGCGGCGGGGGTGGGGGCTGTCGAGGGACGGGTCGAGGACGTGGCCGTGCGCGGGGGAGACGGCGAGCAGGCCGGAGCGGTGGGTGTGGGTGGGGTCGGCGATGACTTCCTCGGTGAGGGCACCGGCCCGGTGCAGCTCCCGCAGGAGCGGATCCTCGGTGCGGTCGAGACAGGGACCTGGCAGATAGGCCTGGATGAGGGCGGTGGCGTGGAGGGTGTGCCCGGGGACGGTGGGACTGGTCGCGGTGAAGGTGCCGGTGCTCTCGTCGGTGTCGATCCGGATGCCGGCGCCCACGAAGTGGACGATCCCGGCCCGGGAGAGGGCGAGCAGCTGGCGCAGGCGGAAGCCGGGCGGGCCGGAGGCCAGGAAGCTGAAGAAGCCGTGCCACCAACCGTCGACTCCCTCGGCGACAGACCGAGCGGTCAGCCGTCCCGCGGTGACCAGGCGGGGCAACTGGCCGTAGACGGAGAGCAGAGCGAGGAACGCCCCGAGGTCGGCACTGAACTGTGGGTCCTCGCGGCGGGCGACGTCCCGGGCGATGTGGTCGCGCAGGTGGTCCTGGAAGGCCTCCGGCGTGGGGAAGGCCAGGCCGTCCAGCGGGCGGTCCAGGACCTCGAAGTCCAGGCGGTCCGCCGGGTCGGGCACGGCCCTGGCGACGAGGGCCGCCGTCTCGGCGTCGTACCAGCCCTGGCGGTCGTAGGCGGCCACGAAGTCCGCCCAGGGGAGGGCCGTGCGCTCGGGGTGGGCGTGGAAGAGCTCGTGGTAGTGGCCGAAGCCGATCTCCTTGGCCATCAGCGGCCACACGTCGCGCCGCAGGTCCAGTGGGCGGCCCTCGGCGAGCAGCGCGTCGACCGCGTCGGGGCCGAAGTGGCGCGGCAGTGGAGGCCGGGGGCCCTGGAGACGGTAGCGGGTCTTGGAGTGGTACGGCACTCCGCGCCGCGATCCGACGTGCAGGACGGGCTCGCGGCCGGAAGGAAGGTAGGTGAGGGTGCCGTCGGACTCGGTGCGGTAACTGCCGCCGCGGCCCTCGGTGAGCAGGGTCATCAGGTCGATGAAGGCCAGCCCGAAGCCGCGCAGGATGACGTGCTCTCCGGGCCGCAGCCCGGCCAGGTCGGCGTCGGCGGAGAACTCGGGCGGGAGGTGGAAGCGGCCGTGCCGGCGGGCGAAGGCGGCGTGGTCACGGCACTCGTCGGCGGGAGCGGAGCCGAGGTGTCCCTGTGCGAGGACGACCAGGTCGGCGGTGAGCGGGGTGGCGCGGTCGGCGAGGTGCACCTGCTGCGGGCCGTCCGGGGGACCGGTGACGGCGGTCGCGGTGGTGGGGTGCCACTCGACCGTGGCGGTGGGCGGCAGTTGGGCCAGCGCCCTGCGGAACACCCAGTCCAGGTAGGCGCTCTGCGCACGGCGGGTGGGGAAGTCGGACCCGTCGAGCGTGCGCAGTTCGGTGAGCACGTCCGGGTCGGTGGGTTCTGCGTACGGGGCGTGGCGCGGCCCCTGGCCGGAGAACTGGGCGGCCCACTCGGCAAGGGAAGGGCCCGGCTGTACCGGGCCGTCGATCGTGGAGGACTCGTCGGTGAACATGGTGACGTCCTCGGCCATGGAGTTCATCCGCAGCAGCGCCGACTGCTCGTGGCGCCATATGCGTCCTGGGCCGGGCGGATGCGGGTCCACCAGGTGGATGCGCAACTCCCGTGCTTCCCCCCACAGTTCGGGTGCGTTGGCGGCGATGCGCTCCAGCAGGCCCGTGGCGCGCGGCCCCGCGCCGACGACGACCAGAACGGCCGGCGAAGGGGTGCTGCTCACCGGTCACCGCCGATCGCCGGGCGGGCGTCGGCGGCCGTGGCCGCGCCCAGCCGGAGGCGTACGGCGGTCACGTGGCCGCGCAGCCGTTGCAGCGGGGTCGGCGGCAGAGCGCGGGAGTTGCCGCGCGCGTAGTACCGCTCGACGTAGAACTGGCCCGCGCTCAGCACCGTGGTGACCGCGATGTACCACAGGGTGGCGACCATCAGCAGCGGGATGACCTGGTAGGTCTGGTTGTAGATCAGCTGCACCGAGTACAGCAGGTCGTGCACGGCCAGCACGCTGACGATGCTGGTGCCCTTCAGGGTGCCGATCAGCATGTTCCCGGCCGTGGGCACGATGGAGCGCATCGCCTGGGGGACGACGATCCGGCGCAGGGTGCGGCGTCTGCTCAGCCCCAGTGCCTGGGCGGCCTCGGTCTGCCCGGAGTCCACGGAGAGAATGCCGCCGCGCACCACCTCCGCGGCGTAGGCGGTCTCGTGCAAGGTCAGGCCGATGACGGCGGTCAGGGTGGGGCCGAGGAGGTTGACCGTCTTGACGGTGAGGAACTGCGGGCCGAACGGGATGCCGAGGCCCAGCGTCGGATACAGGGCGCCGATGTTGAACCAGAACAGCAGCTGCACCAGCAGCGGTGTGGACCGGAAGATCCAGACATAGCCCCAACTCAGCGTGCGCAGCACCGGGTTGGCGGAGAGCCGCATCACCGCGAGCAGGGTGCCGAGCAGGAATCCGAGCACCATCACCACAGCCGTCAGCCACAGGGACAGCAGCAGTCCGTCGAGCACGGCGGCGGTGGTGAAGTACCGGCCCACCACGCTCCATTGGAAGGCGTCGTTGCGGACGACGGAGTTGAGCACCATCGCGAACAGCAGCAGCGCGACCGCAGCGGTCAGCCACCGGCCGACGTGCCGGCGCGGCACGATCCGCGGCACGTCGGGACCAGGCGCGCTCGCCTGGTTCGGGGGTTTCGTCGCAGGGGCCGGCGTGACTTCGGAAGACGTGACCATCTCGAGGCTCTCCGGGGGAGGGGATCGCAGGCGTGGGTGACCACCCGGTGGCACTCGCAGGGAGCGCAACGGCACAGGCGCTGCGTGCATACGGTGCGGCCGGGGCTCGGCGTCGTCACATTCGCCACGTCCCTCAACGCGGCCGGGAAGGCTGCCGGGCAAGGGCGGCCGATCCGCTGTCGATCGTATGTGCCCAGGGCATCTATGTGTCAACAGCGCCCAGCGCAGCGCCAAGTCCCGGGAGGTCCGGCATCCGGGCGCTGCTTGACGAGCGCCACGATGTACTGCTCAATTAGTCGCATGACTGCCCAGCAGCGCTTGGTCTCGCGCGATCACATCGACTTCGGTCGGGTGTGGTCCGCCGCGTGTTGCGCCTGACTCGGCAGCGGGCCGTCTGACCGGCCCTTCCCTCCCTCGGTGACCCCGTCGCGGGCCGACTTCTCTCCCCACGCGCGCTGCCGCAGCTCTGCTTCTCCCGACGCTCGACGTCGTCACGACTGCACCGATCCGTCTGCCTGACGGTCTGTTCACTCATGCCTGCACGCAAGCGATTCCGCCATGCCTGCGTGCCGCCGCAATCCCTGAAAGGCCATGTCCATGCCTGTGGAGTTCCTCGGCATCGCCGCCACCAACGACGGATCCGAAACCACGCCCCGCTCCGGCATCGCGTTCGACAAGGAGTACACGCTCAGGCTCGCCCGGGCACACGAGGACCACGGCTGGGACCGGGTGCTGTTCGCCTACGGCTCTGGGTCCCCGGACCCCGCACCTGCCGCCGCGTACATCGCGAGCAGGCTGGAGCGCCTGCAGATCCTGCTCGCCCACCGGCCCAACGTCTCCTGCCCCACCTTCGCCGCCAAGACCTTCGCCACCCTCGACCAGATCAGCGAGGGCCGGCTGACCGTGCACTTCATCACGGGCGGCAACGACCACGAGCAGGGCCGCGAGGGCGACACCCTCACCAAGGACGAGCGGTACGCCCGCACCCACGAGTACATCCGGATCGTCAAGAAGATCTGGACCACCCACGAGCCCTTCGACCACGAGGGCGAGCACTACCGCTTCCACGACTTCGTCAGCGACGTCTTCCCCGTCCAACAGCCCCGACCGAACGTCTCGTTCGGCGGATCGTCCCCTGCCGCGTACGCCGCGGGCGGCGCCGAGGCCGACATCTACTGCCTGTGGGGCGAGCCGCTGGCGAAGACCGCCGAGCAGATCGAGAACGTGAAGGCCGCCGCGAAGGCCGCGGGCCGCACCGACGTGCCCCGCATCCAGGTCGCCTTCCGCCCGATCATCGCCCCGACCGAGGAAGTGGCCTGGGAGAAGGCCCACCGCACGGTCGGCGCGATCAAGGCGCGCAAGGAGAGGGGCGAGGCGATCACCAAACGCCACAACGGGCACGCGCAGCCGCAGGCTGCACCACCTCAGAACGTCGGCTCGCAACGGCTGCTCGCCATCGCCGAGGCGGGGGAGCGCTACGACCGCGCCCTGTGGACCCCGACCGCCGCCGCGACCGGCGGCGCGGGCAACTCCAATGCCCTGGTCGGCAGCCCGGAGACGGTCGCCCAGGCGCTGCTCGACTACTACGACCTCGGCGTCGACATCCTCTCCGCCCGCGGCTACGACCTGCTGGGTGACGCCATCGACTTCGGCCGGTACGTGATCCCGATCGTCCGCGAGGAGGTCGCCAAGCGCGACGCCGAACGGGCGGCACGCGGGACGCAGTCCCTTGCGGCGGTGGGCGAATGACCTCCGTAGCCCAACCATCGTCACCGGCAGTGGATGTGACGGCACTTCATGTCCCTGTCTCCGACCCGCGCGTGAGACCCCTGCTGCGCGAACTCGGCCACGAGTACTCCACGCGCTACGGCAAGGACGCCCACGCCGAGATCTCCCGCTACCCCGACGAGGAGTTCACCGAACCGTACGGCGGCCTGCTGCTCCTGCTGCTGGAGCGCGGCGAGCCCGTCGCGGGCGGCGCCTTCCGACGGTACGACGCGACCACCGCCGAACTGAAGCGGATCTGGACCCACTCCGCCCACCGGCGGCGTGGCCTCGCCCGACGGGTCATCGCCGAGCTGGAACGCGAGGCGGGCACACGCGGCTACCGGCGGATCTACCTGACCACCGGGCCACGCCAGCCCGAGGCCCGCGGCCTGTACCTGGCCACCGGCTACACACCGCTGTTCGACACCGAGGCCGACCCGGAAACCATCGGCCCGCTGCCCTTCGAGAAGCATCTGCCGGCCGAAGCACGCACAGCACGCACAGCACGCACGGGAAAGGCAGCCGACCTGTGAACCCTCGCCCGATCAGAACCCGCCTGCGCATCGCCGTGACCATCGCGCTGCTGCCCGTACTGTCGCTGACCGCGTGTGGCTCCGGCGACACCTCCGGCACCACACCGGCGGGTGCTCAGGCGTTCCCCGCGCCGACCGACGACCCGGTCGCCGCCGTACGCAAGGTGGACTCCGCCGCCGCCCTGCTGCCCGCCGGCGTCCGCGAAGCGGGCACGCTGCGGGTCGGCAGCTCGGTCGGATTCCCGCCCGGGGCGTACTACCCGAACGGGCAGGACAAGCCGCCCGCGGGCCAGGACATCGATATCGCCGACGCGGTGGCCAAGGTCCTCGGTGTGAGGTTGGAGCGGCAGGATGCCTCCTTCGAGACGATCCTGCCCGCCCTGGGCAGCGGCAAGTACGACTTCGGGACCGGCAACTTCGGCGTCACCACCGAACGCCTGAAGACCATCGACTTCGTCACCTACATCAACGACGGCCAGGGCTTCGCGGTGAAGACGGGCAACACCGCCCTCGGCAAGAAGGTCACCGACCTCACCCAGCTGTGCGGACTGACCATCGGCACCGGCGCCGGCACCACCTTCGAGGCCACCCTCACCGCGCAGAAGGGCGTGTGCGCGAAGGCGGGCAGGAAGCCGTACGACGTGAAGGTCTACTCGGAGAACGCGGCGACCCTCACCGCACTCCAGCAGGGCCGTATCGACGTAGTCATGTCGACCATCAACGGCCTGCGCTACCAGGCAGCCCAGCCCGCTTCCCAGACCACCTTCCTCGGCGAGTTCCACCGTCTCGACGTCGGTTTCGCCTTCAAGAAGGGCTCCCCCCTCACCAAGGCCTTCCAGGCCGCCGTCAACGAGCTGATCAAGGACGGCACGTACGCCCGGATCCTCAACAAGTGGGGCACCTCCGCCTCCGCGATCGACACGTCGCGGATCAACCCGCCCGAGCACACCTGAGAGTTGAGCAGGAACGTTCACGATGTCCACGCTGCCATCCACCACCGACACCGCGCCGCCCGGCGCGGCCACCCCGGGCACCGACCCCGGGACCCCGCCCGACCAGGACGATCCGGCCTCCCTCAAGGTCGTCCCCGCCCGCCACTACGCCCGCTGGGTGGCGGCCGTCGCCGTGATCGTGCTGGTTGCCCAGTTCGTGCACGGGCTGGCCACCAACCCGGTCTGGGAGTGGGGTGTCTTCAGCGACTACGTGCTGTCCGAGACGATCGTGCAGGCGGTGTGGGTGACCCTCCAGCTCACCGCGTACGCCACCGTGCTGGGCTTCCTCCTGGGCACCGTGCTGGCCTTCATGCGGCTGTCGCGCAGTCCGGTGCTGCAGACCGTCGCCTGGACCTACATCTGGATCTTCCGGTCCATCCCGATGATCGTCCAGCTGGTGTTCTGGTTCAACCTGAGCGCGCTGTACGAGCAGTTGGGCTTCGGCATCCCCTTCGGCCCGGTGTTCTGGTCCGTCGACAGCAACAGCATCATCGGCACCATGGGCGCGGCGATCATCGGGCTGACGCTGCACCAGGCCGCCTATGCCGCCGAGATCGTGCGCGGTGGTGTCATCGCCGTCGACCACGGGCAGCTGGAGGCGGCCGCCGCGCTGGGCATTCCCCGGCTGCGGCAGATCCGCCGGATCGTGCTGCCGCAGGCCATGCGCGCCATCCTGCCCACGGCCGGCAACGAGATCATCGGCCTGCTCAAGGGCACCTCGGTGGTCTACGTGATGTCCATCGGCGAGCTCTTCTACCAGGTGCAGGTGATCTACGGCCGCAACGGCCGGGTGATCCCGCTGCTGCTGGTCGCCACCGCCTGGTACGTGGTGCTGACCTCCCTGCTGTCGGTCGCGCAGTACTACGTGGAGCGCCGCTACGCCCGGGGCACCAACCGCACCCCGCCGCCCACCCCCCTCCAGCGCGCCCGCCGCTTCGTCCGCACCCTGCACGCGGCCGCCGCCCAGCGCAACCAGCCCGTCATCCCCCTGAAGCCCTTGGGAGACAGCCGATGAGCGACGTGACAGTGGCCGTCAAGGACGCGACGCCGACGGTCGGCGACGTGATGGTGGACGTCCACGGCGTCCACAAGAGCTTCGGCCCTCTGGAGGTGCTGCGCGGCGTCGACCTGAAGGTCCGGGCCGGCGAAGTCACCGTGATCCTAGGCCCGTCCGGCTCAGGGAAGTCCACGCTGCTGCGCACCATCAACCACCTGGAGAAAGTCAACAGTGGCTGGATCAGCATCGACGGCGAACTCATCGGCTACCGCCGCTCCGGGAGCAAGCTGCACGAGCTGAAGGAGAAGGACGTACTGAAGCAGCGCACCCACATCGGGTTCGTCTTCCAGAGCTTCAACCTCTTCCCGCACCTGACCGTGCTGGACAACCTGATCGAGGCCCCCGTCTCCGCCCTGCGCCGCCCGCGCAAGGCAGCGGAGGAGACCGCCCGCCGGCTCCTCGACCGGGTCGGCCTCGCCGACAAGGCCGACGCCTACCCCCGGCAGCTCTCCGGCGGCCAGCAGCAGCGCGTTGCCATCGCCCGCGCGCTCGCCCTCGAACCGAAGGTGCTGCTCTTCGACGAGCCCACCTCGGCGCTCGACCCCGAACTGGTCGGCGAAGTCCTCGATGTCATCAAGGACCTGGCCCGCACCGGAACCACCATGATCGTCGTGACCCACGAGATCGGCTTCGCCCGCGAGGTCGCCGACACCGTGGTGTTCATGGACGGCGGTGTCGTCGTGGAGCAGGGGCCGCCCGCGGCCGTCCTGGACGACCCGCAGCACGAGCGCACCCGCGCCTTCCTCTCCAAGGTCCTCTGACCGACCCTCACCCCTTTCCGCAGCAAGGAGCACGACCATGTCCACCTCGATCACCCACCGCCGCACCGCCGCAGCCGCGCTCGGACTCGCCACCGCCCTCGTCCTCGCCGCGTGCAGCAACCCCGACGACGGCGGCACGACCGAGGTCGCGGCCACGTCGGGTGGCAAGACGAAGATCAACATCAGTCCCGACCAGAACCGCGTCACCACCGACAAGGTCGACTCCATCGCCGCCGAGGTCCCCGAGAAGATCCGCAAGAGAGGCACCCTGGAGATCGTCGACTCCTCCGGCTCCGCCGCGCCGCTGACCTTCTTCGCCACCGACAACAAGACCGTCATCGGCGTCGAGCCCGACATCGCCTCCCTGGTCGCCGACGTGCTCGGCCTGAAGCTGCACATCAACACCGTCTCCTGGGAGAACATCTTCGTCGGCCTGGACAGCGCCAAGTACGACGTCGGCTTCAGCAACATCACCGTCACCGAGGAGCGCAAGGAGAAGTACGACTTCGCCACCTACCGCGAGGACAACCTGGGCTTCGAGGCGAAGAAGGGCAGCGGCCTGAAGATCACCGGGCCCGAGGACGTGGCGGGCAGGACGGTCGCCGTGGGCAGCGGCACCAACCAGGAGAAGCTGCTCATCGAGTGGAGCAAGGAGAACGAGAAGGCCGGACGCAAGCCGGTGAACATCAAGTACTACCAGAACGACAGCGACACCTACCTAGCTCTCCAGTCCGGCCGCATCGACCTCTACCTCGGCCCCAACCCGACCGCCGCCTACCACGCCGCCACCACCGGCAAGACCGAGGTCGTCGGCACCTACTCCGGCGCCGGTGCCACCCTCCAGGGCCTCATCGCCGCCACCACCAAGAAGGACAGCGGCCTGGTCAAGCCGCTCGCCGACGCCCTCAACCACGTCATCGACAACGGCACCTACGCGAAGGTACTCGAGCGCTGGGGCCTGCCCGACGAGGCCGTGACCAGGTCCGAGATCAACCCGCCCGGCCTGCCCAGGACCAACAAGTAGCCGGCCCGGGGTGCGCAGGCCGAGCGGGGCACCCCGGGCTTCGTCACCGTCGGCGGCTCTCCCGCCCCACCGCCCGACGACAGCCCCGGCCGGCTCGACCCGGTGGCCGTTCTCGCCCGCGCCGCCCCCTGACCACCAAGATCGGCCTGGTCCGAGACACGGAGCCGGACCGATGACGCACACCACGACACCCACCGCAACGACTGATCCCCGCAGGCGAGTTCACCTCGCCGCTCACTGCCCGGCGTCGACAACACCACCGGTCATCCGCACGTCCGCGAAGGAGTACGCGTGAAACCGTTCAGAACCCGTCATCCCGTCCGTCCCGTCCTGGTGGCGCTGGGCTCGGCCGTCCTGCTGGCCGCCTCCGTCACTGTCCCGTCCGCCGCGGCTGCCGTGGTGGAGGAACAGCCGCGTTCGTCCGTGGCGCTCGACTGGTACGACACGACAGCGGCCACCGTCGCGGCGGGCGGTGCCCCGACGCAGATCACGAACAGCCGTACCTGGGCCGTCAGTTGGCTCGCGGCGGCCCGAGCCACCCGCGTGATACCGCCCGGCGTCGACCGGGGCGACTTCCAGGACGCGGCCCTGGCGTCCGCCGTACACGACGCTCTGGTGGCGCTGGTCCCCTCCCGCACTCAGGAACTGGACGCCGCTCTGCGCACGACGCTGGATGCCGTGCCCGACGGGGCGGCCGAGTCGAAGGGTGTGGCGGCCGGTGCCCGCCAGGCGCGGCTCGTGCTCGCCGCCCGCGAGGGTGACGGCCTCGACCCGGCCTCGGTCAACGCGCCCTTCACCGTCCCACCGGCGGTTCCTGGAGTGTGGCAGCCGACCCCGCCCGCCCATGCCCCGGCCGCGCAGTACGGCAACCGGCTCGCCCGGCCCTTCCTGCTGGACAGCCCCGACCAGTACCGGCTGCCCGCACCGCCCGCCCTGGACTCCGCGCGTTACCGCGCCGATCTGGCCGAAGTCCGTGCCTACGGGGCCGTGGACAGCACCGTACGCACTCAGAAGCAGACCGAGACCGCCACCTTCTGGCTCGGTTCCTCACTGACGCTGTACACCGAGCCACTGCGGGTGGCCCTCGCCCGGTCACCGCATTCCAGCGCCGGACGGGCCAGGCTGGTGGCCCTGTTCCACGTCGCCCTGGTGGACACGCAGATCGCCACCTCCGACAGCAAGTACGCCCATCTGCGGTGGCGCCCGGTCACGGCCATCCGTACCGGCTCGATCGACCCCGACCCCGCATGGACGCCGCTGCACACCACGCCGGCCCATCCCGACTACCCCAGCGGCCACAACACGTACTCGGGCGCCGCGGAAGCGGTCCTCTCGGCGCTCGTCGGGCCGCGCACGGCGCCCTTCCGGCTGACCAGCCCCACCGCCCCCGGAGTGACCCGCACGTACACGACCTGGAGCCGACTGTCCCAGGAGAACGTGGACGCCCGCGTGTACTCCGGCATCCACACGCGCTCGGCCGACGAGGCCGGTCTCGCCCTCGGCGAGCGGGTGGCGACGCACGCCCTGCGCAACGCCGCGCGCCTGTTCCACACGCTGTGAGCGGAACCGGCACCAGGTGCGGCCGTCCACGGAGTGTCCCCTGCCGTCACCCGGCGCGGCGTCGCAGCGGTCGGCTGTTGCGAGCACCGCACTCGGCCTGAGCCCGGGCGTGGCCTGCGCGCTCTGTTGTTCCTGACCCGTTCCTTCACCGCTGTTGCCTCCTCCCGTCGGGGGGGCCGGCGTTCTCGTCACGGACCTCCAGGAAGGCACCCACTCGTGTCCTCGACAACTCCCCCCTCCCTGCACCTTGCTGTTGCCCTGGACGGCACGGGCTGGCATCCCGCCTCCTGGCGCGAGTCGGTGGCCCGCCCGCGCGACCTGTTCACCGCCGGATACTGGGCCGATCTGGTCGCCGAGGCCGAGCGCGGTCTGCTCGACTTCGTGACCATCGAGGACGGCCTGGGCCCGCAGTCCTCCCACTTCCTGGACCCGGACGAGCGCACCGACCAGGTCCGCGGCCGCCTCGACGCCGTCCTCATCGCCTCCCGCGTCGCCCCGCTGACCCGGCACATAGGCCTCGTCCCGACCGTGGTGGCCACCCACACGGAGCCGTTCCACATCTCCAAGGCCATCGCCACCCTCGACTACGTCAGCACCGGCCGCGCCGGCCTGCGCGTGCAGATCACCGCCCGCCCGAACGAGGCCGCCCACTTCGGCCGCCGCACCATCCCGCGCGTCGAGGCCTACGACCACCCGGACACCCGGGAGCTGGTGGCCGACCTCTTCGACGAGGCCGCCGATCACGTGGAGGTCGTGCGCCGCCTCTGGGACAGCTGGGAGGACGACGCCGAGATCCGGGACGCCGCCACCGGCCGCTTCATCGACCGAGACAAGCTGCACTACATCGACTTCGAGGGCCGGTTCTTCAGCGTCAGGGGGCCCTCCATCACACCGCGCCCGCCGCAGGGCCAGCCGCTGGTCACCGCTCTCGCCCACCAGACCGTTCCCTACCGGCTGGTGGCCCGCGTGGCCGATGTCGGCTACGTCACCCCGCACGACGCCGAGCAGGCTCGCGCCATCGTCGCCGAGGTCCGCGCCGAGCAGGAGACGGCCGGGCGAGCAGGCGAACCCCTGCATGTCTTCGGAGACTTGGTGGTCTTCCTGGACGACGACCGGGCTGCCGCGGAGGACCGGCGCGCGCGCCTCGACGCCCTCGCGGGGGAGCCGTACACCAGCGACGCCCGGATCTTCGCCGGTACCCCCGCCCAACTCGCAGACGTGCTCCAGGAGTTGTACGGTGCGGGGCTGACCGGCTTCCGGCTGCGTCCCGCCGTCGCCGGCCACGACCTCCCGGCGATCACCCGGGGGCTGGTCCCCGAACTGCAGCGCCGGGGCGTCTTCCGCCGCGCTTACGAGGCCGACACCCTGCGCGGCCTGCTGGGCCTGGCCCGCCCCGCCAACCGCTATGCCGCAGCTGCCACCGCCTGAGCCGAGGGACGACCACGACCATGAGCAAGCCGCTGAAGCAGATCCATCTGGCCGCCCACTTCCCCGGCGTCAACAACACCACCGTGTGGAGCGACCCGAGCGCCGGCAGCCATATCGAGTTCAGCTCCTTCGCGCACTTCGCGCAGACCGCCGAACGCGCCAAGTTCGACTTCCTGTTCCTCGCCGAGGGACTCAGGCTCCGCGAACAGGGCGGGAAGATCTACGACCTGGACGTCGTCGGCCGCCCCGACACCTTCACCGTCCTGGCCGCACTTGCCGCCGTCACCGAGCACCTCGGCCTGACCGGCACCATCAACTCCACCTTCAACGAGCCCTACGAGGTGGCCCGCCAGTTCGCGAGCCTCGATCACCTCTCCGGCGGGCGCTCCGCCTGGAACGTCGTCACCTCCTGGGACGCCTTCACCGGCGAGAACTTCCGCCGCGGCGGCTTCCTGCCGCAGGAGGAGCGCTACTCCCGGGCCAAGGAGTTCCTGGCCACGGCGAACGAACTCTTCGACTCCTGGCACGGCGACGAGATCCTCGCCGACCAGGTAACCGGCACCTTCCTGCGGGACGCCAAGGCCGGCGCCTTCGTCCACACCGGACAGCACTTCGACATCCACGGGCAGTTCAACGTGCCGCGCTCCCCGCAGGGCCGCCCGGTGATCTTCCAGGCGGGCGACTCCGACGAGGGCCGCGAGTTCGCCGCCTCCACCGCCGACGCGATCTTCAGCCGGCACGCCACCCTCGAAGCGGGCCAGGCCTTCTACACCGACGTCAAGAAGCGCCTCGCCAAGTACGGCCGCCGCCACGACGAGCTGCTGATCCTGCCCGCCGCCACCTTCACCCTCGCCGACACCGACGCCGAGGCGGAGGAGCTGGCCAAGCTGGTGCGCCGCCAGCAGGTCAGCGGCGCCACCGCCCTCAAGCACCTGGAGTTCGTCTGGAACCGGGACCTGTCCTCCTACGACCCGGACGGGCCGCTCCCCGACATCGACCCGGACGTCAGCGGCGACCACATCTCCAAGGGCCGCGCCCAGGTCCGCATGTACCGCGACCCGCTGGCCACCGCCCGCGAGTGGCGCGAGCTCGCCGCCGCGCACAACTGGTCCATCCGCGACCTGGTCATCGAGACGGGCAACCGGCAGAACTTCATCGGTTCGGCGGCCACCATCGCCCGCACCATCAACGAGTTCGTGCAGGCCGACGCAAGTGACGGCTTCATCCTCGTCCCGCACATCACCCCGACCGGCCTCGACGAATTCGCCGACAAGGTCGTCCCGCTCCTGCAGGAACAGGGCGTGTTCCGCACCGAGTACGAGGGCCCGACCCTGCGCGACCACCTCGGCCTTGCGCACCCGGACGACGTCCGTGACGAGCGGGTGGTGGCATCGTGAAGTTCCTCGCCATCACCCTGATCGTGCACCGGCCGGATCCGATCACCGGCGTCCAGAAGCCGACCCATGACCGCTTCCGCGAGGTCCTCGACAACGCCCTGCTCGCCGAGGAACTCGGCTTCGACGGATTCGGTGTGGGGGAGCGGCACGAGCGGCCGTTCATCTCCTCCTCGCCGACCGTCGTCCTCAGCCACGTCGCGGCACTGACCCGACGCATCCGGCTGTTCACCGCCGTCACCACGCTCAGCCTCCTGGACCCGGTGCGCGCCTACGAGGACTACGCCACCCTCGACCACCTCTCCGAGGGACGACTGGAGCTGATCATCGGCAAGGGCAACGGCACCGCCCAGCGCGAGCTGTTCCACGTCACACCCGAGGACCAGTGGGACCGCAACGCCGAGAGCTACGAGGTGTTCCGGCAGATCTGGCGGCAGGACAAGGTGACCGCGGCGACCCGCTTCCGCCCGCCGCTGAAGGACGCCGAGGTGTGGCCGAGGCCCTACCAGCGGCCCATCCGGGTCTGGCACGGCAGCGCCACCAGCCAGGAGTCGGTGGACCTGGCCGCGCGCTACGGCGACCCGCTGTTCTCGGCGAACGTCACCCACCCCATCGAGCCGTACGCCGAGTTGATCAGGTACTACCGCGAGCGCTGGGCGTTCCACGGCCACGACCCGGCGAAGATCGCGGTCGGTGCCGGCACCGCCGGGCTCCTCGTGACCCGCACCTCCCAGGAGGCGATCGAGGTGTACCGGCCGATCTTCGAGTCGACGCTGGCGTTCCAGAAGCAGTTCGGCCTGCCGGTGGTCTTCGAGACCCTGGAGGACTTCGTCGAGCGCAGCTCCGCCCTGATCGGCAGCCCGCAGCAGATCATCGACAAGGTGCACCGCTACCACGAGCAGTTCGGGCACACGGTGCTCCATCTGCACGCGGATGCGAATGGGTTGACGGACGGCCGGCACCGCGCCTCGCTCCAACTCTTCCAGTCCGATGTCGCCCCGGTACTGCGCCGCGACATCCCGGACCCGCCCTTCGCCTGGGGACCGGTCCTGCCCGTCACCGAGGAGGAGCCCGCCCGTGCCTGACATCCCCCTCGGCGTCCTCGACCTGGTGCCGATACCCTCCGGCTCGACGGCTGCCGACGCCCTGCGCAACTCCATCGACCTGGCACAGCACGCCGAGCGCTTCGGATACGCCCGCTACTGGTTCGCCGAGCACCACCTCAACCCGGGCGTCGCGGGCACGTCACCGGCGGTCGTCCTCGCGCTGACCGCCTCCGCCACCTCCACGATCCGGCTCGGCTCCGGCGCCGTACAGCTCGGCCACCGCACCGCGCTCAGCACGGTCGAGGAGTTCGGCCTGATCGACGCCCTGCATCCCGGCCGCTTCGACCTCGGCCTGGGCCGCTCGGGCGGCCGTCCGCCGGGACAGCCGACCGCAGCCCCTGCCACCGTCACCCCCGTCGTGGACGGCCGGGCCCCGAACGGCCTGCTGATCCCGCCCCGCTTCTCCTTCGAACGCCTCCTCGGCTCACCCCGCATCGCCCTGCAGCGCAAACTGCTCCTGCTTCCCGGCGCCGAGTCGCAGGACTACGCCGAGCAGATCGACGACATCCTCGCCCTGCTCGCAGGCACCTATCAGTCCCCGGAGGGCGTCGAGGCGCACGCCGTGCCGGGCGAGGGCGCCGACGTCGAGGTGTGGATCCTGGGCAGCAGCGGCGGCCAGAGCGCCGAGGTCGCGGGCGCGCGGGGGCTGCGGTTCGCCGCGAACTACCACGTCAGCCCCGCCACCGTGCTGGAGGCCGTGGACGGCTACCGGGCCTTCTTCCAGCCCTCCGACGTCCTCGACAAGCCGTACGTCAGCGTCTCGGCCGACGTGGTCGTGGCGGAGGACGAGGAGACGGCCCGCGAGCTCGCCACCGGCTACGGCGCGTGGGTGCGCAGCATCCGTACCGCCGAGGGCGCCATCGAGTACCCGACGCCGGAGCAGGCCCGGGCCCTCGAGTGGACTGACGAGGGCAGGGAGCTGGTGCGGGACCGCGTGGACACGCAGTTCGTCGGCTCACCCGGACAGGTGGCCGACCGCCTGGTGCAGCTCCAAGAGGCCACCGGAGCCGACGAGTTGCTCATCACGACGATCACCCACGACCACGCCGACCGGGTGAGGTCGTACGAACTGCTGGCGCAGGAGTGGAACCGGAGGTGAGCGGGAGACCCGGCGTGCGGGAGACCGCCGCCGGGCCTCCCGCGCGCAGCTCGGCGAACTCGCGGGAGCCGCGCAGCTCCTCGGCTCGACCTCGCCCAGCGGCAGGGCGGCGTCCCGGGTCACCGCCGGCGGGTTCGCCGGCTCCGCGATCACGGCCAGGCCCTGCCGCAGATGCTCCTCGGCCAGGGCGTACCCGACGACGTAGCCCACCGGACCGGCCGGGTGCCGGACCAGACCGGAGCGGACCGCCGATCACGACGAGCACGGGGTCATCCTGCCGCCCCGCGACCGGGCGACGGTTCACTGTTCGTACGAGCACGTCAGATCCGCTCGTGGGGGATCTTCTCACCGGCCTCGATCGCGACCGGGAGCCGGTTCTCGGCGGGCGGCAGTGGGCAGGTCGCGAAGTCGGTGTAGGCGCAGGGCAGGTTGGTGGCGCGGTTGAAGTCCAGCACCACGGTGCCGTCGGGCCCCGGTGCGTCGATGTGCAGGGCACGGTTGGCCGGATACGTGGTCACGCCCGATGTCGCGTCGGTGAACAGCACCATGAGGCTGCCCGGTGTGTGCCCGTTGAACGCGGTCAGCCCCAGTGTGCGGCCTTCGATGCGGAAGCGGATCCGGCCGGGGGCGTCGTAGACGTGCTGAAGCCCCTCGACGGCGGCGCCCACGGTGGTCGGCCGCGGCTCGGGGAACGGGGTGTACGTGCCGGTGACCGCCCAGCGTGGGTCCGGCGCGTACGCGGGTGTCCCGGTGAACGCGGTGCGCAGCGGATGTTCCGGGTGCCGGGGGCGGATCAGGTCGTGGCCGCCGCGCTTGGCGATCTCGATCACCGCATCCCCCCAGACGGCGTTGACGCCGCCGCGTTCCGGGATGACTCCGAAGGTGTGCCGTCCGCGCACCACGGTGCCGTCGACGACCAGTTCCTCCCCTTCGCCGAGCACGACGGTGATGCCGTCGTCGCCCGTGGACCAGATGCCGGGCGCGTCGGGGAAGCGCTGGGGGTCGGTGGCCGGCCAGTGCAGGCCGGTGACGGCGAGGAATCCGTGCTCATGGGCGAGGGCGGAATCCTTGCGCCGGTGCCACGCCTCCCATTCCGCGGTGAAGGTGCCGATGTCGGTGGAGGAATCCTGGACGGTCATGTGTACTCCTGTGGAATACGGCCCCTGATGGCCAGAGGGAGAGACAGCAGCCGCTCGCGGGCGGAGGGAGCCCGGTGGGCCGTCGCAGCGGTCAGCGCGACACAGTGGGAAAAGGCTGGTCCGGCGCCGGAGGACGGAGTCAACTCACGGCGGAACAACCCGTGGTGGTGACACGCACGTAGTCGACGTGGCGGCGGGTCACGAGCACGGTCATGGAGCCAGGTAACCACACAGGGGCATGCGCGCACCAGCGCGGCCGCTCGCTTCAGGAAGGGGCGCGGTACGCACGGGCGTTGCGCACGAACAGCTCGTGCAGATCGCGGACGGCCCGCGGGACGGAACCGGAGTGCCGGCGCTGCAGAACCAGCAGCACGTCGGTCGCGTCCCCGGCGAGCGGCCGTACGGTGATCGTGCCCCGCCGTTCCAGTGGATCGCCGAGGACACTGAAATCCGGCAGCACTGTGGCTCCCAGTCCCTCGGCGACCATCAGCTTGCCCATCTCGGCGCCGTCGGTGGAGTACGAGAAGGACGGCGTGCGGCCGCCCAGCAGACGGTGGACGAAGCGGTGCATGACGTAGCCGGACCGCATCACGACCAGTGGCTCGGCCAGGAGGCTGTCCGCGTCCACCGCCTCCAGGGCCGCCAGCGGACTGTCCGGGCGCACGCACACCACCGGCCGGCCCCGCAGCAGTTCGGTGGTCTCGAAGCCGGGCGGCATGTCGTCGCCTCCGAGGTAGTTGACCAGCCCGACGTCGAACGCGCCCTCCAGCAGCCCGCGATGGATCTCGGCCTGCTGCGCGCCGACCAACTCGACCTGGGTGAGCGGGTGCGAGGCCCGGAACTCCCGCACGGTCGGGATGACCAGCGGGACGGTGGCCGTGTTGACGGTGCCGAGCCGGATCATGCGGCTGATGCGGTGCTGGTCGCCGGCCGCACCGCGCAGCCGGTCGACCGCGTCCAACACGGTCATGATGTGCGGCAGCAGCTCCCGGCCCTCGTCGCTGATCTTCGCCCCGGACCGCTTTCGCTCCAGCAGGTCCACGCCGAGTTCGCGCTCCAGGTTGCGCACGGTCTCGCTGAGCGCGGGCTGGGACAGGTGCAGTTCTTCCGCCGCGCGCCGCAGCGACCCCAACCGCGTGACGGCAGCGATGTATTCGAGCTGTTCGATACGCACGGCAGGGAGACTGCCGTTCACCGCGAGCCGCGTTCAAGGGAATCCCTGTCACAACCTCGTGAATACCGACTCTCAGCATGTGGAATCACATCCGGCATTCTTGACCGGCCGGGCCCCCACTGCTTTGATCGAAGGCATGAAGCGACAGGACCTCACGCGGCGACGCCACGTCGACCTCGCGCGTGTCTCCAGCTCCTGCTGTCGCTGTCGGGTCTAGCGCGCCCGAGGGTAACCCTCGAACCCGCGCCGACACCCCCTTCCTGAATTCCACTTCCGGTCGTTTCCCTGGTGATTTCGGCCGTCCCGGAAACGTCGTCCCCGCACGTCTGAATCCGGATCCCTGAACACGTTTCCCTGTCGCGCACGCGCCTTTTTCGTGTGCGCAGTCATGCCAGGAGTTCCCCATGCCCGTACCGCCCGGACCCGACCCCGTCCGCTTCGCCTACTGGGTGCCGAACGTCAGCGGCGGCCTGGTCACCAGCACCATCGAGCAGCGCACCGACTGGAGCTACGACTACAACCGCGAACTGGCCGTACTGGCCGAGAACAACGGCTTCGACTATGCCCTGAGCCAGGTCCGCTACATGGCCAGCTACGGCGCCGAGTACCAGCACGAGTCCACCAGCTTCAGCCTCGCCCTGCTGCTCGCCACCCAGCGCCTGAAGGTCATCGCCGCCGTCCACCCCGGCCTGTGGCACCCGGGCGTCCTCGCCAAGCTCGGCGCCACCGCCGACCACCTGTCGAACGGCCGCTTCGCCGTCAACGTCGTCAGCGGCTGGTTCAAGGGCGAGTTCACCGCCCTCGGCGAGCCCTGGCTGGAGCACGACGAGCGCTACCGCCGCTCCGAGGAGTTCATCCGCGCCCTGCGCCGGGTCTGGACCGAGGACCATGCCGAACTCGCCGGTGACTTCTACCGGTTGCGCGACTTCTCCCTCAAGCCCAAGCCGCTCAACACCCCCGAGCGCCCCCACCCGGAGATCTTCCAGGGCGGCAACTCCACCGCCGCCCGCGCCATGGCGGGCCGCGTCTCCGACTGGTACTTCTCCAACGGCAAGGACTTCGACGGCGTCACCGAGCAGATCACCGACGTGCGCGCCTCCGCCGCCCAAGCGGGCCGTACGCCGCCGAGGTTCGGCCTCAACGGCTTCCTCATCGCCCGCGACACCGAGGCCGAGGCCCGCGACACCCTCCGCGAGATCGTCGCCAAGGCCGACACCCGGGCCGTGCACGGCTTCCGCGACGCCGTCCAGCAGGCCGGGCAGTCCACCGCCGACGGCAAGGGCATGTGGCAGGACTCCGCCTTCGAGGACCTCGTCCAGTACAACGACGGTTTCCGTACGGGCCTGATCGGCACCCCAGAGCAGATCGCCGAGCGGATCGTCGCCTACAAGCGGCTCGGCGTCGACCTCTTCCTCCTCGGCTTCCTGCACTACCTGGAGGAGGTCGAGTACTTCGGCAAGCGGGTTCTGCCCCTGGTCCGTGAACTGGAGGCGCAGGAAACCGAGTCCGAGCCCGTCACCGCCCACGCCTGACCGCCACCGGCACACACCCGCAGCCCACCCGGCACTCCTGAAAGGTCCTCGCATGGCCACCGTCCTGTCCGTCTCCGGAAGCCCCTCCGCGACCTCCCGCACCGCCCGGCTGCTGCGCCACCTCGACGACCGGCTCAGGGGCCAGGGGCACGAGGTGATCCCGTTCGACGTCCGTACGCTCCCGCCGGCCGCCCTGCTGCACGCCGACTTCGCCCACCCGGCGATCGTCGAGGCCACCGCCCAGTTCGAGCGCGCGGACGGGATCGTGATCGGCACCCCCGTCTACAAGGCCGCCTACTCCGGCCTGCTGAAGTCCCTGCTGGACCTCCTCCCGCAGTACGCACTCGCGGGCAAGACCGTCCTCCCGCTGGCCACCGGCGGCACCACCGCCCACGTCCTGGCCATCGACTACGCCCTGCGCCCCGTGCTCAACTCCATGGGCCCCGCCCACATCACGCCCGGCTGGTTCACCCTCGACAAGGACATCACCGTGGCCGACGACGGCACCCTGACCGTCGCGCCGGGCCCCGCCGAGGCCCTGGCCCAGGTCACCGACCAGTTCTCGCTCGCTCTCGGTGGCCACCCGACCCTGCTGGCGGCCGCCGGATGAGCGCCGCGACGGTGCTCGCCGGCGACGCCGAGGCCCTCGCGGTCGCCGCCGAACTGGCCGCCGACTTCCGCAAGGACGCCGCCGAGCGGGACGCGCACCGCCGGCTCCCGCACGCCGAGCTGGCGCGGCTGTCCGCGTCCGGACTGCTCGGGGTGACGGTGCCCGCCGAGTTCGGCGGTGCGGACGTCCGTACGGACACACTCGCGCAGATCTTCCGGCTGCTGGCCTCCGCCGACGCCAGCCTCGCCCAGATCCCGCAGAGCCACTTCGTGTATGTCCATGTTCTCCGCCGGCAGGGGACACAGGCGCAGAAGGAGTTCTTCTTCGGCGAGGTGCTGGCCGGCAAGCGGTTCGGCAACGCCCAGTCCGAGGCGGGCACCAGTCATGTGCAGGACATCCGTACGCGGCTCGCGCGGCGCCCCGACGGGTCGTACGTCCTCGACGGTGTCAAGCACTACTCCACCGGCGCCCTGTTCGCCGACTGGATCCCCGTCCTCGCCCGCGCCGACGACGACAACCTGCACGTGGCCTACGTGCCCCGCGACGCGCCCGGCCTCACGGTCGTGGACGACTGGGACGGCATGGGTCAGCGCACCACCGCCAGCGGAACCGTCCGCCTGGAGTCGGTGCCCGTCCCGGCCGACCGCGTCGTGCCGCACCACCTCACCTTCCGAGGCCCCCAACTCCATGGAGCCGTAGCCCAGTTGCTGCACACCGCCATCGATGCCGGGCTCGCAGCAGGGGCACTGGGCGAGGCCGTGGAGTTCGTCCGCACCAAGAGCCGCCCCTGGTTCGAGAGCGTCGACGAAGGCCACCCGACCGCCGCCGAGGATCCCCTGCTGATCCAGCGGTTCGGTGAACTGGCGATCCGCGTCCGGGCCGCCGACGCGCTGCTCGCCACCGCGGCCAGGTCCGTGGACGCGGCCCGCGCCCACCTGACCGACGACTCCGCCGCGGACGCGTCGATCGCGGTAGCTGCCGCCAAGGTGACGGCGGCGGAGGCGGCCCTGGAGGTCGGCAGTGCCCTCTTCGAGGTGGCCGGCACACGATCCGCGCTCGACTCCCTGGGCCTGCACCGCCATTGGCGTGATGCCCGCACCCACACCCTGCATGACCCGGCCCGCTGGAAGGTCCAGCACATCGGCCGCTACGTGCTGAACGGCACCCAGCCACCGCGGCACGGCCTGCTGTAACGCTTGATCCCGATCGGAGACCCCGCGTGTCCCTCACCTTCCACTGGTTCCTGCCCACCAACGGCGACAGCCGCCACGTCGTCGGCGGCGGCCACGGCACCCCCGCCACGGAGTCCGGCCGCGACCGACCGCCGACGGTCGCGTACCTGAGCCAGATCGCCCGCGCCGCCGAGGACCTCGGCTTCGCCGGCGCGCTCACTCCCACCGGCGCCTGGTGCGAGGACGCATGGCTGACCACCGCCATGGTCAGCCAGAACACCGAGCGCCTGAAGTTCCTCGTCGCCTTCCGCCCAGGGTTCGTCTCGCCGACGCTGGCCGCGCAGATGGCCTCCACCTTCCAGCGGCAGACCGGCGGACGGCTGCTGCTCAACGTGGTCACGGGCGGCGAGAGCCACGAGCAGAGGGCTTACGGCGACTTCCTCGACAAGGATGCACGCTATCGCCGGACCGGCGAGTTCCTGGAGATCGTCCGGGGGTTGTGGCAGGGGAAGAACGTCGACCTGGAGGGTGAGCACCTCCGGGTCGAGGAGGCGAAGCTGGCCCGGCTGCCCGCCCCGGTGCCGGAGGTGTACTTCGGTGGGTCCTCGCCCATCGCCGGGGAGGTCGCGGCGAAGCACGTCGACGTGTATCTCACATGGGGCGAACCGCCGGCCGCGGTCGCCGAGAAGATCGCCTGGATCCGAGGGCTGGCGGCCAAGGAGGGCCGCACCCTGCGCTTCGGGATCCGGCTGCACGTCATCACCCGCGACACCACCGAGCAGGCCTGGGCGGAGGCGAACCGTCTCCTGGAGGGCTTCGACCCGGAGACCGTGCGGACGGTTCAGGCCGGGCTCGCCCGCAGCGAGTCCGAGGGGCAGCAGCGGATGCTCGCCCTGCACGGTGGCGGCCGCGACCGTCTGGAGATCCACCCCAACCTGTGGGCCGGCATCGGCCTGGTCCGCGGCGGCGCGGGTACCGCACTGGTCGGCAGCCATGAAGAGGTCGCCGAGCGCATCAACGAGTACCACTCCCTCGGCATCGACGAGTTCGTGCTCTCCGGCTACCCGCACCTGGAGGAGGCGTACTGGTTCGGCGAGGGTGTCCTGCCACGGCTTCGGGCGCGCGGGCTGTGGAGCCATCCGTTCCGCGGTGCGACGGCCGCACCGCCCGTCGCTCAGATCCCCTTCGCGGACGCCGGCGGCCGGCGATGACCCACGTGAGGCCCACGTCGCTGCCCGCGCTCCGGAGCTGTCGTCTCCGTCGCAGCGGTTCGCTCACAGTGCCCGGGCCGCACAGGCTGCCCTGACGTCCGCTTCCGGGTCCGTCGTCACCGTGGCCAGGGCCGCCGGGGCATCCTCGGCGGCAGGGTGCCTGGTCAGGGAGACCGCGAGCAGCCCGGTGTCACCGAGGCGCACGGCACGCAGGACGCCGAGTGCGGCGGCGCGGACGCCGGCGTCGGGGTCGGCGAGCGCTCCGTGCTGACGGAGACGGTGCCGCCGGGCACCGGACCGGCACTGGCCGCCACGACAGCCGTGCGGCGGGGCCCAGCGGTCGCCACCTGTTCCGGGTGGACTTCGCCGAGGCGGCGGGAGGGCCCACCGACCGCCGTGAGACGTCGACCGGCATGACCGGCCCTCTTGACGCGGCCAGTACGGGGCCCGACACTCCACTACAGGAATCCTAGTGAACTGGTAGGGAATCATGGGCCGTGCTGCGCTGGAACCCGTCAGTGACCTGGTCCGTACCGCCGTCCGCCCGCTGCTCCTGCTGACGTCCCGCCGCCACATCGACTTCGTGCGTGTGTGCAGTGCGGCAAGTTCTCACGCCGGCCCAGCCCCCGTTCACACCTGACCCTCCCGTTCAAGTACAGCCGCCCCGGCCCGTGCCGAAGCCGCCACGTGCCGTTGCCGCCGTATGCCCGCATGCCTGTGACCGAGCACCCAGGGAGACGCATGTCCGCCACATCCCCGACCGCCGTGCCGTCCTTCCGGAGCAGGATCGGCTGTGACGCGCGCAGCGGCTACTACGCCGCGCCGCATCGCTACCGGCTCCACCTCTCGCTGTCCTGTCCGCACTGTCTGCAGATCGCCGTCACACACAGCTTGCTCGGCCTCGACGACACCCTGCCGGTGACGCTGCTGCCCGCCGCGCCCGACGCACCCGGCGGCGGACACCAGGCGTTGCGTCCGCTGTACGAGGCCAGCTCGCACCAGCACACCGGTCCGGCCGTGGCGCCGGTCCTCAGCGACAACTGGACCGGGCGGATCGTCAGCACGCACACCCCCGACATCCTGCGCGACCTGGCCCGGCAGTTCGCCGGTCACGGTCCCGATCTCCACCCGCGCGGTGCCGACGAGGCGATCGCGGCCGTAGGCCGGCTCTGCGAGCAGGGCATCACCGAGGCCGCCCAGCGTGCCGGGCAGTCCGGTGGCGACCCGGCGGCACGCGACACCGCGCTGGTCACCCTGCTGCGCACGCTGGACGTGCTGGAGTGGCGGCTCGCCTCCCGGGAGCATGTCCTGGGCGGCGAACTCACCGTCGGCGACGTGAAGTTGTGGGTGTCGCTGGTCCAGTTGGACACCGTCCACCGCCACCACCTGGACGCCGCCGCGGTGCACCGGATCACCGACCACCCCCGTGTGTGGGCGTACGCACGACGGCTGGCGGCGCACCCCGCCTTCGGCTCCCACCTCGACCTGGACGGCATCGCCCGCAGGCACCACGCTCACTGCCGGGGGCAGGAGGCAGCCGGCGCGGCGGTGCAGATCGTGGACTGGGCGGCGTACGCGCGACTGGAGGCACCGGAGCCGGTGCGGCAGCCCGGCTGACCGGCAAACGACGGAGCAGTTCTGCGCGGTTGCGATGACGTGGTCGCCGATGCGGAGGTGATCAGGCAGCGGTGCCTCGACGTCGCCCTCGTCGGGGCAGAAGGCTCCGCAGAGCCGGAGCAGACAATCGATGCGCCGGTCGTCGGCCCGGCGGAGACAGCGTGCGACGCCTTCGTCGCGCCGGGCCCGGTATCGCGCCCACGCTGTGTCGCACATACATGTTCCCGCCAAGTATACGGAGCCGTATAGATGGGTCTACGCTCGATCTGTACGGCACCGTATGGAAGGGATCCGTCATGAGTGATCTGCGTCTTCCCGCAACCGACCACATGTCCCGCCCGTGGCGGATCCACGAGATCGCCGGCGACTTCCGACTCGAGGACCTGTGGGCGCTGCCGACTCCGGGCGGCCCGGACGACCTGCACCACTTGGTCCAGCAGATGGCGAACGGCAAGGGTGGTCCGGACGGCGGCAACCCCGTGGGCCGCTTCCTCTTCGCGGTGCGCTGGAAGCTCGGCGCGCTGCTCGGCTGGGACAAGCCGGACTCGGGTGTCGGCGGCCGGGTGGCATCGCTGCGCGACAGGCTGCCGGACGACCTGCGCGAAGGGCCGCGGGGGCCCGACCTCAGCACGGTGCCCTTCACATCGGTCTTCCAGACACACGACGAGTGGGCCGCCGAGTACGCCAACAAGACCATGCACGGCGTGATGCACATCGGCTGGGTCCCGGACGGGAACGGCGGTCACCGCGGCCAGATGGCCGTCCTGGTCAAGCCCAACGGCCGCTTCGGTTCTCTGTACATGCTCGGCATCAAACCCTTCCGGTACCTGGGTGTGTATCCGGCCCTCCTGCGATCGATCGGCCGGGAGTGGCGAGAGAACGCCGCGCGCCGAACGGCACGCTGACGCCTCCCCCGAAGGCCGTGACGGCGGTCGTCGAGTCCGGCCTCGGGCAGTGCGTGCACCGCGACATCGGTCACCTGATGAGACCGCCGACCACTACGTGAGAATTCCGCCCGGAATCTCATACCGCGCCATCCCGGCAACGAATACCCCACAGGAGAGGAGCGTGCAGCGCGGCACCCGAGGGAGTGCTCATGACGGGACAGCGGCTCCAGGCGGCGGACCAAGGCCTGGCGGACCACCCATGCCCTCCCGACGGCCGCACGGGCACCACCGCTCCCGACACGGCACGGACACTGGCCGGGCTGCTCGCGGACGTCGCCCACGTGGACGAGGTGCCCGTCGACAGCCACTTCTTCAACGACCTGGGGGCCGACTCCTTGGTCATGGCGCACTTCTGCGCACGGGTCAGGAGGCACCCCGACCTGCCCTCGGTGTCGATGCGCGACGTCTACCGCAATCCCACCCTCGCCGATCTGACGGCCGCCCTGGTGGACCAGGCACCCCCGGCTCCTGAGCGACCGGCGCCGGAGCAGGCCGAGCCGGCCGAGGCCGCGGAGCCGTCCTCGGCAGCCGACACGTCCGGGGCGCGGACCTCCGCCCCGGCGCCCCCGGTCCGCGGCCGGCCCCACTACGTGCTGTGCGGGGTGCTGCAACTCCTGGGCTTCCTCGGCTACGCCTTCCTCGTCGCCGTCGTCGCCGCCCGTGGCTACGACTGGATCTCCGCCGCGGAGGGCCTGCTCGACGCCTACCTGAGGTCCGTCGTCTTCGGTGCCGCGCTGTTCGCCGTACTGTGCACCCTGCCGGTGGTCGCCAAGTGGCTGCTCATCGGGCGGTGGACGGTGCGGAGGTTTCCCGTCTGGAGCCTGACCTACGTACGGTTCTGGCTGGTCAAGACGCTGATCCGGACGAGTCCGCTCGTGCTGTTCACCGGCTCGCCGCTGTACCCGCTCTACCTCAGGGCGCTGGGAGCGCGGATCGGGCGGGGCGTGACCGTCCTGTCGCGCAGCGCGCCCGTCTGCACCGACCTGCTGACGATCGGCGCCGGCACGGTGGTCCGCAAGGACTCGCTGATCAACTGCTACCACGCCCGCGCCGGCGTGATCGAGACCGGTCCCGTCACCCTCGGCCGGGACGCCGTGGTCAGTGAGGCAACGGTGCTGGACATCGGTACCCGGATCGGCGACGGAGCCCAGCTCGGCCACGCGTCCTCGCTGCACACCGGTCAGACGGTCCCGGACGGCGAGCACTGGCACGGGTCACCGGCCCAGCCGACGAACGCCGACTTCCAGCCGGTGGCACCCGCCCACTGCGGCACTCTGCGGCGCGCCTGCCACGGCGCCCTGCTGCTGCTCACGATCGTGCTCGTGTACGTGCCCCTGGGGGTCGGCTGCCTGGACCTGCTGCTCTCCAGGATGCTGGAGGAGACGGGCGTGGGCGGACAGCCGACCGCCGGCTCGGTGCTCTACGTCGGTGTCCTGGTGGTCACGGCCGTGACCTTCTTCGGCGGTCTGCTCGCCCTCCTCGTCGTCCTCGCCACCGTCCCCCGCCTGCTCGGCGCGTTCCTCGTCCCGGACCGTGTCTACCCGCTCTTCGGCTTCCACCACGCCGTGCACCGGGGGATCATGCTGCTGACCAACCGCCGGTCTCTCACCCGGCTGTTCGGCGACAGCTCCTGCATCGTCCACTACCTGCGCTGGATCGGTTACCGGCTGACCCCCGTGGAGCAGACCGGCTCCAACTTCGGCACCCAGGTCAAGCACGAGAGCCCGTTCCTCAGCACGATCGGCACCGGCACCATGGTCGCGGACGGCCTCTCCCTGATGAACGCCGACTACTCCAGCACCTCCTTCCGCGTGTCCCGCACCGCCGTCGGCGCCCGCAACTTCCTCGGCAACCGGATCGCGTACCCCTCGCGCGGCCGGACCGGCGACAACTGTCTGCTGGCGACCAAGGTGATGGTCCCCGTCGACGGTCCGCTCCGGCACGACGTCGGGCTCCTCGGCTCGCCCTGCTTCGAGATCCCCCGGTCCGTCCTGCGGGACAGCACCTTCGACGCCCTCAAGGAGGGGGACACACTGCGGCGCCTCCTCGCGGCCAAGAACCGGCACAACGCCGTGACCATGGCGTGGTACCTCTTCTCGGGCTGGCTCTACTTCTTCTGCGTCGCGCTGCTCATGTCGTCCGCCGCGAGCCAGTACCCCCGGTGGGGCACGGTGGCGCTGGCGCTGGCCAACGTCGTCGTACTGCCGTTCACGATCCTGTACTTCGTCCTGGTCGAGCGGGTGGTCACCGCGCTGCGCCCGCCGCAGCCGCTGTTCTGCTCGATCTACGACCGGCGCTTCTGGCGCCGCGAGCGGTACTGGAAGGTACCGGCGGAGACGTATCTGCACATCCTCGACGGCACACCGTTCAAGGGCGCGGTCTGGCGTCTGCTGGGCGTCCGGATCGGCGCCCGGGTCTTCGACGACGGGTGCAGCGTGACCGAACGCCCGATGGCAGCCGTCGGGGACGGCTGCACGCTCAACGCGGGCAGCGTCCTGCAGTGCCACTCGCAGGAGGACGGCACCTTCAAGTCGGACCGCATCGCGATCGGCGCCGGCTGCACGCTCGGCGTCGGATCGTTCGTCCACTACGGCGTCACGGTCGGCGACGGCGCGGAGCTGGCGGCGGACTGCTTCCTGATGAAGGGCGAGTCGGTCACCGAGCACACCCGCTGGGCGGGAAATCCCGCCCGCCCCGTACCCGGCGGCGGACACCCCCGGCCCGAACCCGACGACAGGCTCCCGGGGCACCGGCCCCCGCCCGACGCCGCTCAGCCCGCGCTCCGGGCCGGACCCGACGCCGGCCGACCCGCGCTGCATGACCCACCCGACCACCGCGGAGGTGCGTGATGGCGACGACGGCAGCCACTGCCGACGGCCGGGTCTCCCGGCACGACACCACCGCCGAGGCCGGCTTCACGGCCGTACCCCGCTGGGCGCGCGTCCCCGTCCCGGGTACCGCGGAGCACATCGCTCCGCTCCCCGGCAGCCTCGTGGCGGCCCTGCACCGGAGGGCCCGCGAACTCGGCGTGCCCTACACCGCGTTGCTCCTGGCCGCGCACGCGAAGGTGCTCGCGGTGCTCTCCGGCGACCCGGCGGTCCGCACCGGCTACCGGTCCCCGGCCGGCACCGGGCCGCTGCCGCTGGAGCTGACGGCCGAGCCCGGCACCTGGCGCGGACTGGCGCGGGCGGCCAGGGACGCCGAGGCGAGAACGCTCGCCTCCCCGGCCGCCCGGACGGTGCCGCCCGGCCTGGCACCCGCACCGCTCGGGCCGGGTCCCGACGTGGTCTTCGATCTCACCGTCGACGAGGCGGCGCTGCCCGCGGACACCACCGTGCTCGTCGTCGCGGCGAGCGACGTGGACGGCCGTCCCGTGCTGCGCCTGCGGCACCGGACCGACGTACTGGACGCGGACTGCGCCGCCCGGATCGCCGGGTACCACCTCGCCGCACTGGAGATGATCGCCGCCGACCCCGACGCCGAGCACCACCGGTGCACGCTGTTGTCCCCGGGCGAACTGCGGTTCCAGCTGGAGGAACTGGTCGGGCCGCATCGCGAGCTGCCGGACCGCCGCTGCCACGAGCTGTTCGAGGACCGGGTGCGCCGGCACCCGGACGCCGTCGCCGTGGTCCACGGCGACCGGCGGTGGACCTACGCGGAGCTGAATACACGGGCCAACCGGCTGGCGCGTGCCCTGCTGACCGCGGGCCTGCGCCCCGAGGACACGGTCGCCGTGGTGACCGAACGCGACCTCGACTGGACGGCGTGCGTCATGGCCGTGTTCAAGGCGGGCGGCGCGTACCTGCCGGTCGATCCGCACTACCCGCCCGCCCGCATGACGCGGATGCTCGCCCGCGCCGGCTGTGCCTTCGTCCTCACCGAACCGGGCAGTACCACGAACCTGGACCGGGCGCTCGACTCGCTGCCCGGCACCCGCCGGCTGCTCGCCCCGGCCCTCGCCGGCGAGGACACCGACGGATCCGACCTGGGCCTCGCGATCCCGGCGGACCGCCTCGCGTACGTCTTCTTCACCTCCGGTTCCACCGGCGAGCCCAAGGGCGCGATGTGCGAGCACGCGGGCCTGCTCAACCATCTCCACGCCAAGATCGACGACCTGGGCATCGGCGAGGGCACCGTCGTCGCGCAGACCGCATCGCAGTGCTTCGACATCTCGCTGTGGCAACTGCTCGCCGGCCTGCTGACCGGGGGCCGGACGCTGCTGGTCGGGCAGGACGCGGTGCTCGACGCCGACCGGTTCCTGGACACGATCGCCGCCGGACGGGTCAACGTGCTCCAGGTGGTGCCGTCGTACCTCGACGTCATCCTGTCCGCCCTGGAACGTTCCCCCCGCGACCTCCCGGACCTGCGGTGTGTGTCGGTCACCGGAGAGGCACTGAAGCGGGAGCTGGCCCAGCGGTGGTTCAGCACCGGACCCGGGGTCCGGCTGGTCAACGCCTACGGGCTGACCGAGACGTCCGACGACACCAACCACGAGGTCATGGACCGGGCACCGGCGCCCGGCCGGGTCCCGCTCGGCCGGCCGGTGCGCAACGTGCGCGTCCACGTCGTCGACGACAACCTGGTGCCGGTGCCGCTCGGTGCCCCCGGCGCCATCGTGTTCTCCGGCGTCTGCGTCGGCCGCGGGTACGTGAACGACCCCGAGCGCACCCGGCAGGCCTACCTGGCCGACCCGTACCGGCCGGGCGAACGGATGTACCGCGGCGGTGACTTCGGCCGGTGGCTGCCGGACGGGAAGCTCGAGTACCTGGGCCGCCGGGACGCGCAGGTGAAGATCCGCGGGTTCCGCATCGAGATCGGCGAGGTGGAGAACACTCTGCTGCGGGTGCCCGGCGTCCGTGACGGCGCGGTGGTGACGACCGGCGGCGACGATCAGGGCCGTCAACTGGCCGCCTTCTACACCGGCGCGGACTCCCTGACCGCCGAGACCCTGCGTCGGCGGCTGGGGGAGCTGCTGCCCGCGTACATGGTCCCCGCGTCTTTCCACCGGCTACGGCGGCTGCCGCTGACCGCCAACGGCAAGACCGACACCAAGGCCCTGTCGGCGCTGGCGGAGGAGCTGACCTCCGCCGGGAAACCCGGCTCCGCCGCGCAGGAACCCGGTCCGGCCGAGCAGCCGGGTTCCGTCGAGGAGCCCCCGGGAGCCCCGCGGACACCGACCGAACGCCGACTCGTCGCGGCATGGGCGAGGGAACTGGGCATGGCGCCCGAACTGATCGGCCGGGAAGACGACTTCTTCGACCTGGGCGGCACCTCGCTGTCGGCAGTACGCCTCGTGATGGCGCTGGACCGGGTGATCTCCCTGCGCGAGCTCACCGCCCGTCCGGTGCTGTCCGACCTGGCCCAGCTGGTCGACGCCAGGACCAGCCGGCAGTCCGAGGCCGTACGACCGTCCAGGACACCGTCCGCGCCACCGGGCGAGCCGTGAGAGATCGCACCGAGGAACACGAGAGGAGCACCACATGCTGTCCGCACTGTTCCGCAGGCACCCCGCCCCGGCCGGACCGGCCGCGCCCACCGGCGCCACCGTGCCCCAGCTGACGGACGACCCGCCGGTGTGGGAGACCGAGGGCGTAGCCGATCCGGCGGCCTGGGTGGCCGACCGGCGGGACACCCTGCGCCGCCTGGTCACCGAGCACGGTGCCCTCACCGTACGGGGACTCGCCCTGCGCACCCCGGCCGACGTCGCGTCGGTCCTGCAGCGGGTGGCCGACCGCCCGGTGACCGAGCGGGAGGCGTTCGCCGAGCGCACCCCGCACGCGGACGGCGTCTACTCGTCGTCGGCGTGGCCGCCCCATCAGCCCATGTGCATGCACCACGAGCTGAGTTACGCCATCGAGAGCCCTGCCCTGCTGCTGTTCGCGTGCCTCGTGCCTCCCGACGCGGGCGGTGCCACCGCCGTGGCCGACTCCGCCGCCGTGCTCGAGGAACTCCCGGCCGGACTCGTCGACCGGTTCGAACGGGAGGGCTGGCTGCTCACCCGGACCTACAACGGCGAGGTCGGCGCCACGCCGGCCCAGTCGTTCGGCAGCGACGACCGCGCCGCCGTCGAGGCGTACTGCCGCGCCCACGCCATCGACTTCGCCTGGCAGCCGGACGGCTCGCTGCGCACCCGGCAGCACCGCAGGGCGGTCGTACGGCATCCGGTCTCCGGCCGGCGCTGCTGGTTCAACCAGATCGCGTTCCTCAACGAGTGGACGATGGCACCGGAGGTGCGGGAGTTCCTGATCGAGGAGTACGGCCCCGACGGCCTGCCCTTCAACACCCGCTACGGCAACGGAGATCCGGTGCCCCGGGACGTCGTCGAGCAGATCAACAAGGTCTACGAGGCGCACACCGTACGCAGGCCCTGGCGCGCGGGGGACCTGATGCTGGTGGACAACATCGCGACCGCGCACAGCCGGGAGGCGTACGAGGGGCCGCGCGAGGTGGTGGTGGCCATGGCCGACCCCGTACGTCTCGACCTGCCCGGGGAACCGCCGAACGGGAGGGCAACGCCATGACCACGGTGCACACCGCCCCCGACGAAGCCGCCCACGCGGACGCCCCGGCCGTGCCGCCGTTCGCCGTCATTCCCGGCGCCCAGGTCAAGGAAGTCCTCCAGGGCCGGGAGAAAGCCGTGGTCGACGTGGTGGAGGCGACCTACCGGATGCACGGGTCCGGCCGCACGGTCAACCCGCCGTCCTCCTTCCTGCGCTTCCCCGACCGACCGTCCTCGCGGATCATCGCCCTGCCGGCCTCGCTCGGCGACGAGAGCACCGAGAACCGGGTGGACGGGATGAAGTGGATCTCCAGCTTCCCGGGGAACGTGGCGTCGGGGATCCCCCGGGCGTCGGCCGTGCTGATCCTCAACGACCCCGGCACCGGCTACCCCTTCGCCTGCCTGGAGAGCTCCATCATCAGCGCCGCCAGGACCGCGGCGTCCGCCGCCGCGGCGGCCGACCGGCTCAGCAGGGGGCGCTCGCGCCCCACCCGGCTGGGGTTCGTCGGGGCCGGCCTGATCGCCCGGTACATCCACACCTATCTGACCGGCACCGGCTGGTCGTTCGACAGCGTCGGGGTGCACGACGTGTCCGCCGACAGCGCGGCGGGCTTCCGCACGTACCTGGAGCGCTCCGGGGATGCCGGACACATCGCCGTCCATGCCGACGCCGAGGAGCTGATCCGCCACAGCGATCTGATCGTCTTCGCCACCGTCGCCGCCCGGCCGCACATCACCGAGCCGTCGTGGTTCGACCACAACCCGGTCGTGCTGCACGTGTCCCTGCGCGACCTCGACCCCCGGGTACTGCTCGCCGCCACCAACATCGTGGACGACGTCGACCACTGCCTGCGGGCCGACACCTCACCGGACCTCACCGCGCGTCTCACCGGCAACCGCGACTTCGTGCACGGCACGCTCGACGACGTACTGGCGGGCCGGGTGACGGTGCCCGCCGACCGGACCGTGGTGTTCTCACCGTTCGGCCTGGGGGTGCTCGACCTCGCCGTCGGCAAGTACGTCTACGACCAGGTGACCCGGTCCGGCGACCTGCACGTCATCGACAACTTCTTCCATGAAACGCGCCGGTATGGCTGAGGCGGTCACCCACCGCCGCCGTCCGGCGTCCCCGGCACCGACGAGGAGATCATCGTGCCAGTCATCACCGTTCCCCAGGAGTTCAACGAGGAGGACCTGTACGTCGACCTCGAGCCGATGACCGGGCAGCGGCTCTTCCTCAAGTGCGAGGGCTTCAACTTCGCAGGCTCGATCAAACTGAAGGCCGCCACCGAGATGGTGGAGTCGGCCGAGCGGCGCGGGGTGCTGACCCCGGACTCGATCCTGGTGGAGTCCTCCTCGGGCAACCTCGGCGTGGCCCTCAGCATGATCGCCGCGAGCAGGGGCTACCGCTTCGTGTGCGTGACGGACTCCCGCTGCAATCTCGCCACGCGACTGATGATGGAGGCGCTGGGCGGCCAGGTGCACGTCGTCTCCGACGAGCACGCCGCGGGCGGTCTGCTCGGGGCGCGGCTGGCGTACCTGCGCGGCCTGTGCGCCGCCGACCACCGGTACGTGTGGCTGAGCCAGTACCACAACCCCGACAACTGGCGGGCGCACTACTTCCGGACCGCCCCCGCCATCGCCCGGTCCTTCCCGCGCCTGGACGTGCTGTTCATCGGTGTCGGTACCACCGGCACGCTGATGGGGTGCGCGCGCTGGTTCCGGACCTGGGACCGGCCGGTGCGGATCGTGGCCGTGGACAGCGTCGGCTCCGCGATCTTCGGCAATCCGCCGGGCCGCCGGATGATCCCCGGCCTGGGCATGAGCGTCCGGCCGCCCCTGCTGGACGAGGCGTACGTAGACGAGGCGGTGCGCGTCGAGGAGGCCGACGCCATCCGTACCTGCCGGAAACTCGCGCGACGGGGCTTCCTGTTCGGCGGGTCGACCGGCACCGTGGTCAGCGGCGCGATGACCTGGCTGGCCCGCAACGGCTGGCGTGGCCTCACGCCGGTGGCGATCGCCCCCGACCTCGGCGAGCGCTACCTCGACACGATCTACCAGGCCAACTGGGTCCAGGCCCTCTACGGCAGCGACGCGCTCGGCGACGTGGCGGGTGACCGCCCCACGAACGCGGCGGGGGGCAGGATCCGCTGACGCCGCGACCGGACACGCCGTCGCCGGAAGGCGGCCCACGATGGACAACCGACCACGCACCGGGCGCCGGCCCGGGGAGCCGGGCGCCACGGCTCGCCGCCCCCGCCCATCGCGCCGCGGACCGCTGCGCCCCGAGCCCCTCCGACCCGCCGCCTGGGCCGGCCCCTGGGAACCGCCGGTGCCGGGACAGGCCCCCCGGCTGTGGCTGGCCCGTGTGGCGGACCTGAGCGCGGTCGTCGCCCCGCTCGCCGAGTCGGTGCTGGACGGCGCCGAACGGGAGAGAGCCGCGGCCTACCGCCGGGCGGCGGACCAGGAGGCCTACCGGGTCACCCACGTGGGACTGCGGCTGCTCCTCGGTGCCTGCCTCGGCGTCGACCCCTCCGACGTGCCGTTCGTCCGCCTGCCGTGCCCCGTGTGCGGGGCCCCGCACGGGCGTCCGGCCGTCCCCGGTGCCGACGTCTGCTTCTCCGTCTCGCGCAGCGGGGGTCTGTGCCTGCTGGCCTTCGCCGGCACGGCGGTGGGCGCGGACGTCGAGCGGCTGCCCGCCGCCGAGACCGTCACCGACCTGACGGCGACCCTGCATCCCCGGGAACGGGCCGAGTTGGCCGCCTGTCCGCCGGACGAGCGCCCCGCGGCCTTCGCCCGGGCGTGGACCCGCAAGGAGGCGTATCTCAAAGGCCGGGGCACCGGGCTCGGACGGGACCTGCGCCTCGACCGACTGGGCACCACGGTGGGCGCGCCCTGCCCGGTGCCGGGCTGGGTGGTCGCCGACGTCGCGGCCGGAGAGGCCTACGCCGCCGCCGTCGCCGTCGCCGAGCCGTGACGGCGGTTCACTCGGGCAGGGAGATGTAGGCCAGCGGGTCGGTGGTCGGCCGAGCGGAACCGCCGGCGGGTTCCACGGTGATGCAGACGGCGGTGGCCCCCTCCATCGGTCCGTCCAGGACCTGGGTCTGACGGCCGTTCACGGCGTGCAGCAGTCCGGCGGGCCGGTACTGTCCCGCTTCGGCGTACCAGAGCTCGTAGACCCGGCCGCCGGAGAGCGGTGGCAGGTCCACGGCGACGAGCGCCGCTGTGCCCTCCGACCGGGACGCGATCACGCTCGCCGTCGCGCCGCCGGGCAGTTCCTCGGTGCTGACCGTGGCGTCCGGGGCGGTCAGGACTCCGGTGAGCACCCGGGTCTCCGCCCGCGCGTCGGTGGCCTGCTCCCGGGCGGCGTCGGCCTCGGAGTGCTGCCACCAGGCGACACCACCGAGGGCCACCGCCGCCGCCAGGGACGCCGCCAGCGCCAGCCGCAGCAGGCGTCGGCGACGGCGATGACGCCGGGACAGGACCGCGACGGCGCGGTCCTGGCGTACGGTGGCGATCTGGTCGAGCACCCTGCGGCGCACGTCCGCGGACGGCGCGCGGACCTCGGCCACGACCAGCCGGTTGGCCGCTGTCGACAACTGGTCGGCCTCACGCCTGCACTCGGGACAGCCGGCCAGGTGGTTCTCGAAGGCGGCTTCCTCATCGGCCGGCAGCGCGTGCAGCACGTACGCGCCGACATCGACGTGGGCGTCGGTGTGGTTCACGATTCGGCGTCCAGACACTTGTGGAGGCGTTGCAGCCCCTGACGCATCCTTGACTTGATGGTTCCCGCCGGGACGGACAGGGAATCCGCTACCTCCGCGTAGGTCAGGCCCTCGTAGTAGGCCAGCACCAGCGGCAGCCGCAGCTCGGCGTCGAGCCGCGAGATGCAGCGGAAGAGCAGACGCCTTTCCTCGCGCTCCTCGACCTCCTCGACCACCGCGTCGAAGGACCGCTCCTGCTCCAGCGTCCCGACGCGCTGCTCGCGGGCCCGGCCCGCGGCGACCGACCGCACCCGGTCCACGGCGCGTCGGTGGGCGAGGGTGAGCACCCAGTTCCGGGCGGTTCCGCGCTCCGGACGGTACCGGCCGGCGGTGCGCCACACCTCCACCATCACGTCCTGGGTCACCTCCTCCGCCTGGGCCTCGTCCCTCAGCACCCGGCAAGCCAGTCCCATGACGGAGTGCGCCACGGCGTCGTACAGCCTGGCGAACGCCTCCTCATCACCTCCGGCGGCGCGGCCGAGCAGCGCGTCGACCCGTGCGTCGTCCGATGACCTGGCAGGACGCGGGCGCGCTCTGCCCGTCAGCCCCGCGTGGGCTCCACGTTCCATGGCCGCTCCTCAGCTCTGGACGACATTGCCCCCTCCACACGGATCGCGCATTCCGCCGGAGCCGTCTGCCTGACGGATTCACCGGCCGGGGTGTCCTTCGCCGTCAACGACACGCGGTACTGCCGGGCCGAGAGCCACCGGCGTCCGCCGCCGACCACGGGCGCCCCGACCGCACATGTGTTCGGCTCGTTGTGCCCCACGGGACGGGCACCCGCGCGAGCTGACCAGGCGATGCTCGAGCTGCTGACCGAGCGGGACACCCCAACCTGCGCGAGGCCCTGATCGAACGCGCCGACAGGCGACCGACGCGGTGGGACGGCACAGCGCTCTCGCGCACGATTCCGCCACATGCGGAACGGAGCGCGTTTCCGCACGGTGCTTCGCGTCGCGCAAGGGGTGAGCACCCGCGTCGTCCCTGCGTCACCTCTGGTGGAACCCCACCGGGATTGGCGTTAAAGACGCTACAAGAAGGCTCGACGGCACGGCATGCTCGCAGTGCTCAGCGGCGTGCTCCGTCACACCTGGCACTGCGCTCTGTGTCCGCAACCCGGCCGCGGGACGAGCCTGCGCCGACGAGAGCGGCGGGGGAGTGCGCGTCACCGCACCGGTACCACGACGAGCAGACACTGCCGAGCCTCTCATCCGGGTTCCCCGGCACTGCACAGCACGGAAGCGAGTCACCGAACGGTCTCCACTTCCTCAGGAGCAAGCATGGTCAGAAGGACTCTGCGGGCCACTGCACTTATGACAGCAGCCTGCGGCTTGGCACTCCACCTCAGTGGTGTCGCCGGCGCCGCCGTCAGCGAAGCGCCACCGGCCAAGGTGTTGGCCACCACGCTCGTCAACAGGACCGGCACCACCGTGACCGTCACCGCGGGTGTGGGATACGGCAACACGATCTCCGTATGGCAGGTCGGTGACGGTATCAGGATCAGGGACACCGGCGACCACATCGCTGCGTCCGGCGGTTGCACCGCTGTCAGCGCCAACGAGGCTCTGTGCCCCGGTGCCGCGACCACGACCGAGCTGGTGGTCGCCGCCGGCGATCAGAACGACAGCGTCACGTCGTCCCTCAGCGGGCTCGGGGTCACCCTGATGGGCGGTGGGGGCGACGACACCCTCGTCGGCGGAGGAGCCAACGACACCCTCGAAGGGGAGGAAGGCGCCGACTCGTTGTCGGGCGGGAGCGGGAACGACACGCTGATCGGTGGATCAGGTACGGACCGGATCACCGGCGGCTCCGGCAACGACTCCGTCGAGGGACGTGATGGCGCGGACATCATCGGCTCCGGTGCCGGCAACGATGTCATCGACGGAGGCAGCGGTGCCGACCAGATCGTCACCGGGGAAGGGTCCGACTACGTCGACGGAGGAAACGGCAGAGACATCGTCGACGTGGTCGACGAGATAAGCGGCAACGACTACGCCGACGGTGGCGCAGGAACCGACAGGTGTCGCTACGACGTCGGCGACTCCGTCACGGGTTGCCCCTGACGGCCTGCGGCCGTGAGTGAACTTTGCGCACCCCCATCCGACGGGACGACAGGGAGCACGTGATGACGAAAACCAGGCGCGCGCGGGCCACATTGTGCGTCACTGCACTCGTTGGCCTGGCACTGGCCGGCTCATCGGCCTGGGCCGAACCGGGCTACACCGGAGCGGGCCGGCTTGCGGACACGACGGTCGTGTCGTTCTCGGACGACAGTGTCATCATCACCGCGAGCACGGGTGTTGCGAACGACATCACCGTCCGGCGGCAGGGAGACATCCTCGTGTTGTCGGACACCGGGGACACGGTGTCGGCTGTGGGGCCGTGCCAGGTGCGGTCGGAGAACTCGGCGACATGTCCGCTGCCCGGGACCTCGATCCGCATCACCGCTCAGGACAGCGACGACCAGATCACCGTCTCGGCGAACGTGGAGACGCCCTCGACAGTCTTCGGCGGCGACGGTGACGACCGCCTCAACGGAGGCCCCAGGGCGGACCGGCTCTTCGGCGACGACGTGGCCCCCGGCATCAAAGCGGCGACGCCGGGCAACGACACCATCAACGGCGGCCCGGGCAACGACACACTGTCGGGATTGGGCGGCAACGACACGATCAACGGCAACGCCGGCAACGACACTCTGAACGGCAACGAGGGCAACGACACCCTGAACGGAAACACCGGCAATGACACCCTCAGAGGAGGCAGCGGCAACGACAGCCACAACGGTCAGGAAGGCATCGACACCCTCGAGGCCGTCGACGGAGTCCCGGTGAACGACTCACTCGACGGCGGCCTGGCCATCGACACGTGCAACCGCGATCCCGGGGACACGGCTGTCAACTGCCCGTGAGCCCATCAGCGTGGATGCGCAGGGATGGTGATCGGTGATACCTCCCGGGCCCCGGGCAGGGTGAGCCAAATGCCCGGGGCCCGACAGAAGTTCCCGTACGGGGCCGCTGGCGATTTCCGCAGACGCAGCAGTCCACGAGGAGAGAGGGCAGCGGTCAGTCGTCGACGAGATCGAGCTGGGCAGCACAGGCGTCCGCTACTCGAGTCCTTCGAGACGGCGGGCATCTTTGATCTCGCTGATCCTGGCAGCCGCCATCGGGGTCCACTCCCTCCTTTCTCCAGCGGCGCGGAGGGCTTCTCCAACCTCGCTGAGCTTCACGGAGGACAACACGCCCGCCCGCTCGATCAGGTCGTCCCGGGCCACGGTGGTCAGCCATGTACATGGAGTAAAGCCTGGACGCGGGAACGCGAACCGCAGCACGCCTTCGAAGGGCAGTCCTTCCGGGGCTCCTACGGCCACTTCAACGCCCAGTCCGCTGATGTCGACGCCCGCCGGCGCAACGACCTGCATCGCCTGAAACCCGGATGACTCCTCGTCCGAGAGCAGCACGACCGGGCGTCGCTCATCGAAGTCGGCCCACCAGACTTCACCGCGTTGCATGTGTCCTCCTGGCACGAGACGGCGACGGCCACCGTTGATCATCGGTGTGTGAAGACTGAAGATCATGCGGTGGCCGCGAGTCACAGCGTAGACCTTGCGCTGGCAGGAGGCGTTCGAGGTCCTGAAGTCCCGGATGGCGGGCCGGTTCGCGTGGATTGAACCCCGGCGTCGGGTGCGGGACTTGGTGCTGGGGCTGAATGCAGCACCTGCTCGGCCGGGCCAAGTGGGATGCCGAGACGGTGCGCGATGACGTGCGCGAGTACGTGCTGGAACATCTGCACGACGACGATGCGGGCTGGTCGTCGATGAGACCGGGGACGTGAAGAAGGGCACGCACACCGGGGGTGTCCAGCTCCAGTACACCGGCACGGCCGGGAGGATCGGGGTCGTCCGCGCTGACGAACACGCCCGCCGTCTGGCGACGCCGCCATCAGGCCCGAGCCCGGGCCAGCCATTACCGCCGACGAGCCGCGAATCAGACCTGGAGATCACGATCTGCGGCTGGAGTATCAGCCGCTCCGCCGGGCAGAGTCACCTCCCTGCCAGCGCATTCTGCTGCTTTCGTTGACCGTGCAAAGAGGCATGGACAAGACCTCTGCGAAGGAGTGAGCGAAACGCGCTGGATGATCTCCTTTTCAGAATCGACCAGCACCTCTCGTCAGTCCACGAAGACCTGATACTCATTCATCGTCCGGTACATGAACTCGTGGTGCGCGTTGATGCGCTTGCACGTGCATCGCGGCAGGTGCATAGTGAAATTGGGGCTATGGGTACTGCGAGCGGTGCATAGCCGCTGAAGACCGGCCTCCGATATTCGAGGGAGGCATCATGGTTGCTCTCTCCAACGTGCGTTTCGGTAAGCGCAACGATGACGTCAAAATCGTGCAAACCGCCCTCATGGAAGTCGATATAGACATTCCTGCGGGCGCCACCGGATTCTTCGGTGGCCAGACGAGATCGGCTTACGCGGAGTGGCAGCGCATGCTGGGACTGACCGGATCGGACGCCGATGGCTTCCCGGGCTGCTCTTCGCTGGCCAAACTCGGTGCGAGAGCCGGGTTCACCGTCGACTGCCGCCACCCCGGGGCCATCAGCAAGAGTTCCGTGCGCTTCTCGAAGAACTCGGGAGTGGCCGCCGACAGGGCCACGGCCCGCGCCTTTGCCGAGCAGGCCTGTGAGAGAACTGGTGCGCCGAGAACCTGGGTGACGGGGGTCGGCAACGGAGCGAATCTGCTGACTCTCATGTTCCGTGAGTCGTCCTTCCAGTCGAATGCGGTAAACCAGAACGACGTGAACGCAACGGGCCCTGTCCAATCGGACGGCGCCAGGCTCAACTGCTCTCGCGGCTACGCCCAGGTGATACCGGATACGTTCGCTGAGAACCACCAGGCAGGAACATCCGACCGGATCTACGATCCGGTGGCGAACGTCGCTGCGGCAATCAACTACATCTGGCGCCGGTATGGTGACATCTCGCGCGTGCAGCAGGCGAACCCGAACCTTGATCCGGCCCCCTACTGAAAGGAGACAGGACATGCCCGCGCAGGTTCCTTTCCCAGGTGCGGCATTCTTTCATAAGGGGCAACGCAGCCCCGTGATCACCGCGATGGGCAAACGCCTGGTCGCGGAAGGATGTGGAAAGTACGAAACGGGTCCTGGTCCCGAATGGACCGACTCGGATCGGGATTCATACGCTGCCTGGCAGCGCAAGCTGAAGTTCAAGGGCGCGGATGCCAACGGCATCCCTGGTAAGGTCTCCTGGGACAAACTGCGAGTCCCCGCGACGACGTCCACGACCCCAGGTGGCCGAGTCGCGTCTCCCGTACCGGGACGCGGCGTGACGACCCCCTACAACAAAAGGGGGCGGCACTGGATACTGGGCCGTCACACCGGCGCGGACTACGCCGCTCCGAAGGGCACGCCCTGCGTTGCGGTGCGCGGTGGAACCATAGCCCGCATCGGACGGGACAAAAGTTTCGGCACCTTCCTCGTGCTACGGGCCGGCGGATTCGACTTCTACTACTGCCACCTCTCCAAGCGGACGGTGACCCGGGGTGCCGTGAGGCCGGGCCAGAAAGTCGGCGAGGTCGGCAGAACCGGGAATGCCACCGGCCCCCATCTCCACTTCGAGAAGCGCCCGGCCGGTCTTGGCTTCGGTAAGGACGTCCCCCCCAACTGGTAGCTCGTGGCCGGCCGAGGAAATGGCCGCGTCGATCCCAGACGCCGTGATGCCGGCGGAAGTCCACAATGCCGGGCCCCGACTCTCACCGCCTTGGCGGGGGAGCCGGGCGCCATTGTGTGCCGTTGAGTCAGGGGATCCGTTCCGTCTTGCTGGCCACCAACTGGCCGGCCTCGAAGCCGTCGAGGCGGGCCGCCCGAGCGGTAGGTGCCGCGGGCACCGTCACATCGGCTTGGCCGTCGGTGAGATCGACCGAGGCGCACGGTCGTTGGTCGACGTACACGTCCACACGATCGACGTTCGCTGCCTTCACCTTGAGCTGCACGGAGCCGTTGACGGATACGGCGTCCGTGACGGACACGGTGTGCGGCTTCCGGTCCTTCAGGAGCAGACCCGCCTGGTCGAAGAGATCGGCGTTGTCCTCCAGGAGGTCCCGGCGGGTCATCCGGTGGAGTTCGTCGGGCACGACGCCCAGATCCTCCACGGGAGTGCCGGAGAGGGCGCCGACGCGGAGGGTGCGCCGGATGGACACACGCATGCCGGATCCCTTCGGCAGCGGTACGTACGGCGTGGCGCCGTCACCTGCGAGGAGGTCGGAGAGCAGTTTGTGGGTCCAGACATTGGCACCGCCGGCGCCGGTGTTCTCATCGGTGCCGAGAACCGGGCCGATCCGGTGGTCCTGGAAACCGGCCGCGAAGATGTCGGTGGCCGAGTAGCAGCGTGCGTTGGTGATGAGAACCACGGGCCCGAAGTACTGCTGCCCGACGGCGTTGGCACCCTCCTCGGGCGTGAGGGGGAAGGCACTCGAGAAGTTGGCGCCGGTCTCCATCGCCTGTTCCAGGGACGGGACCCAGGCGCCGAGGTCGATGCCGGAGGCACCGCTCTGGTGCCTGCGGCAGATACGCAGGTTGAGCGGGGTGTTGATGAACTGCACCGGCTCCGGGGTGATCCGGCGGGGGGTGAGGACCTGCAGGGCGAACTCGGCGGCGTGGATGTGTCCGCCACCGTTGTCCCGCACATCCACGATGAGACCGTTCTGTGGCAGCTGTCCGATGAGGCGGACGAACTCCCTGAGGAACGCCACCGGGTCGTCCACGCCGAACGTGAAGATGCGGATGTGGCCGAACCGCCCGGAGGACGTCTCTACTTGCTGCGCTTTGAACACCTTGGGCATGGACGTGGAGATCTCGCCCCGGCGTAGTTCGGGTGCCGGTGCATCGGCCTGGAGGGCCTGCTCCTGAGCGATGACGCGGGGGGCGAAGAGCAGCACCTTGGCCCTGCCGGCCTCGTCCCCGTCGAGATCGAGGCCCTGGGCCACGGCTGCGGTACTGATCGCGTCCGCGTCCACCATGGGAGGCAGGTTCTGCACGATCCGCCAGTTCTCGCGCAGTTCGCGTTGTGTGCCACCCTCATCGACATAGCTGACGGTCACCCATTCCTCGAAGGGAGGAAGGTGGATGCGCAAGGGCCGTACGGTGAGCGACTGGATGCCTCGGCTGCGTCGGGCGGGGGCGTTGCTGCCGGCGAACCGCGCCGCGTTGAGGTCGACGGCTGCGGAAATGGGGATACCGCTCCAGTGGGTGATTTCGACGCCGGGCGCGAAGCCGGGGGCGGAGAAGCCCTCGGCCACGTGAGTGACCATGAAGTGAGGGCCCTGCCCATCCGTGTACTGCTCTACCAGGAACGGCAGGAAGGCGATGCGGCCCGCAAAGGGCTCGGGGAGCAGGTAATTGGTGTGGAGATCTCTGACCGAGTGGAAGATTTCCGACATCTCGGCGTGGAACAGCCACTCCGGGGGCATGGTGTGCGTCTTCTGCCGCTCCAGGCGCCGACGCAGCACCCGGAGGCGCTGGACCGGGTTCACGGCGTGCATCGCTGTTTTGAGCGGCAGGTGGACGTAGTTCTGATCCAGCAGGACGAGAGCCTGATCGACGATGAGGCGGCGCTCCTCCAGGGTCAGGGTGCCCGCGCCTTGGAGGAAGCTGCTCAACGTTTCCGACGCGGCCAGGTGGTCGCGAACGGATTCCGCGGCGTGCTGGATGAAACCGGGTGTCCTGTCGTCAGTCAGGTCCGTCATGATGATCCTCCAGAAGGTGGTCTGCAGGGACTCAGCCCGCACCGGGAGAAAAGGCACGCGAAACGGAGTCGCGCTCGGCGTCAGCGGTGGCCGTGCCGGGAGAGTGGCTCGTCGACGGCGATGAGGAGTTGTGCATCGGGTTCTGGCTGCCTTTCCCATCGTCTCCGGCCGCTGCGTCCTCAGCCCAGGCGGATCGGCGGCAACAGCTCGTTCACGGGCAGGAGATCGAAGAAGTCATGTTCGGCCGCGGGTGCGTACCGCAGGAGTGCTGCGAAGCGGACCTGGCGGACGGTCACATAGTCGATGGCCTCCGGTGCGGCCTCGTCCAAGGATTCATGGACCGTGCCGTGCCAGTAGCCCGCGTCGGTCAGCGGATCACCGGTCCCCTCCTGAGCGGCTCCGGAGGAGAACAGGCTCACCGGCAGGTACAGCCGCGACACGCCCTTGTCCGCACAGGCCCGAGCGAGCTGCCTGCCCGTGAGCCCCTCCCCACCGCGCTCTCCGGGGGCGAACGGCGCCAGGATCACCACAAGCGGCAGCTCGCCCACGCACGCCCAACTTTGCGTGAAGGCTGAGCCGTGCTCCTGTCCGTACTCGCCGCTGTCCCGCGGCTCGTACGGTCGGCCCACCCCCTGAGGATCGGGCTGGGCGGCCCCGTCGAAGTACGCCCAGCGCCATCCTTCGGTCCGCCCGTCGGCGTTGCCCGACGTGGCACCCTCCGTCCAGGCATCCGCGTAGTCAGGGTCACGGACAAGTGGCGTCACAGGGACGTTCGGTGGTGAGCTGATGCCCGCGTCGTAGCCGTCCTGCCAGCCTTGGACCTGGGTCGGCACGAAGACTCCGGGGTCATCCGGGACCGGGTGGGGATTGTGCTGGGGCATGAGGAACTCCTTCGCTCACCGACTGGGCTCGCCCGCACAGCCGTAGGACCAGCCGGCCATGCCGTCCGCGTCGGATCTGTCGCTCATGAGGGATCCGCATCCTCTCGTCATCGCCAGGGCGTCACTGTGAGCCTGATACGGGCGTCCGCACCCACGATCGGGACGGCGGTGTCGGGCAGTTCGATGTGGTTGATCCAGATGTCGGGGCTCGGATTCTCGTCGCCACGGGGGTGGCTGCCCGGACGGTAGTCCCTGATGGAACCGGCGATGGTCGAGTTCCAGACGGCAGACAGGGCGGGCACGGAGCCCGCGCCGTCGGTGCCGACGTCGACGACGAGGATGTCGTCGAAGTCGGCTGTCTGCTCCAGGTGGTCACCGAAGTTCAGCAGGCCGTTGCTCTCACGCAACGACAGGATGCGCAGATGCAGTGCGTACCGCATGGTTCCGGTGTCGCGGGGTCGGACCAGGTCGCTGCACAGGAAGGTGTCCACCAGGGGTACGGCCCCGGTGCCCGGGTCGGCTTCCGAGGAGTGTTCGGCGGTGGAAATCCGCGTGCCGTCCCCCAGTTGGACGGGGCACCACTGCGCGCTGGTCCGCTCGTGCATCACGATCTGAAGCCCGCGCACGGACAGACCGACCTCGGCCTGCCAGGCCGTGTCCTCGCGCTCGGGCAGCCGGTGGCCGACGAGCGCGGCCTTCACCTCGCGGTCGCCGAACAGGAAGCGCCGCAGGTTCTGGTACCCCTCCTCGGAGTTGACGATCCCGTAGCGGCCGCTGTGGCTGCGGTGCACGTACGCCTGATGGGCACCGGGGACGTAGGCGTTGTCGATCTGTACCAGGCCGTCGCTGCGGGGCCCGACCACCGCAGCGGAGAGGCCGTGCGCCACGTCGTAGTCGGCCGGGTTGGTGCCGATCAGGCAGAAGACCCGATCGCGGGGGAAGGCGAGCGGCCGGTCAGGGGGCATCTCGCGGGGGTCCCAGTCCTCCTGGGGACCGTCCGGATCGGCGACGGACGCAGGCGTCAGGTACTCGTACATCCGCTGGGGACCGAAAATATCGGCACCGTTGATGCCGATGGCGTCGCGCAACCTCTCGAGCATGCCGAAGCCCAGGTCGAAGGTGATGCCGCCGTGCGGCGTACCGTACGTGAAGAGCTTTCCGACGCACTCGGCAGGATCGCGGCCGAGGTCCGGAAGAATCTTCTGGATCAGGCATCGGCACACCAGGCCGCCCATGGAGTGCGCCACCAGATGGACGCGCGGCGCCCCGGACTTCTCCCTGATCGTGTCGATCAGCGTCAGCAGGTCCTCCGCAGCCGTCTCCATGCGGAACGCCTTCGGCCGCCCGCTCCATGTGCTCGCGGACACGTCGTAGAAGCGGTGTATCCAGATGCTGTCGGGTGGGATCGTGGCATGCGAGTCCAGGTAGATCGCCTGACTGCCGTCGACCAGGATCTGATAGCCCTCATCAAGGTGCAGGCGCAGCAGGGGACTTTCGAACTGGTAGAAGTCGGGTTCGTTGTCCGGTCCGATACGGAGGTGCGTGGAGCCCTCGTTGAAGCCGTAGAAGGGGTCCGCCACGGCCTTGTTGATGCCTGCCGTGTCGCCGGCGAACCCTCGGACGTAGATGAGGGGGATCTTCTGGGGCTGATTCATGCGATGCTCACAGGCAGAATCGATCAAGGGTCACTGTGGCGGTCATGGCATCACCCCTGCTGTCCGAGAACTGCTCCTGTGGCTGGGCGCGCTTCGACCGTGGCTGGGCAGCCGTCGCGCCCGACGCTACGGATTGACTGTCAGCACCACGTCATCCTGACGTCATCGGGGCCCCGGGGGAGCCGCTCAGGGACGTGGCGTCCGATGCGTACGAGTGGTGCGGACCACCGCCGTGATCACTGGACGTGTCGCCCGCATCCGTCCTGGTGAACCGCCGTCCAGCGGGGTTGCACCGTGCGGATCAGGGGCTGAAACTGGTGATGAGTGCCTTGTCGAAGGATGCGGCACGTCCGTGGGGTCGCACCGGGGGAGCTACAGCGGCGACGCATGGCGGCGAGGCTGGGCAGCCCGAGTGCGCTCACGCAACACACTGTGAGCGAGGCGATGAGGTCGGTGTCTCCTCCCCAGTTGCGGTTGCTCGGCCAGTTCCGGCTGGAACTCGGTACCGAGACCGTCGAACTGTGCCGCAACGGCCAGCGGTTGCTGGCGTTCATGGGACTGCGGGGCCGGGTGTGCCGTACGGTTCTCGCCGGCACCCTGTGGCCCGACGTCACCGAGGAACACGCCCGTGGCAGCCTGCGCACCACCTTGTGGAAGCTCCCGCGCGGAGAGCCACCTCTGATCGCGTGCTGCGGAGACTCACTGGTGGTCAGCCCCGCCCTGCACGTGGACGTGCACTTCCTGACACGGACGGCGCTCGAGGTCGTGGAGGACCGTGGCTCACCGTGTCATACCCGGCCCGCACTGGAAATCCTGACAGGAGAGGACCTGCTGCTGGGGTGGGACGAGGACTGGGTGCTGGTGGAGCGTGAACGCCTGCGGCAACTGCGACTGCACGCGCTCGACGCGCTGGCCGAGGCACTGATACGGCAGGGCAGGCCCGCTCTGGCGATGGAAGCCGCCTGGGCCGGCGTACGCGCCGAGCCCCTGCGGGAGAGTGCCCATCGGGCCGTCGTGTCGGCGCATCTCGCGGAGGGCAACATCAGTGAGGCGGTGCGCCACTATGACGCGTTCAGCCAGTTGTTGAACGACGAACTGGGTGTCCCGCCCTCGCCGCAGTTCGCCCGGATGCTTCCCGAGCGACTTCCGGCACGAACCGCACGACGGGGTCGGGACTGCCAGCGTCGGGACCTTCTTCGAGGATGGTTCCGGTAAGCGCCGATGCCGTCGGCTCATACTCGATCGTCCGCTCCCGCCGCCACTCCAGTCAGGTCACGGCGCGCACCGTGCCGCGCCGTGACCTGGGGCTCTCGTCTGTCTCCCACCCCAGCGACTGTCGAGTCGCCGCGGATGCCAGAACGTCTACCCGGCCGGGGGACAGGACTCAGGGCCAGACGCCTGCGAAGTCGATCTCGCGTGCCCACTCGGGATGGTCTATCAGTGGATTCCGGTTGCCCTGGATCTCCGCGATGGCGGCGTTGCGGTGCAGCTCGTACTCGGTGACCGCCTCACGCTCGTGCCACTGCAGCAGGACCGGCAGCCGTTCCTGCGGGAACTCACGTGCCGCGTCGCCGACCTGGCCCGGATAGCGGAGGAGGAAGTACAGGGTCGCGCGGGCGACCGCGCCCTTGCCCTCCTGTGGTTCGAAGCCTGTGCGCTCGCGCATTCCGCAGGCGTCCCGGACCGTTTCGTCGAAGTCGGGGAAGTCGAAGTACGGGAAGTTGCCCCGGAAACTATTGCACCCGACCTCGCACGCGAACAGATGATGCAGGTCGCCCCGCATCGGCTCCTTCTTGGCGAACCACGACTGCGGCACCACGTGCTCGCAGTTGAACGGCATGGACGCCTCCAGCGCGTCGAACTCCGCCTCGAACTCGGCCGGCCCCGCAGTGCTCTCCTGCAGCAGGAGTTCCTGCACTCGGGCCAGCCGGGCCTCCGCAACAGCCGCGTCCGCCCGTATGAGCTCCTCGGCGGAGAAGTCCCTGCCGGAGTAGATGCTGCGCAGTCGGCCGTCCTTGTGCAGGTCGACCCACGGGTACACCAGTCGCATCGGCTTGTACCTGGGCTGGGGCTCGTGGGTCTCCGCCAGCAGCGTCGTCAGCGCACGGCGCAGCGCGTCACCGTCGCCGGTGCCGACGTCTGCGTAGTACGCGTCGCGTGCGGCGCTGTCCGCGGCCCGGTCGTAGTAGGGACGTTCCCGTGCGAGCCGGTTGTTGGCCAGGGCGGCGTCGACGTCCTTCTCGACCGCTGACACGACGTCCGCTCGTCCGGCCGGGGCTGGCTGCGGTGCCGCCAGCGGCGTCGGAGCGGGCAGCTGGGCGGGGAAAACCGCCTGCGAGGACGAGCGGGTGTCGAAGGCGACGGTGATCCGCAGGGGGACGGTGAGCTGAGCGGTGCCGTCGGCCGCGTGCGACTGCTCCTGGACCTGCACCGGTGAGCCGTCGGTCACCCGCCGAGGAGACGCGCCGTTGTGGGCGGGCATCGCGGGGGCGCTCTCCGTGGGAGACGGGGCGAGTCCGGTGGTGAACACCTCGTCCCGCAGCCGGGCCGCCTCACCGGACAGGGGTACCTCGTGCAGGGCCCGGAGCACCCGGCTGATCCGCACACCCTCGTTGGCCCGCCAGGCCAGTTGCTGCTCGCCCATCTCCGGCCGCCACACCGTGCCGTCGATGCTGAGTGGCCGGCCCTCGGCGTCGGTCTTCGGGACAGCCGAGTGGTGCAGCCCGACGACCTCCCACTGGTCGTTGAAGACCGGAGAACCGGACGAACCCTCACGGGTGTCGGATTCGTAGTGCAGGAACCGCTCCAGCACGTCGACGATCTGGTTCTCGCGCAGAGCGATCTGCTTGGGCTCGCCCCGAGGGTGCTGGATGATGTTGACGAACTCCCCGACGACGACCTTCCCCTCGGCCTCGCTGAGGACCAACCGGCCGAACGATGACAGCGCCTCGCCCTGAGCACCGCGCGGTGACACCGCGACGAGGCTGTAGTCGAGCGCCCGGTCGGTGATGAAGAACCGCAGGGGCTCCAGCTGGAAGACCGCCGGTACCAGTGGGCTCCCGTCGACACCGTCCTGGAAGGCGAAGGCGACCTTGCTGCGGCTCGCCTCCTCCGGGCCGCGCAGGACGTGATTGTTGGTGAGCAGCAGCGACGGGGACACCATGAATCCGGTCCCGTGTCCGCCTCCCGGTCCGCTGATGGTGACCCGGCCGACCGAGCGGGAGACCTGGACACCTTCCTCCAGGAATGCGACGGGAGTGAGATTGTTGCGTCCGATGAGGCGCTCCAGCCCCAGCACTTCGCTGGTGAACGCCTCCGGGGGCAACTGCAGGGTGCTTCCCGCACTGCTGGCGGGTTCCGTCGGTGTGTGCTCGATCGCCCGGGCCATGGCCCAGTCGGCGCCGAGACGCGCCAGCCGCTTCTCGACGCGCTCGGGAGTGTCCGCGTACAGCGGGCCGCGCGTCTCGATGACGGACTGGTTCCGTTCCCGCCGTTCGGTTCGGTTCGCGTAACGTGCCGCGGCCATCGTCAGCTGCGACAGATAGTCCGACTCTCGTTCGGAAGCGAGTTCCGCCGTGGCCATGATCTGCCTCCCGGCCTGTTGTGATTGTGGCGGTGGTGTCTGAGACACGATTTCTTCTGAGGCAGGCGGGACGGCGTTCTGCTGAAGGCGTCGGCTCTGCCGGGGATGCGCGCGCAAGACGTGAGGCGCAGCGCTCATGTTCGCAAGGTGCTTCCTGCTCCCGATATTTGCAGATGTGCGATATATGTGCAAAGGGGTCGCAGGACCTGTCAGCGCATCAGAAGCGGCACGCGTCACCGACGGCTGCCCCGATGCGGTTCGCTCCTCGGCTATGGGGCGCCGACGATCAAGTCATCGGGAACGTGAGGAAGTTGCAGCTTCTACGGTGCCTTGTCGAAACTCTCACCTCCGGCGTTGGTCCGTTTTGCGGCCCCCATCCGGGCGACCTACGCTGGAAGCGTCCATTGCATCCCAGGGTCACGGAAGCAGACGGGTGACCCACATGAGCGAGCATGTGACCAGGTCGCCGTCGCGGGCGATGCGAGGCGCTGTCCGAAGCGACAGCCCCTGACCGACGACGGAGCGGGCGCTCCGAAGGCGACCCGGCGATCTTGCGCCGTACGAGGAGCACACTCCGTCCCGCCGGGACTTGCGGCCGCCCGGCGTGAGCCCCTGCGGCTGTCGCCGTCCGGCGTCGGCGATCAAGCGGTGGGTACGGTCCTGCGCCGCGAGAGTGAGTGCCGCACGAGCGCCAGGCATCCCACGGCACCGATGTCATTTGTTGCCGGTTCCTTTCGAGTTGCGGCTGGTTGTCTGTCAGCGTCCGAAGCCGGCCAGTTTCGCGCGCAGCTGGAGGACGGACTTGGTGTGGATCTGGCTGACTCTGCTCTCGGTCACCCCGAGCACGTTGCCGATCTCGGCCAGGGTGAGCCCCTCGTAGTAGTACAGCGTGACGACGGTCTTCTCCCGCTCGGGCAGCGTGTTGATCGCCCGCGCCAGAAGCCGCCGCAGCTCCCGGTCCTCGGCGACCTCCACCGGATTGTCGGCGGCGGTGTCCTCCAGCGTGTCCATCAGGCTCAGCCGGTCGCCGCTCTCCCCGCCGGCGTGCAGCAGCTCCTCCAGCGCGACCACGTTCGCGAGCGACAACTGGCTGAAAACCGCGTGCAGTTCGTCCACGGCGATGCCCATCTCACGGGCGACCTCGCCCTCCGTCGGGGTGCGCCGCAGCCGCGCCTCCAGCGTCGCGTACGCCCGCTCCACATTGCGCGCCTTCTGCCGCACCGAGCGCGGGATCCAGTCCAGCGCGCGCAGTTCGTCGATCATCGCGCCCCGGATCCGGGTGATCGCGTACGTCTCGAACTTGATCTCCCGGTCGACGTCGAACTTCTCGATCGCGTCGATCAGTCCGAACACCCCGGAGGAGACGAAGTCCGCCTGGTCGACATTGGGCGGCAGTCCCACGCTGACCCGGCCCGCGACGTACTTCACCAGCGGCGAGTAGTGCAGGATCAGCTGCTCGCGCAGCCGCTCGTCCCCCGTCTCCTTGTACGACCGCCACAGCTCGTCGAGCGTCGAGGGAGCGGAAGGTCGCGCACGGCTCCGTTCGGCCGATGCGGCGGGCGACTGCTCGGCGAGTGCGGTGGCGCCCAGGGGTGCGGTCCGCGCCGTCTGTTGTGGGCGGGTGTGAGCGGACGACGCAAGCGCAGGACGAGAGGCTCTGAGTTCTGCGCGGGCCACGCTAGCCGTCGGCTCTCGCCGGAGCCTTTGCTTCAGCACGGCCAGGGAGGCTTCCGTTTCCGTCGGCGGCACGGCCTGTGCCAGCGCCCGCTCGGTCTGCTGCAGCATGTCCCGGACGGGGTCGTGCTCGGCCGGCGGGGAGGAGCCGGCAGGCTGCTGCTGGTGCGGTGTCACTGGTGCTCTCCTCCCTCTCCTGAGAGCAGACCGGACCGTTTCAGTTCGACCGCGAGCGGTTCGAGTTTCTTGCGGGCGTCGCTTCGGTGCTTGCGCACGGTCGAGGGCTCGATCTGCAGTGTGTCGGCGATCTCGGCTGTGGCCAGGCCCGCCAGGTAGGACAGCGCCATCACCTCGCACTGACGAGCGGGAAGGGCCGCGATCTCGGTACACACCTGGAGGAAGCCTTCCTTCACGTCCATGAGTTCGGCCGGGTCCGGGTCGCGGCCCGGCCGCTCGAAGTCGTCGAGGGGGGCGGTGTCGGAGTGGCGGCGGCGCAGGTTGATCGCCTCGTGCAGCACCGTCGTGGCCAGCCAGGAACCCAGTTCCGCACCGGGGCGGCGTCCGGGGCGTTCATGCGGCGCCAGCACTGGGCGAAGGCTTCTTGCACGGCATCGGACGCCAGAGCACGCTGGGCGCCGCACACGAGGGAGGCTTTGGCGAGCAGCCGCGGATACCATTCCCGGTACACCGCGTCGAACTCCTCCTCGCAAGAGTGTCCGGGCATCTATTCCTGCTCGTTGTCGGGAAGCCGCACGGCCCACGAGACACCGTCCTGGTCGGTGACCTCAACAGAACCTCCGCCAGAGGAAAGCTGCTCCAGCACGACCCTCAGCGTTTCACGCCGGACCACCTCACGGATCCAATAGGCACAGGCACGTGCGGCGATCCCGGCTGCGGCGCTGACACCCGTCGCCAGGCACGCCCACCCCAAGACTGTGAGCACCGTGGTCTTCTCCTCTTGCGTCGCTCTCGCGCCGGGAGGGCTCCCGGCATCTACAAGAGGGCAGCGGCCCGGAAAACGCGTAGGCGGGCCACCGGAGGAACGCGGAATCACCCAATGAGGTGATCATTCGCATGTCGGTTCGAAGTCCGTGACGGATGGTTCGGCCGTGACCACGCGACCACCCGACCGCACGACCCGCGGTCACGGTGACCGCCACAGCCACACCCCCCGTCGCGGCCCGCGCACAGGACCCGCACGCCGCACACCGGCCTCCCCGGCACGGCGGGAGAAACCTGCGGCGCGCCGCTCGGCTCGGCCCTGACCAGCAGTCCTGCCGGCCGCACCCTCCGCCGGCGCGAATCCAGGTGCCGGCACGACGTGTCGGGTGTCGGGTTGCGTGCTGCCGCCGCCCGTGCCCACCCCTCATGGCGTGCCGTCAGGCGTGCCGTCACCAGAACCCGCACCGGATGCAGCGCCGATCCGGTCCACGAGCCGAGTGACCTCGGGGGCGGTGGCGTGATCGAAGACGGGGAGCCGACCGTCACGGAAGTGGAGCCACCGGGCTCATGCCCCGGTCCTGTTCGACGTCGGGGCAGCGCGGAGGGGGAGTGTGGCGGGCAGGGTGACCGCGATGAGGAGGCCGCTCACCCACAGGGGCCCGAGGGTCCCGGCTGCTGTGCCCAGGGTGGTCGCGGCGACGAGCGGTCCGCCGGCGGCGCCGGCATTGAGTGCTGCGGTGGCGTACGAGCCGGCCATGGTGGGAGCTGCTGCTGCCTCGTACAGGACCCTCGTGATCAGTGTGCTGCCGAGTGCGAAGGACAGCGCTCCCTGCACGAACACGAGGGGGAACAGGGCGGCCGGCTGATGGGCCAGTACGGCCAGGCTGGGCCAGCCGATGAGCAGCAGCGGACCGGTGACGGCGATGACCAGGTCGGGGCGCCGGTCGGACAGCCGTCCGGCGACGGTGACGCCGGCGAAGGAGCCGGCACCGAAGAGCATCAGGGCGACGGAGACCCACAGGTCGCCCAGCCCGGCGGTCCCGGTCACCACGGGGGCGAGGAACGTGAAGCCGGCGAAGGTCGCGGCGTTGACCAGCGCGCCGAGCAGCATGACCCATAGCAGCCGCCGGCTTTTGAGCTGTGCGAGTTCCGCACGGAGGGAACGCCCGTCGGCGCGGAGGCAGTGCCCGTCGGCTGCTTCCTTGTGCTGTCCGCGGTGTGCTGGGAGTCCGGTGAGGATGCCGGCGGCGGCGGGCAGGCAGAGGGCGGCGAGGGCCCAGAACGTGGCCCGCCAGCCGAGCACCGTGCCGAGCACGGATCCACCGGGAACACCGGCGATCGTGGCCATCGTGGTACCCGACAGCAGCAGGGCGAGCGCACGTCCCTGCTTGCCGGCCGGGACGAGAGTGGCTGCGGTCGTCAGGGCGACCGCGAGGAATCCCGCGTTGGCGAGCGCTGCGACCACCCGCGTTGCGCACAGGAGACGGAAGTCGGAGGTGGCGGCGCCCGCGGCGTGGGCTGACAGGAACACGAGGACGAACCCGAAGAGGCTGGAGCGCGTGGGCCAGTTGCGGGCAAGCGCCGCCATGAGCGGGGCGCCGACGATCATGCCGAGCGCGAAGGCCGAGGTGAGCAGGCCTGCTGTCCCGACGGTGACGTCGAGGTCCGAGGCGATGTCCGGCAGGAGGCCGGCGAGCATGAACTCCGAGGTGCCCATGGCGAAAACCGCCAGGGCAAGCATGTACAGCGGGAAGGGCATCGAGTGGCTCCGAGGTGAGGAGAAGCACGAGAAGGTCATCTCGTCACCGCGGTCAGCACCCAGGGGTGCACCTCGCCCGGCCGCGTAACGGCGGCAGGACGGCAGGGCTGTGAACTCAGTGGTTCAGGGGGCTGACGGCGTGACCGAAAGCCCCCGCCCTGTCTGACTCTGGACTCGACACGGGCCGCACGCTACCTCACCGGCGCCTGTTGCAGCACCTCTCTTTTGCTCCTCCTCGCCAAGGGCCACGTCGATGCATCCGACCCCGGCGCTTCTTCCGCCTGCTGGAGGAGGCCGGCGGTGACCGGTGCGGGCGGGGCTCCGAAGGGCTTGTGCGCGGGGCGCCGGCCGGGCGCGGCGTGTTCGTCAGGGCAGGCTCGCGCCCTGGGTGCGCAGTTCCTGCTGGACGGTCGCGGCGGGGATGTCCTTCGGCGGTTTTCCCTGGGTTGCTGCGAGGGCGGCACAGACGCCTGCCGCGTGGCCGGTGGCCATGGAGATCGGCATGACGCGGTAGGAGGAGTGGGCGACGTGGTCGCCGGAGATGCAGCGGCCTGCGGTGAGGATGCGGTCGAGGTTGCGGGGGAGGAGGCAGCGCAGGGGGATGTCGTAGGACTCGCCCGGCGGGAGGCGCTTGAGGGTGGTGCCCCGGCCGCTGGGGTTGTGGATGTCCACGGGGTAGGCGCCGCGGGCGACGGCGTCGGGGAACTTCCGGGCGGTGAGGACGTCTTCGCCGGTGAGCTGGTAGTCGCCGGTGATGCGGCGGGTCTCGCGGACGCCGGTCTGTACGCCGCTCTGGATGATGTAGGAGTCGGCGAATCCCGGTACGCGGTTCTGCAGGAAGCGGGCGATCTGTGCCATCTGGCGGTGGGCGGAGAACTCGGCGCGGGTGAGGTCCCAGACGCTGGTGCCGAGGACCTCGGTGACGCGGGTGGAGTTGACGGCGATCTCCCCGGTGTTCGGGGTGGCGAAGAAGAGGATGTCCTCGCGGGGAAGGTCCAGTTCGCCGGCGTCGGTGGCGGCGCGGACCAGGTCCCACAGGCCGTGGACGCCTTTCCACTGGTCGGGGTGGGCACGGACGTATGCGGTGAAGGCGTCGTGGTCGAAGCGTGCCATGCGGAACATCAGGGTCATGGGCTGGGTCCAGCCGTCCTCGGGCCGGCCGGTCTCGTAGGCGGCTCCCGCTGCAGCGGCGATGTCGCCGTCGCCGGTGCAGTCGACGATGACGTCGGCGTCGATGACGACCGGGCCGGATTTGGTCTCGAACACGGCCCGTGCGCGGTCGGGGAGGGAGATGACGCCGGAGGCGAAGGCGTGCAGCAGGGTGCGGACCTCGTGGGTCTCCAACAGCTCGTAGGTCACCAGTTTGAACAGTTCCGGGTCGAAGGGCACCGTGTAGCCGGTCTCGAGGGAGGGGCGGATCGCTGCTCCGGCGCGTACCAGGTGGTCGAGGAGCATCCACAGCACGCCGCCGACGACCGGTTCTCCTTCGCCGTGGTCGGGGGGCAGCAGGCGGGCGGAGTCGCCGGTGACGGCCTGCTTGACCTCGTTGTGGAAGCTCATCAGCGGCATGACCAGGGCGGCGGTGGCGTTGCCGCCGAGGAATCCGTACCGCTCGGCGAGGACGACCTGGGCGCCGGTGTTGGCGGCGCCGACGGCGGCTGCGATGCCGGCGGGTCCGCCTCCGACCACCAGGACCTGGGTGGAGCCGGCGTGCAGGGCCTGGCGCGGCGGAAGGGGCACGCTGCGCGGGACGCGGGGCGGCTGCAGGTGGGACATGGTTCCTCCTCGGCGCGGCGGCGGTGCGGCGGGCGGGGCCCCCCGCGGGTTCTGATGGGTCAGCCGGTCGCCGGCGCGGCCGCCGTCGCCGCGGGTCCGGCGCCCGGGCCGGTGCGCGTAGCGGCGCCGGTGCTGGGGGCGGGGGCGGTGCGGTCCAGGTAGGCGAGAAGCCGGTCGGCGGTCTGGGCGGACCGGGTCCGCATGGCCGCGGTCCGCGCGGCCATGTGCGCCGTACGGGCGAGCCGCTCGTCCCACAGCCGGTCGACCTCGGCGAGCAGCAGCCCAGCTGTCTCCCGGACGACACCGCGCAGGGCCGGCGCACCGATCTGCTGGGCGAAGTCGAACACTTTGCCCGCATACGGCAGCGGAAGCAGGGGGATGCCCGCGAGCGCGGCGAAGATCAGAAAGTGCAGCCGCATGCCGATCGCCAGGTCGAGCTGCGCGGTGATGTCCAGGACCTGCTGCGGGCCGTAGTCGCCGTGCAGCACGGTGCAGTGGTCGGCGTCCGCCATGTGCGAGACCACCGCGTGGGCGTGCCGGATGTCGTCGCGTTCCATCGGGACGAAGACGATGCGGGCGCCCAGCCTGTGGACGAGGAAGTCGCCCACGCCGGCGAGCAGCTGGTGGTAGCCCTCCTCGTCGAGGTGCTCGGCCGCCCGGCCGGGCTCGCGCACGCTCATCCCCACCAGAAGGGGCCCGCGCGGAACGGCCTCGGCGCGCAGCAGGCGGGCCCCGCTGCCGCCGGGTTCCAGCAGCAGCGCCGGATCCGCGGTGACCGTGACGGGGCGGCTCAGGCCGGCCTCCTCCAGCACCAGCTTCGACTCCTCGTCGCGGACGGTCACCTCGGCCGCCTCGGAGAGTGTGGCGCGGATCCACGTGCAGTCGGCCTCGTCGGTGAGCGGGCCGGCGCCGACCGCGTAGGTGAAGACGGGCACGCCGAGGTGCTGGGCGGTGCGGGCCAGACGCAGGTAGCGGCGCGCCTCGGTGTCGTAGAGGATGCCGCCGCCCCCGAGCACCAGCACGGTGAGGCGGCGCAGGTGCTCGGAGATCTGTTCCCGGCACACGCCTTCCCAGCCGACGGCCTCGACATCGGGGTGGATGCGCCGGCTGTGTTCGGGACGGCGGGAGAAGACGACGACACGGGCGTCCGGGCGTCCGGCCCGGATCCGGTCCAGCATGGCGGTGAGGATGGCCTCGTCGCCGACATTCCGGCCGCCGTAGGACCCGAGTACCCCTACGGTCACCCTGCTTCGGTCGCACATGGTCGGCCCTCTCGCTTGGTTCACCGGCTCAAGGACAACAAGGGGGTGGGCCTGCAGCGGCCCGCCGCCTGCGGGGACGGCATGTGGTCGGGCGCTTGTGCTTCTCTCCAGGTTCACCGTGATGGGGGGATTCACGCGCCTGCGGGCCGAGGAATCGCCTCGGGAAAAAAATGGGGGGGCGCGGCCGGCGGGCAGGGCGGTCGGCGTGCTGCTGATCGCCGGGAAGGGGAGAGCCGCTGAGCGCCGGGGAGGCAAGCGCGGCCCGGCCGTGTCGTGGCCTATGCGGGCGTTGAGCGGGCGGGCTGCGGCTGCTGCCGGGGCGGGGGTGCGGTGTGCTGCCGGGCCGGTGATCCCGCTGGGGCGGGTGGCGAAGGTGCGGTGGCGCAGGAGGAGGAAGCGGGCGATGCCGGTGAGGGCGGAGGCGGTGAGGTAGACGGTCTGTTCGGTGAAGGTGCTGGCAGCGGGGTGGAGCAGGTGCAGGATCCACGTGGCGATGCTGGTGGCGAGGTAAGCGGCTGTTGCGGTGGCGGCGGAATGGGCGTGTTCGTGCGGGCGAACGCTGCGGCCGGTGGTGAACGTGATGCGCGCGTGCAACTCGGTGGACAGCACGGTCGTGACCGCGGTGACGATCGCGTTGGCGGCCGCCCAGGGCACGACGGTGGCCAGCAGCGGAACGGCAAGGCTGGAGAGGATGCCGGTGGTGCCGCCGAGGGCGGCGAAGCGGAGGAAGGAGACGAGGGGACGGGCGGGGGCCGCCGCGGCGGGTGCGGGGGCGTGCGGCGGATGCATGGCGGTGGTCCTTCCTTCACAGGTCCGGGGGCGGGACGGCGTGCGAGTGCAGGTGCCTGGTGGCGGGGTGTCACAGGCCGCGCGCGGTGATTGCGCCGTGGGTTCTTTCGAACAGGGGAAACGCTATGTTGCATTTACTGATTCATCAACAATGATGCTGCGCTGAACTGCCAAATATGCAGCTCAAAGTGGCGGAATCGTTGCAACAGCGTCACGGTTAAACGCAACGAAGCCTCTCAAGCATCGTTGCAATGGCTTGGGGTGAATGCGCCGAGGGATGCACGCCGGCCCCGTGAGGTCCTGATCCTCGTCGGTCTGCCCCTGCCCCGGGGATTTCACCGGCGGGGCCTCCAAGAGGGCGGCTCTCGGGTGATGGCGCCGAAAGACCGCGTCTCCGCGAGCAACCCCGCCCCCAGGACGGGAGCAACGCGCCCCCCGGGGCCGTCACCGCGGCATCGAGCACACGGAGCAGACCCGGTCAGACCCGGTACGCCCGGGCGAAAGCCCACGCCCCCGGTGAAGATGGGGCTGGTCGACAGTGCCGCACTCCGCCGCGACCCGAGCCGCGCTCCCGCCCGACGCCAGACGACGGGCGGCATGCTCTGCCCTGTCGGCCGTGCAACGAGCCCCTAGGGCGTGTCCGCAAAGTCCCGCCTGCCCTGCGACGCCCGCCGCAGGGCCCGCCCTTCGGGCGGACGACGCGACTTTGCGGACACCCCCTAGCCCAGGTCCAGGGCGAATGAGCCCCTAGCCCAGGTCCAGGGCGTTCGGCAGGCCCCAGCGGTAGCGGGTGAGGTCGTGGCGCTTGAACGCCTCGAACTCCGGGGCCCGGTACAGCGGTGTGATCGTGCAGCGCGGTGCGTCCGAACCCGCCCTGTCCAGCAGGGCGTTGACTGCGGCCCGAGCGGAGGCGTTGGCGCCTTCCATGGTCGCCAGGTCGATGTCGACGGAGACGTAGTCACCCGCGAGGAAGAGGTTCGGGATCCTCGTCGCCGCCGTCGGCCGGTTGCGGAGGGTGCCCACGGGGTGGATCAGCAGCTCGTCCTCGTTGACCGGATGGGGGGTGCCGATGCCGTCGACGCCGGGATCGAGGAACCACGAGTGCAGCGCGCTGTCCCGCAGCACCGCCTTGCCCGTGTCGTTCAGCGCCGCCTTCAGCTGCGCCCACACCTCTTTCGCGACCTCGGCCCGGGTGCACTGCTTGGCTGTCCTGCCGTAGAGGATGCCGGGCCTGTCCCACTCGGAGATGTCGACGGAGAGGCAGTCGACGGCGGTGCCGTCGCCGTAGTCGGCGGGGAAGTCGCGTCCCGGCCAGTGCCCGGCTTGCTGGATGGCCGTCAGGGCCCAGGGCGAGTCGACGCAGTTGAGGTGTCCGTCGAGCAGGGGAGCGGACTCGGTCAGGTAGAACTGGATACCGGTCATCCAGTCCGTCTTGAGATTGTCGCAGCGTGCGAGCTGGGGGTCGGCGGCCCGCAGGGCCGGTCCCCAGGTGCGGCGGGCGTGCTCGACGGGCATCGCGCACACGTAGTGGTCGGCGGTCACGGTCCGCGCCTGGCCGGCCGGCCCGGTGATCCGTGCTCCGGTGACCCTGCCCCCGCCGTACTGCACCTCCCGGACGGTCCAGCCGACCTCGAACGCGACACCGAGCGACGTCAGGTGATCGACCCACGGGTCGATCCACGCCTCGTTCGTCGGCGCGTTGAGGATGCGGTCGAGCGGGCCGTCCGCGCCGCGCCCCAGCCCGTTGAGGAGGAACGCCTCCAGCAGCCTGGCCACCGTGCGCGTGCTGGCTTCCTCCGCCTTGGTGGCGACGATGTTGCGGGTGACGCCGACGGCCAGGAGGCGCTGGTAGTCGCGGGTCATCCGCTCGGCTCTGATGTAGTCCCACCAGGGTGTGTTCTCCCAGACCTCGTCGCGCCGCTCGTCGCAGCTGGTGAGGAAGACCAGGATGCGGTTGACGAAGTACGCCGTCTGATGCGGGGGGATCCCGCGCGCGGTCTCGATGACGGCGGTCAGTGCGCGGCGGACGTCGTCGAGGGTGAGGCCGGGCGGTTGGTGGCCGGGCCAGGGCAGGGGCAGGCGCAGGTCCTCGCGGCCGGTGCGGGCGAAGGACATCTCCGAGGGGGCGACGAGGTTGTCCCGGACGCCGCCGGGATTGCCCGGGAACGGGATGCGCCGCATCGTGTCGGGCAGGTTGTGGTAGATGCCGGGGATGAAGCGGAAGCCGTGCTCGGCGGGTAACTCCCGCCGGCCGCCGCGTGCGCTGCCCGGCACGCCCATGCTGCGGGCTTTTCCGCCGAGCGCCCGGCGCTCGTAGACGGTGACGCTGAAGCCGCGCTCGGCGAGTTCGTGCGCGGCGGTCAGCCCGGCCACTCCGCCGCCGAGCACGGCGACCGACTGCGGGACGCGTGCTGAGGGGTGTCTTGCGGGGTGTTGTGCCGCGGCCTCGGCCGTGCTGGCGGTGCCCAGCGCGGCAGCGCCGCCGGCCGCGGCGGCCCCGGCCATGAACGTACGTCGTGAGGTGCCCGAACCGGCCATCCGATCCCCCTCTTACCGCAGGTAACCATCGCGTGCGCCGCAGGAGCATACGAACAACCCGTGAGACCCGGAAGAGACGTGCGGCCCCCTTCCTGTGATGGCCGGATACGGAGGCGCCCGCGCCCAGGGTCCGGCGACGGAGCGCGTGTGCAGGTGAGGGGGGCAGGGCCGCGACCCGTCCATGCCGAGGACGCCGACGAGTTGTCCCGCCCCGGCTCGTGGCCGTGCGACCGGCATGCGCCCGCTACGAAGCCCCCGGGCAAGGGCCCGGGGCTGCTGCTCGACTCGCTGCACGACTCACGACTCGGCACGCACCGTTCCCCGTCCGGCCGCCGGACCTTCTGCGGCCGTCTCCCAGGGCCGGGGACCGGTGCCGTCGGTCCATGCCTGGAGGAATCCCCGGTCCGCGCACACGATCCCGCACTGCTCGGCGTACTCCACCGCCGGAGAGGTGAAGTCGCTCGTGGTGACCAGCACGGCCACATCGGCCTCGTGGACGGTGAAACACGTGCCGCCGAAACGCTGGAGATCCTGGGAGCCGACCCGATGGGAGTCGCCGTAACGCTTGCACTGGATGACGACTCGCCGCCCGTCGCCGGTTGTGGCCACCACATCGGCGCCCAGATCGCCGGATCCTCCGACGACGGCGACGTCGGAGCAGCCGTCGCGTTCGCAGAGGCCGGCGATCGCCTGCTCGAACTCCTCCGGCGTCAGGTCGTCGTAGTCGACAGCGGCTTCGGCGACCGTGCGCTGAGGCGGAATCGCGACGGCCTCCAGTTCGCCGGCCGCCTCTCGTGCCGCCTCGTCGAGCGCTGCCGCGGCCCGGCGGGCGGCCCTCGCCACACGCAACCGGCGCCGCAGCCCCACCAGAGCCGCCACGCCCACGACGACCAGGGCGAACACCCAGGCGGGACGCCGCTCGACGGTGCCCGCCACCATGCGCACCGCGAAACCAAGAACGCTCACCACCACGGCGAGGAAGACGAAGAACAGGGCGGTCGAGCGCAGGTCGAACCCGTGCGGCCGGTTTGCAGGCGACTTACCAAACCCAGGCGCGGTCACGAAATGCCCCTCCTCTTGAGACCGGTTGAAGATCACTTCCACCGTCTTCCCAAGATCAGGATCTTCATCGTCCCGCCGCACCGCCGGACTTGGCTGGAGGCCGTCCTGACCCTACGATCCGGAGCGCAGTCCCAGAGCGCTGTGCTCCACCACGCCCTCGGGAAGATCGCTCTTCCCTGAGGCCCCGGCAGTCAGCTCAACGAGCCCGGCCCTCAGTTCGGCGGCGGGCTCGCCCAGGACGATCGCACTGATGACCAGCTCCATCATCAGGCAGTGATACGCGTCGCCCATGTTCCGAAGACGCTTCCCATCGGCCTCGACCACAGCAGAGGCAATCCTCCACCCACGACCGGCCACGGGGACGAAGGACACCTCATAGATGCCGCGCCCCGTCCAACTCCGGTGCATGAGAAGAACATCGCCTTCGACGAAGACGTTCCACTTCTCATCCATGCCCCGGGCCCGGTATCCGCGCCGGATCCGGTCCCACTCCTCGTCACTCCAGACCCGATCCGGCAACTGGACCACCGGCCGGGGCGTGCTGATCGGGTGAAGGCGCCGGAACGATTCTCGGGTGAGCGGGGCATCAGCAGACATGCCGCGATCTTACGGAAGCGCCACCCCGACAGGCCGACGGATTCCAGGGGCGGGAGGAACTCGAGCGGCTCAACACGGTCCGAGCGGGGCAGGGAATGGAGGACGACGAGCGGCGTCCTCAGGCAACGGACCGGGGCTGAGTATTTCGGTCGATGGTGCCGCCGTTTCCCCTCAACTGGTCCCGCCGGCACGCACGGCCGCCCGGCTGCACCTGTTGAATGCGGCCCCGGGTGCCGTCGCAGACCCGCGCGGCCGTCCGTGCCGACGCGGGGGTTGCGGTCGGGCAACTCTGAACCTCCGACCCCTTGACAGCCCTCCCCGGCGCCCAGATGGTTGTTGCCCATAGTGAATAAGGATGCATTATTCGCAACGACGCACCCTGGTGGCCACCCCGCCTCACCTTCTCTCGTCGTCAGCCCATCCGCTCCGGCTTACCCGTCGGTAAGGCGGCATCACCGACGAGTTCCCCCGTCGTCGTCCGCGACAAAGACTCCACTGCCCTCTGTGGAAAGGCCGAGTTGATGAACAACACCCGCGAAAGGGACGGGAGTCGTAGCCATCCCGTCGAAGCGGATCTGCCAGGAAGCCCTGCGGCGTCCGCCCGCCCACGGACCGACATGATCGTCTTCGGCGTCGCTGCCGCCATCACCGTCGCCTTCGTCGTGTGGGGAGCCGCTGCCACCGACTCGTTGGAGAGCGTGTCCGGGGACCTGCTGGACGGGACCATCCGCAACGGCGGCTGGGCCTTCGTCCTCGCCGCCTCGGGCTTCGTGGTCTTCGCCCTCTGGCTGGCGGTCAGCCGTTACGGGCGGATCACCCTGGGGAAGGAGGGTGAGCAGCCCGAGTTCCGCACGGTCTCCTGGATCGCCATGATGTTCAGCGCGGGCATGGGCATCGGCCTGATGTTCTGGGGTGTGAGCGAACCGCTGTCCCACTTCGTCACGCCGCCGCCGGGCACCGACCCGGTCGATGCCAACCAGGCCATGGAGACCGCCATGGCCACGACTCTCTTCCACTGGACGCTCCACCCGTGGGCGATGTACGCGGTCGTGGGTCTGGCGATCGCCTACAGCACCTTCCGGCGCGGCCGCCGACAGCTGATCAGCGCCGTCTTCATCCCGCTCATCGGCGAGAAGCGGGCGAACGGCTGGGGTGGCCGGGTCATCGACATCCTCGCCATCTTCGCCACTCTCTTCGGCTCCGCGGCCTCCCTGGGACTCGGCGCCCTGCAGATCGGCAGCGGCTTCACCGAACTGGGCTGGCTGGCATCCGTCGGCACCGGCCTGCTGGTCGCCGTGATCGCGGTGCTGACCGTGGCGTTCGTCGCCTCGGCGGTGTCCGGGATCGCCAAGGGCATCCAGTGGCTGTCCAACATCAACATGGTGCTCGCGGTGTCGCTGGCGGTCTTCGTGTTCCTCGTTGGCCCGAGCATCTTCATCCTCGACCTCCTGCCCACCTCGGTGGGCGCCTTCCTCGGCGACCTCGCCCAGATGGCCGGGCGTACCGAGGCGTCGAGCGGTGAGGGTGTCGCCGACTGGCTGGCCGGCTGGACGGTCTTCTACTGGGCGTGGTGGATCTCCTGGACGCCCTTCGTCGGCATGTTCATCGCGCGCATCAGCCGTGGCCGGACCATCCGGCAGTTCGTCGGCGGGGTCATCCTGGTCCCCAGCACGGTCAGCCTCCTGTGGTTCGCCGTCTTCGGCGGCTCCGCGATGCACCTGCAGGACGAGAAGCGCCTCAACGAGGCGTCGACCGCTCAGGGTCAGCTCTTCGACGTGCTCCAGCAGTACCCGGTCGCCTCGGTCACGAGCGTGGTCGTGATGATCCTCGTCGGCATCTTCTTCGTCTCCGGCGCCGACGCCGCCTCGATCGTGATGGGTACGCTCTCGCAGCGCGGATCCCTGGAACCGACCCGGGGCGTGGTCATCCTCTGGGGCGTGCTGACCGGCGCGGTCGCCGCGATCATGCTGGTCATCGGCGGCGGCAAGGGTGACGCGCTCACCGGACTGCAGAACCTCACCATCCTGGCGGCGGCCCCCTTCGCCGTGGTGATGGTCGGCCTGTGTATCGCACTCACCCGCGATCTGCGCCAGGACCCGCTCATCATCCGCGGGCGCATCGGCAAGGAGGCCATCGAAACGGCCGTCATCGCCGGCCATGAGAAGTACGACGGCGACTTCGAGCTGCGCATCGGCCCCGTCGCGTGCAACGACGGCCCTGAGGAACCGCAGGCCCAGGAGGCCGCGCAACCGACGCAGTCTCCCTCCCCCTCCGCCCGCTGAGGCCGGAGGGCCCTCGCCCGGCGGGGCCGTTGCACCGACATTCGTCGGCCACGGCCCCGCCGGGCGTTTTCGCTGCTCCGACCACGCTTCCGCCCGGCTGAGGGAACCTCGTCGCGCTCCTTGACCCCCGGTCGGCGCTCAATCATGCTTGTTGCGGCACGTGGAATGTGTGCCGTAATGAGCAACATCGGTCTCGAACCATCCGAGGAGTGGCCATGACGCACCAGGTCCGTGCTGTCGTCGCGCAGGGCAAGGGCGCCCCCGTCAGCCTGGAGACGATCATCGTGCCTGACCCGGGTCCGGGTGAGGCGCTGGTGAAGATCGAGGCCTGCGGGGTCTGCCACACCGATCTGCACTATCGCGAGGGCGGCATCAACGACGACTTCCCCTTCCTCCTGGGCCATGAGGCCGCGGGCATCGTGGAGTCGGTGGGGGAGGGGGTCACCGATGTGGCTCCCGGCGACTTCGTGATCCTCAACTGGCGTGCGGTGTGCGGCCAGTGCCGTGCCTGCCGACGCGGGGAGCCGTGGTACTGCTTCGACACCCACAACGCCAAGCAGAAGATGACCCTGCTGGACGGCACCGAACTGTCGCCGGCCCTGGGCATCGGTGCCTTCGCCGAGAAGACGCTGGTCGCGGCCGGGCAGTGCACCAAGATCGACCCGACCGCTTCCGCGGCCGCCGCCGGTCTGCTCGGCTGCGGTGTGATGGCCGGCATCGGCGCGGCCATCAACACCGGCAACGTCGGCCGGGGCGACTCGGTCGCCGTCATCGGCTGCGGCGGCGTCGGAGCCGCGGCGATCGCCGGGGCGAACCTGGCGGGCGCTTCGAAGATCATCGCGGTCGACATCGACGACCGCAAACTGGAGACGGCCACGAAACTGGGCGCGACCCACACCGTCAACTCCAAGCAGTCCGACGCGGTCGAGGCGATCCGCGAGCTGACCGGCGGCCACGGCGCCGACGTGGTCATCGAGGCGGTCGGCCGCCCGGAGACGTACAAGCAGGCCTTCTACGCCCGCGACCTCGCCGGCACCGTCGTCCTCGTCGGCGTCCCCACCCCGGAGATGAAGCTCGAACTGCCGCTGCTGGATGTCTTCGGCCGCGGCGGGGCGCTGAAGTCCTCCTGGTACGGCGACTGCCTGCCGAGCCGCGACTTCCCGATGCTCATCGACCTCTACCTCCAGGGCCGGCTGGACCTGGACGCCTTCGTCACGGAGACCATCGCGCTGGACGAGGTCGAGAAGGCCTTCGAGCGGATGCACCACGGCGACGTGCTGCGCTCGGTGGTGGTCCTGTGACGGCCGCCCGCATCGAACACCTCGTCACCTCGGGGACGTTCTCTCTCGACGGCGGTACCTGGGACGTCGACAACAACGTGTGGATCGTCGGCGACGACACCGAGGCGATCGTCATCGACGCCGCCCACGACGCCGACGCCATCGCCCGGGCGGTCGGCGACCGGCGCCTCACCGCGATCGTGTGCACGCACGCCCACAACGACCACATCGACGCCGCGCCCGAACTCGCGGCGCGCACGGGGGCCCCGGTCCTCCTCCATCCGGATGACCTGCCGCTGTGGAAGCAGACCCACCCCGACCGGGCGCCGGACGCCGAACTGGCCGACGGCCAGGTGCTTTCGGTGGCCGGCGCCGATCTGACCGTGCTGCACACGCCCGGCCACGCCCCTGGGGCGATCTGCCTGTACGCACCGGCCCTCGCGGCGCTCTTCAGCGGCGACACGCTGTTCGCCGGCGGGCCGGGAGCCACAGGACGGTCGTACAGCCACTTCCCGACCATCGTCGAGTCCATCCGGGACCGGCTGCTGACGCTGCCCGCGGAGACCGTCGTGCACACCGGACACGGAGACACGACGACCGTCGGCGCCGAGGCCCCGCACCTTCAGGAGTGGATCGACCGAGGCTTCTGACGCCCGTAGGCGACCCTCGCACGCCCGCCGTATCGGCTCGCGATCACCACGAGCCGATACGGCGGGCTGCTGTTGTTCTATGTGAAGTGCGTTCTGTGTCGCGCAACGAAATGAGCAGTCTTGCGCGGCTTCCGAGTGCCTTGACAAGGGTTCTGGGCGACCTCAGACTGAGGTTGCGCCTGCCGCAATCCGTTTCGCTATATGCACCGAGGTGTCATGATGATTCCCGCGTGCCGACTCGCGGATCTCCCGCGAGGTGAGGCCCACCGGCTCGACATCGATCCGCCGGTCTCGGTGTTCCACACCGACGATGGCGAACTCTTCGCCATCGACGACACCTGCACCCATCAGGACGCGTCGCTCGCCGACGGCTGGCTGGAGGGCTGCGAGGTCGAATGCCCGCTGCATGCTTCGAAGTTCGACCTGAGGACCGGTGCGGTCGACGCCCCGCCGGCCAAGCTCCCGGTCCGGACGCACGAGGTCGTCGTCGAGGACGGCATGATCTACGTCCGTCTGTCCACCGAGGTGCCCAACCTGCCGCCCTGCATCTCGGCCCGGCTCGCCGGAGGCCCCGCGTGAGGACGGTCGCCGTGGTCGGCGCCTCGCTGGCCGGACTGTCGGCGGCACGCTCACTGCGCAAGCAGGGCTACGACGGCCGGCTCGTCGTCATCGGCGACGAACTCCACCGGCCGTACGACCGGCCCCCGCTGTCCAAGGAGTTCCTGGCCGGCACCCTCGGCGAAGCCGACCTCGCGCTGGAGACGGACGACGAGGACCTGGCGGCGGAATGGCTGCTCGGCGTCCGCGCCACCGGACTCGACCACGCGCGGCGGGTCGTCCGGCTCGACGACGGAAGGGAGGTGCAGGCCGACGGAGTCGTCATCGCGACGGGCGCCTCGGCCCGCACGCTGCCCGGCTCCGAGGGGCTTGCGGGAGTGCACACCCTGCGCACCCTGGACGACGCCCGCGCCCTGCGGGACGAACTGGCCCACGGCGGACGGCTGGTGGTGCTCGGGGGAGGCTTCATCGGAGCCGAGGTCACCTCCACCGCGCACGCCCTCGGCCTCGACGTGACCCTCGTCGAGGCCGCCCCGACACCGCTCGCCGGACCGCTCGGCGCGACCATGGGCGCCATCGTCTCCGCCCTCCATGCCGACCACGGCGTACGCCTGGAGTGCGGCGTGGGCGTCAAGGGGCTGAGCGGGGGCACCCGGGTCGACGCCGTCCTGCTGGAGGACGGACGCAGCATCCCCGCCGACATCGTGGTGGTCGGTGTGGGCGCCCGCCCGAACGTCGAGTGGCTGGAGGGTTCCGGCATCGCTCTCGACAACGGCGTCAAGTGCGGCGCCGACGGCCGTACCGGCCTGGCCGGCGTGGTCGCGGTCGGCGACTGTGCCAACTGGTACGACCCCCGCGCGGGCCTGCATCGCCGCGTCGAGCACTGGACGGGCGCGCTCGAGCGCCCCGACGCCGCGATCGTCACGCTGCTGGCGGGCGGTGCGGTGGAACCGGGTGTGCCCCGGCCGCCCTACTTCTGGTCCGACCAGTACGGCGTGAAGATCCAGTTCGCCGGTCACGCGGCAGCCGCCGACAGCGTGACCATCGAGGCGGGAGCCGCGGAGGACCGCGACGTCCTCGCCGTCTACCGGCGCGCCGGAGACCCGGTCGCCGTACTCGGGATGAACCAGCCGCGCCTGTTCATGCGCCGGCGCAAGCAGCTCGCCGCCACCGCGTCCTGACGTCGGGAGCCGCTCTTCCCGGCGCGTGAATGATCCCTCCACGACGTTCTCCCGAGGAGTGCACCGTGACCTCGACCAGCCTGCCGGACAGTCTGATCGCCACCCTTCCCGGCTCCTCCTACACGGACCCGGGGGTCTTCGCCCAGGAGCAGGAGCGCATCTTCGAGACCATGTGGTTCTGCGTCGCGCGCGCCTCCGACCTGGCGAAACCCGGTGCCTTCCGCACCGTCGACGTGGGCCGCGAGAGCATCCTCGCCACCCGGGCCCGCGACAACAGCGTCCGCGCCTACTTCAACGTCTGCCGGCACCGCGGCGCCACGCTGTGCACCGAGGAGTCCGGCGAGGTCAAGCGGGCCTTCCAGTGCCCGTACCACGCCTGGACGTACGGCCTGGACGGCAAGCTCGTCGCCGCGCCCAACCTCACCAAGATGCCCGACATCGGACGCACCGAGTACGGGCTGGTGAATGTGGCCGTGCGCGAATGGCTCGGCTATGTGTGGGTCTGCCTGGCGGAGCACCCGCCCTCGTTCGAGGAGGAGGTCATCGGCGCGGTCGTCGAGCGCCTCGGCGACGTCGGGTCGATCGAGCGCTACGGCATCGAGAACCTTCAGGTGGGCCGTCGTATCACCTACGACGTGAAGGCCAACTGGAAGCTCATCATCGAGAACTTCATGGAGTGCTACCACTGCGCGACCATCCATCCCGAACTCACCGAAGTGCTGCCGGAGTTCGCGGACGGGTACGCCGCCCAGTACTACGTGGGGCACGGCGCGGAGTTCGGTGAGGACGTCCAGGGCTTCACCGTCGACGGCTCCGAGGGGCTGGACCGCATCCCGGGGGTCGCCGAGGAGCAGGACCGCCGCTACTACGCGATCACCGTCCGGCCCCAGGTCTTCATCAACCTCGTCCCCGACCACGTGATCTTCCACCGGATGTATCCGATGGCCGCGGACCGCACGGTCGTGGAGTGCGACTGGCTGTACCTGCCGCACGTCGTCGAGAGCGGCAAGGACGTCAGTCGGTCCGTGGAACTCTTCCACCGGGTCAACCAGCAGGACTTCGACGCCTGCGAGCGCACGCAGCCCGGAATGAGGTCCCGTATATACGCCAAGGGCGGCGTGCTGGTGCCCAGCGAGCACCACATCGGCGCATTCCACGACTGGGTGAACGAACGCCTCGGCACCCCGCAGGGATGACTCAGCCCAGATAGCCCATCCGGTGGCTGATCTCGTCGGCACCCTTGATCAGGATGGAGGACAGCTCGTGCATGCGTTCCTCGGTCAACCGGTATCCGGGCCCCGAGGCGCTGAGCGCCGCGATGACCTGGCCGTCCCGGTTGCGCACCGGGGCTGCCATCGCGTGCAGACCGACCTCCAGTTCCTCCAGGGTGATGGAGTAGCCCCGCTCCCGCGCCTCGGCGAGGTTCTTCTCCAGCTTCGTCTTCGCGCTGATGGTGCGCGCAGTGACCTTCTTCATGCCGGCAGAGGCAAGCAGCGCGGCACGCTCCTTGGCAGGGAGGTACGCCAGCAGGATCTTGCCACTGGAGGTGGCGTGCAGCGGCGTCAGCTGGCCGACCCAGTTGTGCGCGGTGATCGCCCCCGGGCCGCGTACCTGGTAGAGGTTGATCGCGTAGTGCTCCTGCATCACGGCGATGTTGACCGTCTCGCCGAGTTCCTCCGCGAGACGCTCGCAGATCGGGCGGCCCTGCTGGGTGATGTCGATACGGTCCGTGACCGCGCCGGCCAGGCGGACGATACCGAAGCCGAGCCGGTACTTGCCGCGCTCGCCGGACTGTTCCACCAGACCGCGCGCCTCCAGTGCGCCGAGCAGCCGGAAGGCGGTGGACTTGTGCACCTCGATCTCTCCCGCCACCTCGCTGACACCCGCCTCGCCACGCTGAGCGAGGATCTCCAGTACGCTGATGGCGCGGTCGACCGACTGCACACCGCCGGTGTGCGAGCTTGACGTTTCCGTGTCAGGGCTATGGTTGCTCATAGTGAAACTATACTCGCATTAAACAACGGCCGCTCGACCCGTTGAGGTCCCTGTTCACAGATTCTCTGTGGTGGCCGGTCGCCGCCGGACGGGCGCGGCGCGCTCGGGGCCGGATGTCGCGGCTGGACCTGGATACGGCGCAGGTCGCGCCGCTGTTCGACTCCCTTATGCCGTCCCTCGCGAGACGCTTGAACGGCGATCGTCGCCGCCGGCGTCCACGCGGCATCTGTTGCCATGAAGGTCATCGCGGTCGGTAACGGAGCGCGACCGCCGTGCCCGGCCAGGGCACACCGGGGCATCGCTCACTGGGAGAACGTCGACATATAGGTCCTCCACGGATGCCCGGGGGGCGGTGCGAACGGACGCGCACCGCCCTCCGGGCGTTGCTGTTTTCCCGGCTGTTCTCCGACGTCACCGGACCCCTTGACACCCACCTGCACGGCGGGCACATTGAGTTGCGCAACCTGAATCATGTTGCGTAGAAAGCAACTCAACCGGAGGTGCGGCGATGGCGGGACCCCGAGTGGTCATCATCGGAGCAGGAGTCGTCGGCGCGGCGCTCGCGGACGAGATCTCCGCGCGAGGCTGGACCGAAGTGACCGTGGTCGACCAGGGCCCGCTCCCGGCGACCGGTGGCTCCACCTCGCACGCCCCGGGCCTGGTCTTCCAGACGAACTCCTCCAAGACCATGACGGAGCTGGCCCGTTACACCGTCGAGAAGTTCTGCTCCCTCGACGTCGGCGGCAAGCCCTGCTTCCTGCAGGTCGGCGGCCTCGAAGTGGCGACCACCCCCGAGCGCCTGGCGGAACTGCAGCGCCGCCACGGCTGGATCACCGCCTGGGGAATCGAGGCCCGGCTGCTGACCACCGACGAGTGCGTCGAGCAGCACCCCCTCGTCGACCGCGACAAGGTCCTCGGCGGCCTCCTCGTCCCGACCGACGGGCTCGCCAAGGCGGTCCTCGCCGTCGAGGCGCAGATCCGGCGGGCCACCGAGCGCGGCGTGCGCTTCCTGGCCCGCCACGAGGTGCTCGACGTCCGGCAGGCCGACGGCCAGGTGACCGGCGTCCTCACCGACCAGGGCGAGATCCCCGCCGACATCGTCGTCTGCTGTGCCGGCATCTGGGGCCCGAGGATCGCCCGCATGGTCGGCATGAACCTGCCGCTGACCCCCCTCGCCCACCAGCTCGCCTGGACCGGCCCCGTCCCGGCCCTCGCCGGCCAGACGGAGGAGGCGGTCCGCCCGATCCTGCGTCACCAGGACGCCGACCTCTACTACCGCGACCGCTTCGACGGCATCGGCATCGGCTACTACGGCCACCGCCCGATGCCCCTCTCCGCCGACGACATCCTCTCCGTGGACGAGGCCGACGCGATGCCCTCGGTCCTGAAGTTCACCGAGGAGGACTTCGAGCCTGCCTGGGCCGAGACCCAGTCCCTGCTCCCCGCGACGCAGGAGGCGAAGATCGAGGAGGGCATCAACGGCCTGTTCTCCTTCACCACCGACAACTTCCCGCTGCTCGGCGAGTCCCCGGACGTCAAGGGCTTCTGGGTCGCCGAGGCCGTGTGGGTCACCCACTCCGCGGGCGTCGGCCGGGCCATGGCCGAATGGCTGGTCGACGGCCACTGCTCGTCCTTCGACCTGCACGAGTGCGACGTCAACCGCTTCGAGCCGCACCAGCTGGCCCCGGAGTACGTCCTGACCCGCGACTGCCAGAACTTCATCGAGGTCTACGACATCCTCCACCCCCTCCAGCCCTCGGGCGACCCGCGCCCGATCCGCACCAGCCCTTTCCACACCCGCCAGCAGGAGCTGGGCGCCTTCTTCCTGGAGGCGAACGGCTGGGAGCGCCCGCAGTGGTACGAGGCCAATGCCGGCCTGGTCGAAGGCCGCAGCATCCCCACCCCCAACGACTGGGCCGCCCGGTACTGGTCGCCCATCGTCGGCGCCGAGGCACAAGTCACCCGCGAGACCGTCGCGATGTACGACATGACCGCCCTCAAGCGCCTGGAGGTGACCGGCCCCGGTGCCGCCGCCTTCCTGGAACGCCTGTGCACCGGCAAGGTCGCCAAGTCGGTCGGCTCCGTGACCTACACGCTCCTGCTGGACCACGACGGCGGGATCCGCAGCGACATCACCGTCGCACGCCTGGCCCGCGACCAATTCCAGGTCGGCGCCAACGGCAACCTGGACCTCGACTGGCTCAGCCGCCACCTCCCCGCCGACGGCACGGTCCAGGTCCGCGACATCACCCCCGGCACCTGCTGCATCGGCCTGTGGGGCCCGCTCGCCCGCCAAGCCCTCCAGCCCCTGACGGACGAGGACTTCTCCAACGACGGCCTCAAGTATTTCCGCGCCAAGCGCGCCTACATCGGCAGCGTCCCGGTGACCGCGATGCGGCTGTCGTACGTCGGTGAACTCGGCTGGGAGCTGTACACCACCGCCGACCAGGGCCAGAAGCTGTGGGACACCCTGTGGCAGGCGGCCAAGCCCCTCGGCGGGGTCATCGCCGGTCGCGGCGCCTTCAACAGCCTGCGCCTGGAGAAGGGTTACCGCTCCTTCGGCGCCGACATGACCTACGAGCACGACCCCTACGAGGCCGGCGTCGGCTTCGCGGTCAAGCTCGACAAGGACGACTTCATCGGCAAGGCGGCACTGGAGCGCCGTAAGTCCGACGTCCGGCGGAAGCTGACGTGCCTCACGATCGACGACCCGCACTCGGTCGTCCTGGGCAAGGAGCCGGTGTACGACGGCGACCGAGCGGTCGGCTACGTCACCAGCGCCGCCTACGGCTACACGATCGGCAAGGGCATCGCGTACGCATGGCTCCCGGCCGAACTGACCACCCCCGGCACACCCGTGCAGATCGGCTACTTCGACCGGCGTGTCGAAGCGGTCGTCGCCGAAGAGCCCCTGTTCGACCCCACCATGTCCCGCCTCCGTGGCTGACGTTCCGCGTCCGAGGGAAGGAACACCGCCGGTGAACGCACAGCTGCTCGACGGGAAAGCCACCGCCGCCGACATCCGCCGCGAACTCGCCGAGCGGGTGGCGAAGTCGACGGCCACGAACGGCCGCCCGCCGGGCCTCGGCACCGTCCTGGTCGGCGACGACCCGGGCAGCCGTGCCTACGTCGCCGGCAAGCACCGCGACTGCGCCCGGGTCGGCATCGCCTCCATCCGCCGGGACCTGCCCGCCGACGCCTCGCAGCAGCAGGTCGAGGAGACGATCGACGAGCTCAACGCCGACCCGGCCTGCACCGGCTACATCGTCCAGCTGCCGCTGCCGCGCCACCTGGACGCGGGCGCCGTACTGGAACGCATGGACCCGGCCAAGGACGCCGACGGACTGCACCCGGTCAACCTCGGGCGGCTCACCCTGGGAGTCGAGGCCCCGCTGCCATGCACCCCGCGCGGCATCGTCGAACTGCTCCGCCGCCACGACGTACCGCTCGCCGGAGCCCGCGTCTGCGTGATCGGCCGGGGCATCACCGTCGGACGCCCGATCGGCCTCCTCCTCACCCGCCGCTCCGAGAACGCCACCGTCACCCTGTGCCACACCGGCACCAAGGGCCTCGCCTGGACGTACGCGAGGCGGACATCGTCATCGCCGCAGCCGGCTCGCCCGGACTGGTCACCAAGGACATGCTGCGTCCCGGCGCCGCGGTCCTGGACGTCGGCATCACCCGCACCGACCAGGGCCTGGTCGGCGACATCCACCCGGACGCCGCCCAGGTCGCCGGATGGATCGCCCCCATGCCCGGCGGCGTGGGCCCCATGACCCGGGCGATGTTGCTCGCCAACGTCGTCGAGGCCGCCGAGAGGAACGCCATCGCCGTATGAACGCGCACGCCTTCATGTACCCGCAGCATCCGCACCCTGCACAAGCCCTGTCAGAAGACGGAGACGTCCGATGAGCCCCCGCACCCCCGGCGTCGACCTCCCCGACCACCCCGACTTCCTGTGGCGCAACCCCGAGCTCAAGAAGTCCTACGACGTGGTGATCGTCGGTGGCGGCGGACATGGCCTCGCCACCGCGCACTACCTCGCCAGGAACCACGGCATCACCGATGTCGCGGTGCTGGAGAAGGGCTGGCTCGCGGGCGGCAACATGGCCCGCAACACCACGATCATCCGCTCCAACTACCTGTGGGACGAGAGCGCCGGCATCTACGAGCACGCCCTCAAGCTCTGGGAGGGCCTGGCGGAGGAGCTCGACTACCCGATCCTCTTCTCCCAGCGCGGCGTGCTGAACCTGGCGCACAGCCTCCAGGACGTCCGCGACAGCGTGCGCCGCGTCGAGGCGAACCGCCTCAACGGCGTGGACGCGGAGTGGCTCGACGCGGACGGCGTCAAGGAAGTCTGCCCGATCGTCAACATCTCGCAGGACGTGCGCTACCCGGTCCTGGGCGCCACCTACCAGCCGCGCGCCGGCATCGCCAAGCACGACTACGTCGCCTGGGGCCTGGCCCGCTCGGCGGACGCGGCGGGCATCGACATCATCCAGAACTGCGAGGTCACCGGCCTCGACGTGGTCGGCGACCGCGTCGTCGGCGTCCAGACCAGCCTCGGCCCCATCGCGGCCGGCAAGGTGGCGCTCTGCTCGGCGGGCCACACCTCGGTCCTCGCCGCCATGGCGGGCATCGAACTCCCCCTCCAGAGCCACCCGTTGCAGGCCCTGGTGTCGGAGCTCCTGGAGCCGGTGCACCCCACGGTCGTGATGTCCAACGCGGTCCACGTGTACGTCAGCCAGGCGCACAAGGGCGAGTTGGTCATGGGCGCGGGCATCGACGCGTACAACTCGTACACCCAGCGCGGTGCCTTCCACGTCATCGAAGACCAGATGTCGGCGGCCCTGGAACTGTTCCCGGTCTTCGCCCGCGCCCACGTGCTGCGCACCTGGGGCGGCATCGTCGACGTCAGCCCCGACGCCTCACCGATCATCGGGCTCAGCCCCGTCGACAACCTCTACCTCAACTGCGGCTGGGGAACGGGCGGCTTCAAGGCCACCCCCGGCGTCGGCTGGGTCTACGCCCACACTATCGCCAACGACACCCCGCACGCCCTCAACGCCCCCTTCTCGCTCGACCGTTTCACCACCGGCGCGCTCGTCGACGAGCACGGCGCGGCCGCGGTGGCCCACTAGGGAGCCGAACCGATGCTGCTCATCCCCTGCCCGTGGTGCGGGCCCCGCGACGAGGCCGAATTCCACTACGGCGGCCAGGCCCACGTGCCCTACCCGGAGGACCCGGCGTCCCTCTCCGACGAGGAGTGGGCCCGCTACCTCTTCTTCCGCGACAACCCGAAGGGCCCCTTCGCCGAGCGCTGGAGCCACGCGGCTGGCTGCCGCCGCTGGTTCAACGCGGTACGGGACACGTCGACGAACGAGATCCTGGCGGTGTACCGGGCGGGAGAGGAACGCCCGGCAACTCTTGAGCCGAGGCCGGTTCTTTCAGCCCGTCCGGCGTTTGAGGACGAGGCCGTTCAGGCCGAAGCGGGGTCTGGGGGCGCAGCCCCCAGCGGGGTCGAAGGGGCGGAGCCCCTTCAGGATGGGACGGGTAGGGGCGGCGGGGGCGAGACTCAGCCGTTCCGCCACCCCACCCGCGGCCGAATCGACCGCGACACCCCCCTCACCTTCACCTTCGACGGCACCGAATACCGAGGCTTCCGCGGCGACACCCTCGCCTCGGCTCTCCTGGCCAACGGCGTCATCCAGGCCGGCACCAGCATCAAGCTCGGCCGACCCCGGGGCATCTTCTCCGCCGGCGTCGAAGAGCCCAACGCGGTCGTCCAGATCGAGAAGCCCTTCCCCGAGCCGATGCTCCCCGCCACGACCGTCGAGCTCTACGACGGCCTGGTCGCGAGCAGCCTCCCCGGCCAGGGCCGCCTCGCCACCGAACCGGACCCCGCCCGCTACGACGCCGTACACGCCCACTGCGACCTCCTGGTCGTCGGCGCCGGCCCGGCCGGCCTCGCGGCAGCGGCGGCGGCAGCGAACAGCGGCGCCCGCGTCATCCTCGCCGACGACCAGCCGGAACCCGGCGGCAGCCTCCTGGGCACGGCCGAGCACCTCGACTGGGTGCGGGAGGTGACGGAGCAGCTCGACACCGCCCCCGAGGTCCGAGTCCTGTCACGCACCACCGTGTTCGGCTATTACGACGACAACCACCTCCTCGCCGTGGAGCGCCGCACCAACCACCTCGGCGCCGACGCCCCCGAGAACGTCTCCCGCGAACGCGTATGGCGCATCCGCGCCCGACGGGTCGTCCTCGCCACCGGCGCCCACGAGCGCTCGCTGGCCTTCGCGAACAACGACCGCCCCGGCGTGATGCTGGCCTCCTCGGCCCGCACCCACCTCAACCGCCACGGCGTCCTGCCCGGCCGCCACGCGGTCGTCTTCACGACCAACGACAGCGCCTACGCGGCGGTGCTGGACCTGGCCTCGGGGGGCCTGTCCGTCGCGGCGATCGTCGACACCCGCCCCGAACCGGGGGAGTGGGCGGACCGCGCACGAGCAGCCGGCATCGAAGTCCTCCCCGGCCACGCGGTCATCAGCACGGAGGGCGAGGCCCGCCTCACCGCGGTGACCGTCGCGCCGTACGGAGAGTCCGCGGGGCGGCGGGAGTTCGCCGCCGACCTGCTGCTGGTCTCCGGTGGCTGGAACCCGGTGGCGCACCTGTTCAGCCAGTCGGGGGGCAGGCTGCGCTACGACGACACGCTGGGCTCCTTCGTCCCCGACACCTGCCGTCAGGCGGTCGAGGTCGTCGGCAGCGCGAGCGGAGTCCTCGACCCGGCCACGGTCCTGGCACAGGGCTCGGCCGCCGGTGCCCGCGCCGTCGGGGCCGAGGGCTGCACCCCCGAGGCGCCCCGCCTCCCGGAGGTGCCCGCGCCGCCGCGGCAGACGCCGCCGATGCACGTGTACGTCGTCCCGGGCGACGCGGAAGGGCCCCGTTTCGTCGACCTCCAGCGCGACGTCACCGTCGACGACCTGGCCCGCGCGACCGGCGCCGGCCTGCGCTCGGTCGAGCACACCAAGCGCTACACCACGGCCGGCACCGCCAATGACCAGGGCAAGACCTCCGGCGTCCTGGCCAGCGGTGTCGTCGCCGAACTGCTCGGCGTGGACATCTCGGCGCTCGGCACGACCACGTTCCGCCCGCCGTACACCCCGGTGTCCTTCGCCGCCCTCGCCGGCCGCGACCGGGGCGCGCTGAGCGACCCGGTGCGCACGACCGCCCTCCACGAGTGGCATGTCGCGCACGGCGCCCTGTTCGAGAACGTCGGCCAGTGGAAGCGCCCCCGGTACTACCCGCAGGACGGCGAGGACATGGAGGCCGCCGTACTGCGCGAGTGCCGGGCGGCCCGCGAGAGCGTCGGCTTCATGGACGCCTCCACCCTCGGCAAGATCGACGTCCAGGGACCGGACTCCGGCGTCTTCCTCGACCGGCTCTACACCAACATGATGAGCACCCTGAAGGTCGGCATGATCCGCTACGGCGTCATGTGCCGCCCGGACGGCATGGTCTTCGACGACGGCACGGTCATCCGCGTCGCCCCCGACCGCTTCCTGGTCACCACGACGACGGGCAACGCCGCCGCCGTGCTGGACTGGATGGAGGAGTGGCTGCAGACCGAGTGGCCCGAGCTGAAAGTCCACTGCACCTCCGTGACCGAGCAGTGGGCCACCGTTGCCCTGGTCGGTCCGAAGTCCCGCGAGGTCCTCGCCTCGCTCGCGCCCCGACTGGCCGTAGCCAACGAGGACTTCCCGTTCATGGCCTGGCGCGAGACGACGGTCGCCGGCATCGAGGCCCGGGTCTGCCGGATCAGTTTCTCCGGCGAACTCGCCTACGAGATCAACGTGTCACCGTGGCGTGCCCTCGCCCTGTGGGAGGCGGTCTACGAAGCCGGCGCCCCGTACGGCATCACCCCGTACGGCACCGAGACCATGCACGTCCTGCGCGCCGAGAAGGGCTACCCGATCATCGGCCAGGACACCGACGGCACCGTCACCCCCCAGGACCTCGGCATGAGCTGGGTGGTGTCGAAGAAGAAGCCGGACTTCATCGGCAAGCGGTCCCACGCCCGAGCCGACACCGCCCGCCCCGACCGCAAGCACCTGGTCGGCCTTCTCCCCGAGGACCCGGACACCTTTCTCCCGGAGGGCACGCATCTCGTCGCCGAGGGTGTCCTGCCGGCCCCGCCCGTCCCCATGCTGGGCCATGTCACCTCCAGCTACCGCAGCGCGGCCCTCGGCCGGACCTTCGCGCTCGCCCTGATCAAGGGCGGCCGGGACCGCATCGGCGAGCGCCTGTACGCGCCGGTGGGCGACCAGTTGGTCCCGGTGACCGTCGCAAGCCCCGTCCTCTACGACCCCGAGGGAGCCCGCCGCGATGGCTGACAACGCCCTGACCGCACCCCTGCGCAGCCCCCTGGTCCACGTCGCGGACCGCCTGGCCGCCGCGACACGTACGTCCAAGGGCGCGATCCGGCTGGCCGAACTGCCCTTCCTCGCCCAGATCAACGTGCGTCTCGACGCCAAGGGAGCGGCGGCGGAAGCCGTCGGACTCGCGCTGGACCTCCAACTGCCGCTCCAGCCCAACACCGTCGTGCGCGCGGGGGAGGTGACCGCGCTGTGGCTCGGCCCGGACGAGTGGCTGCTGGTAGGGCCGCCGGGGAGCGAGCGGGATCTGGAGAGCCGGGTCCGGGAGGCAGCGGGGGACGAGCCCGTCTCGGTCATCGACGTCTCCGCGCAGCGCACCACGCTCCTCGTGACGGGCCCCCGTGCCCACGACCTGCTGGCCCACGGCTGCCCGCTGGATCTGCATCCGCGGGCCTTCGGCCCCGGGCGCTGCGCCCAGACGACACTGGGCCGCACGCACGTGGTGCTGGTCGCCCGGGACGAACCCCGGGCCGGATTCTGGGTGCTGGTGCGCTCGTCGTTCGCCGGCTATCTGACGGACTGGCTACTCGACGCCGCGACGGAATACGTCTGATCGACCGGGCGGGGATCGTCCCGCCACCCTGTGGGAGCTCGGCCGAGGGGCTCCCACAGGTCTTTGTGCAGTGAGTCTCGTCGTACGCATCGGGGCCCGACAGGGGCCCGGAGGACGCCGCTCGGGTCACGCAGGGACCTACGCGACCTCCTGAGCCCGTTCTTGATCTTGCTTGCTGGCTTCGAGAAGCTCGCGGGTCAGGCTTTTGAATCCCGTCTCGCTCTCACCGTCGATGACGAAGCGGGCAAGGTACTGGCGCTTCCCGAGCTCGGGGAGGTGTCCGGTGACCTTGTCGGCCGACAAGATCCTCAGGCGGGCCTCCTCGCAGTGGTCTCGTACCAACTGGATGACGCGGCGGTGTACGAGACGCTGCGCGGGATCACGGACCTCATGGATTCGGCCTCGGGTCGTGACAGCTCGGGGAGGACGCTGGTGTGCGTGTCCGAGGTGATCTGGCGCGAGCTGTGCCCAAGCCGCTCCTGGACCACCTTGATGTCGCTTCTCTGGAGCAGCGACAGAGTGGCCGAGATGTGCCGGAGATCATGAAGCCGGACCGGAGGCAGGCCGGACAGCTCCACCAGGCGCTTGAAGCGGCGGCTTATCCAATCGGGGTGGAGCGGCTCGCCGTTCTCATGCGTGAAGGCCGGGTCCGACTCGCCCAGGCTCCGATGGCGGACCATTCCTCGCGCGCCTTGTTCTGCCTCGCGTGCCATTGCGTCAGCACTCGGCCGACTCCTCGCTCAGGTTCAGAGTGCGGACGCTGTCGGCCTTGGGTGTTTCGCCGTAGAGCCGGTAGGCCACCTCCACGATCTGGGCAGCCAGAGAGCGGAGAGGCTGACTTCGGGCCACGGCAGCGCGCACATCTCGCCTCGGCGAGGGCCGCAGCTGATCGAAAGCATGCGCGTCAGCGGCCACTGCGAACATGGATGAATCCCTGATCGATTGGCACTGCAACGAACCGGTCGGCTGAGGGTCGGCTGGGTCTCTTGCAACCGGCTGTTCCGGACGCTGCCGATGTTCGTGGCTGCCCCGCACCCAGGGGGCGGGGACGGTCATGTGGGCCGAGTCCGTCGCATCCACGATTGCGGGTGCGGGCCCGGGTGGCGCGCTGTTCCCGCTGTGTCCTCTACCGGTATTGGGGGACGCCACGCGGTTGGTAGATCGGCAGGGCCGTGGACGTCGGCAGGACGACGACGGCAGCAGTGTCGAACAAGGACTGACGCCCATCCCACGGTGGCGCCTCGACGCTCCTTCCGCATATCCCTGTCCTCATCCCCTTACATACCCCCCATGGGTATGTTACCGTGCGGCCGTCAGATACCCCCCGGGGGTACCCATGGAAGGGGATGAAATCAATGTCAGCCATCAATCCGAGGCGCTGGTGGGCGCTGGTCGTGCTCGCCGCCGCTCAGTTCATGGTGATCATGGACACGTCGATCATCGGGGTGGCGCTCCCCGAGATGCAGAAGGACCTGGGCTTCTCGCAGGGTGAGTTGCAGTGGGTCTTCAACGCGTACGTCATCGCCTTCGGCGGGCTGCTCCTGCTCGGCGGTCGTCTCTCCGACCTGCTCGGCGCGCGCAAGATCTTCACCACGGGCTGGGTCGTGCTGATCGCCGGCTCGATCGTCGCGGCCGCCGCCCAGACGGCCTGGGTGGAGGTCGTCGGCCGTGCCGTGCAGGGCGTGGGCGGTGCGCTGATCGCCCCGTCGGCCATGACTCTGCTGATGATGCTCTTCGCGCACGACCCGAAGGAGCTCGGCAAGGCCATGGCGCTCTACGGTGCCGCAGCCCCCGCGGGAGGCACGGCCGGCGTGTTCCTCGGCGGGGTCTTCACCGAATGGCTGAGCTGGCCCTGGATCTTCATCATCTACGTCCCGATCGGCGTCGCCACCCTCGCCGCCACCAAGCTCCTGCCCGCCGTCGGCAGTCGCCGAGGTTCGGTCGACGTGCTCGGAGCGGCCGCGGTCACCGCAGGTCTCGCACTCGCTGTCTTCGCCATCGTCCGCGCGCCGGAGGTCGGTTGGACCTCCACCGGGACCGTGCTCCAGCTGGTCGGTGCCGCCGCGCTGCTCGTGCTGTTCTTCGTGATCCAGAAGACGGTGCGCGAGCCGCTGATGCCGCTCGGCATCTGGCGCGTCCCGCGGCTCGGCTCGGCCAACCTGGCGATGACCTTGCTGGGTGCCGCGTGGATCCCCATGTGGTACTTCCTCAACCTGTACCTCCAGCAGGTTCTCGGCTACGGGGCGTTCGCCTCCGGCGCCGCGCTGCTGCCGATGACCGGCCTGCTGATGATCTTCATGACAGCCATCACGGCCAGGCTGATGGCGAAGGTCGGCGCCAAGCCGCTGATCGGCGGCGGGCTGCTCGTCCTCGCGGCAGGGCTGCTGTGGCTGTCCGCCGTCGAGCCCACCGGCACCTTCGCGGTCGATGTCCTGCCCGCCTCGCTGGTCGCCGCGCTCGGCATGTCGCTCGCCTACATCCCGGCGATGATGGCCGCCATGTCCGGAGCCCCGCAGGAGCAGGCCGGCCTGGCGTCCGGCATCGTCAACACCACCTACCAGGTCGGCTCCGCCCTGAGCCTGGCAGCGCTGACCGCGGTCGCCACGTCGCAGGGCGCGGGCCAGCTGGGCAACCTGCCCGCCCTGACGGACGGTTTCAGTGCCGCCCTCATCTGGGCCGCCGCGATCGCCGCGGCGGGCGGGCTGATCACCCTGCTGGTGATGCGGAGCGACAAGGCCGCAGCCGCGCCGCAGGCCGACGCCACTGCGACGGCACAGGGCGAGCGGGCCGGCGTCTGAAATGCTGTGCCGGCGCCTGGTGAACTGCCGCGACGCCGCAGTTCACCAGGAAGCAGGGCAAGAGAAACCGTCCAAGGGCCGTCCAGCACCGGGTAACCGGCGCCGGACGGCCCTTTGCTCTCAAGCCGCACGCCCGTCCGTTCTCACCCAGGTCGTGGTGAAGCCGAGCCGCTGACGGTTGATTCCGCCTGTCCATCCCGACGGCCATTCACCCCCGACGCCCAGGGACGGCCTGAGCTGGTGGGCGACAGCAAGGACGACTTCATGGGCTTCACCGTGGCCGGCGACAAGACGTTCTACGCCAGCGGCCACCCGATCTCCGGAGGCAACAAGGGGCTCATCAAGAGCACCGACGCGGGCAGGACGTGGAAGTCCCTGTCCCTGTCCGGCGAGTCCGACTTCCACGCCCTGGACTTCGCCCACGGCACGGTCTACGGCTACGACTCCACCCACGGCCAGGTACGCACGACCAAGGACGGCGTGTCCTGGAAGGACGGCGCGCGGCTGGAGGCCCTCGACATCGCGGTCAGCCCACAGGATCCCGGTCTCGTCCTCGCCACGACCGCCGATGGCATAGCCCGGAGCACCGATGGTGGCAGGACATTCGCCAAGGGCGAGGAGCCGGTGATGGCCTTCCTCTCCTGGGCGGCGAAAGGGGCTCTGTACGGCATCGACACCTCCGGCGGCTTGCACCGCAGCAGCGACGGCGGGAGCACCTGGAAGGAGGTCTCCACCGTGCCGGGAGGCCAGCCCCAGGCTCTGACCGCTGTTGACGCCGAGCACGTTCTGGCAGCCACCCAGACCGGGGTATACGAGTCGAAGGACGGCGGCAACGCGTTCACAAGGCGCCTCGCCGTCGAATCGAACGAAGGCCACTGAGCGGAACCCCGCACGCCGGGCGGCCTCCGAACCGGAGCCCCACTGGGCGTCCGCCTGACCCCGGCGGTGCCGGGTGGCTCCGCGGCCCCGGAGTCCGGCACGCTCATCCTGTGACCCACGCGCCCCGGGCCGGGACGGCAAGGTGGAGTTCGTAGCCGCCGTCGGCCGTGGGGCCGTGGCTGAGGGTGCCGCCGAGGAGTTCGGCGCGCTGACGCAGGCCGACCAGACCCTGATGTCCGCCGGGCAGGGGGAGGGCCGGCCTTTCGGGGGCCGTGTTGGTGACAGTGATGTGGACAGTCCCGTCCTTGTGGTGGGCGCAGACCGTCGCCGTTGCTCCGGGCGCATGCTTGCGGACGTTGGTCAGTGCCTCCTGCACGGTGCGGTACACGGCTCGCTGGACGGTCGGCGGGAGGTCGTCGGGAAGGTCGGTCCGCAGCTCTGTCTCGATGCCGCTGCCGCTCACCAGCCGCGGCAGGTCGGCGAGGGACGGCTGTGGGGTCAGTTCAGCGGGACGGCTGCCGGAAGCCCGCAGCACGCCGACCATGTGCCGCAGCTCGTCAAGGGTCTGCACGCTGAGGCGCCGGATCGCAGCCGCGGTGTCCTTGACCTCGGAGTCCTGACTGCCCACCTGAAGTGCTCCGGCCTGCACGGCGATGAGGCTGACCTTGTGGGATACCACGTCGTGCATCTCTCTGGCGAGCTGGGCGCGTTCCTTGGCCAGCACGGATTGGGCGGTCAGCAGTCGTTCGCGCTCACGTGCGTCGGACACTTCGGCGAGTCTCATGGTCAGGTCGCGTCGGGCCTGGACGAGCTGGCCGAGGAACACGGGAGCGGCTGCCGTGGCCATGGTGTAGCCCAGACTGACGAGCAACGAGCTGTCGGAGATCCCGACCGCTTCCAGTGACGGCGGCCAGTGCCACGGAACGATGTCGCTGATGGTGAACGCGGCGGCGCAGACGACCAGCACCGAGCGCCGGCGTGTATGCGAGGCGAGGGTGTACAGCGCGGCCAGGGTGGCAAAGACCGCGTCGGTGACCAGGGTCGCGGGCAGGGTCAGAACGAAGGTAAGGAGGGGCAGCCGACGACGCAGGGCCAGACCCGCGGCGGCGAGCAGCCCGCAGGCCATGGCCAGCTGGTCCTTGGTGTCGACGTTGACCCAGACATCCAGGAGCGAGGCCGCGATGAGCGTGCCGTCCAGCAGAGCGGCGACGCCACCGGCACGACGGGGTGTCACCTGTCCTCTCCTTCCTGCGGGAATCTCAGCAGGCCGGCGCGTTCGGCGAGCAGGGCAGCCTGGACACGGCTGCCCACTCGCAACTTGGTGAGGATGGAGCTGACATGCTCCTTCACGGTGCCGACGCTGAGGTGCATGCGGCTGCCGATGCCGCTGTTGGACAGTCCCTCGGCGACGAGGACCAGGATGGCGCGCTCCCGGTCGGTCAGCCGGGAGACCGCGCCGGCGGCAGGCTCACTCGGTTCATTGTCCAGATAGCCGTCCACCACGGTCCGAGTGACCTTGGGTGACAGGACGACGCCGCCTTCGGCCAGCGTGCGTACCAGATGCACAAGGTGCTCGGGATCGGTGTCCTTGAGCAGGAAGCCCGCGGCACCCGAGCGCAGTGCTGTCGCCACGTACTCGTCCATGCCGAAGGTGGTGAGCATGGCGACCACCGGAGGGTTGTGCAGTCCACACAGTTCGGCCAGCACGGTAAGACCATCCACATCAGGCATGCGGATGTCGAGGAGTACGACGTCGGGCCCCACCTCCTCGGCCGTCCGGACCGCCCGGCTGCCGGGGACTGCCGCCACGACCTCGATGTCGTCGGACGCGTTGAGGATGTGTGTGAACCCCGTACGGATCAGGGCCTCGTCGTCGACCACCAGCACCCGGATCACCTGCGGCTCCATTCGTCGGGACTCGTCAGGGGGACCGCTGTCCGACCCATATCTCGCCGAGGACCTGTCGCCGGACGCCCGGCATCGGGTGCCGCCAGGTGACCGGGGCCGACTCCCGCCAGTCGGCGGGGTAGGTCCGGAAATCTATGGGGTGGGTAGAAATGGAGTGAATGCACACTCTAAAGAGGTATGACACACAACGCCCCCTCACGCTCACCCACGCAACCTGCTGCGGCATCCGTCACGGCGATCGCGGAGGGGGACGGCCCTCATGTCCCGCTCCGTCCCTCATCGTCGGGCGGACGACTGATTGGTGTCGACCTGGCCCGCGGCCTGGCGATGTTCGGCATGTACGCCGCTCATGTCGGCCCCGAGCCGTCGCAGGGCGGGCTCCTGGGCTTCCTGATGGAGACGGCACGCGGGCGTTCCTCCGCGCTGTTCGCGGTACTCGCCGGCTTCTCGCTGGTCATCATCACCGGCCGCCCGCAGCCCCGAACCGGCCGCGCGGGGCGCCAGGCAGGGGGAAAGATCGTCCTCAGAGCCGTCGTCCTCATCGCCCTGGGCTTCGCCCTGGCCTCGCTGGGCACCTCGGTCGACGTGATCCTGGCCTACTACGGGCTGACGTTCCTCTCCGTGCTCCCGCTGTACCGGATGTCGGCCAGGACGCTTGCGGTCGTGGCCGCCGTGGGCGCACTCGTCCTGCCCCAGATGCTGTTTCTGATCCACCAGTGGATCGACGAAGGAAGCTGGGCCGACACCGTCATCAGCTGGGACCCGCTTACCCGGATCAGCGACACGGACGGTCTGCTCGACCTGCTGTTCACCGGCGATTATCCGGTCCTCACCTGGGCACCGTTCATGATCGCGGGCATGGCGGTCGCCCGACTCGACCTCACGCGCGCCCGTCTCCGCACGCAGCTGGCCCTGACGGGAGCCGCCCTGGCCGTGCTCGGCTACGGCGGCTCCTGGCTTGCCCTGCGCCTCGTCCCGCACGCGAGCGCCGCGATCTCCGCGGACACGGACGGCGGCTCGGCATCATCGGCCTGGTGGTCCGACGCCGTGGGCGAGCCGGTCGGCCACACTCCGGCCTGGCTGCTGGTGGCCGCACCGCACAGCCAGACGACCGCCTCCGTACTCGGCAACACGGGCGTCGCCCTGGTCGTCCTCGCCATGTGCCTCGCCGTCACCGCCCGCATGGGCCGTTTCACGCGTCTGACCACACCCGTCTGCGCGGTCGGCGCGATGTCCCTGACCGCGTACACCCTGCACGTAGTCGCCATCCGCGTCCTCGGCACGGACAGCAAAGACTTCCCGGAGCTGCCGGTGCTCCTGGGGTTCATCGGAGCCGCCATGGTCCTGGCGTACGCATGGAGCCGCGCGTTCCGGCGCGGTCCCCTCGAGTATCTGCTCCACACCATCACCAGGGTCACCCGCCACATCAAGTGACCCGCCGCAGTGGAGCCGTACAGCGTGGATTCAGTCACTGACGACGGGCGCCCACTTCGAGACTCCGGCAGGTGACGCGACCACCACGCGTGGGGGAACGGCTGCCGCCTGAAGACTGCTGACCGCCACTCGTCGAGGGGTATCAACGAGTCGACCACCTCGAAAGCGCGCGGGCCATCCAGGAGACCTGGAGCAGGCTTACGGCACGGCGTGACGCCGGAAAGGCGGGCGACGGGGTCGTCAGCCGGCCATCATGACGAGCATGGCGCACATCGTGCCGCCCATGCCGATGTGGGCTGTCAGGGCCGCGGCCGGTGACGTACCCGGCGGGCGGCGGCGGCTCCGGCTGCCTGCTGCCGCGTGTGCCCGGCGCTTGTCGCCTCCCAGCCGGGCCCTGTCCCAGACGGAGATGGCCAGGGACGCGGCGAACACCACGATTGCGTCGGGCAGGGCGAGTAGCCGCCGCGCCCAGCGGCCCCTGCCCGCGCTGCGGCCCGCACCCGTCCGCCGGTCGGTGCCGCGGAGTCGCGCCCATACGGACGCGACGATCGAGATCAGGAAGTACGCGGCAAGCGTGATCAGGACGACACGCCATACAGCAGTGGAGTCTCCCGCCGCGGCGCCGTCGGTGGCGCCGGACGCCATGTCGTGGGCGACCACCCCCGAGGAGTGGTCCATGCCCTCCATCCCGGCCATGCCCGCCGTCTCCGTGGCGTCGGCCGTTCCGGCGGATCCGTGCCCATGCCCGTGACTCGTGCCGGCCATCGAGTGTCCGCCCAGAGCCAGAACCGGCGCAGAGTGGGTGCCCGGCATGGCGAGCGTCATGATCACCATGGCGGCACTGCCGATGACGTGATGCGCCCAGCGACGGCCGTGCCGCCAGCCGTGCAGACGAGCGTGGCGTACGGACAGGGCCACGCTGCCGAGGCCGACGGCGGTGAACGCCGCCACCCACCACAGGCTGTGGTCGCCGAAACTGGTGGCCGTCGCGGGCAGGAACATCGCGGCCATGCCACCGGCCATGACGAGGTCGCCTCCGGCCGCGAACCGCGCCTGTCTGCTGTCGGCTGCGGCCACACGGGCCGTGCTCACGACGGCCACGAGTACGGCGACCGCCGCCAGCGTCCAGTTCAGGGCCGGACTTCCCATCGCTGCCCTCCGCATCGACCGTCGTCGCCCGCGCCCTGTTCCGCGGGCCCGTCGACTCCCGTCGTCCTCTGGCTGTTGTCTACGGATGTCCTTGGTACGTAGGGGTGCCAAGAGGTGTTCAGCAGAGGGACTTCTTCCCCTGAGAGCGTCAGTCCTGTGGAGGGCGCACGCCCGCCAGGGTGACCGTGACCAAGCGCCGCACGGCGGCCTCGGACGGCAGGGTTCGTGCCGCTGCCAGGGCGCTGATGCAGTAGCGCGTGAGTTCCGTGGGCGGGATGTCGTCCCTGACGTCACCGGTCTGTGCTGCCTCGGTGAGCAGGGCCTGAACCATGTGCTGAAGGTGCTGGTGTGCGTGGGTCAGGTGGTTGCCGTTGTCCCTGTGCAGAAACGCGCCGAGGTCTGTGTCGTGGTGGCCGTGGGATCCATGGGTGATGAGGGCATAGGCCTCCAGCACCGCTTCGAGGCGCGCACGCGCCCCTTCGGTCCGGTCCCGGACTTCCGCCAATTGGGCGAGGTGACCCGCGATTTCGCGCGCGTGCCAGGCGTGCAGGATGGCTTCGACGTCCGGGAAGTACTTGTACAGCGTGGCCCGCCCGATGCCGGCCTTCTCGGCGATCTGAGACATCGTCACCGACAGTGGGCCCTTTTCGGCCGCCAGGGCGGCTGTGCTGTCCAGGATGGCGTCGCGCACTTCGCGGCGGTGCGCGTCGATCGTCTCGTTCCACAGCTTCGGCACGCGGAAAGCGTACGCGATGCCGATGCTGTGACACCATGGTTTGACAGTGACAAAGTGTCTCGATAAACCTGGCGTCATACGAAGGGCATGCCGCCCAGTAGGTGAGACAAGGAGAACCCCTCATGGTGGATCCGCCGCAGGAGTCGAACTCTCGCGACAAGACGGGTGAGGCTCCCGGCCGAACCCCGGCCGCGGGGATGCCCCGCTGGGTGAAGGTGTCCGGACTCGCGCTGATCGTGGTCCTTCTCTTCGTGGTCATACATCTGGTTACGGGGGCGGGTGACCATGGTCCGGGGCGTCACCTCGGGGGACAGGCTCCGCTCGTCGGTGTCACGAAAGCCATCGGACCGGACGCAGGGGATATCGGATGACCATGCCGCCCCGCCTGCGCAGGCTGGCCCTGATTGCGCACGTCACCTCCTCGGTTGGGTGGCTGGGCGCGGTCGTCGCCTTTCTCGCGCTGGCGGCGATCGGCATGACCAGCCAGGATGCCGCGACAGTGCGCGGCGCGTACCTCGTGATGGAGCCGGCCGCCTGGTGCGTCCTGGTCCCCCTGGCCTTCACCGCCCTGCTTACCGGCATCGTCCAGTCCCTGGGTACGCCCTGGGGCCTCTTGCGGCACTACTGGGTGCTGTTCAAACTCCTGATCAACGTGGTCGCCACCGGAGTGCTGCTGATCTACATGGGGACGTTCAGGTCTATGGCGCACACGGCTGCCGACCCGGAGGCCGAGCTGTCTTCAGTGCGCAACTTCTCTCCCGTGCTGCACTCCGTCCTGGCGCTGGTCGTGCTGCTGCTGGCCATGATCCTCGCGGTGTACAAGCCGCGGGGCGTCACTCCGTACGGGCAGCGAAAGCAGCAGGCGGAACGCGAGAGCCGCAGCACGCCGGGCGCGGTGTCCGTGTCTCAGGCGTGAGGGCGCCAGACGCACACCGCTGATGGGTGCGGCCGCGGCCACCCCGGAAGCGCACTTACCCCCTCCGCGTATATGGGCGGCACTCGTCTCATCGAGAACTCAGAGGGATGCGATGACACCACGGGGAGCCTGGGCCCCGTGGACCCGCGCCTCGCACGGCGTCGTCACCTGGCGCGTGCTGCCGTCATCGCCGTCTCGCGACATTTGCCGTACTGGTCCACCACGAGACGGTAGCCGCGGCGATGAGCTCGACCTCTGCTCCCGCCGCACACGTGATGACGCCGGGCATGGTGATGGCGGACAGTCATGTCGCACCGGAGTCGCCCATGTCCGGTCACGCGCACGGAAGCACCATCGTGCAGGCCGCGGACCAGACGATGAACAGTGCTGATGGCCTGGCCTGCTCGGGAACGGCCATGCAGCACTGCTCGACCGCGAGCGTCGAGGTGGTACAGCTGGCGGTACCCGCGCTGACCCCGGGGCAACCAGGTCTCGCCGCGCACGGCGCCGTCGCCCCAGGGCCGAAGCCCGCCGGGACAGTGGACCGGGCGCCCCCGAACCTGTCCGTTCTCTCTCAGTTGCGCATTCAGGCCGTGCCCAACGGCTTTCCTTGGGCCTTGATCAGGCCGAGAGGCGTCCCAGCACGCCAACTCCCATAGGCGTACACAGAGATCGAGGACCTCCATGAACAGCATCAACCGCCGATCTGTCCTGCTCGCCGGACTCGGCGTCGCAGACGCGGGCGCGCTCGCGCCTGCAGCAGTGGCTCTGGCTCGACGCCCGCCCTGGTCACCCCCTCCGGCTCGGCGGTCGCCGCTCCATTCATTGGCACGGCATCGCCATGCGTAACGACATGGACGGCGTGCCTCCGGTGACGCAGCAGGCCGTACGGGCGGGCTCCAACTTCACCTACCGCTTCATCGCCGACGCCCCCGGCACCTACTTCCTCCATCCCCACGTCGGCGTTCAGCTCGAGCAGGGCCTGTACGCGCCGCTGATCGTCGAGGCCCCCAAGGAACCGCTGTCGTACGACGACGAATGGGTCGTCGTCCTGGACGACTGGGTCGACGGAGTCACCGGCACCCTTGACGAAGTCCTTGCCGAGCTGCGGCAGGGAATGGGTGGCATGGGCGGCCACTCCAGCTCCAGCGGCCATGAGGGCCACGACATGGGCGACCTCGACGGCCGATGCGGTACGTGTGACGGCATGCTGGGGTGCCGAGGCCCCGCCGAGACGGTCGCCACTGGACTGAGTGCGCCGAACGCGGCTGGGCCGGATGGCTCTGAGGGTGCCTCAGCCGTGGTAGCCCATCCGGTGGCTGATCTCCTGTGCGCCGCCGATCAGCGTGGGAGCGACCTCGTGCATGCGTTCCTCGGTGAAGCGGTAGGCGGGGCCGGAGGCGCTGAGCGCGGCGATGACCTCGCCGTCGCGGGAGCGGATCGGGGCCGCCATGGCGTGCAGTCCGATCTCGAGCTCCTCCAGCGTCACCGCGTACCCGCGCTCCCGCGCCTCGGTGAGGTTCTTCTCCAGCTTCGTCCTGGCCGTCAGGGTGTGCGGCGTCAGCTTCCGCACCCCGGACTCCGCGAGCACGTCGGCGCGCTCCTTCGCCGGCAGGTGGGCCAGCAAGATCTTGCCGCTCGACGTGGCGTAGACGGGGGTGAGCTGGCCGACCCAGTTGTGGGTGCCGACGGCACCCGGGCCGCGTACCTGATACAGGTTGACTGCGTAGTGCTCCTGCAGGACGGCGATGTTGACGGTCTCGCCGATCTCCTCGCTGAGCCGCACACACACCGGGCGGCCCTGCTGGGTGATGTCGAGGCGATCGGTGACCGCGCCGGCCAGGCGGACGATGCCGAAGCCCAGCCGGTACTTGCCCCGCTCCGCCGTCTGTTCGACCAGGCCACGCGCCTCCAGAGCCCCGAGCAGACGGAACGCTGTCGACTTGTGGACGTCGATCTCGGCGGCCACCTCGCTGACGCCCGCCTCGCCGCGCTGGGCGAGGATCTCCAGCACGCCGACGGCGCGGTCGACGGACTGCACCCCGTTCACAGCGGGACCCGCTGTTTCGCAGTCTGCGCTGTAGTTGCCCATAGCGCAACTATACGCGTGGATCTTCGTGGGTCACCATGAAGCTCGACCGGACGCCGGGGTTGTGGAGCCGGCCCGGACGGGGGTTGCGGGACAGTCGGTTCCGGCCGCCCGCATGGTCGCACGGTCCGCTCTCTCAGCGGAAGACCACGGTGCAATGTCCGTTCACCAGCACCCGGCTCTGGCTGTGCCACTCGACGGCGCGGGCGAGCACCTGAGCCTCGACGTCGCGGCCGATGGTGACCAGCTCGTCCGGGTCGCGGGAGTGGTCCACGCGGACGACGTCCTGCTCGATGATCGGGCCCTCGTCGAGGTCGGGCGTGACGTAGTGCGCCGTGGCGCCGACCAGCTTCACGCCGCGCCGGTGCGCCTGGACGTACGGCCGGGCGCCCTTGAAGCTCGGCAGGAACGAGTGGTGGATGTTGATGGCCTTGCCGTCGAGCTGCTTGCACAGGTCGTCGGAGAGGATCTGCATGTAGCGGGCCAGCACCACCAGGTCGACGTCCAGCTCGCGCACCAGATCCAGCAGCCGCGCCTCGGCCTGGGCCTTGGTGTCCTTGGTGACCGGGATGTGGTGGAAGGGGACGCCGTAGCTCTGCGCCAGCGGCTCGAAGTCGCGGTGGTTGGAGACGATCGCCGGGATCTCGATGTTGAGCGCGCCCGTGGACTTGCGGAACAGCAGGTCGTTCAGGCAGTGGCCGAACTTCGACACCATGATCAGCGTGCGCGTCGGGGTCGACGCGTCGTGCAGCTGCCAGGTGATGCCGTACGCCTGACCGACCGGTCCGAAGCCGGTGCGCAGGTCCTCCAGGGAGATGCCGGCGTCCGAGACGGCGAAGTGCACCCGCATGAAGAAGCGGTCCTGCAGCCGGTCGTCGAACTGCCGGCTCTCCAGGATGTTGCCGGAGTGGCTCACGAGAAAGGTGGTCACTGCGTGGACGAGGCCGGCCTGATCGGGACAGGACAGGGTGAGGATGAACTCACGGCCGGGCCGCGGTCGAGGAGACATGCCTTCCTCCATCGGTCGGTGGTGCGGATCGCGCAACACGGTGAGCTATACGCAACGTGATTGAGCGGGGATGAGAGCGCGGTCAAGGGGCGGGCCGACGGAAGCGCTGCCGCCGGCGCATTCAGCGCAAGGTTTCTCTATGTAGAACGCACATCGCAATGTGCAACATCATGCGCATGGGGTGAGGTGTCGTCAAGGGTGTCGGGATGCCTGCGCGGTGAGGGTGCGGGGCGATCTCCGTGGAATTCGTAAGAGGTTCAGGGTCCCGTCTTGACGATGACAGGGTGATCGATGTTCCGTTGCGTATGGGGAAACCAGTTCGCTCAAACGCAACGTCCTTGCAGCCCGCCCGTCCCCCATTCCGGGAGTTCAGATGTCCATCCGTGCCGTCGACGAGGCACCCCTGAACAAGTTCCACCGAAAACTCACCTGGGCCTGCGCCGGCGGCCCGTTCCTGGACGGCTATCTGCTCAGCATCATCGGCGTCGCGCTCATCGGCATGAGCAACGAGCTGAACCTGAGCACCGGGGACGAGAGCCTCATCGGTGCCGCGGCCCTCGTCGGCATCTTCGTGGGAGGGCTGTTCTTCGGGCCCGTCACCGACAAACTCGGGCGCGAGGCGATGTACACCATCGATCTGGCCGTGCTGGTCGGCGGCTCGGTGCTGTCGGTGTTCGCCACCGAGACCTGGCAGTTCGTCGTGCTGCGGTTCGTGCTCGGCATGGCCATCGGCGCCGACTATCCGATCGCGACGTCACTGCTGGCCGAATGGGTGCCGAACAAACACCGGGGCCGACTGCTCGGCATCCTGATCCTGGCCTGGTACGTCGGCGCGGCGGTCGCGTATCTGGTCGGCTACGTGATGGCCGAGATCGCGGGCAACGACGCCTGGCGGTGGATGCTCGCCTCGGGCGCCGTACTCAGCGCCCTGATCCTGTTGATGCGCATCGGCACGCCGGAGTCGCCGCTGTGGCTGGTGAACAAGGGGCGTACCGCCGAGGCCCAGAAAGCGATCAGGAAGGCCCTCGATCGCACCGTCTCGGTCGAGGAACTGCTGGCCGCCTCGGCGGCCGAGCAGTCGGTGGAGCGGAGCCGGATCCGTGACCTGTTCCACGGCACATATCTGCGGCGGACGCTGTTCTGCGGGCTGTTCTACATGTGTCAGATCACGCCGATGTTCGCCCTCTACACTTTCGGTCCCGCCATCCTGGGCTCCTTCGGGCTCGGGGAGGGCAACGAGAGCAACCTGGGCTCGGCGCTGATCAGTGTCGTGTTCGTGCTGGGCTGTATCCCCGCGCTGCGGCTGGTGGACCGGGTGGGGCGCCGCCCCGTGCTGGTGTGGTCGTTCGCCCTGATGGTGGTGCCGCTCGCGGTGCTCGGCGGCGGCCACGCACTGCCCATGGCGGTGGTCATCGTGTGCTTCTGCGCCTACGCCCTCCTGTCGGGCGGTCCCACGGTGCTGGAGTGGACGTATCCCAACGAGTTGTTCCCCACCAGCATCCGGGCCACCGCGGGAGGCGTGGCGACCTCGATCAGCCGTGTCGGCGCGGCAGCCGGTACGTACCTGCTGCCGATCTCCCTGGATCGGCTGGGCATCGGTGCGACCATGCTGATCGGCGCCGGTATCACCGGGGTGGGCTGGCTGGTGTCCTTCGCGTGGGCCGAGGAGACGCGGGGCCGCACCCTGGCGGAGACCAGCGCCGTGCCGGGCTCCGCGCCGCCTGCGACGGCGGCCGAGGAACGTCGCGACAGCCTCCGCGGAAGCCGTCTCGGGCGTTCCTGACCTGGTGGCCCACGAACCCGGACATGCGGCCGACCTCCCCGGAGGTCGGCCGGCCGCATGTCCGGGTCTTCCGGCGCCGCCTCCGTGGCTGTTCGGCGCCCGTTTTCCGCCGCGATGGCAACTTCGCTCGGCCAACCCCTTGACAGTGGGTGTCGGTGGAGACACAGTTTGGATCGGTCGTTGCTTATAGCGAAGATGATTGCGCAATACGCAACACCGCTCAGGTGGTTGTCCCGGCCTCCCGGGTCTCACCGGGCCAGGTGACGTTTCTCCCTCCTCCGTCGATCGCTCCAGGGAGCGATCGACGTCCTCCCGCCACACAGAACATCAGGCCGAAGATCCCGAAGATCGCATTTCGGCCGTCCCCTCGACGAGGAGAACGACCGTGACACACGAGGTACGCGGCGTCGTCGCCCGCCAACAGGGCGCACCGGTCTCGGTGGAGACCGTCCTGGTGCCGAACCCCGGCCCCGGTGAGGCGCTCGTGCGGGTGGAGGCCTGCGGTGTCTGCCACACCGACCTGCACTACCGGCAGGGCGGGATCAACGACGAGTTCCCCTTCCTGCTCGGCCACGAGGCGGCCGGTGTCGTCGAGTCGGTCGGCGAGGGCGTCACCGACGTCGCGCCCGGCGACATGGTCGTCCTCAACTGGCGTGCCGTCTGCGGCACATGCCGGTCCTGCAGCAAGGGCAGGCCCTGGTACTGCTTCGCCACCCACAACGCCACCCAGCCGATGACCCTGGCCGACGGCACCCCGCTGTCCCCGGCCCTCGGCATCGGCGCCTTCGCCGAGAAGACCCTGGTCGCCGCCGGCCAGTGCACCAAGGTCGACCCGGCCGCCTCGCCCGTCGCGGCCGGCCTGCTCGGCTGCGGGGTGATGGCCGGCTTCGGCGCCGCGGTCAACACCGGCGGCGTGGGCCGCGGCGACTCGATCGCGGTGATCGGCTGCGGCGGCGTGGGCATGGCCGCGATCGCGGGCGCCAAGGTGGCCGGGGCGAGCCGGATCATCGCCGTGGACGTCGACGAGCGGAAGCTGAAGTGGGCCGAGCAGTTCGGCGCCACCGACACCGTCGACTCCTCCCGGACCGACGCCGTCGAGGCGATCCGCGCACTCACCGGCGGCTACGGCGCCGACGTCGTCGTGGACGCGGTGGGGCGCCCCGAGACCTTCAAGCAGGCCTTCTACGCCCGCGACCTGGCCGGCACGGCCGTCCTGGTCGGCGTCCCCACCCCCGAACCGACCCTCGACCTGCCCCTGCTGGACGTCTTCGGCCGCGGCGGGGCTCTGAAGTCCTCCTGGTACGGCGACTGCCTGCCCGCCCGGGACTTCCCCGCCCTGATCGACCTCTACCTCCAGGGCCGCTTCGAGCTGGGCGACTTCGTCACCGAGACGATCACCCTGGACGACGTCGAGGCCGCCTTCGCCAAGATGCACCACGGCGACGTCCTGCGCTCGGTGGTCGTCCTGTGACCGCGCGCACCGAGCGCCCCGTCACCTCCGGCACCTGCGAACCGGACGGCGGCAGCCGGGAGGCCGACAACCGGCTCACCCGCGACCGCTGACCTCGTCCGTCACCGCAATACCCAAGCCCCTCACCACACCAGGAACTTGGAGGAAGACCATGGCGGCACAGCCGAAGGTGGTCATCATCGGCGCCGGCATCGTCGGGTGCGCACTCAGCGACGAACTGACCGCACGCGGCTGGACGGACGTCACCGTTGTGGAGCAGGGCCCCCTCTTCGCCACGGGCGGCTCCACCTCGCACGCCCCCGGTCTGGTGTTCCAGACCAACGGTTCCAAGACGATGACCGGGTTCGCCCGGTACACGGTGGAGAAGTACAGCGCGCTGACCCTGGACGGGCAGTGGTGCTTCAACCAGGTCGGCGGCCTGGAGGTGGCCACCACCCCCGAACGCCTCGCGGAGATCCAGCGCCGGCACGGCTGGCTGAGCTCCTGGGGAGTCGACAGCCGCCTCCTCACCCCCGAGGAGTCCGCCGCACTGCACCCTCTCCTCGACCCCGAGCGCATCCTCGGCGGCTTCCACATCCCCAGCGACGGCCTGGCCAAGGCCCTGCGCGCGAGCGAGGCCCAGGCCCGCCAGGCGACGGCCCGCGGAGCCCGGTTCCGTCCCCACCACACGGTGACCGGCATCGAGACGACCGGCGACCGTGTCAGCGCGGTCGTCACCGACCAGGGCACCTTCCCGGCCGACATCGTGGTCTCCTGCGCCGGATTCTGGGGCCCGAGGATCGGCCGGATGGTCGGGCAGCCCGTGCCGCTCGTGCCCATGGCCCACCAGTACGCCCGCACGACCGAACTCCCGCCGCTCACCGGCCGCAACGACGCGCACACCGAGGCCTCCCTGCCCATCCTGCGCAACCAGGACGCCGGCCTGTACTACCGCGAACTCGTCGACCGCATAGGCATCGGCTCCTACGCCCACCGCCCCATGCCCGTCAGCCTGGACACGGTGGCGCACCCGCGCGAAGCCGACATGCCGTCCTCGCTGGAGTTCACCGAAGCCGACTTCGAGGACGCCTGGGCCGACTCCCTCACCCTGCTCCCCTCCCTCGCCGACACGAAGATCGAGGAGGGCTTCAACGGCATCTTCTCCTTCACCTCCGACGGCATGCCGCTGATGGGCGAGTCGGCGAAGGTCCAGGGCTTCTGGCTCGCGGAGGCCGTCTGGGTCACCCACTCGGCCGGCGTGGCCAAGGCCATGGCCGAGTGGCTCGTCGACGGCCGGCCCGCCACCGACGTCCACGAGTGCGACATCAACCGCTTCGAGGAAGTCCAGCTGGCGCCGTCGTACGTCATGGAGCGCAGCTGCCAGAACTTCGCCGAGGTGTACGACATCCTGCACCCGCTGCAACCGGCGGAACGACCCCGCCCCCTGCGGACCAGTCCCTTCCACGCCCGCCAGGAGGCCCTCGGCGCGGTCTTCCTGGAGGGCGGCGGCTGGGAGCGCCCGCACTGGTACGAGGCCAACGCACACCTGCCCGAGGTGGCCCGCGTGCCCGGCCGTAACGCCTGGGCGTCGCGCTACTGGTCGCCCATCGCCGGAGCCGAAGCCCTCGTCACCCGGGAGCGGGTGGCCCTCTACGACATGACCCCGCTGAAGCGGCTGGAGGTCACCGGCCCCGAAGCGCTCACCTTCCTCCAGAAGCTGACCACCAACCAGCTCGACAAGCCGGTCGGCTCGGTCACCTACACCCTGCTGCTCGACTCCGCCGGCGGCATCCGCAGCGACCTGACCATCGCCCGCCTGGAAACAGAACGCTTCCAGATCGGCGCCAACGGCAACCTCGACCTGGACTGGCTGCGCCGGCACCTGCCCGGCGACGGCTCGGTGCAGGTGCGGGACATCACCGCCGGCACCTGCTGCCTCGGCGTATGGGGCCCACGCGCACGTGACCTCGTCCAGCCGCTCACCGACACCGACTTCTCGCACCAGGGCTTCGGCTACTTCAAGGCCGAGCAGGCCTTCCTCGGCGACGTCCCGGTCACCGCCATGCGGCTGAGCTACGTCGGCGAGCTGGGCTGGGAGATCTACACCACCGCCGACCTCGGCACCAGGCTGTGGGACACCCTGTGGGAGGCCGGGCAGGAGCTGGGGATCATCGCCGCCGGCCGCAGCGCCTTCAACAGCCTGCGGCTGGAGAAGGGGTACCGCTCCTGGGGCCATGACATGACCACCGAGCACAACCCGTACGAAGCCGGTCTCGGCTTCGCCGTCCGCCGCACCAAGGAACACTTCACCGGAAAGGCCGCGCTGGAGGGGATCAGCGACGAGACGGTCACCCGCCGGCTCACGCCCCTGGTCATCCAGGACCAGCAGTCCGTGGTGATGGGGCACGAACCCGTCCGCGTGGACGGCCGCCCCGTCGGCTACGTGACCAGCGCCGCCTACGGCTACACCATCGGCGCGCCCCTCGCATACGCCTGGCTGCCCGCCGAGCACGCCGCCCCCGGGACCCCGGTGGAGATCGAGTACTTCGGCGCCAGGGTCCCCGCCGTCACCGCCGCCGAGCCCCTCTTCGACCCGGAGATGTCGCGCATCCGGCGCTGAACGGGCCCCGACTCCCGGCAGCACCACACCATTCATCGGCAACCGGCACGATTCCCAGGAGATGGACACATGGCCACTTCGTACGACGTGATCGTCGTCGGCCTGGGCGGGATGGGCAGCGCAGCCGCCTGTCACCTCGCCGCCCGCGGTCAGCGCGTGCTCGGCATCGAGCGTTTCGGCCCCGCCCACAACCTCGGCTCCAGCCACGGCGGATCCCGCATCTACCGGCAGGCCTACTTCGAGGACCCCGCCTACGTACCCCTGCTGCTGCGCGCCCATGAACTGTGGGAGAAGCTCGCCGTCGACTCCGGCCGCGAGGTCTTCACCGAGACCGGCGGCCTCATGATCGGCCGAGAGGACAGCGAGGCCTTCGCCGGCACCCTGCGCAGCGCCCACGAGTGGGGCCTGGACCACGAGGTCCTGGGCGCCGCCGACATCCGGCGCCGTTTCCCCACCTTCAACCCGGCGGCCGAGGACGTCGCCTTCTACGAGCGCAAGGCGGGCATCGCCCGGCCCGAGGCGACCGTCACCGCCCACCTGGACCTGGCCCGGGCCCACGGCGCCGACCTGCACTTCACGGAACTGGTCCTCGGCTGGGAGGCCGACGGACCGGGCGGCAGGGCCTGGGTGGTCACCGACCGCGGCGCCTACACCGCCGACCGTCTGGTCATCGCCCCCGGAGCCTGGGCCCCGAAGCTCCTGTCCGACCTCGGCGTGCGCGTGACGGTGGAGCGCCAGGTCATGTACTGGTTCCAGCCCGAGGGCGGAACCAGCCCGTTCAGCGCCGAACGGCACCCCGTCTACATCTGGGAGGACCCCGACGGCACCCAGATCTACGGCTTCCCCGCGCTGGACGGCCCCGACGGCGGCGCCAAGGTCGCCTTCTTCCGCAAGGGCGTCCCCAGCGACCCCGACCACCTCGACCGCCGGATCCACCCGGACGAGATCGCGGCCATGGCCGACTACCTGCGCCCGCGCATCCCCACCCTGCCCGGCCGCTACCTCAAGGCCGCCGCCTGCATGTACTCCAACACCCCGGACGAGCACTTCGTCCTCGCCCGACACCCCGAGCATCCGCAGGTGATCGTGGCCTGCGGCTTCTCCGGCCACGGATTCAAGTTCGTGCCCGTCATCGGCGAGATCCTCGCCGACCTCGCAACCGAAGGCACCACCGACCACCCCATCGCCCTGTTCGACCCCCGCCGCGTGCGCGTCTGACACTTCCGAAGGTGAGACGTTGACTTCCTTCCCTGCCTATGGGCGGGGGATTCCAGCGGTCGCCCGCTGGGCTTCCTGCTTCACCGACGACCGCCCCGTCCGGGAGGGCTCCCGTTGAGGTCTTACACCGTCTCCACAGGCAGACGCCGCCAGCCCGGCGGCCAGAAGGTTGCGCGCCGCGTTCACGTCGCGGTCATGCACCGCGCCGCAGGAGTCGCACGTCCATTCGCGGACGTGCAGCGGCAGTCTCGCCGCGACCGTGCCGCAGGCCCCGCACAGCTTCGAGCTGGGAAACCAGCGGTCGACCACGACAAGTTCACGCCCGTACCAGGCGCACTTGTACTCCAGCATGGAGCGCAGTTCCGTCCACGATGCATCCGAGATGGCGCGCGCGAGGCGGCCGTTCTTCAGCAGGTTGCGGACGGTGAGGTCCTCGATCACGACCGTTTGGTTCTCACGGACGAGTCGAGTGGTCAGCTTGTGCAGGAAGTCCCGGCGCCGGTCGACGATCCGCGCATGGATCTTGGCGGCGCGGTGCCGGGCCTTCTCCCGGTTCGCCGAGCCCTTCACCTTCCGCGACAGTTCACGCTGCGCGCGGGCCAGGCGGGCGCGGTCACGCCCCTCGTGCCTCGGGTTGGCGATCTTCTCCCCGGTGGTCAGCGTCACGAGCGAGGTGATCCCGGCGTCGATGCCGACGCCCGCCGTGGTGGCGGACGCAGGGGTGATGGTGTCCTCGCACAGCAGGGACACGAACCACCGGCCGGCCGCGTCGCGGGACACGGTGACCGTCGTGGGCTGCGCTCCTTCGGGCAGCAGACGGGACCAGCGGATGTCCAAGGGCTCGGTCATCTTCGCCAGCGTGAGCCGTCCGTCGCGCCACGTGAAGGCGCTGCGGGTGTACTCGGCCGAGGCACGGGACTTCTTACGGGACTTGAAGCGCGGGTACTGCGCGCGCTTGGCGAAGAAGTTGACGAACGCTGTCTGAAGATGGCGCAGCGCCTGCTGCAGCGGGACACAGGACACCTCGCTCAGGAAGGCGAGCTCCTCGGTCTTCTTCCACTGGGTCAGCGCGGCCGACGACTGCAGGTAGGAGACACGGCGCTGCTCGCCGTACCAGGCCCGAGTGCGCTCCTCCAGCGCCTTGTTGTACACGAGGCGGACGCAGCCGAACGTGCGCGACAGTTCTGCTGCCTGCTCGTCGGTGGGGTAGAAGCGGTACTTGAAAGCCCGCTTGACCTGCGGCGTCACACCCCACACCCTATCAACTCCCGTGTGAGTGACGGGTGTCGGCCGGTGGCCGCAGGCACCAAACCGCCCTCGCGGCGATTCACCTTTCCCTGCCCTGCTCCGCAGGAGCTTCACTTCCTCCCCGGCCTGAAGGCCGCGGCATCCACGAAGGAGAGCTGATGACCATCACGAACCTGCCGCCCAGCCTGATCCCCACGTTGTCCGGCGAGTACTACACCGACCCCGAGGTCTTCGCCCAGGAGCAGGAGCGGGTCTTCGAGGCCATGTGGTTCTGCGTGGCCCGCGCCGCCGACCTGGACAAGCCCGGCGCATTCCGCACCTACCAGGTGGGCCGCGAGAGCGTGCTGGTCTCCCGGTCCCGGGACGGCTCGGTCAAGGCCTTCCTCAACATCTGCCGGCACCGCGGCGCCAAGCTCTGCACCGAGGAGTCCGGCGAGGTCAAGCGTGCCTTCCAGTGCCCGTACCACGCGTGGACCTACGGCCTGGACGGCAAGCTGGTCGCCGCGCCCAACCTGACCTCGATGCCGGACATCGACCGCAAGGAGTACGGCCTGATCAACGTCCATGTGCGGGAGTGGCTCGGCTATGTGTGGGTCTGTCTCGCCGACAACCCGCCCTCCTTCGAGGCGGACGTACAGGGCGCGGTCGTCGAACGCCTCGGCGACGTCGAGTCGATCGAGCGCTACGGCATCGAGAACCTTCAGGTGGGCCGTCGTATCACCTACGACGTGAAGGCCAACTGGAAGCTCATCATCGAGAACTTCATGGAGTGCTATCACTGCGCGACCATCCACCCCGAACTCACCGAGGTGCTGCCGGAGTTCGCGGACGGTTACGCGGCGCAGTACTACGTGGGCCACGGCGCGGAGTTCGGTGAGGACGTCCAGGGCTTCACCGTCGACGGATCCGAGGGCCTGGACCGCATCCCGGGGGTCGCCGAGGACCAGGACCGCCGTTACTACGCGATCACCGTCCGGCCCCAGGTCTTCGTCAACCTCGTCCCCGACCACGTCATCTTCCACCGGATGTACCCGATGGCACCCGACCGTACGGTCGTGGAGTGCGACTGGCTGTACCTGCCGCACGTCGTCGAGAGCGGCAAGGACGTGGAGCGTTCGGTGGAACTGTTCCACCGGGTCAACCAGCAGGACTTCGACGCCTGCGAACGCACCCAGCCGGCGATGAGCTCGAAGGCGTACGCCAAGGGCGGCGTGCTGGTGCCCAGTGAGCACCACATCGGCGAGTTCCACACCTGGTTGCAGAACAAGCTCGAGGTGGGCCCCGCACACTGATCCCTCCCACCCCCAGTGCTGCCCGCCCACCTGCTGTTGCGGCCCCTCCGGCAGGTGGGCGGGCCAGCTGCCGGAGGGGGCGAGTTCCCCCGGTACCGCGCGGTTGCACCATGTGAAACGTGGTGCATCATCAGAAATTGATCTGCGACACCTCCCTTGACAATGCCGCATCACGCGGAAAGCATGTTGCGTATAGCGAGTGTCGTTGTGTTATGCGAGACAACCCGTCTGGAGCCGGCATGAGGAGCATCACCGTCGTCGGAGCGTCGCTGGCAGGACTGAGCACGGTCCGCGCGCTGCGCGCAGAGGGCTATGACGGCGAGATCGTCGTCGTGGGGGAGGAGCGCCACGCCCCCTACGACCGCCCCCCGCTGTCCAAGGACTTCCTCAAGGGCGACATCGACGCCGAAGGGCTCGCGCTCGGCGACGCCGACGAGTACGAGGCCCTGGACGTGCAGTGGCTGCTCGGCGAGCGCGCCGTGCGGCTCGACCCCGTCGCCCGCACCGTCACCCTGACCGGGGGACGGCATGTGCGCACCGACGGCGTCGTCGTCGCGACCGGCGCCAACCCACGAACCCTTCCCGGCACCGACGGGCTGGCGGGCGTCCACACCCTGCGCACCTTGGACGACGCCCTGGCCCTGCGCGCCGAACTGCTCGACGGCCTGCCCCGGGTCGTCGTCATCGGCGCCGGGTTCATCGGTGCCGAGGTCGCCTCCACCGCCCACCGGCTCGGGCTCCACGTCACCGTCGTCGAGGCGCTCCCCGTACCGCTGGAGCGCCAGCTCGGGCGCGAGATGGGGCTGGTGGTCTCCTCGCTCCACAGCGATCACGGCGTTGAGCTGCTGTGCGGCACCGGCGTGGCGGAACTGCTCGGCGAGAGCCGGGTCACCGGCGTACGGCTCTCCGACGGGCGGGTGCTGCCCGCGGACGTCGTCGTGGCCGGCGTGGGCGTGCGGCCGAACACCGACTGGCTCGCCGGCTCCGGTGTGCAGGTGGACGACGGAGTGGTGTGCGACTCCGGCTGCTCGACCAGCGTCCCGGGCGTGGTCGCCGTCGGTGACGTCGCCCGCTGCCCGCACCCGTTCACCGGACGGCACACCCGCATCGAGCACTGGAGCAACGCCACGGAGCAGGCGAAGACCGCTGCCCGCACCCTGCTGACCGGTGTGCCGGCCCCCGCCCCGCTCACCCCGCCGTACTTCTGGTCCGACCAGTACCAGGCCCGCATCCAGGTCGCCGGACACGTCGCCCCCGGCGCCGAGCCAGAGATCGTCGAAGGCGACGTCGACAGCCGCACCTTCACGGCCGTCTACCGCCACGAGGGCACCCCCGTCGCCGTCCTCTCCCTCAACCAGCCGAAGTTCTTCAACCGGCTCCGCCGCACCCTCACCCCCGCCGCCGCGGCCGTCGTGTCATGACCGCCGGACCCCGACTCTCGCCGGAATCCGGGGTGGAGACCGCCCCGAGCGTTCCCCGGCACCTGCGGTACACCTGGGACCACGAGTGGCTCGTCGTGGACGAGGGCAACGCCACCGTCGGCATCACCGCCTTCGCGGCGCGGGCCCTCGGTGATGTCGTCCACCTGCGGCTGCCCGACGTCGGCACCTGGGTCGAGGCGGGGGAGAGCTGCGGACGGATCGAGTCACGGACCGCCGTCAGCGGCCTGTACGCACCCGCCTCGGGCCGGGTCCTGGAAGTCAACCCCGCGCTGGCCGACGACCCCGGCGTCGTCAACGCCGCCCCTTACACCGGTGGCTGGCTGTTCCGGCTCCGGGTCGAGAACATCGCGGGCGCGCTGTCCGCCGATGCCTACGCCGCCCACTGTGCCCACACCCAAGGAGACCGCCCATGACCCTGTTCAACCAACCCCTGGACCGGCTCGACCCGGAGGTGGCCGCCGCGGTCGACGCCGAACTGGAGCGTCAGCAGTCCACCCTGGAGATGATCGCCTCGGAGAACTTCGCGCCGGTCGCGGTGTTGCAGGCGCAGGGTTCGGTCCTCACCAACAAGTACGCCGAGGGCTACCCGGGCCGCCGTTACTACGGCGGGTGTGAGCACGTCGACGTGGTCGAGCAGATCGCCATCGACCGGGTCAAGGAACTGTTCGGCGCCGAGTACGCCAACGTCCAGCCGCACTCGGGCGCATCCGCCAACCAGGCCGCGCTGTTCGCGCTGGCCCAGCCCGGCGACACCGTCCTCGGCCTGGACCTGGCCCACGGCGGCCACCTCACCCACGGCATGAAGATCAATTTCTCGGGCAAGCAGTTCAACGTGGTCGCGTACCACGTGGACCCCGAGTTCGGTCTGGTCGACATGGCGGAGCTGGAGCGGCTCGCCAAGGAGCACCGCCCGAAGGTGATCATCGCCGGCTGGTCGGCGTACCCGCGGCAGCTGGACTTCGCAGCGTTCCGGCGGATCGCCGACGAGGTCGAGGCGTACCTGTGGGTCGACATGGCGCACTTCGCCGGTCTGGTCGCGGCCGGGCTCCACCCGAACCCGGTGCCGTACGCGGACGTGGTCACCTCCACGACGCACAAGACGCTCGGCGGGCCGCGCGGCGGCATCATCCTGGCAAGGCAGTCCTTCGCGAAGAAGCTCAACTCCTCGGTCTTCCCGGGCTTCCAGGGCGGTCCCCTGGAGCACGTCATCGCGGCCAAGGCGGTCTCCTTCAAGGTCGCCGCGAGCGAGGACTTCAAGGAGCGCCAGCGCCGCACGGTCGAGGGCGCGAAGATCCTCGCCGAGCGGCTCACCGCGCCGGACGCGCGTGCGGCCGGGGTGAACGTGCTGTCCGGCGGTACGGACGTGCACCTCGTCCTGGTCGACCTGCGCGACTCCGAGCTGGACGGGCAGCAGGCCGAGGACCGGCTCCACGAGGTCGGCATCACGGTCAACCGCAACGCCGTCCCGAACGACCCGCGCCCGCCGATGGTGACCTCCGGTCTGCGCATCGGCACGCCGGCCCTGGCGACCCGCGGCTTCACCGCCGAGGACTTCACCGAGGTCGCCGACGTCATCGCCGAGGCACTCAAGCCGTCCTGCGACGCCGAAGCGCTCAAGGCCCGGGTGAAGGCGCTGGCCGACAAGCACCCGCTCTACCCCGGCCTGTAACCGACAACCTCCCGCAGGGGCGTGCCGTGACCGCTCGGAACGCCCCACCAGTCCCACGGAGTATGGCGTGGCAATCAGCGTCTTCGACCTGTTCTCCATCGGCATCGGCCCGTCCAGTTCACACACCGTCGGCCCGATGCGCGCCGCCGCGATGTTCGTCGCCCGGCTGAAGCAGGACGGCGTACTCGCCCAGACGGCCGCCGTCCGGGCGGAGTTGTTCGGCTCCCTCGGCGCGACCGGCCACGGCCACGGCACTCCCAAGGCGGTGCTGCTCGGCCTGGAGGGCAACGAGCCGCACACCGTCGACGTCGCCCAGGCCGACCTGGACGTCGAGCGAATCCGCAGCACCGGACGCATCCGCCTCCTCGGTGCGGAGATCGGCCCGGCCCACGAAATCGGCTTCGACGCCTCGACCCAGCTGGTCCTGCACCGCCGGCGGTCGCTTCCGTACCACGCCAACGGAATGATCCTCTTCGCCTACGACGCCGACGGGGTGCCGCTGCTGGAGAAGACGTACTACTCGGTCGGCGGCGGATTCGTGGTCGACGAGGACGCCGTCGGCGCGGACCGCATCAAGCCCGACCACACGGTGCCGGCGCACCCGTTCGGCACCGGCGACGACCTCCTGCGCCTGACCGAGGAGACCGGTCTGTCGATCTCCGCGCTGATGCTGGAGAACGAGAAGGCCTGGCGCACCGAGGAGGAGATCCGCGCCGGCCTGCTGGAGATCTGGCGGGTCATGGAAGCCTGTGTCTCCCGCGGACTGGGCCGCGAGGGCATCCTCCCCGGCGGTCTCAAGGTCCGCCGCCGCGCCGCCGCAGCCGCCCGCGCGCTGCGCAGCGAGGGAGACCCGGCGGGCCGCGCCCTGGAATGGGTGACCCTCTACGCCATGGCCGTGAACGAGGAGAACGCCGCAGGCGGCCGGGTCGTCACGGCCCCGACGAACGGCGCGGCGGGCATCATCCCCGCCGTCCTGCGCTACTTCCTCGACTTCGTGCCCGGCGCCGACGAGGACGGCATCGTCCGCTTCCTCCTCGCGGCGGGCGCCATCGGCCTGCTCTTCAAGGAGAACGCGTCCATCTCCGGCGCCGAGGTCGGCTGCCAGGGCGAGGTCGGCTCGGCCTGCTCGATGGCCGCCGCAGGTCTCGCCGAGGTGCTCGGCGGCAGCCCCGAACAGGTCGAGAACGCCGCCGAGATCGGCATGGAACACAACCTCGGGCTGACCTGCGACCCGGTCGGCGGCCTGGTCCAGATCCCCTGCATCGAACGCAACGGCATGGCCGCCGTCAAGGCCGTCACCGCCGCCCGCATGGCCCTGCGCGGCGACGGCCGCCACCACGTCTCCCTCGACAAGGTCATCAAGACCATGAAGGAGACCGGCGCCGACATGAAGGTCAAGTACAAGGAGACCGCCCGCGGCGGCCTCGCCGTCAACGTCATCGAGTGCTGAGGAGACGGACCGAGCGGGACAGGGACGCAGCAGGAGAAGGGCCGCCAGCCATGCTCACTCCCGAGCCGGACCGGACACGCGGTTGCGCACCCGCCGAACGCCGGCTCGTCGACGGCGGCCCGGCTCGGTCGGCGTCATCGCTTCCGTCACCCGCCCCTTCTGCCGCGCCTGCGACCGCACCCGGCTCACCGCCGAAGGCCAGGTGTGCGCCTGCCTGTTCGCCCGGGAGGAGTCCGACCTACGCGCGCCACTGCGCTCCGGAGCGCAGGACGAGGAGATCGCGAAGCTCTGGAAGCGCGACGACCGACACAACTGGGAGTGAGGCCATGGGACGGGTCACCGAGCGACGGCGCGTGGTGCGCATCCGGGACGGCGCGCTGAGCACGCGCCCGGACACGCTGGTGGCGAAGGAGCCACTGGAGATCCGGCTCGGCGGCAACCCGCTGGCGATCACCATGCGCGCGCCGGGGGACGACTTCGCGCTCGCCGCCGGCTGCTCGGCGCGGTGGCCGATCGCCGACACACCACAGGTCCGAGTCGTGTCCGGGCGGGCCTCCTTCGAGCTGGCGCAGAAGGCGGTCATGGCGGGCGTCCCGGTGCTGGCGGCGGTCTCGGCGCCGTCCTCCCTCGCCGTGGACCTGGCGGCGGAGACGGGGCTCACGCTCGTCGGCTTCCTGCGCGGCAGTTCCACGAACGTCTACGCGGGCGAGCAGCGCCTCGACCTGCCCACCGCGGCCATGGCCGGCGAACCAGCGCGGTGAGCCAGTACATGACCCGCCTCGAAGAACTCCACGACAGCCGCACCCACGGCAGCACCCTCGTCGGCCGGCCCCGCCTGCGCCCACCCGACGCCCGCGACCGGCCCCGCCGCGTCGCGATGCTCTCCGTGCACACCTCCCCGCTGCACCAGCCCGGTACCGGCGACGCCGGCGGGATGAACGTCTACATCGTCGAACTCGCGCAGCGTCTCGCCGCGATCGGCATCGAGGTGGAGATCTTCACCCGGGCCACCTCAGCCGCGCTCCCGCCCAGCGTCGAACTCGCGCCCGGCGTCCTGGTACGGCACGTGGCCGCCGGACCCTACGAGGGCCTTACCAAGGAGGACCTCCCGGCGCAGCTGTGTGCCTTCACGCACGGCGTGACGCAGGCGTGGGCCGGCCACCGCCCGGGCCACTACGACCTGGTCCACTCCCACTACTGGCTCTCCGGCCACGTCGGCCGACTGGCCGCGCAACGCTGGGGTGTCCCACTCGTCCACGCCATGCACACCATGGCCAAGGTCAAGAACGCCTCCCTCGCCGAGGGCGAAACCCCCGAGCCGGCGGCCCGCGTTCTCGGCGAGAGTCACGTCGTACGGGCTGCCGACCGGTTGATAGCCAACACGGAGAGGGAGGCGGAGGAACTCCTCCGCCACTACGACGCCGACACCGCCCGAGTCGCCGTCGTCCACCCCGGTGTCAACCTGGAGCGCTTCCGGCCTGACGCCCGCGGTGTCGAGGCCGGACGGGCCGCTGCCCGCTCGCGCCTCGGCCTTCCGCAGAACGCGATGATCCCCCTGTTCGTGGGCCGCATCCAGCCGCTGAAGGCGCCGGACGTCCTGCTGCGCGCGGTGGCCCAGTTGTTGGCGGAACGGCCGTGGCTGCGCGAGCGGATCGTGGTGCCCGTCGTGGGCGGGCCCAGCGGCAGCGGTCTGGCGAGGCCGGAAAGGCTGCAGAAACTGGCGGCCTGTCTCGGCATCGCCGATGTGGTGCTGTTTCGGCCGCCGGTCGGCCAGGACCGGCTCGCCGACTGGTATCGGGCGGCGTCCGTCCTGGTCATGCCCTCCTACAGTGAGTCCTTCGGCCTGGTGGCCGTCGAGGCGCAGGCCTGCGGCACCCCGGTGATCGCTGCTGAGGTCGGCGGCCTGCCGGTGGCGGTGAAGGACGGGCTGAGCGGCACTCTCGTACCCGGGCACGACCCGAGGGACTACGCGGCGGCGCTGTCCGGATTCGCCGACGACCCCGCACGCTCCACCCGGATGGGCGAGGCCGCGGCCCGGCACGCCCGCTCCTTCGGCTGGGACACGGCCGCGGCGAGGACGGCGGACATGTACGCCGCGGTCCTGCACGAGCGGAGGCTCCATCGGGTCTCGTGACCTGAAGAGCTTGTTCAGAGAGGCGTATTCGCGTATGCGGCGGCAGCGGCATACCGGCTGCCGTGGGGTGGACGGTGTCTCGGGCGGTCGCGCGGGAGCGCCCGCCGGGGGGTTCGTGGTGCCGGCGTGATGTCGTGGGTGCGGGCTGTTCAGGCGTCCGGGGCGGGTTCGAGTACGACGACTGCGGTGGGGGAGGGCCTGCGCTGTGCGTGGGCGTCGAGGTTGTTGTCGGTCTCGCGCCAGCGTGCCCACAGGCGCGTGCGTTCGTCGCCGACGGCGGCGCGAGCGCGTACCGGTCTGGTTCCGTCGGCGAGTTGGGCGACGGCGTCGGGGTGGGCCTGGAGGTTGAGCCACCAGGCCGGCTCGCCCTCGCCCCACCCGTTCATGGCCAGTGACACGAGGTTCGGGCCGTCCTCGAGGTATCCGATGACGACACTGCGGGGCCGGCCGGTGCGGCGCCCGGTGGTGGTGAGCCGGAGGGTGCCCCACTTCCCGGCACGCGGCCGCCACAGCGCGATACGGGCGCCGAGGACCCGGTAGGCGCCCCGGTGGATGTGCCAGGCCAGGCGGATGAACCAGCGAGGTGGCAGCCACGGAGCTTTCGCGCGCCCTTCACCCGTCATGCCACGACCTCCCGCGCGCCTGGTCCCGGACCTGGGCAGGACGCTAGCCGCGACCGAACGGGTACGCCAGGCCTTGCGGAGCCGTTTCCCCTTCAGACACCGGCCCGGGACACGCGCGCCCGCCACCGAGGCGGCCTGTGACGTGATGGTGCGCCAGTCCCGCAGGCGCCGGATGTCCCCCGCACTGGCCCACCAGAAGCCGGCACGACGACAAGCAGGATCACACCGAAGAGGCCGGCAAGACCGCCGACGACGGCTAGGAACTGGTCCAAAGCCATGGCCAGCAGCCTAGCCCTGTCCGGCTGTTGCGGGAGGCCGCGGCCCGCGGAGCCCGCTGGCTTCGGTGCCCCGCGCGAGTAAGGACCGCTGCTCATGGGCCCGTTGACGACCGAGGGTGTGGCGTAGGCTCCTGCCGTATGCAGGTGATCGCGGTTCTCGCACTCGACGGCGTGTCTGCCTTCGATCTGGCCATCCCGTGCCAGGTGTTCGCTCTCGCAGCCCTCGACGACGGGGCGCCGGCCTACGAGGTGCGCGTCTGCGCCGACCGGGCGCTGTCGGCCACGGCCGGCCCGGCGGAGCCCTTCCGGGTGTCCACCTCGTACCGCTGGGACGACGCCCTGGACGCGACCACCGTCATCGTGCCGGGCATCCCGCACGACCGCGTCCCGCATCCGCGTGCCGTCCGGCTGTTGCGGGAGTCCGCGGCCCGCGGAGCCCGTATCGCCTCGATCTGCACCGGTGCCTTCGCTCTCGGCCACGCCGGACTGCTGGAGGGACGGCGTGTCACCACGCACTGGCGGTTCGCCGACCTGCTGGCAGCACAGTTTCCCGGTACGCACGTCGACCCGTCCGTGCTCTACGTCGACGAGGGCCAGCTGCTCACCTCCGCCGGGATCGCCGCCGGCCTCGATCTGTGCCTGCACATCGTCCGCCGCGACCACGGCGCGGCGGTGGCCGCGGAGGTCGCGCGGATGCTGGTGATGCCGCCCCAACGCGCCGGTGGTCAGGCACAGTTCATCGAATACCGGGCACCCGACGGCGATGCCGCCGAACTCGGCGACACCTTGCAGTGGATGCGCGGCAAGCTGAACGAGCCGCTCACCCTCGCCGACATCGCCGCCCACGCGATGATGAGCCGCCGCAGCCTGTTCCGCCACTTCCGGGCGCAGACCGGCACCACACCGCTGCGCTGGCTGCTCGCCCAGCGCGTCCAGCGTGCCAGGGAGCTGCTGGAGACGACCGCGCTGCCGCTGACGCGGGTGGCCGACGAGACCGGGTTCGGCTCCGTCGAGGCGCTCCGCCACCACTTCACACGGCAGGTCGGCACCACTCCGTCCGCCTACCGGGCCACCTTTCGCGGGTGAGCCGTGAGCCGTGAGCCGTGAGCCGTGAGCCGTGAGCCGTGCGTCGGGCCACGGGGCTGGCCGTATCCTGCGCACCATGGGCACGCGCGCCGGTGTCACCGTTCACCGGCCGTCGGAAGACTGAACGCGTTCTCGCTTCCGCCGACGGCCACCGCACACCGCGCGGCCACGCCCACCCGGAGACCCCATGCACACCCAGCCCGCGAGCGTCACCCCGACCACGCCCACCGGCACCCGGCCCCGGCGCCCGCTGCGCGTCCACACCGTGCTCTACGACGGCGTCGAGGAGCAGGACTTCGCCGGTCATGTGGAGGCGCTCGGCATCGCCGGCGAGGAACTCGTCGTGCAGTCCTTCGTCCACGTCGAGGCCGACCGTCGGGTGAGGACGGCCGCCGGCATGGAGATCGTGTGCCGGGACGCCTTCTCGCCCCGCACGGCCGACGTGATCATCGTCCCCGGCGGAGGGTACGGGGAGGGCTCAGCGGTTCGGCGGGAGATCCAGCGCGGCGTATTGCCCCGCGCCCTGAAGGCGGCCCCCAGGCAGGGCCTCGTGCTCGGCGCCGTGTGCACGGGCACCATGCTGCTGTCCGCCGCAGGACTGACGGCCGGGCGCCGCTGCACCACCCACCACATCGCCCAGGAAGACCTGCGCCAGGAGGGCGGACGCGTGGTCGGTGGCCGGGTCGTCGACGACGGCGACCTCGTCACCTGCGGCGGCGTCACCTCCGGCATCGACCTCGGCATCTGGCTCCTGGAGCGGTTCTTCGGCCCGGACCTGGCCGTCCTCGCCGAGGAGGTCCTGGAGTACGAACGCCGGGGCACGGTCAACACCCGCTGACTCCGCTGCTCCTGCCGACTCTCTGAAGAAGGAAACGACCTGTGAAGCGACGCACCCTTCTGCGCACCGGCACAGTGCTAGGTGCCGCCGGTCTCACGGCGGGCCTGTCCACGCGCAGCGCCGCCGCGGCCGGCTCCCGGCTGCGCGACGATGCCCTGCGCGTGCACCTCGTGCTCTTCGACGGCGTGGAGGAGCTCGACCTCGCCGCTCCCTACGAGGTGTTCGCCGCCTCCGGCCACTTCACCGACCGCTCCGTCGACGTGCGATACGTCGCCCTCGACGGCCCCCGTACCGTCACCGCCGCCTTCGGCACCACCCTCCGCGTCGACCACGCGTGGGCACCAGAGCAGGCCGACCTCCTCGTCGTCCCCGGCGGCGGGTATGCCCGCCGGGAGGACCCCGGGGTCCGGGCCGAGATCCGACGAGGAACGCTCCCGCAGGCGCTGGCGCGGGCCCGGCGTCCCGGGCTCACCATCAGTGCCCTGTGCACGGGCGTGATGCTCCTGTCCGCCGCCGGCCTGACCCGCGGCCGGCCCTGCACCACCCACCACCGGGCGCGACAGGACCTCGAAGAGCAGGGCGGGGTCCTGAAGAACGCCCGGGTCGTCGACGACGGCGACCTGGTCACCTCCGGGGGCGTCACCTCCGGCCTGGACCTCGCCCTGTGGCTGGTGCGCCGCGAACTGGGCGTCGATGCCGCCCTCGGCCTGGAGAGCATGCTGGAGTACGAGGCCCGCGGCACGGTCCACCAGAACGCCGGCGGCCGAATCTGACTCCGGGCCCAGGGCGCATCACCCGTGGAGAATACGGCCCTTCATCGGTGAGTTACCGATGTGTGAGCGCCTCGCAGATGCCGGGGCGCTCACACATCGCGTTGCCGTTACGCCGCCTGTGGCTGCAGGAGGCGGGCCAGCATGTCGTCCAGGCTCACCATGCCGGTGAGCCGGCCGGAGGCGTCGCGGACCACGGCGAGCGAGGCGCGGCGCCGGCGCAGCAGCTCGATCGCGTCGGCGACGGTGGCGTCCTCGGTCAGCTCGGGTACCGGTCGGGCCAGTGCACGGGCGCTGGTCGTCCGTCCCTGGGCGCGGGCCACCAGGGCGTCGCGGGCATGGACCGAGCCGATGATGCTGTCCTTCTCGCGGACCAGGAGGCGGGTACGGTCGCGGTCCCCGGCCAGGCGCAGGATCTCGTCGACGCCGGCGCCGCCGTCGACCGAGGTGATCTCGCCGGCCGGCACCTGGAGGGCCCGCACCGGGGTCTCGGGCTCGGTCAGCGAACGCGTCAGCAGCTCCGAGTCCGTCTCGCTGATCAGGCCGAGTCGCTCGGACTCCTCGACGAGGTGGGTGAGCTGCTCGCGGTTGTGGACGGCGGCCAGTTCGTCGCGCGGGGTGACCCGGCACAGCCGTACCAGGCCGTTGCTCATCCTGTTCAGCACCGAGATCAGTGGCCGTACCGTCTTCACCATTGCCCGGAAGAGCGGCGAGAGCAGCATGGCCGAGCGCTCGGGGCGGGCGATGGCCCACGACTTGGGGGCCATCTCTCCGACCACCATGTGGAGGAACACCACCACGATCATGGCGACCGCGAAGGCGATCCCATAACTGAGCGCGCTGGGCAGGCCCAGCTGGTGCAGCAGTGGGTCGAGTTCGTGGGAGATCGCGGGCTTGGACACCGAGCCCAGGCCCAGTGTGCACACGGTGATGCCGAGCTGGGCGCCGGCCAGCATCAGTGACAGCTCACGCATGCCGGCCAGGGCGGCCTTGGCGCCGCCACGGCCCTCGGCCGCCGCCTTCTCCATGCGGTGGCGTTTGGCGGCGACCAGAGCGAACTCGGCTGCCACGAAGAATCCGCTGCCGATCAGCAGCAGCACCGTGACGAAGAGCGCCATCGGGAAACTCATGTCTGCTCCTGCGTCTCCTGGACCGATCGCTCGATCCGTACGCGCTCGGGCACGTGCCGGTCGAGGGTCCGTACCTCGATCACCGCGGTGCCGCCCTGCGGCAACTCGACAGTGAGCCGGTCCCCGATGGCCGGGAAGCGGCCGAGACGGTCGACGATCAGGCCGGCCACGGTGTCGTAGTCCTCTTCCTCCGGCAGTTCGATGCCGGTGGCCTCGGCCACCTCGTCCAGCCGGCGGCCCGCGTCCACCAGCCAGCCGCCGCCGTCCGCGACGGCGACCTCGGTGACCTGGTCGGACTCGTCGGCGATGTCGCCGACCAGTTCCTCGGCGATGTCCTCGTACGTGACGATGCCCGCCACACCGCCGTGCTCGTCCAGCACGACCGCGAACTCGTCGTCGCGCTCGCGCATCTGGGTCACGGCGTCGGGCAGGGGGAGGGTGTCCGGCAGCAGCAGCGGGCGCCGCGCGAGCCCACCGGCCGTGGTGGCCTGCAGGCGGTCGGCCGGCAGTCGCATCAGCTGCGCCACGCCGAGGACACCGCCGACATCGTCCGGGTGGTCGCCGAGCACCGGGTAGTTCGAGTGTCCGTGCTTGGCGATCAGATCGACCGCTTCGGCGGCGGTGGCGTCCTTGCGGACGAAGACGGCGTCGGCACGCGGCACCATCACCTCGTCCAGCGTCCGCTCGGAGAACTCCAGCGCGTGGTCCAGCAGGGCGGCGGTGTCCTTCGGCAGGGCGCCGTGCTCGTGCGACTCGCCGATCAGGTGGCCCAGCTCCTCCAGCGTGGCGCCGTGGTGCAGCTCCTCGACCGGCTCGATGCCGACCTTGCGCAGCAGCTTGTTCGCCGCCCCGTCGAAGATGCGCACGAGCGGGCCGACGACCTTCAGATACGCCAGCGTGGAGGCGGCCAGCGACTTCGCCAGCCGCTCCGGCACGGCGATGGCGAGGTTCTTCGGCGCCAGCTCACCCAGCACCATCTGCACGACCGTGGCCAGCACGAAGGCCAGCACGACGGAGATGCCGCTCACGGCGGCGTCGGGGATGCCCATGCCCGACAGGGCAGGCCTGAGCAGCGCGGACACCGACGGCTCGGCGATGAAGCCGACGACCAGACCGGTGACGGTGATGCCGAGCTGCGCGCCCGAGAGCATGAAGGACAGCCGCTCCAGCACCTTCAGGGCGCGGGCGGCCTTGCGGTCCCCGGACTCGGCCTCACGGGCGAGGGCGAGGCGGTCCGCGGAGACGTAGGCGAACTCCTGGGCGACGAAGTATCCGGTGCCGGCGGTCAGAACGAACACGGCCAGCACGCCCAGGAGGGCGTTCGCGGCACTCATCGAACACCATCCCGCCGCGTGCCGTGCTCAGAAGATGCCTGGCAGGATGGTCGGGGACTGTGCCCCGAGGGGTCCGTCGATCTGGCGGACAAGGGGTTGCTCCTTCTGTCTGGCTGTACATCCAGCCAACGATCCCGACCGGAATCATGTTCCCGGAACCTGCCCGAGCGCTGCGCCCGCGGGGCCACCGTCACCTGAACCGCCGGAAAGCCCACCCCATCCTCGGCAAGGCGTTCCTCAACGAGGCCGGCTGCAGCGGCGTCTCCCTGACGAGTCGAAATCAGTGACGGCCGACGTCCTCTGCCGCGGTGTCCCGCTCCAGGGTGATCGTCCCCGCGGCGCCGTCCATGGTGATCAGCTGCCCGGTGCGGATGCGTGCGGTGGCGTCAGGGACGCAGATCACGGCCGGGATGCCGTACTCGCGGGCGACGGTCGGGCCGTGGGCCAGCACCGCGCCGGTCTCGGTGACCAGACCGCCCGCGGTGAGGAACAACGGCGTCCAGCCCGGGTCGGTCGTCGGCGCCACGAGGATCTCACCCGGCTCGATCGACGCGCTCGCCGGGTCGTGGACCACGCGGGCGCGGCCGCTGACGCGCCCGGACGCCGCGCCCACGCCGGTGAGCGTGCGGCCGTCCGTGGTCCGGGCCGGCAGCAGGGTCTCCGCGTCGGTGCCGTCGCAGAGCAGCGCGACCGGAACGGTGCGGCGCCGCAACTCCCGTTCGTGCGTCGACCGGCGTTCTCTCACCGCCTCGCGCAGGTCGGCGCCGCTCTCCACCGCCGTACGCAGCTCGGGCAGGGTGAGGAACATGACGTCGTCCCCGCGCTCGAGGAGCCCGTCGGCCCGCAGTGCGGCGCCGATCGCCAGCAGGCGCCGGCGGCGGTCGCGCAGCGAGTAGAGTCCGGCGAACTTCCCCGCCTCGCGCAGTCCGGTCAGCTCCCGTGCGCGCCGCAGGAAGAACCCGGCGATCCGTCCCCGCAGCGGTCGCTCGCGGCGGGCGCGCCGGGCGAGCTCGGTGAGTGTCTTCTCGGCCCTGGCCGCGGCGCGTTCGAAGCGGCGGTCCGGGGCCTGCTCGGGGTCGGTGACCCGCAGGCAGTTGGCGAGCATCGCGAACACCGGCGTCGGGTCCTCCGACCACCGCGGTACACCGACGTCGACCTCGGCGGCGGAGCGGATGCCGTACGCGTCGAGGATTCCGCCATCCCGAAGTCCGGCAGCTCGCCCGCGAGGTGGGCTGCCGCCAGCTGGTCCGGTGGAGTGTCGAGGAGCATCTCGCGGTACGGTGCCGCGCGTCGGGCCACCTGCCACAGCGCGAGGTCCATCTCGATCGTGACGTTGTGCGGCATGCCGCCGAGCACGGTGTGGATCTCGTCGTCACCGGCGATGCCCCTGAGCAGCGGCGGCAGGGCGGCGCAGACCAGTAGTCCGGTGACCACGGGCCAGAGGATCGCGTCGCCGGTGTGGGGCGGCGCACCGTCCTCGAGCAGGTCCAGGAGCTCCGCGGCCGTGGCCGGGTCGGTGACCGGCCGGCGCCGAAGGCGCTCGATCTCGCCGAACACGCCGGCCCGCGCCGCTTCCGGCCGGGCCAGTGCGCGCAGGATCCCGGCCACCGCTCCGGGCGCCGCCGTCAGCGCGGCGGCGCTGGGCCGGCGGGCGGACCTGCGCGGCGTGAACCGCGGGTCGTCAAGGAGGTGCTCGACCACGGCCTGCGCGCGCGGCCCGAAGTCGACCGCCATCAGCTTCACCAGCCGCTGCCGGGCCGCTGGGTCACGCATCGCGTCGGTGAGGTCGCCGTAGAGCCGGCCGCCGATGTCGACGATCTCGACGGCGATACCGAACGAGGCGAGCATGCCCGCCAGCACGGACTTCAGGGTCGCCACGCCCATCGGCGTCGCCGGCTGGAGCATGCCCTGGACGTGGCCGAACTCGACGTACAGCCGCGGGCCCGGCTCGCGGCTCTCGGGGGGCGCCGGGAACAGTGCGGTCATCGGTCGCGATTGCAGCAGCCACAGCACGCCGTCGCGGTCGTAGGCCCACTCGATGTCCTGCTCCGCGCCGAGCGCACCCTGCAGCCGCGCGCCGGTCTCGCGGAGCTCGGCCAGCCGGGCCGGGGTGAGGCAGCCGCGCGCTTGCTGCGTGGGACCGTCCAGGACGTAGTGGTCGGCTGCTGCTGTCCCGTCGACGACGGCCGCGCCCAGTCCCAGGGTGGCGTCGACGACGGTCTCGCGACGCGAACCGGTGACCGGATTGGCGGTGAACAGCACGCCCGCGACCTCGGCGTCGACCATCCGCTGCACGACGACCGCCATGCGCGCGGTGTCCTGCGGGATGCCGGCGGCTTCGCGGTAGGCCCTCGCCCGCTCGGTGTGCAGCGACGTCCAGCAGGCGCGGATCGCCTCGAGCAGGTTCTCGGTGCCCGAGACCGAGAGGCAGGTGTCCTGCTGGCCGGCGAAGCTCGCGTGCGGCAGGTCTTCGGCGGTGGCGCTGGAGCGGACGGCGACCGGGCCGCCGCCGAGGCGCTCGTACGCCGCGAGCACCTCGTCCCGGGGCACCTCGTCGAGCCGGTACGCCTCCGTCGTCACGCAGAAGCCGTCCGGCACGCGCTCGCCGAGACGGATCAGCGCGGCGAGTCCGGCGGCCTTGCCGCCCACCAGGTCACGCCGCTCGGGGTCGATCACCCGGAGGTCGAGCACGTTCGCGTCTCTCTGCATGCCACCAGGACACACGTTGCCGCTACGACAAGGTCAAGCCGGGGATCCGACAGTCAGGCCCGACCGGACCCGAACGGTTTGTCGTACGCATGAACGTAAAAGAAGTATAAAACCAACATGAGCGGGCGCAATCGGGCAGAAAACGGACTAAACTGGGCATCAGTCGAGGTTCCGATGCCAGGAGATCCCACATGTTCGATGGAGCGACCGCCGCTCCCGATCCCGCCCCCCGCGCCAACGCGGCCATGGCCGCCGGCTGCGAGGTATGCAATGGCTGGGGGACGGTGATCACCCGCCACGGCCGCCATGCTCTCTGCCCGGCGTGTCAGTCTGACGCTGACCGAGAAGACCACGGGAGTGACCGAGCAGACTGATCGCCACGGTCGGCCTGCCGCAGGGCATCCCTCGCCGCCTTGCGGCCCGGAGGGCGCGTCCACGCCGCACCGGCCGCGAGGTCCCGGCACGGCGCCCGGGTCGGCAACCGCCACAGCAAAACGTTCACGACCTGCCGGTGATTCGGTCAGGGTCGCCCGTGACCATCAGCACCACACGGCAGCGGAGCTGTCCGCTCCTACCTGCGTCCGTCAACTCACCACAGTCAGCGGCGAAATCAAGGACGAGGATGGTCTTGGCCGGGATCGCGCGGAGGGCCCGGCACGAAGAGACTCAGCCGGTAGGTGGTGGGGTGTACCAGGCGTCCGCACAGGGTGTCGACCCGAGTCATCGCCCAGTCGATTCGCTCTGCCCCGGCACGCAGATGGCGCAGGTGAGCATGCCACTCCGACTCGTCCTGGGTTTCGAAGATCACCTGCCAACGACCCGCGCCGGGACCCGTGTGGGCGGGAGTCTGCTGCCCCGCGCCATGCTGACGCTTCCTTTTCCGCTGTCCTGGCACGGGCCCAGCATCGCTCTCCTGGCACCACCGCGGCAAGGCCATTGATCCAGGGGTGCGGGGACCTCCGTGGGGCGATGAGGGCCGGGTCGTCGTGCGCGCCCCATGCCTCGGCAAGAGATTCGAGGCCGCCTGGTCGCCGCCGGCGCAGCCGTAGGGGAGGTGTGCTCCTTGCCGAGCCGCGTCGGGCGGCACTGCCCGCGGCCGGCTGGCGGGAATCTGTCCGGCCGCGTTGGTCCCAACGTGTAGCCGTGTTGGCCTGTTTCACTGTGGGGAGCCTCATGGTGGGTATCCCGCCTGTCTGTTGGCGCGGCTGGTGTTCAGGCTCGTGGAAGCCCGGCCTTGGGTGAGGGGTTGTCGCGGCGGGCGCGGCGGGTTCCGATCAGCAGCAGGATGCACGCGAGTGCGAAGAGCGGCCAGGGTGTGAACGGCAGGACCACGGCGTCGACGACTGTCCAACTCCCCAGCGTCCAGGCGATGAAGGCGGGCGGGGTCATGCCGCGGCGGTCCAGCCACAGCACCGTCAGGCCGATCAGGACGAGCGGTATGCCGAAGCTGTCGAGGCTCAGCCAGTAGGCGCTGCCCGCCGGGCTCATGTCGGCAAGGTCCTCGCTCCACAGTCCGCCGCTGAACCATGTCCCGGCGTGCTGTGCGGCCTTCTCCACCGTCAGCGCGCCGAGCGTGTGCGCGGTTCCGCAGAGCGTGATGATCCAGCCAGCCCACTTGATCATCTGAGTCCTCCGTTCTTGTCGATTCATAATTCCGATACTGCAGTTCCGATACTCTCGTTCCGTATGATGAGGCCCATGACAGCGAGAGGGCAACGGGGCGGACGCCCCCGGGACAGTCGCGTGGATCACAAAATCCTTCAGGCCACGCGCGAGCTCATCGACGAAATCGGCTACCCGGCCCTGACCGTCGACCGGATCGCCACGCGCGCCGGGGTGGGCAAGGCCGCGATCTACCGCCGCTACGCCTCCAAAGCCGAGATGGCGTTCGTCGCCACCATGGACGAGCAGCAGGTGCCCGCGTGGACCACAACCGGCTCCTTGTACGGGGATCTGCTGGCGCTGGTCCGCGTGTTTCACCGCCGCATGGCCACCCCGGCGGCCCGGCATCTGGCACCGGCCCTGATCAACGAACTCGCCGTCAATCCCGAACTGGACAGCCGGTTCAAGGAAACCTTCCTCGCTGCCGAGCAGGCCGCCTTCGCCGACATCATCGAACAGGCCGTGGCCCGGGGCGAGCTGGCCGGGACCGTCGACCCCGCGATGGCTCACCTGCTGCTGCTGGGCTCCCTGGCCTCCGCCCTCTACATCCTCAACCTGCCCGTCGACGACGCGTTGGTCACCGACCTCGCCGCCGCTGCGGCAGCAGGAATCACCGCCCTGGCCGCACGGCACCACAGCGCCTCCGACGCAGTCGACGAACGGCGCTGACAGGCGCCCTTCTCCTATACGGCTGGCCGCCTCTTCTGACGCGGTGAGGCCGACCAGCGCCCGATCCATCGCCGTTGTCGGTACCCGCCAAGCCACCTGGGTCGCGCAAGGCGTTGAGGTGGGGCACGCTCATGGTGCAGGGGCCGCGTACGGGGCGGCCCCGCGTTCTGTGGCGCCTATGCCGAGCCGGCCGTGTTCGCTGCGTCTGGGAGAGTCATGACAAGCAGGTTCACCGAGCTGGCCGTCGACTGCCGGGACCCGGAGAGGCTTGCCGCTTTCTGGTGCGAGGTTCTGGGTTTTGACGTGATCGACCCGGACTCCGCCGGATCTCTCAGCCGGTCGTGCCGTCGAGCATCTCGCGCAGGATGTCCAGGTGGCCGTTGTGGCGGGCCGTCTCCTCGGTGAGGTGGAGGAGGATCCAGCGCAGGTCGACCTGGACGCCGTTGCGGATGGCTCGCTGGGCCTGCTTGTCCAGGTCGTTCCCGGCGACCAGTTCGCGGTAGCGGGCGCTCTGTTCCGCGTATTCGTCGAGCAACTGCGTGAGCGGGAAGTCGACGGCGATACGCATCTCGCGGTCGGGGTCCTCCTCGGTCCAGGGGCCCCGGTCTTCCTCGCCGAGGAAGACCACTTGGAACCAGTAGTACTCGACCCAGCGGAGGTGGTTGATCACTCCGCTCATGGTCATCAGCGGTGAGCCCGGCAGGAGCGCCTTGCGTGCGTTCTCCGCAGAGACGCCATCGCACTTGGCGCGGGCGGTGTCACGTGCGTAGTCGAGAAACGTGGTGAGCTGGGTGCGCTCGTCCCACGCGGGCGGAGTGTCGTCGATTGTGGTCATCGAGCGAAGCGTCCCCGATCGCGCGACCGATGTCGAAGCATTTATCGACGGACCCCACATGCTCCGCCCCGCTCCTCGTCCGGCGGGCCGCTGGAGCGATTCCACGCCGGTGGGGCACCCCGTCTAGAGCCTGTCTGACGGCTCAGTGGCAGACGGTCTGCCCTGATTCCACGGTCTGCCGGGCTCATCAGCATGCAGCTGAGGCCCGCAAACCGGCTCCACGATTCCCTGGCCGGCGCCGCGTGCGCGGACCGGGCCTGCAGCTCACGCCGCAACCGCCGCTACCTGCGCCGGCGGCAGATCAAGCACACCGTCCCCGAGCCGAAGAACCAGCGGGCCAACCGCCGGCGCCTCGGCAGTGCGGGCGGCCGGCCCTGCGGGTCTGGCCGGCCAACCTACCGGCGCAGGCACGGAGTTGAGCGCACGATCTTGGCGCTCAAGGGTTCCGGGCCGTGGCAGCCCGGGTACGAGAAGCGGGCGTACGTCTTCTACGGCGCTGGCGCTGTCACCATCGCCGCGATCCGGCTCTGGCTCCGGGCCTGATTACCGTGGCCCGCTTGCCGGTCTTCGGAAGGGAGGGTCACTCGCCGTTGTTCTCGGCGAGGGTGTGGGCGACCAGGGCGTTGGCGTGCCCGTGGCCCAGGCCGTGTTCGGTCTTGAGCCAGGTCACGAGTTCCATGTGCTTGGTCAGGGGCGAGGCGCGGATGAGGTCCTTCCACTCGGCGATCGGGCGGCCGTACTTCTTCTCGATGGAGGGGAAGTAGCTCGCGGGGCCCTTCACGGGTTCGGTCACGGCGGGTTCCGTCCTTCGTTGTGGTGGGGGAGGTCAGGATGGCCGGGTGGTGCGCTCGTGGCGCAGCAGGACCACCTGGGAGTCGAAGGTCCGGGACTCGGTCAGGGTGAGGTCGATGCGCTGCTGCGGGGTGGTGAAGACGGGCTTGCCGCCGCCGAGCACGACGGGGTGGACGAAGATCTGGTACTCGTCGATCAGCTGATGCTCGGTGAGGAAGCCTGCCAGCGTGGAACCGCCGAACAGCAGCAGGTGGGCGCCGCTGTCCTTGAGGGCGGTGAGCTGCTCCACGACGTCGCTGTTGATGACGCGGGTGTTCCAGTCCGCCTCGGTCAGCGTCGAGGAGACGACGACCTTGGACGCCTTGCGCCACACGGGCGCGAACGCGAGGTCGTGTTCGTGAGTGGAGTACTCCTCGGCGCGGGGCCAGAAGCCGGACATCATGTCCCACACCACCCGGCCGTACAGGAAGATGTCGGCGCTGTCGGTGAGGGCCTGCGAGTAGGCAGACAGTTCACCGTCCATGCGGGGCCAGTCGAACTCCCCGTCGGGTCCTTCGATGAAGCCGTCCAGCGACTGGTGCACGAAGTGCGTGATCTTGCCCATGAGTACCGGGCCCCCCTTGGTGACAGGCGTCCGGACGGCCGTCGGCCGCCCTTTGTGTACGATGTCCACATTCGAAGGGTGCGGCGATCCGCACCCCCGAGTGATCATGCGGAAAGCCTAGACGACTTAAGTGGATGCTGTCCACATTTGGAGGCGGCGGCCATGGCGGCAACCGGGAGTGCAAAGCCCAAACGGGACACCTATCGCCACGGTGACCTCCGCAACGCACTGATCGAGGCCGCCCTCGAACTCGCCCGCCAGGGCGGCCCGGAGGCCGTCGTGCTGCGCGCCGCCACGAGGCAGGCCGGGGTCGTCCCCAACGCCGCCTACCGGCACTTCGCCGACCGCGACGCCCTGCTGCACGCCGTCTCCCAGGCGGCCATGGCCCAGGTCGCCCGCACGATGGAGGCCGAGCAGGCTGCCCTGCCGCCCACCGAGGACCCGGTGGCCGCCGCCCGGGCCCGCTTCCGCGCCGTCGGCACCGGCTACCTCCGCTTCGCCCAGGAGGAACCCGGCCTGTTCCGCACCGCCTTCCACGTCCCCGGCGACATGACCCACGCCGCCGCCGACACCGCCGCGGGCGGCACCGGCAAGACCCCCTTCGAGCTTCTCGGCGAGGCCCTCGACGGCCTCGTGGAGCATGGCCTGCTGCCCGAAGATCGCCGCCCTGGCGCCGAGTTCCTCGCCTGGTCCGCCGTCCACGGACTCGCCGTCCTGCTCATCGACGGCCCCCTCCGGGGCCTCCACCCCACCCAGGCCCACGACGCCGGCCGGCACGTCATCGACATGATCGAGCGCGGCATCTGACACCATCGAGGAGCGGCACCTCAGCACCCTCGACCCGTCAGACAGGCCCTGATCAGACAGGCAAGAACACGGTCTCACGCTGCGGGTGAAGCGGTAAGTGGCCCATGATGTGTGGCCATCAGTGGACCAAGAGGTGTGGCCCATCCCGCCCGTAGGTTCGGGGCATGGCGAACACCTCATCCCGGTCCGCGCGGTCCGCCCGGGCACCTCGCGCACTGCTCCTCGCCCAGTTGAGCAACGCAGTGGGCGACGGCGCCTTCTACGTCTCCTCCGCGCTCTACTTCACCTTGATCGTCGGCCTCTCCGGGCCTCAGGTCGGGGCCGGCCTCGCCGTCGCATGGGCCATCGGCTCGTTCGCCGGTGTGCCGCTCGGCCATCTCGCCGACCGGCGCGGACCGCGCGGGACTTCCGTGCTGCTCTCCTTGCTCACTGCCGCCGCTGTGACCGGTTTCCTCTTCATCGGCTCGTTCGCCGCTTTCCTCACCACTGCCATCCTCTACGCGACCGCGCAGAGCGGCCTCGCCGCGGCCCGGCAGGCGCTCCTCGCCGGCCTCGTCGAACCCGCCGCCCGTACCGCCGTCCTGGCCCGGCTCCAAGCCGTCCTCAACGCGGGCCTGGCCGTCGGCGCCGCCCTCGGCGGACTCGCCCTCCACCACGGCACGCGCACCGCCTACCTCACGGTCTTCGCCCTGGACGCCGCCGGGTTCATCCTGTGCGCCCTCCTCCTCGCCCGCCTCCGCGCCCCGGCACCGGGGCCCGCCGCGGCCGAGGGTGAGCCCCGGCTCGCGGTGCTGCGCGACCGTCCCTACGCGCTGCTCACCCTCCTCAACACCGTCATGCTGCTGCGGCTGCCGCTGCTCAGCCTCGCCCTGCCCCTGTGGATCGTGGAACGGACCAGCGCACCCGGTTGGACCGTGTCGGCGCTGTTCGTCCTCAACACCGCCGCCGTCACCCTCTTCCAGGTCCGCGTCGCGCGCCCCGTCACCGATCTGACCACCGCCACCCGCGCCGTCCGCGTATCCGGCGCGGTCATGCTGGCCTCGTGCACGGTCTTCGCCGTTACGGCTTCCACCGCCTTCGGCACCTGGACGTCCGTCGCCGTCCTCGTCCTCGGCGCAGCGCTCCAGGTCCTCGCCGAGATGCGCCACTCCGCCGGCTCCTGGCAGATCGGCTTCGCCCTCGCGCCCGCCGAACGCATCGGCCAGTACCAGGGCTTCTACGGCACCGGCGTCCCCGTCGCCCGCACGCTCGGGCCGTTGCTCGTGACGACGCTGCTCATCGGCTGGGGCACCCCCGGCTGGCTGCTGTTCGGCGCTCTGTTCCTCATCGCCGGGGCGGCGACCGGCCCCGCCACCCGGTGGGCGGAGCGGTCCCGCGCGGCGGCTCCCGCCGACTCACCCGCGGCTTCCGGACGGCAATCCAGCTCTCGCCTCCGGTTTCCGGCCCGGTGAGACGCAGGCAGCCGTACCGGCACACCTGGTTCCGGCCGAGCATCGGCGGCCACGCCGCGCCGAGAGCGGCGGGCCCTGGCGTCCGGGGCCCGCTACCACGCCGGTCCTGGACGGCGGACCGCTCGCCTTCGAGCCGTGCGCCGCGACGTTCGGCGGCCGGCGAACGTTCGCCGTACTGACGGCCATCACTCCTGTGGACGCGCGGCCACTCCCAGAAGGCCACCGGTTCGCGCTCCAAACTGACACACCAGTATCTGATCTTCGGGAAGTGAAATTCCTTTCCTCCGTGACCATGCCTGCTGGCCTGGGGGTTAAGGATGCAAGTCGCCCGATGGCTGAAAACAGTTTCAGAAAGTTGCAGTAGATCTTTCTGTGCCGCCAGGATGCGGCGCATGCCGGATTTCATGCAGCGCGCATCCCGACCCTTCGCCACGGCCACCATCGCTGCGGCGGGTCTCATGATGGCCCTGACCGCTTCCCATTCCGCCGTCGCGGCCACCGAGCCCGCAGCTCCGGACTGCGTGCAGTACTTCCAGAGCTGGCGTTACACCGATGTCGTCAATGGCTGTGACGACGCCGTCGCCGTCACGGTCGAGTACACGAACGGCCAGTGGGCCCCGTGCCGCGTAGTCCAGCCCGGCGCGTCGGTGACCTTCGCCGGGTACGGGACGGACGGCAACTACGTCACGGGGCTGCTGACGTGCGACCCCAACCTCGTCACCCAAGCGGCGCCTGCACCCTGACGCTTCGACGCCCGACGCGGCGGAGGACCACATCCGTATCGAAGGCATGACCCGCGACGACCTGGAGGGCGGCGAGTTCCAGGACACCTGCGCCGCGGCGGTTCAACAGATCACCGAGGCGACGTGCAAGCACCGCGAGCCGCCGTCGCCAGGGTCTGTCTGATGAGTGTGTACCGCCCTGTTGGGCGGTAACTGGTCGACCGCCTTCGTGAAGGGATCGACTGGTGAGGCTGACTTTCGCAGCTCAGGTACTTCTCACGCTCTTGTCATTGGTGTCGTCGCTGCTGGTAGCGGTGGTGGCGGGGGCGCTTTCGCATGCGGCCGGAGCCCCGGTGGCCGGTGCGGTTTTGTATGGCGGTGGCGCGTTCATCGGCTGGATGACCCTGTGCGTCACTGTGCTGACGGCGCTCGGCCTGCTCGGGCATCACAGTCATCCCGGTGAGTAAGGGGTACCCGGCGATCATGAGCGCAGCCACAGCCGGATCGCAGCGAGGGTGACGGTGCCTGGCCTCTCTCAGATGCATGGCACCAAGGGGTCCGCGGAGTGGAAAACCTCCGCTGCGCCATGGAGGGCGACGGGAGCTGATCGACCGAGCCGGCGGGCGGACGCGGCAACCGGCGTGCGTGCCGGATCGCGCGGTCATTCTCCCGGGGCCGTGGCGACGCACCGGCGTACCGCCGCGTCGCACCGCTCCACCGCCGCCCGCGGGTCGAGTGCGTACGTGCCGTCGCCGAACAGCTCGAACGTCATCCAGTCGTCGTAGCCGTGCCGTTCGAGGGCCCGCAGATAGTCGGAGAGCGGAAGTTCGCCGTCGCCCCATGCCAGGTGCCCCATGGGGCGGCCGTCGATCAGGTGCACATGGCGGATACGGTCGCCGAGCGCGGCGAAGGCATCGTCGACGGTTTCGCCGGCCACGGCCATCGTCACCGTGTCGAGCACTGCTCCCAGACGGCCGGCGCCGATCTCGTCGAGCATCGCCGCCAGCGTGGGGGAGTCGTTGACCAGGTTCGACTCGACACGTTGGAGCGGTTCGAGGACGCACGTCACGCCCAGCGTGTCCGCGTGGGCGGCGATGTCGCCGATCGCGTCGACCGACCGGCGCCAGGCGGCGTCCACGGGCTCGTCCTCACTACCCCGTCCGGGTGTCAACAGCAGTTTCTCGGCTCCGAGTTCGACGCAGAGCTCCGCAGCCCGGCGGAACAGGGCGATGCTCTGCGTGCGCAGCCAGCCGACCGGAGAGGCCACGTTGACCGGGTACATCACCTGCTCGGGCGTGAGGCAGTACGCCGAGAGGCCGCGCCTCTCGATACGGCGGCGTAGGTCGCGTGCCTCCGCGTTGCCGACCTGCGGAATGTGCAGGTGCGGGGCGATGCCCCAGAGCTCCAGCTTCTCGCGCCCCAGGGCGACCGCGTCGTCCAGGAACGTGTCGAACGGCAGATGCTGGTACGCGAAGTTGGATCCGGTCAGCCGCGGCGGGCGGGTGATCGGCATGGGTTCTCCCTTCTCTTCCGGGGGCGTTCACTTGCCGATGCCGTCGGCCAGGCCCTTGACGATGTAGCGCTGGCCGAAGAGGAACAGGAGCACGACGGGGACCGCTGCGATCACCATGCCGGCGAACACGACGGGAAAGTCCGTGCCGTGCTTGCTCATCAGGCTTGTCAGGCCGACCGGCAGGGTCTGCACGTCACTGCCGTTGGTGAACACCATGGCGAACAGGTACTCGTTCCAGGCGAAGAGCACGTGCAGCAGGACGGTGGACGTGATGATGGGCTTGCACATCGGCAGGATGATCCGCCAGAACGCGGTCCAGCGGCCGGCCCCGTCGATCTGTGCCGCCTCGTCCACCTCGCGCGGCAGGTCGATCATGTAGGCGCGGATGAGGAAGGTGGTGAAGGGGACGCGGAAGGCCGTGTAGAGGATGAGCAGTGCCCAGAAGCTGTTGTACAGGCCGATCGACTGGAACATGCGCACCAGCGGGACCAGGGCGACGGTCGGGGTGAGCATGAGGCCGCCCAGGATGACGGCGGTTAGCACCTTGTTCAGCGGGATGTCCACCCGCGTCAGTCCGTACGCCGCCCAGGCGCTGATGAAGACGGTCGCCACCGTGGACGTCACCGTGACCAGGATGCTGGTCGCGAGGTAGTCGCTGACGCCGCGGTTCCACGCGTCGCGGTAGTTGCCGAAGCTCAGGTCGGTGGGGAGCGCGAAGGGGTTGCCGAAGAGTTCGGTGTTGGTCTTGAAGCCGTTCAGGACCATCCACAGCAGCGGATAGAGCACCACGACAGCGAGACTCAGCAGGAAGGCCCACATGAACAGGCGCGCGATGACGCCGAGGAAGCCGAGACGGCTCACCATTCCACCCTTCTTCTCCGGGTGAACCACAGCTGTGCCATCGCGATCGTGAGGGTGATCACGAAGATGACGGTGCCGATGGCCGCGGCGTGGCCGAAGTCGTTGCGTACGAATCCGTTGCGGTACAGCCACGTGCCGAGCACGTGGGTCGAGTTGTCGGGTCCGCCGCTGGTCATCACCATGACCTCGTTGAACACCTGGAAGGCGCCCGACACGGTGACCAGGAGCATGAGTCCGGTCATCTCCCGCACGAGCGGGAGCGTCACCTGGAAGAAGCGGCGGACGGGTCCGGCGCCGTCCAGGGCGGCGGCTTCGTGGAGCTCTGCGGGGATCCGCTGGATGGCGACGGCGAACAGCAGCGTCGAGTAGCCGAAGCCCTGCCACTGGCTCATCGCGATGACCGCCGTCATGGCGGTGCTCTCCTGGCCCAGCCAAGCGTGGTCGAACGTGCCGGGCGCGACCGCCTCCAGAGCGTGGTTGAGCAGGCCGAGGTTGGGCTCGTAGATGAAGTAGAAGAGCAGTCCCGCGACGGTCAGTGAGATCGCGGACGGGATGAAGTAGATCGTCCGCAGTGCGCGCTGCCACCGCGTGCTGCGGACGCTCTCGACGAGTGCGGCGAGCAGGAGGGCGCCGAAGACCTGGAAGACGACCGAGAGCAGGGCGTACCAGAGGTTGTTGGTGAAGGAGGTCCAGAAGACCGGGTCGGCGAACAGGTCGCTGTAGTTGTCCAGTCCGACGAACTGCTGGGTGCCGCTGTAGATGTCCCAGGTCAGTGTGGAGTAGGCGAAGTTCTGGACGAGCGGGAGGTAGACGAAGACCGCGAGCAGGACGAGGGCCGGCACGGTCCACGCGAGCCCGGCTGCTCTTCGGTACAGGGTGCGCACCGGTTTGATTTCCCTTCAGCTCGCGCCGGTCACTTGGCGGAGTCGGAGGCCCGGCGCACGCTGTCCATGACCTGCTCGGGCGACTTGCTGCCGCTGATGAGGGCCTCGCCGCCGGCCAGCCATGCGTCGGCGACCTCCGGCGCGGTGACCATGTCCAGCCAGCCGGCGAGCCGGGGGGCCTTGTTGACCAGGTCGATCCCCTCCTGGACGGCCTTGCTGGACGTCTGCGGCGTCACCGCGCCGACCACGGTGCTCGGCTGGCCGTAGGGCGGCGCGGACAGGGTTTTCGCGTGGGCGGTGCTCGTTGCGAACTTCATGAAGTCGACGGCGAGAGCCGCGCGCGGCGACCTGGCGTTGACGAAGTACCCCTCTGGCGCTCCCTCGACGACCTTCGGGTCTCCCTTGGCCTCGGCGGCGGCGGGCAGCGGGAAGATGCCCAGGTCCCCGGGCTTGAGCTGGCCGCCGGAGGTCGTGTTGTCGAATTCGAGGACCTCCTGGTAGTACATGGCGGCCTTGCCCTGCCCGAACGCCTGCTGTGCCGAGGTGTAGAGGACACCGTTGGTGCCGCGTCCGGTGTCGGTGCAGGTGGACACCAGGGTCTTGAACTGCTTGAGGGCGACCAGGTAGCCCGGGTCGTCCCAGGTGGCGGTCTTCGGGTCGTAGTCGGTCTCGCGGACGTCGGTCGGCACGTTGTGGGCGAAGAGCTGCTGGAGGTAGTGCAGGGCGGGCCAGCCGTCCTTGTTCCCGAAGGCGATGGGCTCGTAGCCGGCCTCGCGCAGGTCCGGGCAGGCGGCGATCAGGTCCTCGAAGGTCTTCGGCACGTCGACGTCGGCCTTGTCGAAGGCGGACTTGCTGTAGCCCATGAACTTGCCGTTGTTGTACAGCGGGACGCCGTAGTAGCGGCCGTCGTGGGCGAACGCCGACAGCGCCGACTCACCGAAGGTCCTGCCCCATGGAGTGTTGGGGCCGATCACCTTGGTGAGGTCCGCCGCGCGGCCTCCGCGGATGAAGTTCTCCGCCCAATTGCCCGTCCAGGTGAAGTAGATGTCGGGCAGGGCGTCCGACGCGGTGAGGGTCTTGGTCTTGTCCTTGATGCTCTGGTCCGTCTCCTGGATCAGCTCGACGTTCACCTTCGGGTGCTTGCGCTCGTACGCGGCGGCGATGTCTTCGAAGTAGGGCTCCAGGGGCTCGCCCGCGAACTTGGTGAGGATGCTCAGGGTGCCGGAGTACTCCGGCTTCGCGGTCACGTCGGCCGCGGGACCCTTCGCCGGTCCGGCGAAGCAGCCGGTGAGGACGAGTGCCGAGGCCCCGAGAAGTGCCGCGGACCGTGTCAGTGCACGTGTGCGCATGGGCGTCCTTTCGTCGATGGAGGGCCCGCCGAAGGCGCGGGCGCGTCGGATCCGCTGCGGGGTGTCCGAGGACGGCCGCTGGGCGTGCGGCGACTGTACAGAGAATCTGATACCGGTACCAGAGTCGAAGCGAAGATCTTCTTCGGGAAGGCGCGGGAGTGAGCCGCAGCGCGCCCGTCTTCTTCACTGGAGCCCAGTAAAAGGCCAGTTCAAACCCATCGTCGAAACCTGTGGTACGTCTGCGGGCAGCTCGCTGCTGTTGACGCCGCCCGTGCGCTGTGTCAGCGTGTGGCCCGCGTGATACCGGTATCAGGTCGCCTCAGCGCCGCCGGCCGCACCCGTTCCCGAAAGGACGCGAAGATGCTCGGATTCGACGAGCCGGAATTCCTCTCCCAGCTGGCGAGCACGGTGGCCCTGCGCCCCCGGATCGAGGAACTCGCCGACCGCCTCACGGACGACGGCTTCGACAACCTCTTCCTCGTCGGCGCCGGCGGCACCTACGCCCAGATGTGGCCGTACGAACAGCTCGCCCGCCGCACCTCGACGCTGCCCGTCCACGCCGTCATCGCGGCGGAGCTGGTCACAGGGTCTGAGGCGACGCTCGGCGAGCGCTCGGTCGCCGTCTTCACCTCGGTGTCGGGCACCACCGAGGACAGCCTCCGGGCCATCGAGTACTGCAAGGCGAAGGGGGTTCGCACCGTCGGATTCACGGGCCACGCCGAGTCTCCCATCGCCCGGAGCGTGGACGTGGCCCTGGTGTCCGAGCCGAAGGCCTGGCCCTTCGACCCGCAGATGCTGCTGCTCATGGGGCGGCTGCTCGCGCGCCGGGGCGAGTTCGAGGGATACGAGAAGCTCGCCGGTGAACTCGCAGGACTGCCCGGCATCCTCCTCGACGTGGCACGGCAGGCCGAACCGACGGCCGCCGCCTTCGCCGAGGCCCACAAGGACACGGACTACCACTTCCTGGTCGGCGGCGGAAACCTGTGGGGATTCACCTACCTGTACTCCATGTGCATCCTCGAGGAGATGCAGTGGCTGCGCACCACCCGCGTGCACAGCGCCGAGTTCTTCCACGGCTCCCTGGAACTCCTCGAAGAGGACACGAGCGTGCTCGTGTTCCAGGGCGAGGACGAGACCCGCGCCCTCACCGACCGGGTCGAGGCCTTCGCCAAGCGCGTCTCCCGTGACGTGACCGTCTTCGACACCCGCGACTACCCGCTGCCCGGCATCAGCCCGGAGTTCCGCGGCCTGCTCGCACCGCTGGTGCTCGACACCGTCATGGGCCGGGTCAGCAAGCACCTGGAGCGGGTGCGCGGACACTCGCTCGACCTGCGCCGCTACTACCGCGTCATGGACTACTGAGACACGCGACCGGCCGCTGCCGCACCGGAACGGCTCGGCGGCAGCGGTCGGCGCGGCCCGGCGCGTCACCCCCCGACCCGCCCGAGGGCAGCGGTAGCGGTGTGCGGCCACCGTCGCGCTCCGGGCGCCTCGCTCCCAACGATCGGCAGCCCCGCAGCCGCAGCCCGCACCCCGTAGCCCGCAGTCCCCACCCGGCACCGAGTCCGGTGCCGGGCGCCCGTCCGTGCCCCCGCCCCATGGCGTGCCGGGCCAGCGCACAGGAGAACCCATGAGAGTCCTCGGCTTCGGCGACAACATCGTCGACCGGTTCGTCGACCGCGGCATCGACTACCCGGGCGGCAACAGCGTGAACGTGGCCGTCTACGCCAGACGCCTCGGCCTGGAGGCGGCGTACCTCGGAGTGTTCGCCGACGACGCCCTCGGCCGCTTCCTGCGCGAAGCGATCGCGGACACCGGGGTGGCCGTCGACCACTGCGCCGTGCGCGACGGCGAGAGCGGCGTGTCCACCCTCCGGGTCGACTCGGGCGACCGTGTCTTCCTCGGCTGGAACGGAGGCGGCGTCACCGTGCGCGAGCCACTGGTCCTCGACAGCGGTCTGCTCGCCTACGTGTCCTCCTTCGACCTGGTGCACTCCAGCGTGTACTCGGGCAGCGAGGGCGAACTGCCCAAGCTCGCCGGTCTCGACACCCTCACGACCTTCGACCTGTCCAGCGAGGAGGAGTACCGCACGCCCGGCTACCTGGACCGGGTCTGCCCGTACGCCGACCTCGTGCTGCTGTCCTGCTCCCACCTGGACGAGACGGCCACCCGCGACCTGCTGGCGGAGACGGTGCGGCGCGGCGCCGGACTGGCCCTCGCCACCCGAGGCGCCGAGGGCGCCGTCGCCCACGACGGTCGTACGACCGTGGCGGCGCCGGCCCGCCCCCTGGACGACGGGGCGCCCCCCGTCGACACGATGGGCTGCGGTGACGCCTTCCTCGCCGGGTTCGTGGTGTCGCTGCTGCGCGCGGGATGGCGGAAGCCGACCCCGCCCGACCACGACCAGCTGGAGCGCGCGCTGCACGACGGCGCGGACGCCGCCCACGACCAGTGCTTCACCGAGGCGGCATTCGGCCGTGGCCGGCCCACCGGCTGTGTCTAGCATGTGGACAGCCGTCGACCACGAGAAGCGAGGTACCGAGCGATGTCAGGAGAGCGGCCCCGCCCGTCGGCGTCCCCGACGATCTCCGAGGTGGCCGCGGAGGCCGGTGTCGGCCGGGCGACCGCCGCCCGCACGCTCGGCGGATACGGATACGTCAGCCCGGAGCTGAAGGAACGGGTGCTCGCCGCGGCCGAGAAACTCGGCTATCGCGCGAACGCACTGGCCCGCAGCATGTCGACAGGGGTGACGCACACCCTCGGGGTCATCGTCGCGGACATCGGCAACCCGTTCTTCGCGGGTGTCGTACGCGGCATCTGCGACACCTCCCGCGCCCGCGGCTTCGACACGCTGGTCGTCAGCACGTACGAGAGGCTGGAGGAGGAGGTGGCGGCGGCCAATGTGCTCATCGACAAGCGTGTCGACGGCATGATCGTCGCCTCGGCGGCGGTCGACCGCTCCTCGGTGGGCCACATCCGCACGGCCCTCGACCGCGGGATCCCGGTGGTCCTCGTCGACCGAGCGATGCCCTCGCTCGATCTGGACGCCGTCGTCATCGACAACCGGGACGCGGCACGCGAGGCGGTGGAGAAGCTCATCGCGGCCGGCCACCGGCGTATCGGATTCGTCTGGGGCCCACCGGTGGAAAAGGCTCCCGCGACCCGCCGGGAACTGATCGCCGCAGCGTCGCGCAATCTGTGGACCGACGGGGAGCGCCTGCGCGGATACCTCGACGCGCTCGACGACGCGGGCATCCCCTTCGACCCCGAACTGGTGATGGTCGGGCCGAAGGAGGAGGAGCGGGCGGCCCAGGAGGTTGCCCGGATGCTCGACCTCCCCGACCGCGTCACCGCGCTGTTCTGCACCGAGACCGACGGCGTCACCGGTGCGCTGCGCGCCATCCGCGCACGGGCATTGTCGTGCCCGGCTGACGTGTCCCTGATCGGGTTCGACGACAGCGCCTGGGCCGCGGTCATGGTGCCACCGCTGACCATGATCGAGCAGCCGGTGCACCAGCTCGGGTCCACGGCCGCCGAAGTGCTGCTCGACATCCTCGGGGGAGCGGAACCTCGCCGCGAGATGCACACCCTGCGCACCCGCCTCATGGACCGTTCGTCGGTCGCGGCGCCGCCCGGCCGGGCCTGAAGGCTGCGCCGGCCATGACGCCTGGCCGGGCGTCGGCAGCACGAGCGAGGCCGGGGCAGCGGGCGTATCGCCACGGGGCGGGCACGGCCGCCGCGCGTGCACCGGGCCGGTCAGCGAACCGCATCCAGCTGTGCTCGAACCAGCTGCGGTGCGTTCTGGCGGCGTCGACGGCCATCCCGGCTGCCCCGAGATTCCTGCCAGGTCTCCTGTACCGTTCGTCGGCACGATGGTGAAGAACTCCGCCGTACGCTCGCTGCCCAAGTCGTCGCCAGGGCTGTCCCGTAACTGCTCGTCACGAAGCGGTCGGGTGCAAAAACTGCGTGGCTGCCGAGGTCACGGTGCCGGTATCGTCCGGTTTCCGGGCCCGCTGTATCAGCAGCCAACGTTCAGAGAGCGATGCACATGACCAGCCAGCAACCGACAACAACCCTGTGGCGCCCCACCGGCCCCAAGGAGCTGGATCTGGTTCGGGAGCTGGACTGGCGTGCGTGGCCGCCCAGGCTGCCCGAGCAGCCGATCTTCTACCCGGTCCTCAACGAGGACTACGCGATCAGGATCGCGCGGGACTGGAACGTGAAGCACGATGGGGCCGGCTTCGTCACCCGTTTCGAGGTCGAGTCGGAATTCTTGAGCCGGTATCCCGTCCAACAGGCAGGCGGGCAGACGATCCTCGAGCTCTGGGTTCCGGCCGAGGAGCTGGACGACTTCAACGCGCACATTGTGGGCGAGATCCAGGTGGTCCACGAGTTCCGCTGAGGCAGGGCAGCTTGGTGACGAGAGCAGTCGGTCCGGTGTGATGGCAGCAGTGAGTTGCGGGGGCAGGGGCAGCGTCTATGGCAACGGGCCGGGGACGAACAGACTCAGCATCGGGGGGTGCCTCTATGTCCTTGGTCAGGCGGGTGGGCAGCGTCGACCCGGGGTTCGATCTTCTGCGTGGGCATGAGACGGTCCGGTCGTGTCGGAGACGATGAGTGGGTTGGAGGCGGCCTTGGCTGAGGCGTCGCCTCCTTCGTGGTCGCAACGTGTTCGTGCCGGGCGTGACCTTGCTTCCTTCGCTGATGTTCCTGAGGCTGCGGAAGCGTTGGTGGGACTCTTGCTGGATGTCGAGGACACGGCGGTGACCCGGCAGGCGGCAGAGGCGCTGGCCCGGGAGGGGACGGTGGCCGCTGTAAGGCTTATCGCTCTCGCGGTTGCCGAAGCTGACGACCACCAGGCTGACTGGCTGCAGACCGGGGTGCATGACGCGCTCGTGGGGCCGGACGGTGTGCTCGACGTCGCAGCGGTCTGCGGGCAGCTCGCCCGGGACCCGGACGAAGCTGTCCGTCGGGGTGCCGCGGAGGTCTCGGCGTGGGCGGACGGCTTCGTGGTGGGCGCGAGTCCTGCGTAGGAGGCCAGGTGGGCGGCGGTGGGGAAGCCGGTGCCGTCGCCGACGGTGACCAGCAGCACGGCGGCGGTCCTGAACGCGACCCCGGGCACCGAGGTCAGGACCGCCGAAAGAGGGTGCTCCTCCAGCAGGGCCTCGATGCATCGGTGTCGTACACGCGCATCCACGTTTTGCATACCTGCCGCCCGCGAGGTGCCGGGTGTTGCGCTCGGCGGGGCGGTGGTCGAACTTCTGATCAGCGTCTCCACGGCACCTTCCGGGCCCGGTGACACCTCCACCCAGGTCATGCCTTCGACAGGGGGGAACGGACATGCCGGGCCCGGAGGCCAGCGGCCCTCTTGCAGGACCGCGAAGAACATAACGGGGGGTGCCGCCTGCGAAGGTCAGGCGTCCGCGCCCCTCTGCCATGACAGCGGAGTCGAGATCGGGCTCATCCTGCTCCGTGAGCCCGGTATCGGAAGGCTCGGTAGATTCCCTGGGGATCATCATGGGCCCATGCGGCATACTCCTCGAAGCCCAGATTGCCGATACTCAGGTTCGCGTGGATGTCGTGCACCCCAGCGGGGACCGTGCGGAACTCGCGGCCGAACTCGGTGAGCTGTGCGTAGTCTTCATCGTCCGCGCAGTCCTCCCGCGTCAGCGTGGTGACCGCCAGGAGTGGGTGGCTCTCGGACCGCATGCTGATCCTGTCAGCGATAAAGACAACGGCTAGGTCCTCATCGGCGCAGACCGCAGTGAGCACCTCGTGGACGGCCGCCCCCGCCCACACTGGATCGTTGATGACGTGGACGTCCGCCTCGTACTGCCTGTCTCCCCTGGGTTTCATCAACGCCGCCGCCAGAGCCTGCCACACCTGATCGTCGTGAAAGTCGGTTCTGATGACCAAGGCATCGAACGCATCACGGTCGGTGATGATGGGCAACGCGCTCATGGATCTTTCTCCTCGGTGACGACGTGCTGAGCCGTGCCTGACTGTCTCAAGGCCGAATTCGAGGATGCGGCTGCGTCTGCGGTCACGCTCCACTCTTACCGGCGCTTGAACTCCACCGGCCCCGCGTTCATTTCGATCGTGCCGTCCGCGTGGAGGACAGGCCGGCGTTCGGTCATGCGGGCGCTGTATGCCTCGATGTGGTGGATGGCCGCTCCGTCGGCGGTGGTGAAGTCGACCAGCGCGATCGCCACCCAGTAGCGGGTCTTGGTGTTCTCGTAGAGCGGGACGGTGACGGTTGAGCCGCGGCCGTCGTCGACAACCACCTTGGCGCCGAAACTGCGGAAGGATCCGAAACCGTTGCTGAGCGCTGAATACGCGCACAGCAGGACATAGCCCTGCTCGTCCGGACGCGCGATCTGCACGGCTTCACGGCCGGGGACGCGGGAGTCGCCGTCGAGACGGATGTAAGGACGGCTGGTGAGCGAGCCCAGCCGCCGGTAGTAGACGACGTCGGCCTTCTTGCCCTTGTGCGCGGTTGCCGGTGCGGCGGAGGCCGCCGTGCCGCCGGCCCGCAACGCCTCGCCCTGGGGCACGTGATGGGATTTGACCAGAGTGCCGGGTGTCCTGGTGCCGCGCAGGGCCTTGCTCGCGGGCACGAACAGGGCGTACAAGTCGAGGTCGGCCCCTTGCCTACGGCGCCGCTCGCTGCCGCCGTCCCACTCCAGGGCCACCGTGACGACCAGCTCGCGGTCGGCCTTGTCCAGGCTGAGGGAGACCTGGCTGCCCTTGTCGAGACTGACGCGCCCCAGGGGAGGCTTGAGGAGCCTCGCAGGCGAGGGTGAGGCTGCGGTTGAGGCAGGAGCTGCAGCAGCGGAGGGTGTGGGACGCGCCGTCGGCGGCTCGGGTGTCTCGTCCTCGGCGACCTCGATGCCGAAGTCGGTGGCGAGGCCGGCCAGTCCGTCGGCGTAACCTTGGCCGATGGCCCGCAGCTTCCAGGCCGGACCGCGGCGGTAGAGCTCGGTCAGCAGGACAGCGCGCTCGCCGTCGGTGAGGGCCGGCGGGCGGAAGAGAACCGCATTCCCGTCGGCTTGTACGGTGCTGACCAGTACATTCTTGACGTCGCGGAACGTACGCGTCACATCGTCAGGGTCACAGCTGGCGACCAGCACGACACGGTCCACGTCGGCGGGCAGGGCAGCGGGGTCCACCTCGATCCGCTCGGGACCGTCAGCGTCGGCAGGCAGGTGGCGCACGGCCCCGGATTCGGCGACGGGCTGGTTGTAGAAGACAAGATCGTCGTCGGACCTGACTTTGCCGTCCACGGTCACCAAGAGGGCGCTGAGGTCGACCGTGTCGCCCTCGACGGTCAGCGTCACCGTCACCGGCCCAGGCCTCAGCGTTGTGTTCCCGCCCTTGTCCAGCTCCAGCATGACATCCACTCCCGTGCGAACTCACCACCCTCGTGCGGCCACTGTGTCATACCTAGGCATGGATTAGGCCGGTCACGACTCACTACCCCCACCCGACCTTCAGACCCGGGGTGCTCCGATGCCTTCTGCTCAAGGGATCAGGGCGGCGTCTCTGGAGCGGTCTTACCAGGCCGGGAGGCTGCTTGAACGATCCTCCTGCCCGTAGTTCTCATCGAGTGGCTGCGTCGATCACCGGGGCGACGCGGTCATGCGAACGGCGACAAGCCCTTTGTCTCAAGGTGGGCGAGCAACGAGTCAAAGCACGCGTCTGGTCAGCGAGAGCGGTGGTCAGTAGACCGGCAAGCCACATCTGCTCGCTGGCCGCCTTGCGGGCCGTCTCCGACTCCGGGCTGCGACAGGTGACGTGCACATTCTCATGCCACGTGTGGGTGTCCGGCTTGTCGGTCACCGTCTCCCACAGCGCGTCGGCAGTCAGCTCTTCCTCGTCGACGCCCCCGGCGTTGTCAGAGCCGGTTGGCAAGATCGTGGCTATGAACAGCACCCCGACTACTCCACCGCGGCCGTTCGACGTCACCGCCGCCTTCCCCCAACTGGCCCCGCTGGCACGCACGGCGACCCGGTTGCATCCCCGTCCCGGGGCTCCGTCACCGCAGGACAGCTCCATCGGCGGACCACTGCTCTGGCCCGTCGACGAGCTGTGGCCGCACTGCGACGGACCTCATGTGGTGGATGGGATGAACCTGCCCCTGTCCCCAGCGGATGTTCGGCTGGAACGACGGATCCGTGCCGCCTCGCGCGGCAGGAGCCTGACCCCGCAGGAACGACAGACCCTTGAGCGCATCCGTCCTCCTCGGCAGTTTCCGCTGAGGGTGGCCGTCGCCCCGTACGAGGGGTCCATAGCGATGCTGCCGGTCGCGCAGTTGTACACACGGGACGTGCCCGATCTGCACGCGCCTGAAGGAGCAGACCTGCTCCAGGTCCTGTGGTGCCCCTTCGACCACCCGATCATGCCCAAGACCGCGCTGTTCTGGCGGTCGGCAGCCACCGTCACCGACATCCTCACCACGCCCCCCGAACCGCCCGCGATGCAGTTCGACGGCTACCTGCCCGAGCCCTGCCTGCTCAACCCGGAGCAGGTCACCGAATACCCCGACCACCTGGAGCTGAGTGAGGAACTCCAGGCCCAGCTGGGGGACTGGAGCGTGTGGCAGACCGCCGGCACGCATGCCGGCCGACCCTACGCGTCGTACCTGGAGGAGTCCTTCGACCGCAATTACGCATCAGGTCAGCAAGAGACCCGCGACAGTGAGCGCGCGTGGTATTTGCCGCAGTACTACGACAATGAGTTGGCCGGCGCACCCGGCTGGAAGGTCGGCGGCTGGCCTCGCTGGGGCGCCACCGACCCCATCCCCCGGCGCTGCCCTTCCTGCGACAGCGGCATGGATGCCCTGCTGACCATCGCCACGTTCGAGGGCGACCACGACAGCAGCTGGCTCCCGCACGAGGACCCGGCGGACGAACCACCCGCCGACTTCGACCCGAGGCAGCCCACTGCGGTCCAGATCGGCAGCGGCTACGACCAGCAGCTCTACGTCTGCCCGGCAGCACCGGAACACCCGCACGTCGAGCTCATGCACTAGTCGGCCACACAACACCGGCCCGCCCCTTTCGATCCCCACCGGGGCCCGAGAAGAGCGCTTCGGCCCCAAGTCTTGTCCCGCAACTGCCGCTTGAGCGGTGGGCCAGCGTCCCGGCCCTCCTCAAGGGATGGACCGAGGTTGAGAGACTCCACCTATGGGATCTTGGGGAACCTTGGGGCCGGCGCTGTTGTCTCTCGCAGGGGTGGTGCTCGGCGCGGGCGGGTCACTGTGCGGTCAGTACCTCGTCTCGCGTGCGAGCACGCGCCGCGTGCTCGAGCCAGTGCAACCCGGGGCGGGAAAGCCCCGGGCAGCGGTTGGCTTACGAGGCGCCGTCGAGGACCTGGCGCAGGCGATGCGCGAACTCGTCCGGCTTCCCCGGATATCCGAACTCTCCGTCGCAGAAACCGCCGTGATGGCTCGGGAACACGGTCACCCGCTGTCCGAGCAGTTCGGCGGTCGCGACGGAGGTGCGTCCGGTCAGCAGGCCTTCGGACTCCTCGCCCACAGCGATCACGATGCGAGTCGGCGCAGCGGCGAGCCGTTCGGTGTCCGGCCGGTAGCTGCTGACCGCCCATGACCGGTCGGACAGCAGCGGATCGTCACGTGAGCCGTAATCCTCCGTGGGCAACCCGAACGCGGCGGGATCGGCCTCCGGCTGTTCGAAGTACGCGTCGGTGAACTCTCCCTCCCACGAGGTCATGGCCACGAACGCGGCCATCCCCGCCCCCCATCCCCGCTTCTCGTAGGCCTCCCGGACTCTGGCCCGCGCCCGCACGGCCGCCGGGCCGTCCGGCGTGAGGGTGATGAGCGGCGGCTCGTGCGCGACCAGGGTGGTCACGTCCGCGGGATACTTCGCCACCACCGCGAGCGCGGTGATCGCTCCGCCGCTGCTGGCGAACATCTCGACCGGCCCGGCCCCGAGCGCCTCGATGACGGCGTGCACGTCGTCGGCCTGGGTCTGCGGCGTGTGGTCGACCCGCCCGTCCCTACGGATGCTGCGACCGAGCCCGCGCGGGTCATAGGTGACCACGGTCCGCTCGGGAAAGCGCGCGGCGAGCGCGGCGAAGCCAGCTGCGTCCATGGGCTGCCCGATCATGAACAACGGCGGGCGCCCATCCGTGGTCGGCAGCGGCCCGCGAACGTCATAGGCGAGGTCCGCGCTGGCTGTCTTGAGTGTGTGAGTCTCCATGCCTGTGCAGACCGGCGCCGCCGTGGAAACTCATCGGCGCGGCGAGCGTCGCTGCGCGATGGTGCTGCGCCCCCAGGCCGATCCTGAACTCGGGCGAGTTCAAGGACTTTGACGACTGTGTCCCCGGCAGTGGTCCGGGGCCGTGTGACAACCCTGACGGGGCCGTCGCGGACACCGAAGACCTCAATCAGCACTCAGAGCCGCTGCCTCGGCGGTACGGCGACCGCTGTCACCGCGAGGAACAGCACCAAGGCGGCGATCACCAGCAGTGCCCGCCCGGTGCCCAGCGGCACCAGCAGCAGGGTGGCCAGTACCCCACCGGCGAAGATCCCTGCCACCGTCGCCGTCCACCGTGTCCGCGCCAGCCTCTGCTCGGCCGTCAATCCGCGCAGCGCCGCTCCAGGACGCCTGAACACGTCGTTGACGAGCTGGGCGATGGCGGTCTGGCTCAGCAGGGTCGGCATCCCCGGCATGTGCACGCGCAGCGCCGTGGAGGCGCGTACGCCCATCGCCAGCGCGACGAGCCCGACGCCCCCGAGATCGGACGTGCCACCGACTGCACCGGTGCCGTGCCGCACCAGGATCAGCACGCCACCGCATGCCAGCAGCGCCGCCTCGCCGAACAGCCCGAACGGGAACCAGGCCCGCCCTCGGTCCGCGAGCCACTTCAGCACGACGGCCGCAACGGCCGCGCCGACCACGAACGCCCCGATCGCCGTCGCGGGCCGTGCCACCGGTACGTCTCCCTCTCCCGCGAGCGCGAAGGAAAGGAAGAGTACGTTGCCGGTCGCCAGCGCACAGAAGACGTGTCCCATGGTCAGGAAGCTGACGGCGTCGACGGCGCCCGCCAGCACGGTGAGTACGGTCATGACGACCGTCCGCCGGACATCGCTTGCGGAGGCGGGGGGCGCTTCAGGCATGCGGCCAGTGTGAGCAGCGACACCGGCGGCCCCACCGCACCATGACCCGGACACGCGGCCGAAACCTACGCCTGGGTTACTTCGGTGAGGTTCCTAGCGGGCCCTTCTGCCCTAGGAACCACAGCAATCGCTTCCCTCCGGGGGCCTCCCGTCCTGGGCCGTGAAGTGGTCGGTATGGCCGTGGCTGACCGAGCCGGCTACAGCTGCGGGGGGAAGGGCAGTCAGTGGCTGCGACCTGTTAGCCAGCGGCGGATGCCAATATGGCTCTGGCATCGATCACTGCGATCCCGGCAGACCAGAGCGGAGGCTGAACCCATGACCACCTCCGAGCCTGAGCGCGTCCTCGACGGCGGCTGGATCATCGACACGAATCTGAGGCCCCTGTGTGAATCGATCGCAGAGTTCGCGGGATACGAGTTCAGTGAATCGGACTGGCAAGCTGTCGAAACGGCTCTGCCCGCGACGGACGTCGAACGAGCCGCCTGGTACGACTATCCGATGCTGGGTCGGCTACCTCTCACGCTGCTCGTCGCAGCGGACCCAGGTTCGTCCGTGGTCTTCGTCAGAGTTTTGGGCCTGACCGACGAGCGCATCAAGGCACAGATCGAGGCGGCGCTACACATCTTCGCGACTTGGGAACTGGCCCAGCAACCTGGCTGCAAGCTGCCCCGTAACGGCTGACCACGACTGGGATGACCTTTCGGGGTCCTGGTGTGATCACTGCTTTCGGGCAGGTCCACCAACACGGCCAAGGGCTCGGGCTACTTCGCCAGCCTGCAGGACGGCGGATCTTTCGCGTCTACGACGCGAGCTGGAAACTCCATTGGACCGCAGGCTCCTGGATCGGCTCCGACCCCGTCTCCTCCGGCACTTACAACCACACCTGGGACGAAGCAGGCCGCATCGCTACGACCACCGCACCCAAGTGCATCAGGACCACCTACCTCTACGAGGCGGGCGGCCAGTTGCTGATCCGTGGCACGGAGAACGGTGAGCGCATCCCGTGCGCCGGGGCCACCGAACTCCATCTGCGCGTCGACAACACCACCTGGGCTCAGCGCTACTACGCCGCTGGCCGTCTCACCGCAGCCGTCCGCTCCAACGAATCAGGAACCGACACCCTCAGCCAACTGACCGGCGGCCACCAAGGCACCTCCAGCCTGGCCATCACCCCTGATACAACCCAGGCCTTCACAACCCCGTCCGGTGGCGGTGTTGGCTGGCGGTGAGTTGGCCCAGTGCGGCACTGAGCCGGGTGAGGGTGGCGGCGATCCAGGGCAGGGTCTGGGGTTCTTCCGCCGTCAGCGCCGTGTGGCGTTGCTGCGGGGTGGTGCCGTACAGGAGGCTGGTGGCGAGCCTGAGGGTCAGGGCGGTGTCGGGTGCGCCGAACGCGCTGCCGGGTAGGGTGGCGATGCCGTGCCGGTCGAGTAGGGCGGTGGCCAGGTCGGTGCCGGTGGTGATCTTCTGCGCGCGCAGAACCGCACGGACGGGGGCGAAGTCGGGGTAGAGGTAGAAGCCGGCCTGGGGAGGGCGGCACTGTGCTCCTGCCGAGAGCAGCCGTGTGTGCACCTCGGTGGCGATACGGGCATGCAGACGGCGGGCGGCGGCGATGTGTGCGGTGACCTCTGTCGGGTCGCTCAGGGCGTGGGCGGCCACGGCTTGCATGGGGGCGGCGAGGCTGGACCAGATTTCGCTGGCGACCCCGGTCAGTTCCTGGTGCAGGCGCCGTCCCCAGCTGCTCGCTGGGGTGCGGGCGAAGCCGATGCGCCAGCCGCCCAGGGCCAGGGACTTGCTCAGCCCGGTGGTGACGACGGTGCGCTCGGCCAGGCTGTGTACCGGGCTGGGGGCGGTGCCAAGGTGGCTCAGTTCGGCGTAGATCTCGTCGCTGATGACCGCAAGGCCGTGGCGGTCGGCGATCGCGCAGACCGCCTCGACCTGTTCCGCGGGGGCGACGGTGCCGGTCGGGTTGTCCGGGACGGTGAGGACCAGTACGCCCGGCCGGGCCCCGTTCGCAGCGGCTTGTCGCAGGGCCTGTTCCAGCAGCTCGGGGTCGGGAATGCCGCCGGCCTCAGCTGGGATGGGCACGGAGATGACGCGGCGGCCGAGCAGGGCGGCTTGGGCCGCGTAGGAGACCCACGAGGGGCGGGGCAGCACCACGTCACCGCCGATCGCGGCCAGCAGGGCGAAGAGCAGAGGCTTGCTGCCCGGCGCGAAGAGGATCTGGCCCGGTTCGGTGGACAGGCCGCGTCTGGTGAACCAGCCCGCGGCGGCGGCCCGGGCCTGGGGTGAGCCGGCAACCGGGCCGTACCCGTTGCGCAGGTGGGCGTCGGCGAGTACTTCGACCAGGCCCGGGGCGACCGGCACCCCGGCCTCCCCGAATCCCAGATGGAGTACGTCGTGCCCGGCTGCACGGCGGGCCTGAACGGCCTCGTCGATGGCGAGCGTGGCGGAGTGGGTGGTCATGAGGAACCGTCCTGTTCGGTACCGAGTGCCGGTGGCGTGGCGTGGCGTGGTGCCGCGGCGCTCTGCCGGGCACACGCTCAGCGTGCCCGAGGACGTAGCATCAGCAACAGCGCGAAAACGCGCTGGAGGCTTTAAGGGGAACTGATGCTGGACCTGCGGCGGCTGGAGATCCTGCGCCGCTTCGCTGCCCTGGGCACCATCACTGCCACGGCCGCCGACCTGGGGTATTCGCCGTCGGCGATCTCCCAGCAACTGGCCGCTCTGGAAAGGGAGGCCGGCGTCGCGTTGATCGAGCGCACCGCCCAGCGTGCGAGCCTGACCGACGCGGGACGCGAACTGGCCGAGCACGCCGCACGCATCCTCGCCGCCGCGGAAACCGCCCAGAGCCGCATGCGCGCCCGCATCGGCACCGTCAGCGGCCGGGTGACCGTCAGCTGCATCCACGCCTTGGCCCCCGCTCTCGCTCCCTACCTGGCCGCGCTGCAGCGCGCGCACCCGGAGTTGAACGTCGTCGCTCACGAGACCGGTTCGACCACCGCCGCCGCAGCCGTTCTGGACCGCCGCTACGACCTCGCCGTCATCGACGACTGGTCCGCACACCCGCCAGCCGAGGACACCGGTCTGTCCGTCCACCGCCTGCGCCGCGAGGACATCGTCCTGGCGGTCCCGGCGGACCATCCGTTCGCCGAGCAGCCCCGCCCGGCCACCGCCGCGCGGCTGCGACAGATCGTCCACGACCACACCTGGCTGTGCGCCCCCGTCGGGCAGCTCTCCCGAGCCGCGGGCGACCGGTATCTGACCGCTATCGACGCCACACCCCCGCGGCGCTGGGAATTCGAAGGACTTCACATCCTGGCCGCGCTCGTCGCCACCGGTGCCGGCGTGGCTTTCCTGCCCGCCGGTCTCGCGCAGGAGCAACCAGGCGTCGCCGGACTGCGGCTGGCTCCCCGCATGCAGCGCACCATCCTGGCGCTCACCCGGACCACCACCCAGGAAGATCCCGCCATCACTGCCTGCCTCCACGCCGCACAACAGGCCCTCAGCAGCCGACGCTGAGCGGGAACGAGCTCGCTCGGCGCAGCGTGAGGGCTTGGACGCCGGCCGAGCCCATGACGCCGCCGGGCAGCAGCAGCTCCTCGAACTGTCCGCCCCAGTCGTCGCGCATGCTCACGGCTTGCTCGAGCGCCTGAGTGCCATCGTGCCGACGCGGCGCCGATTGGCCACAGGCGCAGGCCCCGTCGTCCCGCCCGGCGCTGCTTCGGTGAGGTGGGCGGTGGCCTGAGGAGTTCGCCCCGGTGGCCGAAGTAGTGGCCGCCGCAGGGCAGTGGGATCTGGGCCAGACCCAGTCCATACCTCACGCCCCCGCCGAGTTCGGGCGGGATGTCATCTCGTCGAGCTGCGCCGGAGCCAGCAGACGGCCTCCCAGCAGGGCGGCGCAGAACCGGTTCAGGTCGTGGGCGGTGCTGATGGTCGATCTGCTGGCGGCGCAGAGCGTGTCTGCGGTCTCCCGCGGGCCGTAGCGTTCGGGTATGTCCCGCCACGGTGAGCCCGTGCGAGCGCGCCACCAGATCCGTCGAAGACCTGCCGCCGATCCCGTGGCGGTCGCTCCGTCGGTATCGGCGGCAGCAGCCGCTCCAGTGGCGCCCACTGTTGTGCCGTCAGGTCCCCACGAGGCACGCCAAGATCGTTCCAGGTCTTGATCAACGCCTCGGCACCGCACGCGCCCTAGCCCTGCGTCGGGTTGCTGTGCAGCTTGCGCTGTTCCCGGTGGTTGGGGTGGCGGATGACCACTCCTCCCGGGCCACCGGACCCGGTGAGCCGGATCAGCGGAGTTCGCGGGAGCCGGTCGGATGTGGTCTCGTCCTTCAGGCCGCCGACGCCGGGATCCATGCCGCTGGTGTCCACGGTCCAGCCGTCGGGAATGACGATCGTGACACCAGATGTCTCCCCGTACGCCTCCACTGTGACCTCCGTGAGGCGGCACTCGACCCGGGTGAAGTCGATCTTCACGCCCCCCACGCCTCCGTGAGCGATCACATGCCTGGGAACGTCCCAGCGCCCGGGGCCCCGGGACGCGCCGAACATGCCGCCCTTGAGGACCAGCGGCGGCCGGTCCTCCGAGGATTGCGGCCTCGGCAAGTCTGCGGTCAGGACGGCCAGCTCGGCGTGAGTCCTGGACTTCAGTGCCTGCTCCAGGCGCGCATCCAGCTCATCGAGATCGATTCGCCCCTCGGCCGCCGCATCACGCAACTGCTCCACCACTGCTTCGCGGTCGTCGTCAGAGGCGCGCAGCTCGCCTGATGGCGTAGGGCGCGAAGAGGGCTCGGGAGGCCGGGCAGTCATGGTCGCAAGGATATGCAGCCAGCGGACTGAACGGTCTGGGACTGCACATCTCGAACACGGCCTGGCCCGCACACGGGCCGCAAGGAGGGGCGACATCGTCCTTCGCGTGGGCGGTGCCGAGGCCGGGGAGGCAAGGTGTCGAGAGCCTGCTGAGGGGGCGCGGCCGGCGTGAAGGTGAGCTCAGTGAGTCGGCGCAACGACCGTTCGATGTCTTCGTGACGACGTTCGATGAGCCCGTCGGTGACCAGCCCTACAGGTAGGGACTCATCCAGGCCGTGCCGATCCGAGCCATCGACCTGCGCAACGCGAGGAAGGCGGAGGACGAACTACCGCGTCCTGCGGGAGCGGAGAGCCGGACACGGCAGGCGGCCTGGTGCCCGCCGCCCATCGCGGCGCTCCGGCCGTCGCCGCCGTTCACGCCTGGCGTTCGGCGTTCTGGCGCATGCCCTGCCTGCGTGACGGCCTGGCCCAGCGCGGTGGCAGCCACGGAGCTTTCGCGCGCCCCCTCACTCGTCATGCCACGACCTCCCGCGCGCGGGTCCGGGACCGTGGGCAGGACGGTAGCCGTGGCCTGGCGCGCGTGCCAGAGTCTCGTGGGGCGTTCCCGGTGAAGCGCCGACCCGGGGCACGCGTGCCCGCCGAATGCCGCGGCTGCCCTACGCGTGGGCCGCCGAGGCGTTCCCGCGCTGACGCCGTCTGCAGCCACCGGCCGACAGGTCAAGCCGGACCCCCGGCCGCCGGGGCTGGCCTCACCACACTCGTGATGCTTCGCGCGCGCTCTCCGCACCCGCTGCCGGAGACTTCTGCCCTGCCTTGACGCCGACGGCGTGGCGGTAGCGCGGCGAGAAGGTGGCGACGCTGGGTGTGGCTGACGGTGCAGTGCTGACCTGGTACTTCGGCGAGATGCCGTCGCTCGCCGGGCGGAGCAGGAGACGGGACGGGCGGGGCTGACCTTCGTTCTGCCCTCCGCAGCACTTGAGCGTTCGACCAGCGATAAGTGAGTGGGAATGACGGAAAACTGTGTGACTATGTCCGATTGGATGAGTGAAGGCTGTTACCATACAGGAGAGTTGGAGGGCTTTGGAGGATGAGTGGATCAAAGTCAGTCGTCACGGGCGGATGCCGCGGTGAACGCGACCGCAGCCCGCAGCGCGCTGTACTCACTGGTGAGGCTCGCCGAAGATGAAGGCCGGACTACGTTGATCCACAAGCGGCAGGATCGCGCTCTGCTGGCGCCGCTGGACCGGTTTCCGGCAGCCCGCAAGGCTGACGCATTCCCGGCTCATGTGCTGAGCGCAGCACAGAAGGATTTCGGTGACCTCGTCACACGGGCGGCTCAGGGGCAGCCCCAGGTACTCCTGCGGAACACCACTCCGGTCGCGGTACTGCTGCCCGTTGACGCGGTCTCCGCTCCACACTCATCACTTCCAGCCACGCCCACAGGCCCGGCGCCCACAGGAGATGCGGTGAACAGCCAAGGCAATCCGGACCGCGACAGTACCCCTCGAAGGCTCGCCACGCTGGGCGACGCCATCGGCGCCGTACTCACCTCCGGTCAGGCCACCGGCCCTCTGTTCGGACTGTCCGGCCTCGACGCCGCGACGGGCGGCTTGCCGTCCGGTCGGCTGACACTGGTGGCGGCGGCCCCGAACGTCGGTGGGAGCCTGCTGGGGCTGGCCGCCGCACGACAGACCGCGCTCGTCGACGGCCGCAAGGTCCTGTACGCAGCATCGGGCCCGAACCGGGCCGACATCATGCGCCGCATACTCGCCGCTGAGACCGGCGGCGACTACCCGCGTCTGAAGCAGGGCCGCCTCACCGAGCGCGAGCAGCAGGTCGCCCAGCAACTTGTCCAGGCGCCCCTGCTGATCGACGACGGCAGTGAACTGACGGCCGAGGCCATCGCGGAGACCGCCCCTCACGTTGAGGACCTGGCCCTCGTGGTCGTGGACCGGTTCCAGGCCACGCCTAGCGCCCGTCTGCCGTTGTCCGGCGACCGTCTGCCGCCTGCCTCTCAGGTCCTGGCCTCCCTCGCCCGCACGCTGCACGTCCCGGTCCTGGCCATCGTCGACAGCGATGACCCGGCGCTGCTCGGTCTCCTCGATGCCGACGTCCTGGTGAGGCTCACGCCCACTGAGGACCCGTTCAAGGTCCAGGTGACGGTCACGGAGCGCGACTTCGGCGCGATCGGCTCGGCGTATCTGCGGCCCGACCTGCTGCACGCCCGCTTCCTCGACGCCGGAGCCGTACCCCCCGACCGCACCCACAGCCCGACGCCCTCGCCGACCGCCGCAGGAACGGCTGCTGCGAGGGAACTGGCCGAAGCCGCTCTCCCCTACACCTCCGGCGGACACCAGGGCATTCCCGCCGCCCTCACCCACGAGCTGGCGGCATGGCGGACCGCAGTCGTCGGCGGCGACCAGGAAGCCCTCAAGAGCATCCTGCCGTCGTTGCTCCAGGCCGCCGCGGCGGTCTCGCGGATGCCGGATACCGCCGAGGGACACCGCCTCGCCGCCGCGCTGCAGGCGTACCGCACACCGATGTCCCCTGACTCCGCCGCAAGTGCCGGGCAGGCCGCTGCTGCCGGTGCCACAGCACTCGCCCCGGCAGACCGTGGGCAGGAGCCAGACGAGCTGGCGAAGGACGAGGAAGACAGCCAGGACGATCTGGCGCCGGGGGATGAGGGGGACGAGCCCGAGGGCCACGTCTTCCCCGCCCTGAGGATCCTCAGGGATGCGGTCGACCGCTCGAAGATGCACCCGATCCCGGTCATCCGCACCGAGGAACGCGACAGTGGCCCGTGGCCCCTGATCAGCGAGGACATGGACGGCGAGCCCCGCTGGGTGCACCCCGACGTCACCCTCACCCGCGTCGCTCACACCAAGGCGAACGGCAAGCGCGTGCGGCGTGACAAGCTCGACGTGCCCGCCTCATTCGGCGAGGGCGTGATGTGCCTGATCGACCGGAACGGTAGCTATCCCTCCGCCTGTTCGGCCGTCCCTCTGGCCCCGAACAAGCTTCTGCACACCGGCCCGCTCGACGCGTTCGACAAGACGAAGGCCGGCATCTACCTCATCGACATCCCGGAGTGGAACCGCACCGACATGCCGCACCCCCTGGGGCGGATCATCGAACGACCCGACGACCAGGGCCGCGTATGGGTGACCACCCCTCACATCAGGCAGCTGGAGAAACTCGTCCGCGAAGGCCACCTCGAGGCCGCGCCGACCATCCACGACTCGTGGACCGGGAAGGCCAATGAGTCGCTCTTCAAGCCCTTCTATGAGGCCACCCGCAAGGCACGGACCGAACTCATCCAGGTCGGCGGCGAGCCCTACAAGGCATACAAGACGCGCCTTTCCATCGCGCTGCGCCTGCTGTGGCCCAAGCGTCAGGAACAGAAGTCTCCGTTCTGGCGGCCCGACTGGCGCATGAGCATGGTGGCCGAGGCGTCCGTCCGTCACTGGAGCGTGGCTTTCAGAGCCGTCCAGCAAGGCCACACGCTCCTCGCACTGCGCAACGTCGACGCGGCCGTCTTCTGGACGCCTCCCGGCACGCCGCCTGCCACGTACCGGGTCGGAACCGGCTTCGGTGAAGTGAAGGCCAAGTTCGTTCAGCGCGGCGAGATCATCCCTGAGGGCGACGACTGATGGCGGGACCCACCGGCCACGGCCGCTCCCTGGGCGCCGCACTGAGCAGTCTCCTGCGCTCCCAGGTCACCCCCCGCCACCGGCTGTCCACCTACACCGCCAAGCACTGGCACGCCCAGCTCAGCCAGCTCACCGCAACCCACCGCGGCTACCAGGCCCTGGCGGACGCCGGCCTCCACGTCACCACCAAGACCCTGATCAACTGGCTGTCCGACCCCGAGTACAACATCCGCCGCAGCTACCGTGACCTCATCCACACCGCCTACGAGAACGCCGCCGTCGTCCCCGCCGACCCCATCCCCGACCGCTTCAAGAACGGCCAGTTCGAGATCAGCGGCCTGGTGAAGACGGGCGACGACGAACGCGAGCGCGGCAACCGGCGGGCGGCACCGCTGCGCATCGACGGCAGCAGGGGCTACTGGGACGCGATCGAGGAACTCTGGCTGGCCGGCGAGCTCACCGACGACGACTTCGAGGATCACTTCATCGACGACATCATCGTGGCGGACATCGGCGAAGGCACCGATGGATGGGAATTCCCCGGCGCCGTGTACGCCGTTGAACTCAGGTGACAGCCTGCTGGATTCGACGCCCCTGTTCTGTAGCCACAGAGTCGACGCGTGGTCTGGGGCGATGACCTGTGCGGAAGAGGGAGCTGGATGAGCATGGTGTGGGCGGCGACGTCGCCGGAATCGGGACGGTTCGATCCGGTGGAGAGACGTTCAGAGATGAAGGAACTGTCAGACCGCTTCAACGACCTGCGTTCCAGTGGCCAGGGGTACGTCGAGGTTCGGTCGTCGTACAGGGAGTTCCCGGTGGTGATGCTGGCCTTCCGAGAAGGTCATGCGGTCGTCCAACTGATGAGTGATGCTGAGCGGATGTCTCTGCTCGTGGGTGACGGCACCGTGCCCTCGGGTACCGAGGTCGAAGTTCCGATCATGGACGACCTCGCTGTGTTCACGGGTGACTTTGTCCTGGATGCCGATCGGGCGTGGGACCTGATGCACGACTTCCTCCAGACGTGGACGGTCAGTCATCTGGGGGAGTGGTGTGAGGTGTAGCCAAGACGTCCCCTGACAGGGCTGTAGCTCCTTCTCAGGGCGGCGTTGAACGGGAGGTTACTCATCGACAGGCTGTCTGAGGTGGTCGAAGATCTGCTTGTGACTGACGACGACCTCATCCTGGCTGTCCGTGCGCATGTCGCAGACCGGGAACTGCCAGACCCTGCGTCCGCGGAGGACATCAGGGCGGCCGGACAGATGGTGGGGCACCCTATGCCCCGGCTCCTGCGGAGGTTCTACCTCGAGGTCGCCAACGGCGGCTTCGGGCCATGGGGGGTGGTGTCCTGACGGACACGGGCGACTGGTTCAGCGACCAGGGCTGATGCGTTCTCGGCCGGTGAGATGAGTTGATCGCCTGTGTCGGCGCCGCTGTCCGTGGTTCGCCTGGTTCAAGCGACGAGAGACGCGACCCCCGATGATCATGGTTGTCGAAGCCTTTGATCACGAACAGGGGTCGCGTTTGTGTGCCATCTTCAATGATCGGTGTCCTGCAGCGCCCACTGAGAGGACATCGACTCCGCCTGCCCGGATACGGAACCGCAGCAGTTCACCTCCCTCGCCGAGGTGCTGGGGCGGATACCCGATCCCGCCGGGTCCGGGGCCCGTCGCTACCGCTTGGGCTCCCTGCTCGCGCTGTGCCTGGTCGCCGTCCTCGGCGGAGCTACGTCCCCGGCCGCCGTCGGCCGCTTCGCCGCCGATACCGACTACGACCTGCGCGAACAACTCGGACTGACCTCCAATGCGCCGAACGCATCCACACTGGAACGGCTCCTTGCCCGTCTAATACTCCAGTGTGGTTTCGTGATCGGCGGCTCTGTCAGTGCTTCCTCGTACGGTGCTGTGCATGGGGTATGAACTGCACATCACGCGGCGTGACGACTGGTGGGACGAGGAGGGCTCTGAGATCAGTCGGCAGGAGTGGGAGTGCGTTGTTGCCGCCGATCCCGATCTGGTCATGCAGCCCATCCCCGATGGCTGGCCCGGCGATGCCTTTTCCTCGGCTTTGATGACGACGCGGTCGGAACGGGAGGACGGGATCGAGGTGCTGCACTGGGATCAGGGCTTGGTCAGCGCCAAGCACCCGAGCGACGTGTTGATTGCCAAGATGTGTGAGCTTGCCAGGCTCTTGGAGGCTCGAGTGCAAGGCGACGACGGTGAGTACTACGGCAGTTGAGCGCGGCCACTGCGAGATGATCAAGGGTTGTGTGGACTCTTGAAGATCGTGCGGTGGCCGCGGACCACAGCATAGGTGCAGCCCGTTGGCGGGCGATGTTCGACCAGGCCATGTCGAGGATCGCTGGCCGTTTCCGCCGGGTCGAGCCGAGAGCGACGGCCCGCGCCTACCTGTTCGGACTACTCTCCGGCGTCGACCGGAAGAACTGCTGGCGGCTGGCCGAACAGGCTGGCCATGCCCGCCCTGGACCGATGCAGCGCCTGCTACGAACCGCGCGCTGGAGTGCCGATGAGGTCCGCGACGACGTCCGTGCCTACGTCGTCGAGCATCTCGGCGCCGACGACGCCGTGCTGATCGTCGACGAGACCGGATTTTTGAAGAAGGGCCGCGGTTCGGCCGGGGTTCAGCGGCAGTACACCGGAACTGCCGGACGGATCGAGAACAGCCAGGTCGGCGTGTTCCTCGCCTACGCCTCCCGTCACGGGCGGGCCTTGATAGACCGCCGTCTGTATCTGCCAGAGCAAGCCTGGGGCCAGGACGGCGAGCGCCGGGCCGGGGCCGGCGTCCCCGACCACGTGGCCTTCGCGACCAAGCCCGCCCTGGCCGGGCGGATGATCGAGGCTGCGCTGGACGCCGGGATCACCACCTCATGGGCGACCGGCGACGAGGCCTACGGCCAGGATCCGGGCCTGCGGGCGCTGCTGGAATCCCGCCGGATCGGCTACGTCCTCGCCGTCGCGTGCAGCACTCGGGTGCGGATCAATCAGGACCGCTCCACACTCCGAGCGGATGTCGCCGCCGATTACCTGCCCGCCTCGGCCTGGCACCGGCAAAGTGCCGGAGCCGGAGCGAAGGGCCCCCGCTCCTACGACTGGGCCTGGATCGATATCGGCGCTGACGGTCACCGCCACCTACTGATCCGCCGCAACCCCACCAGCGGCGAATTTGCCTTCTACCTCTGCTGGGCCCCACAGCGAGTGCCACTGTCTGAGCTGGTCCGGGTCGCCGGCACCAGGTGGTGCATCGAAGAGTGCTTCCAGGCGGCGAAGGGCCAGGTCGGATTGGACCACTACCAGGTCCGCCACTGGACCGCATGGCACCGGCACATCACCCTGGCCATGCTCGCGCTGGCCTTCCTCACCGTCCTGGCTGCCGACGCAAGGCCGACCCGACCGGCCGAGTCGAACCGCCCCGCCCGGAGCAGCGAACCGATCGACCTGACCGTGTCTGAGATCCGCCACCTGCTCGGGGCACTGCTGATCCCACTCACCACCCTGAACAAGCTGTTGGCCTGGTCGACCTGGCGCAGGCTCCATCAGGCCACAGCTCGCCGGAGCCATTACCGACGACGGATCTCCGCCCCCTCCACCACATAGATCACAAAACCGCACTGGAGTACTAATACTCCAGCAGCACTTTGATGTTTCCCCTGTTCAGGGGCGGTTTGGGTGAGTGTAGAGGGTTGCGTGGCGGTCCGTGTTCTCTTTCCCAGACCGCCCCTCGAACGTGTGCAGCCGCCGCTGATAGTGACAGCGGTCCGGGCAGCCTCCCGGCGTGATCGACGAGCGTGCAGTTGAGATCTGGAACGACGAGCTCGAGGAACTGTTCCTGCGTACTGGCCACCGCTTCAAGCGCGTCGAGCCACGTCGCCGGATGCGTGACTACATCCGTGGACTACTGGGCCCGGTCGGCCGCAAAAACGGCTGGCAGCTGGCCGAATACGCGGGACACCGCACACCCGACCGCCTCCAGCGGCTCCTCAACGGCGCCCGCTGGAGCGCCGATGAGCTCCGCGACGACCTTCAGCACTACGTAGCCGAACGACTCGGTGAACCCGACGGGATCCTCATCCTCGACGACACCGGCTTCCTTAAAAAGGGCACCACCTCGGCCGGCGTGCAGCGCCAGTACTCCGGCACCGCCGGCCGCACTGAGAACTGCCAGATCGGCGTGTTCGCCGCCTACGCCACCAGGAAAGGGCGCGCCCTGGTGGACCGAGAGTTGTACCTGCCGAAGTCCTGGACCGACGACCGCGACCGCTGCCGCGCCGCCCACATCCCCGACGAGCGGACCTTCGCCACCAAGCCCGACCTGGCCAAGGCGATGGTCCTGCGGGCAATCTCCTCGCCACTGCCGATCGCCTGGGTGACTGCGGACTCCGCCTACGGCCAGGAATGTCGGCTGCGCCGCATACTGGAGGAGATCGGCCTGGGCTATGTGCTCGCGGTCCCCAAGTCCCAGCAGGTGCCTCACTTCGGACGCATCGACCATCTCTTCTCCCAGGCACCTGACGAAGCGTGGGAGAGACACTCGTGCGGTGACGGCGCCAAGGGCCCGCGCATCTATCATTGGGCCGCCCTGCAGATCACCTCCATCGAGAACTTCGATGGCGAGATGCCCACCCACCAGCGGTGGGCACTGGCACGCCGCAGCATCAGCAAGCCCGATGAGATCGCCTACTTCCTCGCCCACGCACCGCTCGGCACCACGGTCGAGCACCTGGTCCGCGTCGCCGGGACGCGCTGGGCCATCGAGGAAGCCTTCCAGGCTGCCAAGAACGAATGCGGCCTCGACCAGTACGAAGTCCGCCGCTACACCGGCTGGATGCGGCACGTCACCCTGGCCATGCTGGCACATGCCTTCCTGGCCGTCATGGCAGCCGATGCTGCGGCAAAAGGGGCAGCAGAAACGGTTCCTGCCTCGCGCCCCTCACCGTGGCAGAAGTTCGGCGGCTCCTGGCAACTGGCCACCCACCCTCCACACGCGCTCATCAGTCCCTCATCAGCGCACGCGCACTGAGGTGGTCACACTGGCGCCGACGGCGCCAAGCCGTCGCCCGCCGCTGTCACTATCAGCGGCGGCTGCACACGTTCGAGGGGCGGTCTGGGAAAGAGAACACGGACCGCCACGCAACCCTCTACACTCACCCAAACCGCCCCTGAACAGGGGAAACATCAAAGTGCTGCTGGAGTACTAAACGGCGACGCGCTCGACGACGCCGTGGGCGCCTGGCTCGCCCGGTACGCCACGGACCCGGTCGACGAACCCGGCGACACGCTGGTCGGCCTGGCCGTCGACGGCAAGACCGTGCGCGGATCCCGCACCGACGGCGCAGCCGTCCACCTGCTCGCCGCCGCGCTGCACGCCTGCCAGACCGTGATCGCCCGGCGTCAGATCGCCGCGAAGAGCAATGAAATCCCTGCCTCTGCCCCGCTGCTGGACCGGATCGACCTGCGCGGTGTCGTCGTCACCGCAGATGCGATGCACACGTAGCGCGCCCACGCCGGACACGTCATGGCCGCCGGCGGCCACTACCTCCTGGTGATCGAGGGGAATCAGAAGAAGCTGCGCAATCAGCTGCCACACCTGCCGTGGCGTCAGATCCCCCTGCAGGCCCGCGCCATCGGAGCCGCGCACGGCCGCCGCGAGGTCCGCCGCCTGAAGAGGCACCGTCCGTCCCGCCCTGCCCTTCCCGTACGCCGCCCACGCAATGGAGATCAAGCGTCGCCGCACCGACCGGAAGACCGGCAAGGTCGAGATGAAGACCGTCTACGCGGTCACCAGCCTCCCGCCCGAACAGGCCAGCCCGGCGTAACTCGCCGAACTCGTCAAGAATCATCGGTCAGTTGAGGCCCTGCACCACGTCAGAGACGTGACCTTCGGTGAGGGCGCCTCGGGCATACGCACCGGCACCGCACCCCGCGCCATGGCCACCCTGCGTAATCTAGCCATCAGACTCGTGCGCCGAGCGGGCTGGACCAACATCGCCGCGGCAGCCGATCACTACCGGTCACGGCCCCAGCACGGGACAGCCATGCTCCGACTCACAGCCAACGCATCGCCCCTGGCTTGGGGAATGCCACGGGCTGGGGCGAAGGGGCACACCGGCACCAGGTTTAGATTAATAAGGGGATGGACGAGTTCCTCACCGATCCCGACGGCTGATGGAGGCAGTACCGGTCCCTCGGACCCGCTGTCCTTGGATGTGTGCCGTGGCTGGATGACCCGGCTCTCCTGAGCGCGATCGACCGATTCCTGTCGGCGTGCGTGGTCGTCACGAAGCAGGAGCTGAAGAAGCGGGGCAGGGAGAGGTTCGAGCGGCTCAAGCAGTACGCCCAACAGGGCAATGGCTTCCCCTCTGACGTCTTCGCCGAGATGACGGAGCTCATGCTCTGCCCCCCATATGCCCAGGCCGCAAGCGTGGCGTCACTGCACCGGTTGCGTACGACACGGCGGTGCCCAGGTGGGTGCGCGCCCCGGCCGGGTCGTCCAGGTGGAAAGCTAAGTTGCTCAGCAGCCCTGAGAGCCGGCCGACCTGGCGGTGCAGCTCGGTGCCCTCCGAGCCGGGAGAGAGCAGCCTGGCCAGCAGTGTGCGGGCCACGTGGACCTCCCGAAACAGCACCGGGACGGGTGCTTCCTGTAGTTGAGGTGGTAGTGGTCGGCGGCGGCTTCCGCGACTTCGTCGACCAGCGGACTGCCCTCGGGTTCTGCCAGGAGCGCGAGCTGGAGGGACTCTCTGACCGAGGGGAGCCCCGCGTCGGTGGTCATCGGATCCGCCCCTTCCTGCTATGCGGCAGCGAGCTGGAGGAGTTCCGGAACGCCTTGGGCGTCCTGGTAGTGCTGGAAGCGGGAGAAGGTCGTCGACAAGCTGCACGCACCGGGGTGCTCCGATGCGACGTGCCAGGAGCAGTGATTTGGTAGCAGCGGCCGCCGCGGGCTCGGGTTCCTTCAGATCGAGGTAGCTCGCGGCACGGTAGGCGAGAAACACCCCGCGGGTCTGGTCCCGGGCTGGGGGCAGCGGCCTTCGCCTTCCGTAATCAGCCGGTGAGCGCGGCCGATGTCGCCGAGGCCCAGGAGGGCCTGGCCGGAGTCCACGGCGAGATCGGCTTCGGATACGCTGATCAACGCCAGCCACCAGGTGATCACGAACGGCCCCAGCTATCGGCCCAACAAGCGACCGAAGTCGTCATTGTCAGGGGCAGATTGAAGGTTGATGAGCAGCAGGGCGATGTCGTCGCTGGGTGCGGGGGCGTGCCGGATGAGGTCGTCGGCCATGGCATCGAGGTCGGTCGGATCCGCTAGTTCGACGAGTCCGGCCAGGGCGGCGGTGGCATCGTCGAGGTCGACTCCAGGCGCCTCGACGAGTCCGTCCGTGTAGAGGACGAGCACACCGTCGCGCGGCAGGCCGCATTCCAGTACAGGGTACTGGGTGTCCGGGTCGATGCCGAGGAGCAGTCCGGGTGGGACGTCGAGGAGTTTGGTGTGTCCGTCCGCGTGGCGCAGCAGGGGGGGCGGGTGTCCGGCGGTGGCCAGGCAGGCACGTCGTCGGCCGAGGTCCAGGTGGGCATAGAGGCAACTGCTGAACAGGCCGGGGTCGAGGTCAGTGAGGAGGCGGTTGGTGCTGGCCAGGACGTGGTCCGGTGATGCGCCGACGGTGGCGTGGGCGTGAACGGCGGTGCGGACCTGCCCCATGAGGGCGGCGGCGTCCACATTGTGGCCCTGTACGTCGCCGATCGCGGCCGCCGCGGTGTGCTCGTCGAGGCGGATGAGGTCGTAGAAGTCGCCGCCGATGCCCAGGCCGCGAGCGGCGGGCAGGTAGCGTGCGGCGACCTGCAGGCCGGGAACGCGTGGCAGGTTGTGGGGCAGGAGAGCGGACTGCAGGCGATGGGCGAGATTGTGTTTGCTGTCGTAGAGGCGGGCACGGTCCAGGGCCTGGCCGATCAGGCCGGCCAGGGAGGTGAGGACGGCGCGTTCGCTGGGCGGGAAGGGATGGGGCCGGTCGTAGGCGAGGAGGAGGGAGCCGATGGGGCGGCCGGAGGCGATCAGCGGCAGCACAGCACAGGCGGCCATGTCGTCCTCGTGCGCGGTGGCCGGGTAGGAGCGCTTCAGGTCGGCGAAGGTCGGGAAGAACCCGGGGACGCCGGTGGTCAGGACCCTGACGGCGGGGATGTCCGCGCTCAGGGGGGATGCGTGGAAGCGGTTCATCAGTTCGGTGCTGTAGCCGCGGTAGCCGAGGATCTTCAGGCGTCCGTCCTCGGCGGTCATCAGCACCATGCCCTGTGCACCGAGAGCGGGCATGAGCTGGTCGGCGGTCTGGTCGACCACGTCCTGCACGCCGACGGCCTCGGTGAGGTTGGTGGCCAGATGCATCAGGTGATATAGCACGGTGGCTCGGCCTGGGCCCGCAGCAGGTGCTGTCGTTGGGGCACGGGGGTCCTGGGCCTTGTCGGCGGGGTGGGACTTGCTGGCGGGGGTGATGCGGACGCTGATGCCGGAGGAGTCCGGGTGCAGCTCGAACGACAACCACGCGTCCGGCGGGCGCAGAACCGTGAAGGCCTGGGGTTGCTGGCTGATCAGGGCGGCACGGTACCGGTCCTCGACATGGGGCACGTCCATCCACGGCAACGCCTCCCAGGGCAGGGCGCCCAGCAGGTCGCCCGCGTCGGCACCGACAAGATCGGCGGCGGCCGGGCTGATGAAGGTGATCCGGCCCCTCAGATCCAGTGCGCAAGCCCCTTCGGGCAGACGGTCGAGGAATGCCGCGATCGCCTGTGCCTCAGCGGGTGGGACGGTCCGACCCGGTGACGGCGGCACGGTGCGCGGCCGGGCTGGGGGCACCGGCGGGTCACCGCGGTCCGCGGCCTGTTGCCAGAGTTCGCCCAGGCGGCGGCAGCCCGTTTGGACGGCGTCCTGCTCGTCACGGCTGAGCTGCGGCGGGTGATCAGCGGACCACACGAGCACCAGCCCACCCCAGACCGTGGCGCCGGAAGCGACCGGAACGGCCGCCAGCAGGAAGTCGTAAGGCAGTACGAGTGCCGGCCGCGGGTAATGGCGCGCCATCTCCTCCCGGCCACCGATCCATATCAGGCGACGCTCGCGCACAGCGTCCGCCACCGGCACCGGCTCGGTCACCGCCACCCGCGTCCACGGGGCGACGATCTCATACGGCCCCGTCGTCACGGCCAGCCACAATGCGTCCCCCTCCGGCGCCAGGACATACAGCAAACCCCAGGAAGCACGACTCTCGCGCACCACATCGGCCAACGCGGTGTCCATCAGCTACCCGCCCGAACCCTTTGGCCTGTCAGCGGCGTCGCGCTCGCAGGCCACCTGCCCGTGTGCCGTCCGGCACACGGGCAGCCGAGTCCCGCCGGTTCCTGCGGGGCGCACCACATGAGCCACACTAAACATCCCCATAACCGGACGATACGCCACCCTGCCGGGTAAGGCAGTCATGCCCCTTGTCATGGCGCAGCCGTCTTACTGGCTCTAACAAAAGCTGCTGATCATGAGACTGTCGGCCCTTTTGCTCGTAGGTCTGGGTATGGGAAACCGTCAGTCGCGGCCGTGGGTCGTG